>NZ_VTKY01000001.1 GCF_020514095.1 Synechococcus sp. MU1643 | reverse complement strand
GACCTGGCTGCTGCTGAGTCCACTCCTGTGGCTCTGCAGGCTCCCGCCATCGGTTGATCTGGAATCAACAAACGATTCAGATCAACTGAATCGGAAAGCCCCCTCCTCGGAGGGGGCTTTTTGTTGGCTCTGGAGGATGGGCGGCGAATTAGGTCCCTTCGGGATACCAGCCGATCTCCTTCTCCAGCCGTTGCATCCATTGGTGGCAGCGGTACGTGAGGTGTGCCCCCTGGGGGAGGCGCTGTTGGTGGTGAGCGCAAGCTGGCTGAGTTACTCCTTCCTCAGCGAGGGTGTGCTGAAAGTGCTGGCAGGTCAGGCACACCACAGCGAACGGCTCGGTCGTAGCTGCCCTGAGCCCATCGGCGGCCAGGTGCTTGGCGGCGGAGCGTTGACGATGCTCATCTCTTGATTACTGGTAGTTATGTACTGCCTTGTTTCTTTTTGCGCTGTCAACGTGTCGTTGGTGAGAATGGGGAGATGAGTGAGCCTCGCCCCACCCTCCAGTTCGATCTGGACCTTGAAGCTGTTCGCCTGCTCCACCGCTCGGTGAACTTTCACCTTGAGAAATGGCCAGGGGGCCCTGATCCCAGGGAGCAGGAGGCATTGCAGTCGATGAAGACCTTGCTCACGGCGGCATTGCTCGAGTTCAGCCTTGGTCAGGATGGTGAGCGCTGAAAACCGTCGCCTTCACTCCTCTTTACGGAAGAAGCGACATCAATCGATTGGCGACCTACAACGCAGTTAGTCGGTTGAGAAGGCTATGGAGCAGCAAAAGGATGGAACCTGGGATTCGGTTGAGGCATGCCTGGAGTGCATCACCACTTGTTCTATCGATGATGGCGAGTGCGTCACCACCTGCGTTCAGACGCATCTTGGTAATGAGGAAGAGCTGTGGTCCAGCAGTCTTTGCCTCTGAATTGTTCTCTTGAGCCGTTGTCCTCGTGGGTTGGTTGATCGCCATTGCCATCGTCGTGGCGCTGTCCTGGCTGGGATGGCGTTGGAATCAGCTCGAGTGTGCTGAAGGTCGTTCCTTTAGCGGACGTTTGGTGAAGCGCATGCACCGTCATTCACGGCGACGTAAGCACCATCACTGAGCATCGTGGTCTCTGCAGATGTGTCCATCTTTCCAGCTCCATATCCACGGAATTGTTGCTTGTGCCTTTAGGAGATGCTCTAGTTCTTCAAGCCTTACGGGGATGAATTCCGTTCTGTAATCAAATCCCTGATCACGCATGGACTGGTTCAGAACCTGGCTTCCTTCTTCGCTGGACACGGAGCGGTGATAGGTGCCGATAGGGATTTGGAGAGCGCCCATCGCTCGGATTAAATGAATGATGTGATGTGGGTGATCCCAAGCCGGATTGAGCAACTTGAAGGTTCGAGAAACTTCAAGTACAAGGTTGTTGTCTACCTGATGACGGTGCACGTAGGTAGTACTGCTCTGAACCGTCTTGGTTCGTGGGTGACGTAGCGGCGCCATGGTGTGGGACCACGTCGGTGCCATTGCTTCCAAGAACTCCAGCATCAAAGAATGTCACCGAGGGGGTTTCTCGGAAGACACAAAATGGTATGAAGTGAAGTCTCATCGTGCTTCCTCTTATTGTTCTACTTCTTTCTGCTTTAAATCCGCCCTGCGAGAAAGGCTGATGATCAGCACCAGATCAAATCAATCGTCATGGATGACTCCAAATTGCGTTTCACCGGGCAGTCTTCGCAACACGCCTGAACAACTGAATTTGGTCCTCCGATAAGCCTTGGGGCAGGGTGATCCACACCCGAAGTGTTTCGATCTTGCGGGCCCCTGTTTGGGTCATGATCTTCTCGACAGATGCTTCTGCGCCGGTGACAGACCAGTTCCGGCGTTTGGCCGTGATTCCCATCACGGTCAAGATGCAAGTGCCCAGGGCGGTGGCCAACAAATCTGTTGGTGAAAAGGTTTCCCCCCGACCGTCATGATCGGGCGGAGCATCGGTGCTCAACGACACACCTGAGGGCCCATGTTCGGCTTAACAGTGCAGATCGCCGGTGTAGCGGCAGGACATGCGCGTCATCAGAGCCCTGCCATCAATCAGGCCACGGGCATGCGACAACCCAGCTGAATCGTGCCTTCATCGATCAAACGGCCGAGCCGTTGCGCAACAGCTTCCTCAGTTCGTGAAAATTGATCTTGCCGGGCGGTTACCCACGCCATCTCTCCGTTGGTGATCACGCCGGTGGACATGGCTTCGAGAAAGAGCTCGCCAAGCTTCATGACACGGATGCGGTTGGAATCACGTTGATGGGACTCCACAGGGGGTGCATGACCTGCTCACCTTTCTTCATGGCGACCGATGTAAGGATGGTTTGGATCGCACGGTGGATCTGTTCGTTGAGGCGTGAGCCGGCGGGATTGAGGCGGATCAAACTTGTGAATCCTTCGCTGAGTTCTGGCCTGTCAGGGGGGCTGCTCAGCCTGCAGTGCATTGCATGAATCATGGCCTCTGGAACGGAACGTTGGCGGGATCGGTTCCAGGCCAGGCACTGATCCAAAGGTGTCTGCAGCCACCAGCCGGTCCATTGAATGTGTCGCGCCCCCAGGGTTCGGCGCATCAACCGTTGGCGCCAGTTGAGTTGCGCATAGGTCGCATCCACAATCACGTTGATGCCATCAGCGACGGCGCTGTCGATGGCTCCATGGAGATGGGGCTCCAATTCAGACCAAGCCCCCTAGACCTTCGGGTCTCCCCATAGCTGTTCCCTCAGAGAATCATTGGCGATCACCCGTGCAGGGAGAAGTGGAGCGAGGTTCGCGGCAAGTGTGGACTTTCCGCTGCCCGGTGGGCCGATCAAGAGATGGCCCTGTGGCCGTGGTTCAGGCAACGAACCGTTTGTAGAGCCACCGCACCAGTCCACCAATCACGGGCACCGGAGCGAACGTGGGGCCGACAAAATCAAAATAATCACGGTGGTCCCCGATCTTTCCATCTGGATTGAAGCTGAGCCGGGTTGCGCCGGGGTAGATGAATTCAATTCCTTTGATTTTGAGGCCCATGCGCCATTCAACAAAGGCTGTCTCACCATTCACCACCACCGATTCTGTTTCCAGGAAAACGTCATCACAGCGCTGCATCAGACCATCCTGGGCAAGGATGTAAGCGTCAATTCCCTGCCGCTCCTGGGTTGGATCGGTGAAATGCACGTCGTTGGCGTAGACCGCCTTCCATTGAGCAGCTGTGGGGCCTGGCTTGCCGTAAGGCTTGGTGAACAGGGCACGGATCTGCTCTGCATCCAGCGGGGGGTGAAGCATGGGTGTTGTCATGAGAAGTCGGCGCCCACCTGAGCGGTGATGGTGTTGTTCAACTCGGGTGTGTTCATGCTTTGGTAAATCGATTGCACTCGCAATGTTGTGAACAACTTGCTGTTCTTTGCGGGGTGGTAGCGCACCTCAGCGGTGAGGGTGTTGGCCGGTTGAACCTCATTCGAGACCGTAGTGAACTGGTTTTAAAGCCCGAACTGGAGCTAATGCCATGGTTTCCAGCTGAGATCCGCCGTCAGCGTTGCGCCGCCATGGCTGTTGCTGCAAAACGTGTCGCTGGAATAGGTGATGCCTCCCCCGCTCCATAGCAACGACGGACCAATGGAGATGGTGAGTTCAGTTGTTTCTGACTTCAACAGCGGGAATGCCACACCGATGTTCCCCAGAATGGTATTCACCCCGGAATCATTGGTGCCGTCGTATTGGTAACTGCTCAGAGCAAACAGATCGGGGTTGGAGCCGATCGGCTTGTCGTAGCGGAGTTCCGCAGATCCTTTCTCCGTATCGATGGAGGGTGGTTCTTCTGAATCTTTCGACTTGCTTGAGTGAAAACTGTCGCTCAACGACAGCTTCTGTTGTTCGTCCTTGTAGCGCGTTTTTCCCGTGAAGCTGACCGACAGGGAGTTGTCGCCATCCTTTTCATTGCCGATCACACCGGCGGAGACCGAGCTGGCCCAAAGGGGCTTGGTCGTGGCTGGATTGAGTTGCTCTGCGGTGATTTCCACCCGTCCCAGCTGGGGATGGTCCAGAACTGTGGTCCCGTTGTTTGGATTTCGCTCAATCAATTCCCCGTGCAGGCTGTCGCCGTTGGGCAGGGTCAAGGTGATGATCTCGGCCCAGCTCACGCTGGGGACCGGGCAAGGGCTCAGAATTCCAGCCGTGGCTAGGGAACGGTGCATTGCGTCAGTTGAAAAAACCCATTGATTGAAAAGGGCTGAGTTGCGTTGCTGCAACAGGTTTGGCACCATTGCATGTGTCCCTAAATGTGTCCCTATCCGAGTCCCTATGGGCAGACGAGTAGTAGGACCAAGGCAGGTGCATGGGCCAGAGGGCCTGTGGTTTGCGGTGTACCGGTCCAACAATGGCAAGACCTACAGGGAATCGCTTCAGACCAGAGACCACGCCAAGGCGTTGAGGTTGTGGCCTGCTGCCTACCAACGGCTCAAAGACAAAGCCAATGGAATCAAGGGAGCATTCATCCCAACCACCCAGATCGGCTACGAACTCGACCCAGCCACCGGCAAGGAGCGGGAGGTCACAGGCGAGGACCTCTTCGGACCTGGTGAGCTTGAGGAGGTGATGACCTGGCAACAGGCAGCGGCCATCCACAACGAACGGATAGGTGACAAGAGGGGCAGGCCAATGACGGCGAAGACCAAGGCATCCAGCCAAGCCCTAGCCATCAAGCCCATCTCTCATGTAGCGCCGGCACTGGTCACCGTTGCAGACGTGCAGAGATATGTCCGCACGCTGAAGGATCAGGGCCTAGCCGCCAGCACGATCTCCCAAAGACACGGCATGTGCCGGGCTATTGCCCAGAGCCTGATGAAGCAGGGCTACCTGACCGCCAACGTGTGGGACAGGGTCGAGGTCTCAGCAGCACCAGGTGAACCACACCCGACACCAACACCTGAGGAGTGCAGGCTCATCTGGGACACCGGTAACTGGTGGCTCCGGGTGTTGCTCTACACGGGCTTGAGGGAGAACGAGCTCTGCCAACGAAAGCAAGCTCACCTCGATGGGAGGTGGCTGCGCATCGACCGATCACATGGGTGTCAGGTCAAGAACCCCGACAGCATCCGCGAGGTGTTGCTCCCTGAGTGGGCGGGAACAGACCTACCCAAACAACCAGGCAGGACAACCCTCTACAAGTTGGTGAAGAGGATCACGCCACGCATCACCCTCCACTCACTCCGAAGCGGGACCCGAACAGCATTAGCCCAGGCGGGTGTGACCACTGAGGTCAGTGAGCGGATCCTTGGACACCGGGTAGGTAAGGCAGTTGGTGCCTCTTACGTCCGGAACTACGCCGAGTACACACGAGAGATCATCGGCCCAGCGATGGAGAAAGGCTGGGAGGTGTTGGATACCTGGACTGGGAGAGAGAACTGACTGCACCAACGACAGCTGGTGTGTGCCGACAGATAGATCTATTGGAAATACAGGCGTTACGGCCTACTGAGCGCTGTCCACCCGATAGGGATCCTCGTGGTTGTTGATGACCTTGATGGAGCAGGTCAGACCACCATCTGAGTTCCCGTTCTCATCGACGCTTCCATCACAGTCGACCATCTCAAGACGTGTGCCAGGTCCTATCTCCACTGCACCCTTCTTCCTGAAGAACACCTCACCATCACGAGCCAGGGCAGGGGCAGCTACGGATGCAACGAGGACAAGGGCAGAGAGCAGAGCCTTCAAAGTCAATCGAGGGTGTCTGCACTGGTTCTAGTGAGGTGACCTAGTCACGTCATCGCCTCATAGGGATCCACCTGTGAGCAGTAGGCCCAGTGCTTACAGCTTTTCAAGGGAGGAGACCCAGGAGCTAAGAGCCCTTGCCTGAGGTGACACGACCCAAGGACTTGGCATTGGCCGAGGGTGACGTATCCGAAGTGATGGCAGGTCGAACAGCTCTTGTGTCCTCTGAAGGACTCCAGGTCTCTGTCATCTACGAAGCCCCACTCCTCCAAGGCCGACACCTCTCGTCAGTACAGCTGTACTAGCAGGGGTGAGGAGAGCTTTGCAAGGACGGGACGTTCAGGAATCCAGCAGCTCCATCAGCAGCTTGAGCTTCTGAAGCTTCTCCTTCTTCACACCACCCAAGGCGTCGATGTCATCGGCAGCCAGCTTGAGGAGCTTGTCTTCTGGGTTGGCCTTCAGTGCTGCCTGCACTGCCTCGCTCTCACTGGAGGTGACCCGGCCCTCATCAGAGGTAGGTGCCGGCTCAGGTAGTTCGACTCCCTCTTCACGCAGCTGCTTCTTCTGGTTCTTGATGGCGTCTTCAACAGCCACACGGAACCACTGGCTGATGGTTCGCCGGTCATGACTGGCAAGTGCAGCGGCCTCTTCGTAGAGGGCCATGGGGATGTTCACTGCCACCCGCTTGGTTCTCACTGGGTTGACGGGCACAGCGGGGGGCATCGCAAGACACCCTCAAGATACTGATCCGAGCAAGGGTGTTGACAGGGGTTGCACTCTGGGTACACAATGAAGACATCAAGGGAGCGAACCCACCCATGACCCGCACACCTTCCCAGTCCCGCTCACTCCTGCTGAACATCGCTGATCAGCTGGACTACGAGCTGACCTTCCAAGAGATGGTCCGCTTCATGAGCCAAGACCAAGTCGAAGACTTCATGACTCACCTCTGCGAAGTGGCCGACATCACAGACCTGATGCCCGCTTCTTGATTGCCCGTAAGGGTTGCACCTTACACCTCTCATCAACTCCACCGACTGCACTTACTAGCCATGCCTACCAGCCTCGATCGCGTCCAAGTCCTCCTCCAGCCCGACGTCTACGCCGACGTCATGACCCTGGCCAAGCACAACCGCCGGTCTGCCTCTGCCATGTGTGCCGAGCTTGTCGAAGCAGCACTCAAGCGAGACAAGTACCAGGACCAACTCGACGATGCACAGATCAAGGTGCCGGCACAGCCCGACCCTCGTCACGCCATCCGTCAGACACAGCTTCGGAGCTACGTCGAGGTGACAGATGGACCACCCACCAAGTGGTGGCAAGTCCAAAAGGTGGGGGCCTGATCAATGAACGAATCAGACGTCGCCTTCATTCACGAAGCCATCGGAGGTGCTGACCGCTTCCAAGAGCTGGCCGCCTTTGCTCAGGAGTTTGCACCCAGCGAAGTGATCGACGCCTTCAACCAGGCAGTCATCGATGGGGACAAGACGAAGGTCCTCGCCTACCTCACCGCATTCAGCGTCAACCAAATCAAGGTCAACCAGCTGTGAACATCCAGAACAAAGCCACCCCACAGATCCACCTCTTCGTTCAAGAAGGTTGCAGGCCCTGCCAATACGTGAAGGGTCAGCTCTCCAAGGTTGAAGGCTGGTCAGACGTCATCACCATCACCGACTCCAAGTGCTGTGGTGAGTGGACGGACTTCGCCAAAGACAGCGGCGTAGTTGCAACCCCAACACTCGTGGCCTTCGAAGACGGCGAGGTAGTTGCACGCCAAGCGGGCAGCCAGTCATTCACCTCTGACTTCTTCGAGGGACTGATCAAGAAGTTCTCAACCAACTGATGGTCAATGTCACCTCTCATCGCCCTCCTATCCACGGGAGCCATCACCTTGGCTCCACCTATCCATCCGAGATGCGCAGCTGTTGGTGATCGCCTCCTCTTTGCAGTTGCAAGCAAACAGATCACGAACCAACAAGCGGCCTCAACCTTTCACGCCTGTCAGGTCCACTACCCACCTCTCTCACCTATCTAGTTATGGCTGAACTCTTTCTCGTCACCCTCTCCGAAGCTCCCGGCAACGACATCAACGGGCAGAAGTGGATGCTCGGTCGCATGTGCAATCGAGTGGAGTACATGGGCAAAGCAACCCTGACCACGATGAACTCCACATGGAGTGACCTTTCAACTCTGGTCAATACGTTGTGTCGCCTCTATGCAGCCACCGGTCAGAACTTCTGGGTGGTCAACGACTTCCTGCAAGAGAAGCTCACAGAGGTGGAGAGCCAATACCCACCCGAGCAGATCAAGGGAGCTCAACTGCAATGGGAGTCAAGGCGTGACCAGTTCCGCAAGGAGTTCTGGCGGCTGCAGTGTGATCGTGAAGATGAGCTGATGCAGCGCAAGCTTCGATACTTCTGGATGCCAACAAGATGACGCCACTGAGGATCTGGCCAGGCATGTCCTTCGGAGACTTCCTATGCCAGGAGGTCACCGACGAAGAGTGGGATCTCATTGACCCACCACCAGTGGCAGAACCTCAGAACTTCATCGGTCCTCGGGTCTATCCGCCCAAGTACCTCCGATGTGAGGGATGTGGTGACTGGGTACGGATAGCGGACAAGTACCGACGAGCCAAGAAGGCGTGGTGTGGGTGCTGTAGCTCCTCTCGCTAGGAGCACTTCCAACGACGACGGGCTGCCTTTCCTCGCTCGCCAGTCCAGGCATCAAGGGAGCACAGCGTGACTTACCGCGCTAGGTATTCCTGCTCATCTTTGTGCAAAGGGGTTGCACTCTTACCCATAGGGGGTCATATTGGGTATATCCAAAGTCACACTACAGACGGGATACAAACAAGACCCAAAGGCCCGGGGGGAATAACCCCTGAGTAGAGCCGGAGGTAGAACCCGGGGGAACGGAAGAACTACCCGGGGGATGCTCGGCAGAGGCAGGACAAAGAGTCCGGGAGCGAGGGTTGGAAATAACCAGGGGTAGGGCCCAGGGAGCCCTCCGCGCAGCCTGCGCCTCGTCCAGGCCGTGATCGCGTGAGGGATAACCACTTCGACGGGAGTGGCCGATAAGGGCATTGGAGACCCGATCCCCCTGGTTATGTGAATAGGGGCGAGGACGCCGCTCATCAGGAGAAACCACCGACACAGATCGCGAAGGTCACTGACAGAAGGCATCAGCCCCGTCGAAGTCCCATCGATAAAGGGACAACCAAGACCCAGCCAGCTGGGCAGAGAGGTTCGAGACCTCTCCTTGGTATTCGCCTCAATGGTGCCGGCACTTCGCCGGATAAACACGAACACGCCGCCAGCGAGGTCAAATCAAACGACTATGGGGGTTGCACTTGGTAACTCTCATCAAACCCTAAGGAGGGCACCCACCACCTATGAGCAAGATCAAACTCAAATCAGGCGCAAAGCACGTACGAGCAACCGCCAATAGGCGGGGACATCCGTCCGTCAAGGGAGCAACCAAGAGGATCAGACATCGGGAGAAGCTGAAAGAAGAAAGACTGCACAGGCTGAGCACAGGACTGACAACACCCACCTCAAAGGTCGGCAACCTGTCTTCCCCTGGCGTCTACTTCTTCCGTTGGAACAACGACCCTGATCACATCAAGGTGGGCTTCTCGAAGAACATCCGCAAACGGCTGAACAGCTACCTGACAGGCTCACCCCATCCGCTCATCCTTGAGGCCGCTGCCTTCACCGACTCGGAGGAGGAAGCTGCAGCTTTTGAGGGCTACCTGCACAAGGTGCTTCGCAAGAACAGGGTGAAGGGTGAGTGGTTCAAAAAGAGCAACGAGCTGCTCAAGCTCATCTCTGAGTTCAGATACCAAGGAGGCCTCTTCAAGGCTCAGTGACCCCTAAAAGCTTGTCTATAGGGGTTGCACTCCGCAACAGGATGAATCCCCTTCAAGTCCACCTATCGCCCCACACAGGGCCACACAGACCCCAATGAAGACACCAGCCATCTGGTGGATGCTCCCTAAGTGGCTGACATCCGCCATCCAACCCAAGGGCAAAACGTCCTTCACCTTCACCGCCTTCAAGCACGACGGCCAGTGGTTCTTTCACGCTCCGCTCCTACTGACCTGGTGGGAAGGACTAGCCCCAGTTGCACAGCTCGAAGAGTTGGCCAAGGGCAAGGACAAGGTGAAGCTCACCGTCTGCACTTACCCGGTCAAGGGAGCACTGAAGCTCACCTACCAGGAAGACGACCCGCTGGATCAGTCGGCATCCATCTACTTCGACCCACAGCTACGCACCGTCTGGCTGTGCGGTTGGTTGCCCTGGTACTTCGGCACCAAGCCCGCATACCTCTACGTCACCACCACAAACAAATGAACATCACACATGAACGACACGATCAACCTCCTGATCAGACGACAGCGGCTCATCCGTGAAACGCCTGTATTCCCACTCGACATGAATCGGGTGAGTGCAGTCGAGACGGAACTGAGAGAGATCGAAGACCTCCTTCTCCTACGTGGGGTCCTCAACCGAGAGGACACCTACTTAGCCATCGACCTTTAAGACCTCAAACATCAACCATGAAACTCAACCTCAACACAGCCTTCCTAGGTGTCATTGCTGCGGCTCTGACACTCCCTCAGATCCCGGCGGCTTACAAAGCCATTCACAACAACGTCATCTACCGAGTGCAGCTCGCTCAATACGAACGAGCACAAGAGCAGTACAAGGAAGACGTGAACGCCTACTGCAAGGAGCACAGCTCCGTGTGGGTTTCACGCAACAAGACAGACAACCAACGAGCCAAGGACTTCTGGGCCAGAAACCCAGGACCACAGCGGGCTGACTATCCGATGACTCGGTTAGGCACCGTCCAATTCCAACGGGCTCTGGAGGACTGGAGGTGGCAGAAGCCATTAGGACCCAGCTCCATCAGACGTTCCGTGCAGGGATGCATCGGAGCATTGACTAAGTCATCCACCCCAGAGATCCGGAACGCCTACGCGCTGCACAAGCAGACGCCTGAGTTCAAAGGCAAACGGCCCTCCCAAATCTGATCACCTACCCACCATCAACACCATGACCAACATCAACACACTGAACAAAGACGAGGTGATCTCTCACACCGCAGAGATCCTCGACACGCAGAACGACCAGATCGCAGAGCTCCAGCTCCAGCGGATCTATCTGGCCTGCACTTGCTTAGTGCTCCTCTCTGCCCTCTTCCTTTGAGTGTAGGGGTTGCACCTAGTAACTCTTCGATGCCACACTGACACCAACGCACAACTAACCATCAACATGAAAAACAACGGACACGGCCGAGCAGCAGTCCTCTCTGACGCTGACTTCGCCCGGCTCCTGGCAGCCGCACCCAGCCAGACCTATCGGACCCTCTGGACCCTTCAGCGGGCCACAGCCGCACGTATCTCCGAAGCCCTGTCGCTTCGCTGGTGCGACGTGGGAGGTGGCTTCATCACCTTCCGCAAGGCAACAACCAAGACCAACCAGACCCGCCAGGTGCCCTGCTCTCCGGTTCTCCTGGAGGCACTCGAGGCACTCCGCCCGGAAGGTGCCGGCGATGAGGACTTCCTGTTCCACGCCAAGGACTCAGAGACCCAGCCCCTCAGCCGCAACGCTGCAGACGTGGCTCTTCGCAAGGCCTGCACAAAGGTCGGCCTGGAGGGTGTGAGCACCCACAGCTTCCGCAGGACCGCAGCCACGAACCTCGCTGGTCACTACCCCCTGCACCAGGTGATGGCCTTCACAGGTCACAGCACCTTGTCCGCCTTGCAGAGCTACCTGCAAGCCGACGAATCAAAGCTCACCGAAATGACTGCCTTCGTATGAACTGCATGAATCTCTCAACTACGTCCAACGCTCACGAAATCATGAGGATGCGGGTGGCGATCATCTGCCTCTTCGTCGTTGTGATGTCCCGGTACAAGGCCAACCGGGGAGGTGTGGCATGAGTAAGCGCCAACCCAAGGCCGTCTACGAAGAAGCCCGCCGGCTACACCGCCAGGGCATGTCGATCAATGCAATCGCCTTCCAGGTTCCGCTGACCATTCCTCAGATACGAAGGGCTGTGGATCCGGAGTGGGCCAAGCAACAGGCGGCCTACTACGCAAAGCGCCAGGCAATACGCCGGAACGCCTCTAAATGATGCAGTTCTGTCTGCACTAACGAGTGCAAACCCACTGCAATAACTAAAAAATCACATTAAACATGCAACACCTACCCAACAACTACCGACCACCATCAAGGGAGCAGATGCTCCGCCAGTTCGAACACGAACAGATCGCCAATCAGCGCGGCGTAGATGAGGCCCTGGCGGCCCTGCAGAAGCGTGCTGATCGTGGTGACTACAGCCGCAGCCCAGCCGGCCAGAAGATCCTCAAGGGTGTCCTTGCTGTCCTTGCAGACGCCATCGATGTCGAGATCAAGAGCAACCTCCGCCGACGTGGTGTGGGTGCCGACGATATGAGTCGGCTCTACAAGCTGCTGACCGCCTGCCCCGTGCAGGAGATGCCCCTCCTCGACGCCTCTGGTGCTGCCCGTGGGGGTTGCAAATCGGAACACTCTGTTGACGTCTGGGACACTGTGAAGCTCGGCTTCATCGCCCTGGTCACGGTCATGGACTTATGTCGACTGGAACTAAACCCAGAGCCCGATAACCACAGCCACATCTACAGCGGTAAGCGGTACCTCCCGACCAACTACGAGCTGGAGAAAGAGCTGGGCAATCGGCTTCAGGATCAGCTGCATCACGACTACGTCCGCAAGGCCACCCGAGGTACCGGGATCCACTGGCTCATGGACGCGATCGTCGAGAGCAGCCGCACTGGTGTGGCAACTGTGAAACAGCAACGCACCACCAGCCGTCGCGAGATCAATCAGAAGATCGAGGAGTTCGAGAAGGCGGGTCTGAGCCCAGTCGCTCGGGTCCTGGGTTGGAAGCCCTTCACCTACCAGCAGCGAACCACCTTCGCGGCCAAGCTCATCAGCCTGGTCAACAAGGCTCTGGAGGCTGCACTGAAGCTCGAGGGGCCTGCACTGGAGATAGTCGACCGCTTCAAGGCTCAGTACTACAGCCTCACTGACGAGGCCCGGGAGCGTCTGGATCAGATCGATCACCAAGCCCTCGAGGGCGTGTGCCTGCCACAGGTGATGCTCATCCAGCCCATGCCCCATACGCCTTCAACGGCTGGTGGCTACCTGGGTGCCGGCAAGGCATTGATCCCCTCCACAACCGGCAACGGTTGGAACGGTGAGTTCAGACCGTCGGTGGATCGACTCCGCTCCCTCAATGCTGCTCAGAACGTTGGCTATCGGGTCAACACCCAGATCCTCGAGGTGATGCAGGAGCTTGAGCGCCGTGGTCAAAGCCAAGAGCCCTTCCACTGCCGCCCGAGCCTCGACGACTACGTCACCGTGTCGATGCCACCCAAGGTGGACAACCCCACCGAGCAACAGCAGCAGGCCAGGGACACCGCCCGCGATCAACGCAAGGGGCAGTTCAGTGCCTTCCACAAACATCGCAAGGCCTACGACAGATCAGCAATCGCCAAGACCATCCGCCTCGCGGAAGAGTCAAGAGAGCTGAAGTCGTTCTGGATTCCCCTGGTGCTCGACTTTCGTGGTCGCTTCTACAGCACCAACTTCGCCCTCAACCCTCAGGGCATGTCACATCAGAAGGCACTGCTGAAGTTCGCTGATGCAGTCCCTGTAGATGACCGCACTGAGTACCACCTGCAAGTTGGCATCGCTGGCGCAGCGGGACTGGACAAGAAGACCTACGAGGAACGCACCCAGTGGTTCCGAGATCACCGCCAAGTGATCGTGGACATGACCAGCAGCCTCGACGCGATCTGCGACCGAGATGCCTTCTGGAGGGTTCCGAAGACAGACGGTCTGAAGTGGGATGACCAATGGGCCTTCCTGGCTCTTTGCCTCGAATGGCGGCGACTCTTCGTCGACCGGGACGAGGACCAGACCACCGGGATCATCGTCACCCGTGACGCGACCTGCTCAGGCGGTCAGCTGATCGGTGGGCTCCTGACCTCTGGAGCAACAGCCAAGGCCACCAACCTCATCAGGAATGGGGCTGAGGTGTTCGACATCTACCAGAACACCTACCGGGAGATGCAGAAGATGATCAAAGATGCCGACCTGTTTATTCCCCTTCGGAATCGACACGGCAATGAGATCACAGATGCAAACGGCACTACCAAGTGCATGAAGATCTCACGGGTGAAGCAGCTGCTCAAGAAGGACCCCGCTTCGATGGGTGCCGTCAGAAAGGCAATCAAGAAAGCCTTCCTTCCCAAGCTCTACGGAGCTGGCCACGGGAAGTGCATCGGGGAACTGAAGAAGGAGTACCGCTTCGGTCACATCCTTGATCAGAAGAGCAAAGCCGCTCGACTGTCCTGGGAAGAGGCCTACGGCGTTGGCTACTTCTTCGAGGCTGCAGTGGCCAAGGTCATCCCAGCCCTTGGTGAATACGTGGCCTGGGCCCATCGCTTCGGTCACCTGGCAACACACCAGGAGATCAAGGGAGCAGACGGCACCATCACAGATCAACTGCGGGTGGATGAGAACGGGGTGCCAGTGATGGCTCTACCAATCACCATCCCGGATGGCTCTCAGATGATCCTTCGCTACCCGAAGAAGCAGGAGCGGGGCCGGCAGTTCCGGGTGGACCACATCACCACCCACAGCTTGTTTGACCCCCGTGAGAAGCATCGACAGCACAAGGGCACAACCATCCTTCAGGAGATGGACCACAAGGACATGGTGAAGGCACTACCGCCGAACCTGATCCACGCACTCGATGCCTTTGTGATCGGCCACACGGTGAACAACCTGGACAGCCTGGAATCGAACGTCCCTGTGACGATCATTCATGACTGCATCGGGTTGCCACCAGGCAGGGCCCTAGAGGCAGGTCTGGAGTTCTTTAAGGCTGCTTTGTTAGCCGCAATGACGTCTGGCTACCTCGACAATGCAATGGCCTCCTGTGATGTCACTCAGCACCCAGTTCCACGACATGGATCATTCGATCCTCTCGATGTTGTGCACAGCAGCTACAGCATCTGCTGATCAGTTTTTGCAAGTTTGGGGCTCATTTTGAGCCTCATTTTTGCTGAGATTAGTTGCTACAACTGGGCTGAGAAGTGTATCCCAATAGAGAACACTAGATCTCTCCCCTCAGATCGGCCGAAAACGGAGTTATGCCGAATCTTGAGCAGTCACTCAGCCCCGGCTGATTGGGTCAGACTGGTCTTCGTTTGGCAACTATTTTAGGAACCAAACGGAGGTCAGTTACCCGTTCAGTCACACATACCCCTAATACCTATGTGGCCTATCGGAACGATTCCTCCACATCGTATGTAGCGGAGTTAGTGCAGTCTATCTATCCCATCTAAACGAGGATGAATAGACGGCACCTACCCACCTTCCACCAGACAAACACCATGCAAACCACACGATATGGTGATGGCTTTAGGACTAACAATGAGAACCCTAGAGCTCTAAACACCAACCTGCGTTCTAACGGACGCAACGCTAAGGCCCTAGGTCTTTCTCCAACACAGCTTGGCATCTCTCCTAATCAGCTTGATCACCTCAGTGTTGATCAGATCAAGGACCTGTCGAAACAGATTCAGATGCTGGTTATGACTTATCACCAGTTGGAATCTCCATGACATGACCCTAGACAGGGTGATGGATGGTGTGCAGTCCCAGAACACCACTGGGGCTGACATCATTTCAAACATTCATGACCTTCACAGGAACAAAGAGCTTCGGAAATATCCTGGAGCTAGATCAAGACTTCCGCTTCAATGCAGTGGTCTGTGATCACAGCCTTACCGAAAAGGAAGAGGGACGCTACTGGGTAGCAGTCCAACCTTCGTACAACGGATGGCAGACAAGCTATGCCATGTGGCTAGATAGTTTCCTTGGCGAGCACTGTGCAAATAGAGCACAGCTTGTGCAGGAAGCAATCATTGCTCGTGAGCTTGTCTTCGAAACCATCAATACACCTCTCACTTCTGGTGAGATCCAACAGGGAACTCAAGTAGACCTCAAGGTACGCATCGAGATCAATCACATCCGCACAGTGGAAAGTGGTGACATCAAAGGTGTACGCCTACAGCTCAACTGCTGTGACGAACTTGTTCAAGAGAGTCAGCCTGCACAGACCTTCGCTGAGGTAGTGCCGTCAGGTTCTGTCGACAAGATCTACTTCGATTTCTAGATCTATTCCACCCATCCACCCAACCACCCACAAATGAAGATCCTCTCAATCAGAAAGCACCGCTGCCCTGCTGTTCAGGTGGTGGTGACCAATAAGACCATGAAGCCTAACGACTATGTGATCAGGACTTATCGCAACAGTAAGTTCTCCCCACGCCCTGAGGGATACACCTCACTCTGGGTAGACCCTGCTGCATGTCCCAATCACCCGATCGTGGCAAAGCGCAAGCAAGTGGCGGCCACTGCCAACTGAAGTGTGGTGGTAAAACACTACTTTTGTAATGAGGAGACTCGGGGCCCGGCAACGGTTCTGGGGTTGTGTTTATCTAAGGTGAGCCTCCACCTTGATAGGAAGATTCCCCACGGGGATTGGCCCTTCATATCTGAACAGATCAAGGCCCCATGACGTTGTGACGACCATGGGTTTCCCGGGTGTATAGGTTGAGTCGATGTTCATAGCATCATTCTCTTAGGGTTCGATTCCCTAGCCACCCTTGTGCCAACAGCTGGGCACCAATGCAGCTGAGTTAATCACGGGACCAGTGGTGCGGTCCGTGTGTGGATAAAGACCCTTCTTTCGGGGTCAAATGCGGTGAGTTGAAGAGGGGGTAGTTCCAACGACCTATCCCCTTTTCATTTGCTCGTCATCATTGATAGTGTGAGTTATCAGCTCTTTTCTTAGAGCCTCTTTACTTGTTGTTCCAGTGCAGTCAAAGCTGCCTTTCAGGTGCAAGTCCTGATGCTGGCATTTCGCACAATATAGATCACGAAAAGGTGATCCGGTAACCACTCCGTGTGCGGCGTCTACACCAACGTCTGATTCCCGGCCCTGTGCCGGTGTACTTAAAACTATGCCCGAATACGTGCCCACAGCTGCTGACGTAGCTGAATGGTCCGGAGGCGGCTCCGAAGAACAAGCCGTTGATCTACAAGCTCAAGCTGAGCAACAATCACAACGGTCATTTGATCGTGCTCAAGAGAATCTGACTTACCGGCACTCCGGTGCGGGATTCCTTGATCCTCTCGATCACAGTGATCACCAGCTCCACAAGTTCCTGAAGGCTCGCAACGAAGCCGAGGACCGTGGTGATTATCACGAAGCACAGCGTCTCGAAGCAATGCTCGATGCGTTTGTGGCTGGCGATGTTCCCATCGTTCAAGACAAGAAAGCACCCGCTACACCTAAGGCCTCTACTCCCGCTCAGGAAGAACCCAAAGCACAAGAGGTTGTGGAGGAACAACCACAACAGAGGTTCACAGATCTCCCTGCTGCTGTTGATGTCAACAATGCAATGGGTGGTGCCGACAAGGCTGATGAGGTGATCTCCTACATCAATGAGAATTACTCAGATGATGAAGCCCGCACTGTGTTGAAGGCTCTTCAGTCAGACAACTCCGACGACGCAATCATCGCGATGACGGTTGCCAAGACACGGATGGAACAAGCCGCTAAGGGCAACGTCCAAACCAAGATGGGTTTCGATGATGCCTATGCCAAACAGCTGGGTGAGCGTTATGGCGCCAAGGCTGACGCTGTTGTTGATCTGAGCAACAAGGTTGCATCAGGTGAACTGACTCAAGCCGCTGCAATGGCCCAGGCCATGAAGGACCCGCAGCTCCTAGCAACTGCACAGCAGATGCTCTCTGACGGATCGATCACACTCGCCTGATAAACAATGTCTGACAACAACACCACAACATCGAAAGTATCAACCATCTCTGATGCTGCTCTGGCAGCTATGGAGAGAATCGAGCAAGAAGCAAAGGCTCGTTACCGGGAAGAGATCCAGGCCTCCAACACCCTCAAGAAGGCGGAGCCTGTCGACTATTCCCAGCCCGAGGACCGGGAAGAGGTTGAGCTGACCCCAGCCACCTCCTACAAGCCCACCTCACACATCCCTGCCTTGCGCGGTGACATCACGAAGGTGACCCGCCCCTATGCCGACAGAGCAGAGGTGACTGCACCTAGTGCCGGCATCTTTGATCGTCTCGACAAGAAGGAAGCAGACCGTCGTCTTCAGGAGCTTGAGGAAGCTGAAGCCCACCGCGAAGCGGTAGAGGCATCTCAACCCGTCAACCTCCAGGCAGATCTCCAAGCCAAGTCTCGGATCATCACCCGACTGGAGAAGAAGCTCTCCCAGGTGCTCAAGCGTCTGGACGCTCTGGAGGGCAGTGATCAGTCATGAGCAAGGACATCAAGATCCCCCGCCCCGGTGCCCCCAAGGTGGGGCGCCATCCCAAAGCATCCGACAAGGCTCCCGAAGGGAACTGGATGGATAGAGGTATCACCGTCACGGAGGGAACACGTAAGCCCTCTGGGGTGACCGACGTCAGCTCCACCGGTCTCGGACGAGTTCTGAAGACCTCAGAAGAGCCCATCAAATACGACACAGAGGCATACGACTTCCGCCGTTTCTCTGACCACCCAGACACCGACTCAAGCCCTACTAACTAATGACCAATGCCCCTAGTTGCTATTCACGGCCCCATTGCTGAAGGGGCTCCCTTACGTGTCGTTGCCTCTGCCTCCGCTACCGGCGGTCCTAGCCGGGGTGGCGACCTTCCTGAATTCGCCTACTGCATCCGCATCGATAGCAAGGCCGCTACGACCTACCAGTGCTATTCGACCGCTGCTGGTGCAGGGGAAAGATCCGGACCCATGCAGGAGTACTCGGAGTTGCCACCAGGCGCCGTGGAGTACCCGGCGTGACACAAGAGGAGTTCAACAACCAATTCGAGAAGGATCATCCTCTCCCTGAAGAGATGGACCCGACCAAGGTCAACTCCCTCGGCTGGTCTTATTCCGGCCGGGGTCCTTCTAAGGCACAAGCCAGAGAGGAAGCCCGTATCGAAGCTGAGGTCGCACAGGAACGTGCCGACAAGTCAAAGCTCGATGCCCAGGCTTCTCGCAATGCATACGCCTGGAAGCTCAGGCAGATGAAACAACGGGGCAAGCGTTACTAAACACTTTTAATCAAACAAGCAACAATGGCCCACCTCATCATTAGTGATGACGGCCATAGGATTGTGTATAAATGTCGGCACTGCCAATGCGTTACCGACTACAGATACAAGTCATTCTCAGATGCTGCACGGAGAGCCGAGCTCCCCTGCAACCACTGTGCTTTGGCTGATGTGGCTCAACATCGAGACACAGACAACTCCTAGGCCTATTTCATCTTTCCCACAACAACAACATGAAGATCATCCGTCTTAAACGGAGTGGCAGACCTACGGGTCAGATAAAGCTATCCAAGATGTTGAACACCGGCACCAACTCTGCTGATGTTCTGGGCGGCGTCACGATGCTGCTCGAACACTACAAGGTTAGTGCCCTTATCTCTAACTACTACGACACCCACCAACATGGACTTACCTAACCTTCAGGTGGCTTACCTCGAAGCTTGTTTAAGCCTTGATAGTGCCGGCAAGTCCTCTCTATCTAAACAACAGGAAGCCGCTTTGTCGTTGGCCAAGTATCTAATCAAGACCAAGAACAACGATGGCAAAACCAAGTAAGAAGAAAGTCTCAGAAGCTCAGGCCGCTGAGGTTCATGCACTGACCGTGCAGATCCTTGAACTCCAGGCCAAACAGATGCTGATGACCGGAGAGATTGATAACGCTGGTGTCCGCAACATGCTCACGTACCTGAAGCAGCAGGACGTGACTGTCGACCCAGAAGAAGATCCCGGCACGATCAGCCTTGTGAACGCTTTGAAGACCATCGACCTGAACTACCTCTGAAGCTCAGCACCCCCTCTCCTCCGCCTTTGGCGTCCTCGAGGGGGTACACCCTGACACCTCTCTGCAACCCTCTGCAACGGGCTTGACCCCCTTGCGTGGTAGATCGTACCTATCGGAGCCGAGACCGGCCTTGTAGGCGATCCTCGTGGGGCTCAGAGTGAAATCGGGAGAAATCTCCGTTCCCTATACCCATATGCGGGGCGGCGAACTTCCCCCGCATACCCCCTGGCTTCGAGAAATCAGAGGGGGTGGGGGTCATGGAAGGGAGTGGGGTAGGCCCAGGTCGATCGATGGGGGTGGGGCCAGGCCCAGACCCCTTGTCCTGACTGGCCGTGTGACGAAACCGGAGGATCGATCAATGGTCAGTGCAGGCCTAGCTATTCCTCGAGATCCATTGGTATGACTGGGTTCTCGTTAGGCCGGCCGCTGTTGAGAATGGCCGGGCTCGCGTATTCCTCATCTACTCCTACTCATCTGTTGAAGGCGGTCTTCTCAGAACAACCACCAGCCCAGCAACAGGCCAAGGACGATGCCCTTCACCCAGACCAAGGCAGCCATCTGGTACTCAGTGAGGCCGAGCTTGTTCTTGATCCAATAGAAGGCGTCCTTGTCTGCGAACAGCAGAGCCTTGATTGGTCTCCAGATCACGAGGCCATCACGCTTCCAGTTCATTGAGGCTCGGCAAAGCCAACTAGGTCTAGGGACAAGTGATCAAGCCGGCACTAAGGCCAGCCAAGGGAGAGCCCCTTCATGTGTCCCTATGTGTGTCCCTATTCTTCAGTTGAGAAGGGCACACCAGTCAGTTACTGCAATGTGTCTGGCTAGGTCAGGTCAGTTGAAAAAACCTTTGGACTGAAGCCACAGGCCGATGGCGAGTAGTGGTCCGAAGCCGGCGACCAACACGGTGATCTTCAGGCGCAGTGGCGACACCTGAGGTTTGGTCTCTCGAAGAGCCATGGCAAGGCACAAAGGCATGTGAACTTAAACGCTGTACTGCGCTGGTGCCTGTTCCAATGCCAACCAATGCGAGCCCCCCTAGAGCTCGTACTCCTCTTCAAATTGCTGGATCAGCCCCTTGTAAAGCGCAAGCAGGCCTTCTGTTTCTTCGCAGAATCCGTCGGTGGTGTACTTCGCGATGAGATTCACCACGGCGCTTCGGATCTGCGTGAAGGCGCCGAGGTACTCAGCCTGGATGTCTTCATTCCGGATGTCGTTGATCAACGCGCCCACTAGCTCAATCTTTCGCTTGGCAGCAGACATTTCCGCTTCCATGTCCTTGTTGAGCTTGCGACGTTTCTTCGGCATCCCCTCAATCGGATCAATCACCGACATTACGGGAGCCGCCGGCCTTCCTTGTTCGAGCGGCTTCCCCTAGCGTCGGGTTCGCTCGACCCATGGCCTTGTGAATCGGACCTTTCGCGGTGTTGCTTACGTGTCCGTCTGGGTGGTGATTTGGGGAACGGTGGCGTCCTTGATGGACTGGATGCTGCTGACGGGTGAGGTCTACGAAACGGCCAGCTCTGGTCAGGCGGTGACGTTCATCGCCTACGGGGCCGCAACAGTGGTTTTGGCCACACGGTTCTCGGGGCGTTTTCTTGCAGATGCCGATTCAGAAACTGCGGATCAGGAGTGATCCGCCCATGAGCAGCGCCAAGATCTCGAAGGATCGTTTGACCAGGCGGCTGCCTTTCACCAGGGAATAGTGGGCCCCCAGGAAGCCTCCGATCAGCGACCCGAGAACCAGGGCAGGAAGCCAGTCCCAACGGATTTCTCCGCTCAGACCCAGCACCAGCGCCCCGGTACCATTCCAGCCCAGGCCCACCAGCACCAGGGTGTGAGCGACGGCTCTGGAATAACTCAGCCCAAACCAGCGCACCAGCCAAAGGGTGACGAACAATCCCGTGCCTGAGGTGAGTGAGCCGTTGAGAATGCCGATGATGAATAGCCCGCAGCTGCCAATCCCGATGGTGCGGGCTGTCAGAGGGCGGGGCTGGTCTGTCGTTCCCAGATCTGGTTTCCGAGCCGAGTAAAGCCCAAGCCCCAGTGTCAGCAGCCCAAGGCTGGCGGTGGCCGCTTGATCGGGTAGCGCAAGAATCACGCTGGCTCCCACAAAAACCCCTGGAAGACCGGCAGCCAACACCAGCGCCGAGCGTTTCAGGTCAAGGCTGCTGGCACGCCAATGACGCCCTGTTGCCCCCACCCCCAGGGCAACGCTTGCCACTTTGTGGGTGGCCAGTGCCATGGCAAAGGGCAGGCCGAGAAGGATCAGTGCGGGCAGTTGAACCAGTCCTGCCCCACCTCCCGCGAGAGCTGAAAGGGCATTGGCGCCAATGGCGATGCCCAGCAGGGCGATTTGCATCAGCAGTTCGGACACGCTCAATCTTGTGTCAGGAAGGAGATGGGCACCGAAAACGTGAGGATGCGATGAGGTTTGCCCGGGAGAATGGCGACGCAGGCAACTTCGCGATCAGCGTGAGCTTCGCGGGACTGCATCACAAAGGCGGTGGCTTCTTCGATGCTCCACATCGGGGCATCACCGCTACGGCGTTCATCCCTGTAGGCCTGCCAGACCTCGCAGAACGCCTCTCCATCTTCACCACGTTTCATTTCCGTCAGCGCCTCTTCCAGGCCCACGTCTTCGAAACGTTCGAACAGGTGAACCATCAACGGGTGGGCAATGGTGGATGAGGCTTTCAATGTTGAGTTGATGGTGCCGATGGCGCTCACCATCAGCTTCGGCTTGGAGCGTCGTGCATCAATCACTCCCACTGGCAGGTTGAGGTCCCAGCTGGGGTGTCCACTGACGGCACAGGCCAAATCGAACAGTCCCAAACTGCATTGTTTGATCAGGCTCTGAATGGTTTCTCGATCCATGGCTCAGTTCCGCGCGGCCCGATTCACCGTTTGCACTCCAGTGTTGCCAGGATGGCTGCCGGATGGTGCCGGTTTGGATGTCCTTGGTTCAGATCTACCTTGATGCCGTCACCCACCAGGTGATCACGAATGAAGAGCTTGCCTACGTCGCCGGCAATCAGGATCGATTTGATCGAACCGAACTGAAACTCACTGCACGCCTCGAACACCTGATTGGCGCAGGCAGCATCAGCATTGGAACACGCTGATTATCCGAACAGAAAACGTTGAAGCCGATTGAGGAATTGCCGCATCGTTCTTTTATCGCGGCTGAAGATCACTCGCTCATTTGACGGCATCGCGCGACTCACCTGATATCTGCCCTGATAGACAGGTATTGAGGAGAGGTCAAGTTTTCAAGGCAGGGCAACAACTCCTGACCAGGTCTGGAGAACATCGGGTGCGCCCTGGGTCAGGGCGGCAACAGCACTGGCTGAGCCAATCCCGATCCCAACCACAACTCCTATGGCAAAGACGAGCAGTCCCGTCAGAACACTGCGTTCGGAAAATGGCATCCACTCAACGATCAGCCGACCTGACTTTCCTTCGGCCAACGTCAAATTGCCACTGCGCTGTCACAGGACGTGATGGGCGCCAGAGCGGATCTGTTGTGTGGTTTCGGCCACAAAGGTAGATCTACCGACTGATCGATCCGGCTTGTCTTCGCTAACAACCGAATGTCAGCCAGATGACAGTTTCAGTGATGAAAACGATTGACGAGCACATCCAGAAGGACCAGGAGGAGTTCCTCAAGGCCCTGTCTGAGCACAACGACGGCAAGGTGCGTCATCTCACAGAAGAGCTGCAGTGGCTGTTGGATCACAAGAAGCAATTTCCTGAAGATCCCCATGACCCTTCCCCACTTGAGCTGTTCTGCGAGCAGAACCCCGATGAGCCCGAGTGCCTGGTGTACGACGACTGAGTAGAAGTACTCATTCTTGGCTTCGGTAGGGCGCGAGCCCGCGCCTCAACACACAACTTATATAAGTTGTGTGTAGTCGACGTGTTCTGTAGTGATCCGCGCCATCCTCTCCCGTCCCATCGCCGGCGACCTCGGTCTCCTTGTGCTTCGGGTCTTCACCGGCGCTCTGCTCATTCACCACGGTTACGAGAAGCTCGCCAATATCGAGAATTTTGCTGATGCATTTGTTCGACCCTTGCATCTCCCCTTCCCGATCCTTCTCTCTTACGTCGCGGCGTTCTCTGAGGTGATTGGCAGCTGGTTGTTGATCACTGGATTGCTGACTCGGATGGGAGCGTTGGCAGTAGCCGGGACGATCTCCGTTGCCATCTACCACGCCATAGTCACCGCCGGCTTCAACATCTACCTTCTTGAGCTGCTTGGGCTTTATTTCGCGGCTGCTGTGGCCGTTCTGGCCTGTGGTCCTGGCGTCTTTTCTATTGATGAGCTGATTGCCCGACGACTCGAGCCCGACATGCAGTTCTCCGCAGCGGAAGACACGGATTTTGCTAACGGCAAGGCTGTTGTTCTCGAAGAAGCTGTTGCCAGCCGTTGAAGTTCACCACGATCAAGTGAAAAAGCCCCGCAATTGCGGGGCTTTTTTCGTGGTTGACGACGGTGCGGGGGGTAGACGCGTCAGAATCGTCAGAGTTGGATTAACGCGATGAAAGAGGTCAGCATGCTCGAGATGATTGGCCGTTCATTGGCGAAGGTTGCCGCAGGAGCTGGTATCGCAGCAGTGTTGATCTGGTTGACCTACGTGATGCTGGATGTAGGCCATATGCAGTCGGGCTTTACCCTGCCTCAATCCAGTTATTGACCTGAGATGCAGTGGAATGATGCTGAATCACCATTCCTGATCGTCGCTTCGCTGCTGATTGTTCTTCAGGTTTGTTGGATTGGAACTGCCCTCCGGCGTAACCATCGCAGGCGTCTGGGGGAACCTCTCAGCGCAATAGCGTTCCAGCGTGAACTCCAGCGGATTTTTTCAAGAGCGAATGGGTTGTCCTGAGCCATGAAGCAACTTCCAGGTCAACGGGGCAAAACCCTGCCGCGATGGCTGAAGACTGGCAGCGCGGGGCTAATCACCGTCATGGCCACCATTTGGCTGCTGTCGTTGCTTCCCTTTTTGCTCCTTTTAGCGTTGCTTCTTTCAATCGCACTCATACCTGTCACCCGTCGTCTCAGACGAGAGATAGAAGAGGCTGGATACAACGTTGACGAGACCAGGAGATCTGATCAACGCCGTGATCTCAACATCACTCCTTGGCACCGACAGCTTCGTAATATCTGGAGAGATTTCAGCTCTTGAATAGGTCGTTAGCCATCGAGCGATAACGACCAAGGGAACTACCTGCTCGGCGAGATTTTGTGGGCAAACTTTGGCCTGGCAAAAGGTTCAATGGAGCGAAATTCACCAATTGGGTTTCGGGGCGATCCTTCTGCTCGGCCGCCAACAGTTCAGCAATGGCTTCTGCCGTAGTTTGCGGAGAAGGCGCGATCTGCGAGACGATTTCGATTGATTCAATCGATTCTGTTTTCAATGGGCTGCTGGCTGTAGCAGGAGAAGCTTGTTGCTTGTCGGGCTTGGCTGCGCCGAGTGGCCATAGGAAAACGAAACTCAGGAGAAGAGCAACGGCGGCCGTGAGGGTGCCGGTGAGTCCTAATGCAAGACCCTGAAAATTCCACAGCAATCCCGAACCCGCCATTCCGAAGGTGCCCAGGGCAGCCAGCATCAGGCCGAGAATGGAAGCCTGTGGTGCTTTGACCTTGAGTGGCTGACTGACGTCAGAGACTTCGAAGGGTGCGAGTTGCGGTTCAGGCCGAAGCAGAACAAAGCTGATCCCCAGCAGAACCAATGCCGTGACAGTGCTGCCAAGACCCAGGGTGCGGCCCTGAAAATTCCAAAGCAAACCTCCGCCAGCAAGACCTGAAACCCCGAGGGTTGCCAGTGCAAGTCCACTCAGGAAAGGTAAACGGTTGCGCATGACTCAGTTGCTCCGGTTTTGCATTGCGGCGTAAGCAACTGCTCCGCCAGTGATCACGGTGAGTAGGCCTGTGGTTAATAGAAAGCCCACCAACATTGCGAATCCAAGAACAGAACCCAGGAGGGACATTTTGATCCGCAGCATTTTCGACTTCATCAACATCATCAACAGCAAAGCCACGGTGGCTTTCAAGCCAGCGATCTTTGCAGCGCTGATGGGACAAAAAGGATTGATCAACACTGTCGAATGCCCTTGGTCGTCTTAAGCGTTTCTGAAGTCTGGCGAAAACAAGGGCACACCGTGGGTGTGCAATTGATGAGGTTTAAGAAGCGACGGATTGGCAAAAAAAAAACGGGCCCTTGGGCCCGATTCTTGAATGAAGTGCTGGCTCAGCGACGACGGTTGCGGGAACGCTGCTTCAGCTTGCGCTTGTATTTCTCAACGGGAGTCTCGTGGTGACGGATCCGACGCAGATCAGAAAAGATGCCGGCTTTTGCGACGGAGCGTTTGAAGCGCCGCAATGCGGATTCAATACCTTCGTTTTCGCCGACTGTGACCTGACTCATCCGTTCCCCGAAAGAGAGCAATAAACAACTACCTTACCAGCCCTCCTCTCCCCGCTGCACCACAGCCCGCCCAGTGTGGGCTGAGCGTTTTGCATGACGCTTGTTGAAGAGATCGTGGCGCATCCCAGCTTCTGCTTTGGGATGGGTCCATCACTCCGGTAGGCACCCGTCTTGACCCTCACGCACTGCCCCCTGTGCATCGGTCTGGCTGTTCTTTCGGCCGTTCGTTTTATGGCCCACTGCGCTATAGCCATTCAGCTCGAACGCAGCACGGCTGGGGGGTCGACCCATCCCGCCATGCTGTTGGGAACTCTGTTTGAGCTCTGAGGGAGTTCGGCTTCAGGGATCCTTAGGATTAACCAGCTGCAGATAAGCCATGTCGGCGTTCTGCATGGCCTCCTCATCCTGATGAGCTTCAACGCTGTACAAGAGGTGAATCAGCCTGCCGCGATCCATGCCACGGTCGGCAACCTCTTCCCAGAGGCGTGAGCTGAGCTCGGCATCACGCCACTCGAGTTGGGCATGCACCAGCGCCCGCGTCATGGCAACGTAGCTCTGACGGTCGTTGCGGAGCCTGTCTTCCGACAGGTTGTTTAGAACTGCTGGCTTCAGCAGATTGCGAATCGTTTGTGAGGCTGCCCTCAATACCTTTGGCATCGTCGTTGTCCGACTCAGTTCAGTCTGATTCGGCCATCAGGGGTGACAACGGCGTGAAATGCCTATGCCTGGATCCGAAATGAGTATTTGAACTCACTCAGGTTGGACTGTATTGCTGATGACTTTTTGTAAAGTCAGTTCCGTTAGGTTTAATCTTTCTTTCTTAGGCCCGTGGAAATACTTGTGCTGGCGGCAGTATTTGTGCCCTTTTCTGCTCTCGTAATGAATGCATTTTCCGGTGATTCGGAAGACGATTTCGATTTTCTCTAAATGGAAGCCAAGCTTCTGGCGCTGTTGACCTTTGGTGCAGCCGTTATGACCCTATGGGCTTGGTTGGTGGCGAATCTGCCGCTGATGGAGTCTGACCGGAGCAAGCCAGACAGCCGCCATTGATTCGGTAAGGCGCCAGATGCCCGCGTAGACAAGTTGTGCCACGAAAAAAGAGTTTCTGTCCTAGCTCTCTCGCATGTGCATCGGTAAGTGGTAACGAAAGCCAGCGTTCAGGCACCTGCCCCTGCAGCTGTGACCTGGCTTCTAGTGCCTTCTGTCGCCGTTGTTTTTCCTCACGATCGTTTTTGCGATACACACCTTCAATTTGGAGTTCGCGAGCACAGGTTTCACAGGCATGCACTGTGGCCTTACGGCGGGCCGTGTTCAGCGACAACTTGTCGCTGGGAACTTCTCGCTCGGCCCCACAGCTGCAGCGGCACCACCAAAAGGCGTTTCCCGATTTGGTTCGCCGTTCGGATGAGCGAATAACCGTGAGTTTGCCGTAAACCTCGCCGATTCGGTTGCGTGGACTAGAGGGCATTGCTCAGGCAGATTTCTGATCAGCTGCGTTGTCCACATCGGCGAACTTGGCAGCCATCGTTGGATTGCGTCTGGTCAACTTTTTAACGGTCACATCCTGTGCCTTGTCATTGGCGAGCCGCAGGTTTCGATCAGCACCCAACAGGGCATCCTTGGTTTTTTGGAGGTGATCAATCGACTTATCGATTTCATCAATTGCCGTTTGAAAGCGTCTTGAGGCGAGGTCGTAGTTGCGTGAGAAGGATGTTTTAAAGGTTTCGAGATCATTCTCGAAGTTGGTTACATCGATGTTCTGGGCTTTCACCAGAGCGAGCTCCGCTTTGTATTCCAAGGATTTCAACGCAGCATTGCGGAGCAATGTGATGAATGGAATAAAGAATTGTGGGCGAATGATGTAGGTCTTAGGGAAGCGATGAGACATGTCGACAATACCTGAGTTGTAAAGCTCGTTTTCGGGCTCCAGTAGTGAGACGAGCACCGCGTACTCGCAACTTTTCTCGTTTCTGTCTTTGTTCAGTTCTTTGAGAAAATCTTCATTCTTCTTCTTAGTGGTCGTTGTGTCGGCCTCATTTTTCATCTCAAACATGATTGAGATGATTTCGTTGTTGAGGTCGTCTTGGTCGCGGAAGATGTAATCACCCTTGCTTCCACTGCGCGCGTCGTTGTCTTTTTCGAAATACGCTCTCGGAAAAGCAGCTGCACGAATTCTGTTGAATTCGGTTTCGCAGTGTTGTTCAAGGGTTTCTCCCACCATTTTGGTGGAGAGCCGCGCTTTCATGTCGCGCAAGCGTTCAATGGCCTGGTCCCGGTCACTGAGCTGTGCTTCGTAGCGGTCTTTCAGTGATTGTGATTCCAGTTGATGCTTTAGTTCCGCTTCCTTTAAGCCGCTCTGTAGTGCATCCCGTTGTTTCTCTACTGAGCTCACCGCTTCATTCACGGCCAGCTGGCGCTGCATGGCCCCAGCCTGGAGCTGCGCTTGCAAATCTCTCACGTCATTGTCTTTTTGCAGCGTCACCGCCTGCATTTCTTTTGCGAATTTGGTCTCTGCTAGGCGTAGCTCTGTTGCCTGCTGCTCACGCATTTGTTGGAGTTCAGTGGCAATACGATCCCGCTGCTTCTCCGCTTTGTAAACGGCATCTTTAATCGCCAGTTCTTGATGCATTGAACTTTGCTTGAGTTGTGCCTCAAGCATTTGCATCTCTCTGTCTTTTTTGGCGATGGCCAACTCGATGGCATTGCGTTTGTCCTGTTGCGCCAGGGCAAGTCGCTTGTTCAGTTGTTGCTCAAAATCTCGATCTCTCACCTGTTTGAGGATGTCGGCATAGCCGGCTTCATCCACCTTGAAGGCTGTGTTGCAGTGAGGGCAGATGATGTCGTGCATGTCTGACGATTTGTGTTGAACGTTCGCGCCACTTGCTGGAATTTTATCCGGCTCTGGCTAATACGAGATCAGCTCACGGTTCATGCCATGCCCGATTGGATCGATCCACGCTCAATGGTCGACACGGTCATCATCTTGAGCATCGTGGCCCTGGCCGCCATCGGTTTCGTGGTTGGTATCAAGGAAATGATCACCGATCTGAGCAAATTGCGTCGCGCCAAGGGTTAAGCAGCCTTCAGCTTTCCAGCCCGGATCGTAATGTCGCCAATCTTGCGGCGTTCACACCAAGATCCGAGTCGCCGAGGCGCGACTCGGACCGTGCCTGGATCTGGCTGTTGTTGCGATCAGCGAACAGCTCGAGGTCATCCACAAAGCCAAAAAAAGCGCTGCTGGCTTCGGCATGGAGGTAGGTCTCGGTTTGATCCACGACAACCGTCCGCGGCGATTCCCGCACAAGTTCACTCAGCCTGCTGAGCTCAGCCATCGGGTTGTTGCTTTCCCAGGTTTGGCTGGCGCAGTGAGCCGTGGTCGGGCAGTTGCGTAATGCCCCGTTGCTCAAGCCAAGATCAGCAGGCACGGGCCCAACAAGATGAAGCAGCATCAAGACGGGCGCCAGTAGGCCGGCAAGAAAGGTCACTGTTCTCTGCGGGAACGACCGCTCCAGTTGAGCATCCAAAGCCAGACGCCGAAAAGGGTCCCAACCGGTAGTGCGACCACCACCAACTGGCTAATCACAAACTGCCGCACTTCAGGATCCACGCTCGCACTGATGGCAGGTCATGCAGGGCCGATTCGCTGTTTGTTCGGCATCATGGAGTGCATTGCCGGGCAACGATGACGAATCCGAGCTGGATTTTGCTCGCATGGGTGGTAGTGGCACTCGCCTCTGCCTTCAAATTTTGGTCGATCACGCGCCCTTTTCGAGACAAAATTACTGTGAACAGTGCACAAACGGTTGATGAGGCCCGTCAGCGCTTGGAACGTCGATGGCGAAACGACAGCAAGGTGTGACGCTTATTTCTCGGCAATCACCCAGGCTGTTGCAGCTCTCTGGCGCACATAAAGATCAGCAAGTTCCCGTGCGAGATCTTTCAACGTATCAAGGTCATGCGTGTCGTCGATCGAACGCTTAATCGATTCAGCTTCGAATTGCTGAGGCAGGCTCAAATTCACAACTCATGAGCAGTTTAACCAACTGTAACGAAGAGTTATTTTGGGTGTGAGCTGGCTGCTGCGCGTGAACGAGCGATCTCTTCTTGCCAAGCCAAAAGCAGATCTTTGCTGATTTCCTGCAGCTGTTTGACATCGGTGATCGCACTGATATCGAGACTGCGCTGTTCGATGTCGAAAAGTTGGCCAAGTGTCAGAGAGATGGGCTCCATGGTGTCGTCGACAGGTTCGACTCAAAGTATTAACCTGATGTTCTGATGTCGTAACAACGGGTACATTTTGTCTCCGATGTGTGCTGCCGCATACTTCATTCTAACGAAAACACATTGCGTCAAGTTATTTATAGACTGATTGTAATCAAGCGCTGATCATTAAATGTTGACATCCCCAACGATATAAAGCTGATCTTCCTAGATTTAACGCAAGATGCTTGTTGAGCTTTGGACGGTTCCGGACAAAACCTCGAGCGCCGTTACCACTTGGAAGTTTGGAGGGAAACGGTTTGTTGGATGCATACGCGATGCAGCGATCTTGAAAATCTGGATCGTGAGCGCGATGCCGCCTCGATTTATACGGAGTTCCGTTTGAGGGGTGTGGCCTGATTTGAAATCAGTTCTACGATTCAGCAACGGGGAGGGAAACGGCCACCAAGAGAGCGATGCCGATTTCGGTGGCGGCAACCAGTAGTTCAGTAACGATTCCCATGCTCAGTTGAAGTTTTCATCGATGGGTGGCATGTCGCTGGGTCGCATCAAGGCAAACACCACAGCAGCCGTCAACACAATGCCAATGCCCACCATGGCGATGATTGCGGTTGTGTAATCGCCCATCTCGAAAGCCCGAACAACCTCAGGTTACACGAATGTAACGCTCTGTAAAGCGATTCTCAGGTTGTGTTCCCTAGCTGGAGGGAGTCGTGAAGTTCGTCTGACTCAGCAGCTCCTTGCCGCGACGGTGGATTTCCTTGGCGTAGTCGGTCCAGGCACCTTGCCCCCAGTACCGAAAACAACTGGTTTCCAGCAGCAGCACATGTAGCAAAGAATCCTGATAGGCCTTGGTGCTGGTTGTTCTGGGGTCTGCGGCGACCGATGGATCAAACAGCGCATGGAACTGAGCACTGAGCTGATTCATCGGGCCCAGCACATTGGCGTAGCCCTCGACCCAGCTCAGGTTGTTGGTCCAGGACGCACCCTCCATGCTGAAGCTGGAATCGTCAGCACTCAGTCTGCTGATGGCCTCCTCAACGCCTTCTGCAGAGGTGTTGAGGCCAATTTGATTCCAAAGGCAATGTTGCTGCACCGCCTGGATGGTGGGGAACTGATCTGCATTCACTCCGATGCGCTCTAGGGCTTCGATGTATTCACTGCCGTTGATGGCCACGGTGCCGTTGGGGTTGTCTCGGATGTGGAAGTTGGCCTGCCGGAAGGCTTCAGGGAATTCATTCATCATCACCCCACCGTTTTCCCCATCGGCAATCTGGCTCACCAGTGATGGAACCTCGACGTCACCAAGGCATTGCCGTTCGCAACCCAATGCCTCGTAATAAGGCTGCATCTGGCCTACAAGTTTGGTGTCTGATCCCTGGGTTTTGATCAGTGCAGTGATGCTGATCTCCTCGCCTTGGCTGTTCCTGGCGAGAAGCCGATTCGGCACAAAGCATTGGCTGCGCCGCAGTGGACTGCCGTTCATGCACTCAACGCTGTGCTCTTGAACCAGGAGCCACTGATACCCAGTTTCCTTGAGGGCTTTGACGAATTCGAACAGGGTGTCGGGATGGTTGGGTAGCGCCATCTCCGGTGGAGAGAAACCCTTGACCCGTTCCAGTGCAGCGTTGCCAAAACAGGCCACGAACTGATGTTGCCAGGCGCTGATTTGCAGTTTCAGGTCTGGGATGGGTGTGGATGGAGCTACGGCATGGCTCCAGAAAGTTCCAAGCCACTCCACGTGCCCCTGCATCAACGGATCACAGGCGAGATAGTGGAGTGCATCGCCAATGTCGTGACGCCCCATCTGCTCGATTCCCCAGAGCAGATTGCCCGAGTAGTCGAGCATGATTCTTGGGCTGCAGTCCTCGTTGATCAGTTCAGGTAGCAGTTCGGCAAGACGCCGGTAGCAGTGGGCGAATGGTTCGGCGTTGTGGTTATCACCCTCGTTGGGGTGATTCAGCATGTATTGAAGATGGGAGATCAAGCTGTTATTTGCTCCCGCCGGCACCGTCGGTTGGTGCATATGGAGAGCACAGGCAAAGCCGGAACGCACTTGTTCAAGCTCGATCGCGCTGTTCGTCCAGACCTGGCGTTGTTTGAGCATCACAGCGGTGACGTCCGCTTCTCGTCCGCTAATCGGTGGACAGCCTGTCATTGCACTCCGCTCGTTTTCACTTGCCGGCACGCGGTGTTTGACGCAGCAAGCCTTCCCAATGATCGCGCTAAGTGTGCTGATCGCCAATGCCGGTCATCGGTCAACCTCAGCAGGTGCCTGATTCGAGCAATGCCTCCAGCGGGTGATGTCTTCGGCTTGATCAAGCCAAGTGCTCATCACGTCCTGTCGAATTGCCTCGCCATCCCAGTGGTGTTGTTCGGCCATGTTTTGCGACCAATGCATCAATCCATCGAGGCTGAGTGGCCTGAATCCCGTGATTGAGAGGCCCGTGATCTGCTTGAGTTCGAAGCGACGCAGAACGTCTCCGAGGCCAAAAAGGTGAAGATAAATCATTGAGTTGATCACTTTTTCAGAAATTTATGAACCTTTTTTGCTCAAACTGTTCAGGTTGATGGCCTTTGCTTTTGGAAATATTTCAGTTTGATCAACATGTGGGGTTTGGCACTCATGGATGGAGAGTGCCAAAATTTTGCAAGTTTTCTTGAGCCGATGCCTCTGATCAATGTGCGCACATCGCTGCCAGCCCTGAAGGATGGATCGGCCTTGCTGCAGGAGCTTTCGTCCGAGTTGGCCAACCAGACGGGCAAGCCGGAGGCCTACGTAATGACGCTTCTAGAGACGGGGCTGTCGATGACCTTCGCCGGCAGCCACGAGCCCTGTGCCTATGTGGAGGTGAAATCGATCGGTGCCCTGCGTCCACCTGCGATGACAGCTGCGTTCTGTGAGCTGATTCAGGCACGCACGGGAATCCCTTCTAGCCGGGTGTACATCGGTTTTGAAGATGTGCAGGCGAGCTGCTGGGGGTGGAACGGCAACACCTTTGGGTAACAACATCTGCTAACAGCACGTAACAGGCCAATTCGCGTGTCAATCACGGTGCTTAGCGTTTGCTCAATACGAATGATTGCTGTGAGTGAATCCTTCGGCGGTCTGCCCAATAAAGAGTTGAGTTCTGGTGTGTCGCAGTGGTGGAGTGAACGTGTTCAACACTTGGTTGAATGCGGACGGGCTGAGGATGCCCGCTGCCTTTCCCTGGAGTTCCGGGAAGACAGTGCAGGAACTCTGGATCTCTGGAAACTCTACATAAAAAAGGAGGGTTCCCTAGGCCCTCCCGGAGTCGACGCATTACCCCTCACCGGGGTGCACCAAGTGTTACGTGCTGAACACTCAGATGCTGTAAGTGTTGATACCTATTACTGGTTTCAGCAATCAAGTTAGGGATTGTTCCTGACGCCGCAGAATTTCATAGGCCTGCCAAAGACCTTCAACGTCAGAGCAGACAGAATGTCGATTGCAGACGCGGTAGCGGCCCTGTCCGATGGCATCAATGGTTGTGCCCTTGGACGTGGCGCAGATGCGACTGATGCTCTCCATAGGAACCGCTCAGTGGATTAAGGATCTACAGCCGCGAGGGGGCGGCTTGCACATCTGATTTGCAGTTCTAAATCTCTTTCGCGGGAGAAAAGATCCATGGTTAGAAGCTCATCGCCATAAAAAAACCGGGGCTGGCCCGGTTTTTGTTCAGCTTTTGCTGGCGTTTCGAACGCTCAGGCTTTGGAAGGCTTGGTGGTGAGTGCAGCAGACATGGCGGAAGCCAGGAGCATGCATCCGGCGACGGCGAGGAAACCCATGGATAGGGGGAGGGAACTACGTATTCATCATTCCCACAGCTGACGTCAGCTTTTGTTGCTGTTGGCACGGAATTCGGAAGAACCTTGCTTTCGGTTGCTCTCGGCCGTGTTCAGAGGCATCTCCTGGCGGTCAAGACACGAGGAGCACAGCAATTTTCCATTGTTACGCCAGTACGCCGCCATCGAACGTTCGATGCGCATGGAGCAACCTTCACAGCGAAATAACGGCATCGACGGCTCCGCGGCGCAGCCCCTCCTAACGCAATGGCGCGGCTTAACAGGTGTTCTCTGTGACGATGGGTGCGTTTCGCTCGCCCCAGCCTTGTGATGCAGGCCCTGCGTTTGTTGCTGCTCACCCTGATGGCACCTGTCGCGTCTGCCTTAACGGCGTTTCAACCTTTGGATCGGGTGGAGGGTTGGTTGATCGAGCGACGTTTGGACGAAAACCAGGATCCGATCTGCCGAGCGTCTATGCCAGGACCTGGTACCTGGTTCTCGGCACGGGTTCATCTGGATGCGGACGACGTGATGGTGGTGCCTGCCGGGCTGCGCCGGCCGGACGAGACGAGGCTGGAGGCTGTGCGTGATGCGCTACGGCGCTGCCGCGCCAGTGTTCTTTATCTGTAGCGGATAAAGCTTTGTGGCTGGCGCCGCTGCTGATCCGAAATCGGGCTATGAAATCAGCGTCGGCAGTTGCAAAATCGTCGACTCCTCACACCACCCGAGCCTCCGCTATTCGCGGGGGCTTTTTTTTGATTGATCCCGAACAGCACCTTTTGTTTTTGTGCTCAGCAAATGGTTTGCGGTTGTGATGTTTTTAACTGATTTATCTCTGATGTATTGCATCGAGAGGCTTGATACAGGAGGGCAGTGGATCCAGGAGATCTGCTTCAAAACGGAGTTCAAAGCCTTTGTGAACGCCCGCACCAAATCACGCGCCACCTTGAAGACTTATCGCGTGGTGCATGCCACCTGGAATCAGGTTGTCACCGTTGTGCAGGGAGCAGCTGAATCCCATTGATCAGCCTTGCTTCGGCGTTTCCCGGGCTGTTGCGATCCCAAAGACTTCAAGTCACTTCCTGGGATGCTCAATCTCATGAGCCATGACCAGTGGCCCAGGCGCCTGTGGACATGATCCTCACGCGGTATCTCAGCAGTGAAGGTTGGGTAGAGGAGTGTTCCCATCTCAATGCTTTTGATGCCTAAATCGACGCACGGCGGCGCTGCGTTCTCCGAGGTTGTCCGTACCTGCTCGTGCATTCAGAAACCGGGAGCACGGTTTCGGTGCTCACGGTGAAGCAGTGTTTGCACCAGTACGGCGTCAATGGAGATTTTTTGGCGTGATTCATTCGGAGGTGCGACGCAAGAGCCGGCAGGATGGCGGTTGCTGAAACCTGCCAATGGCGACGTTTCTAGTTACCGGCGCAAACCGTGGGATCGGCTTGGAATACTGCCGCCAGCTCAAGGCCCGAGGCGATGACGTGGTGGCGGTTTGCCGTCAAGTCAGTGATGGACTGGAGGGCTTGGGGGTGCGGGTGGAAGCCGGCTTTGAGTTGAGCGATAGCCAAGCCATTGATGACCTAGTGCAGCGTCTGGATGGTGCGCCCCTCGATGGCGTCATCCTCAATGCCGGGATTTTGCAGTCGATGGGCCTGATGGATTTGGATCCCGCTGGAATTCGCCGACAGTTTGAGGTGAATGCCCTTGCTCCTTTGCTGCTGGCCAGGGCTTTGGTGGATCAGATGCCCAGCGGAGCCAAGTTGGTGCTGATGACGAGCCGCATGGGTTCTATCGAAGACAACAGCTCGGGAGGCTCCTATGGCTATCGGATGTCGAAGGTGGCCCTCAACATGGCTGGAAAATCACTAGCACTTGATCTGGAATCGCGGGGCATCGCTGTGGCGATTTTGCATCCCGGATTGGTGCGCACACGCATGATTGGCTTCAATCCAAGCGGGATTCCGCCCGAGCAGTCGGTGAAGGGGCTGCTGGCCAGGATTGATGGCTTGACGCTGGCCACCAGCGGCAGCTTCTGGCATGCCAATGGTGAGTTGTTGCCGTGGTGAGACGGGAGACACGCTTTGGGATTTGATCCGCGTCATTGGTCAGGCGGGCGCCCTGAACAACGGGTCACCAGCAATGTTGAGGCGTTGTTGGCGGAGAACGACGCCCTACGCCGTGAGCTGTCGCGGCTCAACCGTGAGTTGGAGCGACTGCAACGTCAACAACGCCAACGCATTCCTACGGAACCCAGATCCCATCGCCCTTGGAACGAGCCATCGGCTCAAGCTCCACCGCGCATCAGCAGCCAACAGGTGCGGGTATGGGGGCAGGCCCTCGCCCACCAGCCGGGATGGACGGCACTGCGTCAGAGCAGGTTGGAGGTGTTGATTGATCAGCTCAACCGCAGCAGTTTCCCTGCCCACTTAACCCTTGAACAGCGACTGGATCGGCTGGTTTTTGGTCTGGGAACAGATCTCATTGCAGCTGTAGGAGCCAAGCCAAACAAGCAAACAACGGCAGTTTTGGCGGCGTTTGCGTTGTTTGGAGTTCGCGCCAGTGAATGGCTGGATGAGGATCCACGGCGGGTGGTGGAGCAGTTGCGTCAGCGCCAGGAACGATCAGGCTCCAGAAGGCAGGGTCGCCGCACCCGAACTGATCAACGTCATACGGATCGTCAGGACGATGGCGATGCCCGTGATCCACGCCGTGCCGCTTTAAGGGTGTTGGGCTTGGACGCCAACGCGTCTCTGGCGGAGATCAAGCAAGCGCACCGAAAATTGGTGAAGCAGCATCATCCGGATCTCGGTGGTTTGGCGGAAGCGTTTCGGCGCGTCAATGAGGCGTATCAGTCGTTGGTTCAATAACGCGTTGTTTCGGTGGCGCAGCCCTGGCCGTGTTGATTGACGTTGTCCGATGATTTGAGGCAGCAATCAGGTGGTGTTGATGCCGGTGGAAGTTGGCGTGGTGCTGATTGGTGCTGGATTTGCTGTGGGTGTGTCCCTCGCCGTCGCGGTTTGGTTTGAACGTTGGAAGGCAAAGCAGCCAGACCCTGAAGGCGAATGAGCCATAAAAAAAAAGCCCCGCCGAGGCGGGACTTCAAGGAGGTTGTGCTGTTGTCAGCGGGCTACTTTCTGACCGCGATAAACAAGAGCAGGGCGCTGGGCGTTGGATGCAGCAGCGTTGTTCTGGTTGTACTTCTGGCCGCGATAGGTCAGGGTCATGATGAGTTCCTCGAAGCAAGCTCAGGTCCCCGTTCCATGGCCTGAATCGAACTGCGCCTCGCCAAAGACGAGGTGAACGTGATTGCGTAGCAGTTACTACAGATCCTTTATAGGAGTGCTGTCGATCTACGTGTCGTTCGTGCTGTTACAGAACAAGAATTTTGTTCGGCTCAGGCCTTCAAAAAGTCTTTAAGCACGTTTGGGAGGTGTATGCACCGGGCGCGGCTTGAGTTGTGGTGCTTTTTGAGTCATTACGTAGAAGGCGAATTGAGTTGATTCTGTCGCCGCTTGAATGGTGGGAATGATGGATTGGCTACCGATCTCGAGACTCAAGCTCTGAACCTTCTGGCCCGGACTCAAAGCTTCCATTAATTCGTTGTTCTGCTGAACAGTTCGTCTGCGATTGGGTGATCCTTGATGCTTACTCAGTGTGAAGCTAATGGCGCCCACAGACGCCATCCGTACGGTGTGGGCAGATCAGTTTCAGTGGTCATGAACAGCGCTCAGAGCAAGGATGATTGGGTGAAGGCTCAGCAACACAAGTTCCATAAACCTATTGATGTGGACACCTTGATGTGGGTGCGCAATCGCTTGATGCGTTTGGAAGTGGAGGCCCGTTGGGCCGACCGCATTTGTGTGTTTGAAGAGTTCTTTCCCAATGATGCGATCATTCCGCGCATTTAAATCTCAGCCATGTTTTTGACTGTCTTTGGCCAGAAGGGTGGTGTGGCAAAAACCTGCACCAGCATTCATTTGGCATGTGTTTGGGCCCAGCAGGGCTTCTCGGTGTGTGTTGTTGATGCGGATCGCAACCGTTCAGCAACCGCCTACGCAGCCCGAGGGATGCTTCCATTTGAGGTGGTGCCGGTGGAGGCGGCAGCGAAAGCCACCCGCCATGCCCAAGTGATCATCACCGACGGGCAAGCCAGCAGCCAAGAGGACGAACTTAAGAATCTTTCGGCAGGAGCAGACCTTGTTTTGCTGCCAACCACTCCGCAGGCGAGATCGGTAGAGCTCACCGTCGAACTCTCTTCAATCCTCAGGCAGATGGGCACCATGCATGCCGCGCTTTTGGTGAAAGTAGACAGCAGAAAACAACGGCTCGCCCAGGAAGCACGCCAAATTTTGGAGGGTTTTGATCTGGATGTGATGCAGGCGGAAATCCCCTTGTTGGCGGCGTTTGAAAAAGCAGAGGCGGAGGGTGTTTGCGTGTCGGATGCGGTGGATGATCGTGGTCGTGCCGATCTGCGGCGCATGGGGGGCTGGGCGGCCTATTGCCAGGCCGCTGTTCAGATTCGTGATCGCTTGTCGGTAGCAACGCCCGACGCCATCAGTGCTTGATCAAAAAACACCTCACTTCCGGCGTCGGTCGCCAATCAGACAGATCTTCTGAGCATCTGCCGCAATCATTGAGCCAGCTGATTAGAGCTTGATGGGTCGCAGTTCTTGGTTGAAAAATCCCACCCGCTGTTCAGCCGCATCCACCTGGCAGCCCCATGCTCAACCTGCTTCTTCTGGCCAGGTGAAGGTGAAGCCTTCTTCTGCACCGTCACTTCTCAAGAAGCCAAGCGTCTCCAACAAGACCGCATGATCGAAGCAGTTGTGATGCTTGCCATTGGTTTGTCGATGGCCGGCGTTGTTCTTGGCAGTCTGAACATTGACCAGTCCGTTTAAGTTCAAAAGCGGCTGCTGCTTTTGATGACGTCCTTGTTTGCTTTCATGCTCGGGCAGCTTGAGATCAGCAATCTCACAGCGGCCTTCCTCGTCCTGGTTGCGGTTGTCTTTGTGGGCAGCTTCGCTGTGGTGTCGTTGCAGACCGGTGAACTGATCAAACCACCCAAAAATGACTGACACGTTTGAGCTGAATGCCCGGCAGATCGTTCTGAAAGCATCCAGTGATCGCGTCGTCGCTGAACGGGTGATGCGTCACATTCAGCGGCGCATTGATGAAGACGACTGGCGGCCTTACCGCTCTCAAACTGATGCCTTGCAGGCATGGGCCCGTCTCGGTGGCATCCGGGTGCAAGTGCTTGAAGCTCTGAACTTGCTCTGATAGAGCGTTAGAGCTTCATGATGCATTGATCATTCGCGGAGCTCTCACCGGTTGATGCCTGAGCAACCCAACTCCATGAACGCTGATGCCTCCCATGTGGTGGTGGTCGGTGCTGGCTGGGCCGGCTGGGGTGCAGCCAAAGCTCTCTGTGAAGCAGGTGTTCGCGTCACTCTGATCGATGGGATGTCGGATCCCACGGGGAGGACGCCGATGCGCACCGCTACTGGCAAACCCTTTGAAGCCGGCACCAGGGGCTTTTGGAGGGATTACCCCAACATCAATGCGCTGACGAATGAGCTTGGACTCAGCGATGTGTTTACTGATTTCACCACCAGCGCCTTCTGGTCCCCCGCCGGTCTGGAGGCCACTGCGCCGGTGTTCGGTTATGGGCTGCGGCTCCCCAGCCCCCTGGGGCAGGTCATGGCGACGATCAAGAACTTCAAGCGCCTGCCTGTTTTCGATCGCTTAAGTATTGCCGGCCTGTTGGTGGCGATGCTTGATCTGAATCGAAACGAGGAGACATTCCGGCGTTACGACGCCATCGATGCGTTGACCCTGTTCCGCCAACTGGGAATCAGTGAGCGGATGATCGACGAGTTTTTGCGTCCGATTCTTCTGGTGGGGCTGTTCAAGCCACCGGAGGAATTATCGGCAGCCGTCACCATGGAGCTTCTCTACTACTACGCCCTGGCACATCAAGACTCCTTTGATGTGCGGTGGATTCGTTCCGCCAGTATCGCTGAGCAGTTGATCGCTCCCTTGGCTGAACGCTTGCTGGACTCTGGCCTCCTCAATGTCTTGGCAGGAACGTTGGCCACGCGCCTCAATCTTGATCACTCCAGTGAAGCGATCCAGTCGGTGGAGGTTCGTTCCCAAGCGACAGGACGCTTCAGCGTTGTTGATGACGTTGATGCGGTTGTGCTGGCGGTAGGTGCCAAGGGCATGAATGCCCTGATGGCGCAGTCGCCGCGCTGCAGGGATGTGCTGCCGGAGCTGGTGGCAGCTGGCAGCTTGGGCGCGATCGATGTGGTGTCGGTACGGTTGTGGCTGGATCGCTATGTAGCGGTCGCCGACCCCGCCAATGTCTTTTCGCGCTTTGGCGCATTGCAGGGTGCTGGCGCCACTTTTTTCATGCTCGACCAGCTGCAGAACGCGGATCAAGATGCCCTCTGGTTTGGTGGCGAGCCCCAGGGCTCTGTGGTGGCCAGCGACTTTTACAACGCCACGGCGATCGCAGCGCTGAGTGATCAAGAGATCGTTGAAACACTGCTGGATGAGCTGTTGCCCCAGGCGGTGCCGAGCTTTCGGCTCGCTCAGGTGCTGGAGTTTGAGGTGAGGCGATACCCGGGCTCTGTGTCGTTGTTCTCCCCCGGCAGTTTCAACCAACGGCCGCCGCTGAAAACAGCACTTCCGTCTGTGGTTTGCGCTGGCGATTGGGTGCGGATGGGCGAACGCGAGCATGGTGCCAAGGGGCTGTGCCAGGAACGGGCCTACGTCTGTGGTCTTGAGGCGGCCAATTCCCTGCTGCGCAGTGGGGTGGCAAGGGGGGCGAATGCATCGTCTTGTCATGAGCATCCGGTGCATCCGATCCGTCCCGAAGAGCCCCAAGTGCTTTTGGGTCGGGCCCTCAACAAGCTCGTGATGGATCCCTTGGAGGCTTTGGGACTCCGTTGGCCTTGGTTAGCCTGAGCTCAGAAATTCAGTTGGCCTGAGAGCCAGAGTTCCTGCCAAGACCCTTGGGCTGCAGCACTTAACGCCATGAAGATGGTCACGCTGATGCCGCCGAGGGTTAGCCCCACCCCCATCATGATCAGGGCGGTCAGTCCTTCCGCTTCGGTGAGCGGTGGCTTTTCGAGAAAGCGACGCTTGGCCATGTTGTTGATCCGATGCACCCGTTCTGCATCGGCACAAGGGCACTTGGCAACTGGCCTTATCACTCATTCTTGCAGAGCTGCGGGGGGATGCCTCAGCGCTGCGTAGGTTGCTGGGCTGCGCTTGACGCCGCTCCGATGGGTTTCATCATGCAGCCATGACTGGTTTGATCTGTGGCATGACCGCCCTGTGGCTCCACGCCTGGTGGTGTTGCAGGACAACCAATTCGCCTGCAGTCAAACGCAGCTGGCCCTACCCACGGTCCTGGAAAAACAGCGCCGATCTGTATGCAAGGCCCTGTCGCCGCCACCGTCATCTCAGGGCGCGCACGCAACTCAGTGCACGCAGCCGCCGAATTGCAGGCAGCTCTCCAGCCTTGGTAGCGCAAGCTACAGAAAACCCGTAAATTGGCGTATTTGGAATTTTTCGTAGAACGGCAGCCGATCATTCGAGGCCAGGAGTGAGAAACGCCGTCAGCAACTGAAGGGACTGTCGTTTGTGGTTGCGGCGCTTTGCGTTCTGGCGTTGTTGGCGATCCGTCTCGGCACCTGTTGCCTTGGTTCGGTTCGCACTGACCTTTTCGGTTTTTTCAGCTGGCGGGTAATGGTGTCAACTGCCCGGGCAAGGCTGTGGCGGCCACTAGATGTGGTGTCTAAAGCCCTTGATTGTGGATGCAGGGCAGTTATGTTCCGTTTGTTCCCCATCACCTGGCTTCAGTCCGCGCGGCTGGGGCTTTTTTTATTGCCTCATCGCAGGATGTTGTATCCGGGGAAACCATATTCCGATTGTCTTAAGTGACATCGCTTGGTTGCAACGGTCACATCGATATACCGTGGTCCCTAATTTAAATGAATTCTTCATCCCTTGATATCTCCTGCCGAATTGTCGAGCATCAAATGGGAGCAAGATGGGGAAATGTCTGCGCAATTCACCTGGAATCTGGTGAAAAAGATCACCAACGTGGAAGAACAAGACAAGGCATCGAGCTTGTTGCATTTGTCGTCGAAATACAGCCACTACAGGCGATCCAATCGTCGCTGAATTCGACCCCTTCCTTCGACAGGTGGTCTGATCTTTGATTGAAGCGTGAGAGAGGTCGTTCGTGCTTATTCCGTTGTTGTCGGCAAATTCTGGAAAGCGTCTTGTTCCAAGTTGAGTCCCCCATTTGAGGGAGGGCGAAGCCTTAAACACTCCCTCATTTGAGGGATGGAGAGTGGTGTTGGTGAGCTGGCATCAACCTACGTGGCTGCTGGTGCTGTTCTGCGCCGGAATGGGTGGTTTGACCATGGCCTGATCCATTCCTTTGCAGAATTACTGCATTGATGGGGAGCGTGGTGGCTGGAGCGGGTGTGAATCGTGCTGATCAGCGCTGGGGTTGGTGGCCGCTGCTGCCGCTCTATCCCTACGGCCGTCGCCGCACGCTGTTCAGTGAGGTGATCCCCGGCCAGCTCTGGAGCCTTGAGCAGCTGCAGGGTGTTTATTACGTGGCCGTGCCGGTGCGACTCACCGTGGCCAAGGTGCCCGGTGGCTTGATGTTGGTGAACCCTCTGCCGCCCACCGGTGAGGTTCGCCAAGCCATTGACGAGTTGGAACAACAGCACGGTCCGGTGCGCACGATCGTTCTGCCCACCGCCTCTGGTTTGGAGCACAAGCTTCCCCTCGGTCCCCTAGCCCGCGCCTTCACGGATGCGGACATCTGGGTGTGTCCGGGGCAGTGGAGCTTCCCAGTGCAGTTGCCCCTGGCCTGGCTGGGTGTGCCGGCACGTCGCACCAAGGTGTTGTTCGACGATGGCCTTCCCCATGGCGATGTTTGTGAGTGGTTCTCCCTTGGACCGCTCGACCTTGGAGTCGGCCGTTTCCAGGAGGTCTCCTGTTTCCATCGCCCGTCAGGGGCTCTGTTGGTGACCGACGCCCTAGTGGGCATCAGTGCTGATCCGCCGGCCCTGTTCGATCTCGATCCAACGCCGTTGTTGTTCCATGCCCGCGAACGCGGAGACGAGCCCCTCACTGATTCAGCGGAAACCCGTCGCCGTGGCTGGGCCCGGCTGGTGCTGTTTGCCTCCTACCTGAGGCCGGAACCGCTGGAAGTTCCAGAGCTCCCTGAGTTGCTGCGGGATGCCTTCAAGCCCGGGCTCCGTTCCCTGAAGGCCCACTTTGGCCTCTACCCCTTCCGTTGGAAGGCCGGTTGGCAGGCGGCTGCTGATGGCTTGATCGGCGAAGAAGCGCCCAGGCTGCAGGTGGCACCGGTGCTCGAGCGGTTGGTGTTGCCCAGAGCCCAGGACGCCCTTTTGTCTTGGTTGCACGCGTTGAGCGGTCTGGCTGAGCTGCGCTGGCTGGTGCCGGCCCACTACAGCGCGCTAGTCACATTTACCCCCGAAACCGTGCAACAACTGCTCGCGTCGTTGCAACAGCGTGATTGGGCTCCCAGTTCAGAGAACTGGGAGTTTCTTGGATCCATTGATCAGCGTTTGCTGGATCTCGGTGTTGTTCCTGATCAGCCCGTGATCAAAGCTTGAGTTCGTCTTCTGGTTCGATTGCCATCTGTTCGTCAGCGAACAAGGTTTCCTCGAGCTCCTTGCGCTGTTCCATCTGGCGCAGGAAGTAGCCAGTCATCATTGCCGAGGCAAGCATGTTGGCGAGGTTGTCGCGGTTGGCTGTCACCTTCACTTCAAAGTGTTCGCCGGGAAGCATCCCCAGCAGGCCCTGAACGTTGTGGCGAATGATGTCTTGAATATCGTTGCTTGCTGATTTGGCGACCCGCTGAAGAGTGTCTGGTGACTGCTCCTGCAGGTACTGGATCAGGCTGTTCCCCGCTTGACCGTCACTACTGTCAGTTGTCAAAAACTCGGGGTTAAACATTCGCCTGTGATGTTCATCACGGACTAAACCTTAACGTAGACACTCGTATTCAACCGGCATCGCTGCTGTCGGTGATCCGTAACGGACCGAACCTCTGCAGCGGCCAATACCGCCAGACCGCAGTGCCCAGCACATTGGTTTCTGGCAGTGATCCCCAGAGGTGGGAATCGAGGCTGGCATTGCGGTTGTCCCCCATCACCCACAGCTGATCCGCCGGCACGGTGATCGGGGCCATGGCGTAAGCAATCGGTTCCGCCAACCAGGGTTCTGCAGCTGGTTCGCCGTTGCGGAACAGCCTGCCGTCGTGCACGTCCAGCTGATCGCCAGGCAGTCCCACCACCCGTTTGATCAGCGCAGCCGATGCGTCGTAGCCAGCGGCCACGAGCTGCTCGGGCGGGGCGAACACCACCACTTCGCCCCGCTGCAGATGGCTGTGGCGGCTGCGGGCCAGGAGGGGCCTCACTTTCTCCACCAGGATGCGATCCTGCAGCTGCAGGGTGGGCAGCATCGATCCGGAGGGAATCCAGCGCGGCTCCATCACCAACCAGCGCAGCAGCAGCGCCAGCAGGGCCCAGAGAATCAGATTGCGCCAGAAGCCCTTGCTGTCTTCTCCTGGAGCAGGTGTCGTGGGTTGGGTCATCGTTGACCGAAGATCACACCAGCCTGGCCTGCTGCACTGACCATCGCTCGCGCCAATTTGCAGGCTGCCCTCACCCTGCTTGAGGCTCTTTGTCTTCAGGGGCTGAAGCAGCTGGTGCTCTGCCCTGGCAGCCGTTCCGGTCCCCTGGCAACAGCGGCGGGAGTGCTGGCATCCCAGGCGAAGCTGCATTTGGTCACGGCCATCGACGAACGGTCGGCCGCGTTTCTGGCCCTCGGCATGGCGACCGCCCATGGACGCGCCGTGGCGGTGGTCACCACCTCCGGCACCGCGGTGGCCAACCTTCTTCCCGCTGCGGTGGAGGCGGACCGCTCCTGTCAGCCCTTGCTGTTGCTCACGGCAGATCGACCCACTCGGCTCAAAAACTGCGGCGCCAACCAGACCGTTAATCAGGAAGCCTTTTTGCTCGCGGCCTGTCGCTGGTTCGGCAGTGGAGCGTTAGATGGCGTCCACACGCAGGCCAGCGACGCCCTCAACGCCCTAGCGGTTCAGGCCTGGCAGCGAGCCCAGGGTGCAGGCATTGGGCCGCCGGGACCAGTGCAGCTCAACCTGCCCTTCGAGGAGCCGCTGCACGCCACTCTCGAGCAACAGCAACAGCTGGTTTCGGGCGCAGGTTCAGTTGCGGCTTGCTCAAAGCCTTCGCCCGAGATTGGGCCTGTGCCTCGCCTCGATCCAGAGCGCCCGGGGGTGGTGATTGCTGGCCCTTGGCGTGGACTTACGCCCGCGGTGGAGGCTTATCAACAGGCGCTGCATCGTTGGCTGAACCTCAGCGGTTGGCCTGTGCTGGCGGATCCCCTTGCCGCACTTGCTTCCGATTGCCCCAACCGCATTGAGCACTGGGAGCTGCAACTGGATTGGCTGAACATCCCTGACGATGCCCAGTTGTTGCGGCTTGGACCGATGCCCGCCAGCCGGCGGCTGGAGACCTGGCTTCAGCGCCATCAGGGTCCCCAACTGTTGATCACTGAAACGGATTCAAGGCCGCTGGATCCCTTGCGAAAAGCCAGCCAATGGTCGGGGGGGTTGGTTGCCTGGATCGCCCAACAGGCCGTCCTGGAACAGTCGACCAAGCCATCAGCAGCCACCAACGACCTGTCGCCGTGGCTCGAGACCCAGCTGCCACTGAATGGCGCCGTCAACGAGCCGGCTCTGGCCTACTGGCTTCCCCAGCTCCTGCCGGAGCATTTGCCGCTGATGCTGGCTGCTAGTTCGCCGGTGCGCGACTGGTTGACCTGGGGCGGGCCCGCCTGTGGCCGCCACCGTTGCTTCAGCTTCCGCGGGGCCTCGGGCATTGACGGAACCTTGTCTCTTGCCATGGGTCTGGCGGCGAATCTCGGTCCGTTGGCCTTGGTGACCGGTGATCTTGCGCTCTTGCACGACAGCAACGGTTGGCTGCTTGCGTCGTCCGCTGCAGCACCTCCACCACTGCTGGTGCTGCTGATCGACAACGGCGGCGGCGGCATTTTTCAGCAGTTGCCCATTGCCACAGCGGGGTTCGAATCGCTCTTCGCCATGCCCCAGCAGGTGGATCCCCTGGCCCTGGCGGCGGCCCATGGTGTGCCAGGACGCCAGGTGGCCTGTTTGGACGACCTGCAGGAGGCCTTGGCCTGGGGCTTGTCGCAGGAGCGGCCGGTGTTGTTGCGGTTGTGCAGCGACCGCGGTCGTGATGCCGACCTGCGTCAGCAGCTGCGCGCCTCTGCTCAGAATGAATGCACTGAGCTCTGAGCCCGATGAGTGACATGCGTCAGGTGCTCCCTGGTGCGCCAAGCGCGCAATGGACCTCGTGGGGCAGCTACCAGGACATCCTTGTGGACCGGTGCGCGGACGGCCTGGCTCGCGTGGCCATCAACCGCCCCGCCAAGCGCAATGCCTTCCGCCCGCAGACGGTGATGGAGCTGTGTGATGCATTTACGCGCATTCGGGATGACCGTCACATCGGTGTGGTGCTGTTCACGGGCGTTGGGCCGGCCCCTGATGGTGGCTATGCCTTCTGTTCCGGCGGTGATCAGAGTGTGCGTGGGGACGGTGGTTACATCGGCGAGGACGGCCTGCCGCGCCTGAACGTGCTGGATCTGCAGCGCATCATCCGCAGCCTGCCCAAGGTGGTGATCGCTCTGGTGGCGGGCTATGCCATGGGCGGCGGCCAGGTGCTGCATCTGCTCTGCGACCTCAGCCTCGCCGCCGACAACGCCGTTTTTGGCCAGACCGGACCCAAGGTCGGCAGTTTTGATGGCGGCTTTGGTGCGGGCTATCTGGCGCGGGTGGTTGGCCAGCGCAAGGCACGTGAAATTTGGTTTCTTTGCCGCCGTTATGGCGCCAAGGAGGCTTTGGAGATGGGGCTCGTTAATGCCGTTGTGCCGTTGGAGCAGTTGGAGGCGGAGGGGGTGCGTTGGGCCCGGGAGGTGATGCAGCACAGCCCTACGGCCATCCGTTGCCTCAAGGCCGCATTCAATGCCGAAACCGATGGCCTCGCCGGGCTGCAGGAGTTGGCCGGCAATGCCACCCATCTCTTTTATCGAACTGAAGAAGCCGTGGAAGGCCGCAATGCCTTCCTCGAGAAGCGGTCTCCAGATTTTTCCGAGACGGGCTGGTTACCCTGACTTCAATGCAGCCTCTTCCTGCGCCGGAACCACTGGCCCTGCTGCAGGCGGCGGCTGTTGATTCCGTTTCGGCAGGCTTGGCCTCACTGCCTCAGGATCTGCACGGCCGGAACAGTCGCCACGTGGTTATGTTGCGCGGCCGTCGTCGTGTGTTTCTGCTCGACAACGGCGAGCTGCGCAACTCCTTTCCGGTGGCCATCGGCATGCCCGGCTGGGAGACTCCCACCGGAATCTTTGAAGTACTGCAGAAATTCCCCAATCCGGTGTGGGTGCACCCGGTGAGTGGCGAGCGGGTGGAGGAACAAGCGCCCAAGAACCCCTTGGGCAGTCACTGGATCACCTTCCATCGCGACTGCCTCGGCCGTGATGCCCATGACGGCGAGGCTTGGATCACGATCAAGGGATGCACCACGACAGGGTTCCATGGCAACCCCCACCGCTGGACGGTGGGACGGGCCGTCTCCCATGGCTGCGTGCGGCTTTACAACGAAGATGTGAGTTCCCTGTATCGCCAGGTGTCGCTTGGAACTCAGGTGACGGTTCTCCCCTGACGGAACAGATTTAAAAATTCCCCTTAAAGTCGCTGCGCCAACGCCGATCTGAGACATGCGCATCCTCTTCGCTGCAGCGGAATGCGCCCCGATGATCAAGGTTGGAGGGATGGGCGATGTTGTTGGCTCTTTGCCGCCGGCATTGGCCAAGCTCGGCCACGACGTGCGCCTGATCATCCCGGGCTACGCCAAGCTCTGGAGCCGCCTCAACGTGCCGGCTGAGCCGATCTGGCGGGCCCAGACGATGGGCACCGAATTCGCTGTCTACGAAACGAAGCATCCCACCAATGGGATGACGATCTACCTGGTGGGTCACCCGGTGTTTGATCCGGAGCGCATCTACGGCGGTGAAGACGAGGACTGGCGCTTCACCTTCTTCGCCAGTGCTGCTGCCGAGTTCTCTTGGAACGTCTGGAAGCCCCAGGTGCTGCATTGCCACGATTGGCATACCGGAATGATTCCGGTCTGGATGCATCAAGACCCTGACATCAGCACGGTGTTCACCATCCACAACCTCAAGTATCAGGGCCCATGGCGCTGGAAGCTCGACCGGATGACCTGGTGCCCCTGGTACATGCAGGGGGATCACACCATGGCCGCAGCGCTCCTGTACGCCGACCGCGTCAATGCGGTTTCTCCCACTTACGCCCAGGAGATCCGCACGGCGGAATACGGCGAAAAGCTGGAGGGTCTGCTCAACTTCGTCTCGGGCAAGCTGCGCGGCATCCTCAACGGCATTGATCTGGATGCCTGGGATCCAGCCACCGATCGCTCCCTGCCGGCGAACTTCAGCTCCGAGGATCTCTCCGGTAAAGCGGTTTGTAAGAAGGTTCTTCAGGAGCGGATGGGCCTGGAGGTGCGGGAGGACGCCTTCGTTCTGGGCATGGTGAGCCGCCTGGTCGACCAGAAGGGGGTCGATCTGCTGCTGCAGGTTGCTGATCGCCTGTTGGCTTACACCGATACCCAGATCGTTGTGCTGGGAACCGGGGACCGTGGCCTGGAATCCGGGCTCTGGCAACTCGCATCGCGTCACCCGGGCAAGTGCGCTGTCTTCCTCACCTACGACGATGACCTGTCACGGTTGATCTATGGCGGCAGCGATGCCTTCCTGATGCCGAGCCGGTTTGAGCCCTGTGGCATCAGCCAGCTCTATGCCATGCGTTACGGCTCAGTGCCTGTGGTTCGCAAGGTTGGCGGGCTCGTCGACACGGTTCCGCCCCACATCCCCGCTGCCGACAGCGGCACTGGGTTCTGCTTCGATCGCTTTGAGCCGGTCGACTTCTACACATCCCTGGTGCGGGCTTGGGAAGCCTTCCGCCACCGTGACAGCTGGGTCGAGCTGCAGAAACGCGGCATGAATCAGGACTACAGCTGGGATCGTTCTGCGGTCGATTACGACCTCATGTACAAGGACGTTTGTGGTATCAAAGAACCCACGCCGGATGCTGCCCTGGTGGAACAGTTCTCCCAAGGTCAGGCTGCTGATCCCTCCCGTTCCGAGGGGCAGACTGAAGAGGCCAGGGTTCCTGCTGAGGCGACCTCCGCCAGTCGTAATCCTCTGAATCGTCTCTTCGGTCGTCGATCCAGTTGAGTTTGAGCGAGCCTGCCCGATCCGACTCCCCCACTGAGGCTCGATCTGAGTCTCAGAGCGTGGAGCCATCGGGCAATCTTCCGGCTCCCTACGTCAGCCCTTGGCAGGAGTTCGGCCGCAACCTGCAGGCAATGGCTGCTGATGTTCGGCTCAGGGGCCAGGAACTCTGGCGCCGCAATCGTGAGGGCGAGCTTTCGGTCCCAGGCTTCTGGCCCCGGGATCTGGCACCCATCTTCTGGCCACTTTTGCTGGTGTTGGTGCTCCTGCTGCCGCTGGCTGGGGTCCGCTTCTGGCAGGACCATGCCAGCCCTGCCCCGCGTCCTGAGCTGGTCGAAGTGCAGCGGACGTCTCCCCTTGACCTTCCCGTGCCGGAGCTGATCCCAGCACCACAGCCCCTGGTGGAGGAGCCATCACCCATGCCGGCAGCTGAAAATGCTGAGCCGGACTTGGAGCCATCGGATCTGGAGGAGCCCCTCCAACCCCTACTCAGTTTCGATCCTCTCTTCTCTCTGTTTCAAGACACGGCCGTCCCTGACGGACTGCTCCGTTCAGCCAAGCCCGTTCCGGAGCAGGACCGCTTGCTGTTGGAGTTGTCTGTTGACGTTTGGGAGCAGTTGCCGCTCGATCAGCGCCAGGCCCTTGCCTCCAGTTGGCTACAGGTGGCGTTCGAGCTGGATTACGCCAGTCTTCATTTGATCAATGAACAGGGCGATCTGCTGGGGCGGTCAGCTCGGGTTGGCGGCGGCATGATCCTGTTTGACCTCGGGTTGGTGGGATGACCCTGACGCTGCGTCAGCTCATTGATGTCTGGGGAACCCCCCTGGGCGGCAGGTTTGAACCCGATGCGCTTGTTGGACGGGTGTGTACCGACAGCCGCAAGCTTCAGGCAGGTGATTTTTTTGTCCCCCTGGTGGGCGAGCGCTTCGATGGTCATCACTTCCTCGACCAATTGCCTGAACACAAGGTCCAGGCTGCTGTTGTGAGCTGCAGCTGGGCTGAACCGTTGCCGCCGGACCTGCTGCATTGGCGGGTGGACGACACACTGCTGGCTTATCAACAGCTGGCCTTGCTGCACCGGCGTGCCCTGGGCACGCCTCTGGTGGCGGTGACGGGCTCAGCCGGCAAAACCACAACACGCGAGTTGATTCGAGCGGTATTGGCTCCGCTGGGAGAGATTCAGGCCAGCGAAGGCAACAACAACAACGACGTTGGGGTTCCCCTCACCGTGCTGGGCGCCACCGCAGCTGATGCGGCCCTGGTGATCGAGATGGGCATGCGGGGGCCTGGGGAGATCGAGCGTCTCTCCTGCTGCACCGAGCCTGATCTGGTGGTGATCACCAACATCGGGATGGCCCACATTGGCCGCCTCGGCAGCCGTGAGGCGATTGCAGCGGCCAAATGTGAGATCACTGCTGGGCTGCAAGCCAAGGGAACTGTGGTGATTCCCGCCGGTGATCCCCTGCTGGAGTCGGCGTTGGCGGCGGTCTGGTCCGGCCGCGTGCTGCGTGTGCGCCTGGCTGACGATCCCGAGGCCGAATCCGATCTGATGGGTAGTGATCCGATCGAAGCTGATCTAGTAGGTGAAATCAAGGGCGACCAGTTGCTGATCGATGCGGATCGTCTCCCGCTTCAGTTGCAGGGGCGCCATAACGCCCGCAATCTGCTCTTGGCCGTTGCTGTCGCTGATCAATTGGGAGTGTCTCGTAAGGCGTTACAAGGCATGGAGGTGACGGTGCCGGGCGGACGCAACCGCCGCCTGCAGCAGGGTGGTTTGACGCTCCTCGATGAGACCTATAACGCCTCCCCCGAGGCGGTGATGGCGGCTCTCGAACTGTTGGCTGCGCAACCGGGGCGACGTTTTGCCGTGCTGGGCACGATGTTGGAGCTCGGGGATCGCAGCCTGGAGCTGCATCAGCAGGTCGCCGCCCGCGCAGTGCAGCTCGGCCTGGATGGCCTGGTGCTGGTGGATGGTGGTGAGGAGGGCAAGGCGATGGCTGAAGTGGCGTCATCCCTGCCCCACTTGCAGCTGGTGTCAAATCCAGAAGACGCCGCAGCGCCCTTGGCAGCATGGCTTGAGTCAGGGGATGTTGTGCTGCTCAAGGCCAGCCGTGGTGTCGCTCTGGAACGGTTGATACCGCTCTTGCCATGCCCTTAAAAAGGCTGGATTAAACCTTTCGTTCTGCCCAGCCGTCCTTGCTCATCTGACGGGCGCGACCAATCGCCAGGGCGCCATCCGCCACATCCTTGGTGATCGTTGACCCGGCACCGATCGTGGCGCGTTCGCCGACGTTGATTGGGGCAACCAGCACGGAATTGGCACCGGTTTTGCTGTTGCTGCCGATCACGGTGCGGTGCTTGTTCACCCCGTCGTAATTGGCGGTGATTGTTCCGGCCCCCACGTTGACTTTTTCCCCGAGTTGGGCGTCGCCGATGTAGCTGAGGTGGTTCACCTTGGTGCCAGCCCCCAGCTGGCTTTTCTTCACCTCAACAAAGTTGCCGATGCGGCATCCGTCGCCTATATCTGCGGCCGGCCGGAGGTGAGCAAAGGGACCGATGGCAACGTCGTTGCCCACCTTGGCCTCACGCACTACGGAGTGCACCGCACTGACGTTGGCCCCTAGAGATGCATCCTCGATCATGCTGCTGGGGCCAATTCGGCAGTTGTCGCCAATCACGCAGCGGCCACGAAAATGGGTTTGCGGTTCGACCACCACATCACGGCCGAAGCTGCAGCCTTCGCTCAAGGTGCAACTGTCGGGATCAATGAAGGTGACTCCTTCATCCATCCAGTGGTGGCGCAATCTTTGCTGCAACAGGGCTTCGCACTGGGCCAGTTGACGCCGGTTGTTGATGCCGTTCACCTCATCGGCATCGGCTACCTCCAGGTGCATGGCCTTGGGCAGCATCGCCACCGTGTCGGTGAGATAAAGCTCTCCCTGATCGTTGTCGGTGCTGAGCTTCGGCAGAACGTTGGCCAGGGCCGTCCAGTTGAAGCAGTAGATCCCGGCGTTGGTGAGGTTGTTGCTGCGTTGCTCGTCGGTGCAATCGCGATGCTCAATGATGCTGCTCACCTGGCCGTCGGCATTGGCGAATACACGCCCGTAACCGGTGGGATCCGCGAGCCGTGCTGTCAGCAGGGTGACATCGGCACCGCTGGCCCGGTGCTGTTGCACCAACGCTTCGACCGTTTCACTCCTCAGCAGCGGCACATCACCGTTGAGCACGAGCAGTTCGCCTTCAAAGCCCTCCAGCGAGGGGATCAGATGTTGCACGGCATGCCCCGTGCCGTTCTGGGGCTGCTGCAGAACAAATTCCAGGCCTCCGAGCGGAGCCAGCTGCTGCTCCACCCGTTCCGCCTGATGACCCACGATCAACAGCCGCCGTTCCGGTTTCAGGTTGCCGGCACTGGCGAGCACCCGTTCCACCAGGGTGGCTCCCGCCAGGGGTTGGAGCACTTTCGGAAGTGCGCTCTTCATGCGGGTGCCTTTTCCAGCGGCCAGAACGGCTACGGCGAGCATGCGGAGCGAGGGGAAGACGGGCGGAATCTACCGGGCTCAGGAAGGACTGTCCCTGCGCCAGCGCCTTTGCCAGGCATTGGTTGGTTCGTGCCCGCAATGCTCCTGTTCAAGGCAGCGGCGCTCAAGGATGACTTCAGCCGTGGCGTTGCCCCGGGGATCGCGAAACGGCACAGCCGCTCGCGTCTGCAGGTGTTCCAATTCCATGGCCGAGAGGGGCTGCCAACCGGGGCCTTCAAAAGGACAGCCGGAGTCTGCGGTTGTGGCCAACGTGCCGCTGCTCCACCCCACCCGTTCCCCCGGGGCTGGCAGCAGTGAAAACAGGTTCAAGCCCGCTCGTTTCAGGCTGGCCCGCACTGCAGCTGAACGGCTGTAGGTCAGCAACCGTCCCAGCGGCGCCAAGCGCTGTGCCAGGGCTCCCAGGAATTCCTCGCTCCATAGTTCTGGGCAGCGCTGGGGCGAGAAGGCATCCAACAGAATCAGATCGAAGCGAACGGGCTCAGGAATCTGCTGGAGCATCGATCGGGCGTCTCCCCAGAGCTGGATCCCTTGGCTGTTGTGCTCCTGCCAGCCGCCGTGGTCGCGGATGGCTTGAAGCTTCGCGAGCACAGGGGCTGACCAGAGGCATTGGAAGCTTGCCTGTTCCAAGGCTTGTTCCAAGGGGCGGCGGTCCAGCTCAAGCCCCCACCACTGCACCTGCGGCCCAGCCGACGGCAAGGCCTCCATCACGGCGGCCGTGTTGTAACCCAGCCCCAGGCACACATCAAGGATCCTTAATTCAGATCCGCTGCTGAAGCGCTGCAGCTCTGCGGGTTGGACGAACTTGGCCCGGGCCTCATTCAGGGCCCCCGCCGAGTTGTGAAAGGCCTCCCCGAAGTGATCGCTGTGCAGGCTGAAGCTGCCATCCGCCGTTGGGTAGACGCGGAGCGCGCCGAGCTCAGCAGCGGAGCCGTTCAAGTTCGTCCCAGAACGAGGGGTACGACACGGCTGCAGCTTCGCTTCTCGCCAGGCTGGAATTGCCGTCGGCGAGCATGGCTGCGACGCCGAGGCTCATTGCCACCCGGTGATCAGTTTCGCTGTCCAGCACAGCTCCCTTGAGTGGACGACCTCCACGGATGGTCATGCCGTCCTCTTGTTCATCAATGTCGGCCCCCATGGCCTTGAGCTGACGGGCCATCACCGCAAGCCGATCTGTTTCCTTCACCCGCAGTTCAGACGCTCCACTGATTCGACTTTCGCCCTCGCAGAAACAGGCGGCAACGCTGAGGATCGGCACTTCATCCACGAGGCGGGGCATGATCTCCTCGCCGAAGTGGAAGGGTTTCAAGGGGCCGTGGGTCACCCGAAGATCGCCTACCGGTTCACCCGCAACATCGCGGGGGTTGAGCACGTCGATCTGGGCACCCATCTGTTCCAACACCTCCAAGATCCCGGTGCGTGTTGGGTTCAGCCCCACGTTTTCGATGGTGAGATCGGCGCCGGGAATCAGGGCTCCAGCCACAAGCCAGAAGGCCGCTGAGCTGATGTCGCCAGGGACCACTACGCTCTTGCCATTCAGGGTGGAGCCGGGACGCACGCTGATGTGCCGTCCCATTTCACCTCCCACGCTGATATCGGCGCCGAACGCCTTGAGCATTCGCTCGCTGTGATCGCGGGACTGGGCCGGTTCGATCACTGTGGTCTGGCTTTCGGCCGTTAGCGCAGCTAGCAGCAGTGCCGATTTCACCTGAGCACTGGCCACGGGCGTGCCGATCACCGTTCCTTTCAGCTGACACCCTTGCACTGCCAGCGGTGCCAGGTTGCCGCCATCACGGCCACGCACATCTGCTCCCATCGAGGCCAACGGTTGGCCCACCCGAAGCATGGGGCGGCGGCGCAGGGACGCATCGCCATCCAGCACGAAATGGCGACCGTCGCGGCCCGCCAGCAGGCCCAGCATCAATCGCATCGTGGTGCCGGAGTTGCCGCAGTCGAGCACTTCTGCTGGCTCCTGTAATCCATCCAGACCCACGCCCTCAACGGTGACGATGTCGCCGTCGGTAATTGGGCTGATGCTGACGCCCATGGCCCGCAGGCAGGCGGCTGTGCTCAGGGGGTCTTCAGCGGGGAGCAGGCCGTCAATCGTCGTCGTGCCCTCAGCGATGGCGCCAAACAGCAGCGATCTGTGCGAGATCGATTTATCTCCCGGGACCTTCACCCGTCCCTGGAGGCTTCCTCCGGCCTTGAGCTCACGGGGGTTGTCGGATTGGCCTGTGCCGCTCAAGGTCGCAACGTCGTTGGGCTGATCCTATTGGCCGGTCTTCAGGCCCTGAATCAGTCGGTCAAGGGCATAGCCGAACAGGCTGGGGTCGGGGTCGTCGTTGCCGAGGTCTTCCAGACCCAGCTCGGCCCAGCGGTCGCTGACCCGTTGTTCCAGATCCTCAGGACGGCTGAGGGGTTCACCCCATTCGTGATTTTTCTCAGGTCCCACTTTGGTGGTGGCATCAATGGCCAGGCGTCCCCCAAGGCCCAACTGCTCGCTGGCGAAGTCCAGGGTGTCGAAAGGGGTGTTCTCCAGGGTGAACAGGTCGCGTTGGGGATCCACCTGGGCCGCGATGGCCCAGACCACCTGGCGCGGGTCGCGCACGTTGATGTGACTGTCCACCACCACCACGAATTTTGTGTAAGTGAACTGCGGCAATGCACTCCAGAAGGCCATGGCTGCACGCTTGGCCTGCCCCGGATAAGCCTTGTCAATCGAGATCACCGCCAGCTTGTAGCTGAGCGCTTCCATCGGCAGGAAGAAGTCGGTGATCTCCGGAATCTGCTGCCGCAGGATCGGTGTGTAGATCCGGTTCAGCGCGATGGCCAGCATCGCTTCTTCCTTGGGAGGACGGCCGCTGAAGGTGGTGAGAAACACCGGATCCCGCCGTTGGGTCATGCAGTGGAAGCGCACCAGAGGTGAGTCCTCCACACCGCCGTAGAAGCCCATGTGATCTCCGAAGGGGCCATCCGGCAGCACTTCCCCTGGGGTGATCGTCCCTTCCAGCACCACTTCGCTGTGGCTGGGCACCTGAAGGTCGATGGTTTTGCAGGGGGCCAGACGCACCCCTTCTCCGGCATAGATGCCTGCGAACAGCCATTCACTGAGCTGCACCGGGATCGGTGTGGCAGCGGCCATCACCAGCAGCGGGTGCACGCCAATGGCCACTGCCACCTCCAGCTTCTTGCCCATAGCGGCCGCTTTGCGCAGGTGGCGGGCGCCGCCGCGCACGCTTAACCAGTGCACGGTCATCGTGTTCACCGACTGCCTCTGCAGCCGGTAGACGCCCACGTTGGGGACACCGGTTTCTGGGTCTTTGGTGATCACCAGCCCAAGCGTGATCACGCCCCCGGCATCACCGGGCCAGGGCCGGATTAGGGGGATGTTGTTGAGATCGACCTCATCACCACGGAAAACCTGCTGACGGCAGGGGGGTGTGAGGTCGCGGTCGGGCTTGGCTTTGACCAGGTCCCAGAAGACGCGGGCGAATTGCTTGGTTTCCTCCAGCCCCTTGGGCGGTCGGGGTTGCTGAAGCAGGGCCAGACGTGACCCCAGCTCCTCCAGCTGCTCGGCCCGTTCGAGGCCCATGCTCCACACCACCCGTTCCACGGTGCCGAGGGTGTTGACGGCCACCGGCATCGTGGAGCCGATCACGTTCTCGAACAGCAGGGCTGGCCCTCCTTGACTCAGCACCCGGTCGGCAATGGCCGCCAGTTCGAGGTCGGGGTCCACCGGTGCCGTGATCCGTCGCAGCTGGCCGCGCTCTTCGAGGAGCTTGAGGAAGCCCCGCAGATCTCGGGTGGCCGGACCGGATTGGAACAGGGCCATGGGATGACGGTCTCGGCGCAAGCAGTCTCGGTACTGTGTCGCACGCCGGTGTACAGCGTGGCCATGCAGATCTCCTACTTCCATGTGCCGGCAGAGATGCCGCAGGATCTACGCCCCGATGCGGCGGTGGTGATTGATGTGTTGCGGGCCACCACCACCATTGCCTGGGCATTGCACAACGGTGCAGAGGCGGTGCAGGCTTTCGCCAGCCTCGACGATCTGCGCAGTGCGGCAGCGGCGTGGCCGGCCGATGCGCGGCTGCTGCTGGGCGAGCGCGGCGGCCAGATGCTCGAGGGCTTTGACCTAGGCAACTCACCTGTTGCCGTGAATCCGGAGCGGGTGGCTGGCAAGCGTCTGTTCATGAGCACCACCAATGGCACCCGTGCTCTTGATCGTGTGCGCCAGGTTCCCCTGCTGTTGACGGCGGCGTTGCCGAACCGCGATGCCGTGGCTCAGCGTTTGCTGGCGAAACAACCCAGCCATGTGGCGGTTGTTGGCAGCGGTTGGGAGGGGGCCTATTCCCTGGAGGATTCACTGGCCGCTGGCGCCTTGGGGCATCGGTTGCTGGAGCTGGATCCCACCGGGAGCAGCGCCGCCAACGACGAACTCACTGCAGCCGTTTCCCTCTGGCGTCAGTGGCAATCCGATCCAGAGGAGTGCCTTCGCACGGCGACCCATGGGCAGCGGTTGATTCGCCTGGGCGATCACGACGCCGATTTCCGCTGCTGTGCTGGCCTCGACCAGCTCAGTGTCGTTCCGACACAGGTCGAGCCCGGGGTGCTTCGAGCGGCCTGACCCTCATTAAAATCCGCCTATCTGATCAGTTCATGTGAGCGACTTCCTGGCGGCTGCTGTCCAGCTGACGAGCGGTCAGGATCCGGAGCTCAACTTCAATACGGCTGAAGAGCAGATCGACCTGGCTGCCCGCCGAGGGGCGGAACTGATTGGTCTGCCCGAAAATTTCGCTTTCATGGGTGAGGACAGCCGGCGCCTTGAGCTGGCCCCCGACCTTGCTGAGCAGAGCAGTCGATTCCTGGTGACCATGGCGCGTCGTTACCAGGTGGCGCTTCTTGGCGGTGGCTTTCCTGTGCCGGTCGGTGATGGATCGCGAACCCTTAACCGCGCTGAGCTCGTCGACCGTGACGGCATGCTCCTGGGCCGTTACGACAAGATTCACCTCTTCGATGTCGACCTGCCGGACGGCAACACCTATCGCGAGTCGGCAACAGTGAACCCAGGCAGGGATTTGCCTCCAGTCGTTGAGATTCCTGGTCTCTGCAAGGTGGGGCTGTCCATTTGCTACGACGTGCGGTTTCCTGAGCTTTATCGCCATCTCGTCGGTGCCGGCGCAGACCTGTTGATGATTCCTGCGGCATTCACAGCCTTCACCGGAAAAGATCACTGGCAGGTGCTTCTTCAGGCCAGGGCCATTGAGAACACGGCCTACGTGCTGGCTCCGGCGCAGACAGGTGTCCATCACGGTCGGCGTCAGAGCCATGGACACTCTCTGGTGATTGATCCCTGGGGAACAGTCCTCGCCGATGCGGGTGTGCAGGCAGGAGCAGCCATTGCTCCGGTGAACACCAATCACCTTGGTCATGTTCGGGGTCAGATGCCGAGCCTTCGGCACCGCCAACCCGCTCTGTTCTGAGCGCCATGGCTCCGGCGTCGTCCCGACGGCTGGCCTGGCTTCTGGCCGCGGCCCTGCAGTGCACTGCTTTCACCCAGTCGTTGCCTGCCCGAGCCGCCAGTGCCTTGGCCGCCTGGGCCTTCACCGAGGAGGGGGTTCTCAAGCTCCGCACCAGCCGGAACGCTCGATTGGAGGCGTTTTTTCAGGCCGCCAGCGATGGTCGCGGCACCAGGGTCTGGATTGATATTCCTGGTGAGCTGAGATTCCCGCGGCGCTTGGCCGGACGTGGTGCTGTCCGTGAGATCCGGCTGGGCAAGCCCCGCGCGGGTGCCACCCGTCTGGTAGTGGAATTCCGCCCTGATGTGGATCTCAACCCCAACGATCTGCGCCTGCGTGGAACCGCGCCGGATCGCTGGGAACTGGTGTTCACCGGCTTGCCGACCCGTGGTTTGGATGATTTCGGCGAAGGCGATCTGACCGGTCGTGCCACGGCCTGGCTCCCACCGGGTGGATTCCGTCCCACCCGCACGCCGGTCGACCCTTCCGGGCTGCCCACGGTGGCCCGAAACCGCTACCGCATCGTGATTGATCCCGGCCATGGCGGCCCAGATCCGGGGGCTATCGGCATTGGTGGTCTGCGCGAGACCGATGTGGTTTTGGATGTGTCGCTGCAGGTGGCCGACTTGCTGCGGGCAAGGGGCGTGGATGTGCGCTTGACCCGCACGCGTGAAGTGGATGTGGACTTGCCTCCGCGGGTTTCCCTGGCGAATCGCAGCGGGGCTACTGCTTTCGTGAGCATCCATGCCAATGCCCTGAGCATGAACCGTCCGGATGTGAATGGGATCGAGACCTTCTTCTTTTCGGATCCCCGTTCTGGGCGCCTGGCCTCGTATCTGCAGCAGCAGATGATGGACGTGTCATCCGGAACACCGAATCGCGGAGTCAGACGCGGTCGCTTCTTCGTGATCCGGCGCAGCACCATGCCTTCTGCCCTGGTGGAGATGGGCTTTGTCACCGGGGCGATTGATGCACCGCGTCTGGCCAATGCCGACCATCGCCGCCGGTTGGCCTTGGCCCTGGCCGCCGGCATTCTCAATTACCTCAAGCAGGAGGTGCGATGACGCAGCAACTGCTGGGCTTCTTCGACAGCGGACTTGGTGGCTTGACGGTTCTGCGCCGGGTGCTCGAACGCCATGGGTCTGTTCCTTGCGTTTACCTCGGCGACACGGCCCGGGTCCCCTACGGCAACCGGCAACCGGATGACATCCGGCGCATCGCCGCTGAAGTGGTGGGTTGGTTAAGCGACCAACAGGTGTCCACGGTGGTCATGGCCTGCAACACCACCAATGCCTTGGCAAGGGATGTGGCCGAGGGGCAGGCCGGGGTGCCAGTCATCGGCCTGATCGGCGCTGCCGCAGCGATGGTTGAAACGGGCCGTGTTGGTGTGTTGGCCACACCAGCCACCGTGGCCTCCTCGGCCTATCGGGCCAGCATCGAAGCACTTCACCCAGGGTCGGTGGTGATTGAGCAGGCCTGTCCTGCTTTTGTTCCCCTGATCGAAGCAGGCGAGATGAACAGCGAAGACCTGCGCCGTGCGGCCCAGGCCTATCTCGAACCCTTGCTAGCGGCTTCAGTTGAGTCGATCGTGCTGGGTTGCACCCATTACCCGCTGCTGGTGCCTCTGTTGCGTCAGCTGCTGCCGGAGTCGGTCCAGATCATTGACCCGGCCATCGGTGTGGCCCGTCAACTAGATGCCGTTTTGGGGCCACCGGCGCGGATTTCGCCGACTCCAAGGCCGTTTTCATTGGAGAGCTGCCGCTTCTGCGTCACCGCTGACCCCGATGCCTTCGCGATGCGCGCCACCCCCTGGCTGGGCCAGCGGCCTGTCGTCAGCCTTCAGCTGCTGCAGGACTGAGCGTGGGGCCACTAGGATCGCGGCGCCGAGGGGAGTCATGAGCACCGTTACCGAGCTACTCCAACCGGTAGAGACAGATCTTGAAACCCTGCTCGGAGACCTGCGCAGCCTGATCGGGGCAGGTCACCCCATTCTCCAGGCCGCTGCGGAACACCTGTTCAGCGCCGGTGGCAAGCGTTTACGCCCGGGCATTGTTTTGCTCCTGTCGCGCGCTCTTTCGGAGAAAGGAGATCTTTCGCCGCGCCATCGCCGCTTGGCTGAGATCACGGAAATGATCCATACCGCCTCGCTTGTTCACGACGATGTGGTAGATGAGGCTTCGACCCGGCGCGGTGTGGACACGGTCCACAGCCGTTTTGATGCCCGCGTTGCGGTTCTTGCCGGCGACTTTCTCTTCGCGCAGGCCAGCTGGCACCTCGCCAACCTCGACGACCTCGATGTGGTGAAGCTGCTGAGCCGCGTGATCATGGACCTCGCCGATGGTGAGGTTAAACAGGGTCTATACCGCTTCGATACAGCCCAAACCTTTGAGACCTACCTCGAAAAGAGCTACTGCAAGACGGCATCACTAATTGCCAACAGTTCCCGAGCAGCGGGTGTGCTCACCGGCTGCTCGCCGTCTCAGCTCGACAGCCTCTACCAATTCGGCCGCCAGTTGGGCTTGGCCTTCCAGGTGGTTGATGACATTCTCGATTTCACCGGAAACGACCAGCAGCTCGGCAAGCCTGCAGCCAGTGATCTCGCCAGTGGCTATCTAACCGCTCCCACTTTCTATGCCCTTGAGGAGCATCCATCGCTGCAGCCGTTGATTGATCGCCAGTTCTCTGAGCCCGGTGACCTGGACAAGGCGCTGGAAATGGTTCGGGCATCCAAGGCGATTGAACGCACCCGTGCGCTTGCAGAAACCTTTGCCCGCGAATCCCGTGAATCGATCGCCTGGCTGCCGGAGTCCGCAGCGCAACGCGCCTTGATGGAACTGCCGGACTTTGTCCTCAGCCGTCTGTACTGAACTGGAACCTCAAGACAACAGACTCAACACAACAGCCAGGCTATTGATTCCACAGGGATTGGAGTTCAAGTTTGGATGCTTAGAGCCTGTGGTGCTCACTAGCCAGACCTGACAACCGGCGCCAAGGGCTGATTGGCTACCGGCCTGGGAATCCTCAAGGGCCCAGCAGTCTTTGGGGTGGAGCCCCAGGCGCTGGGCGGCAAGCCGAAAGGGAGCGGGGTCGGGTTTGCCCGCGTCAAGGTCGGGATCGTCGCCGTAAACCCGTTCATGGATCTGCTCGAGCCAGGGATGGGGGGCTGCTTTGAATTCAACGGCGTCGCGGCTGCTGCTGGTGACCAGCGCCATGGGGATGCCCCGGTTGTGGCAGTGCGTTACCAGCTCCTGCGCTGCGGGCATCGGGGCAGCATCCGGGAGCAGGGCACGAACAATCGGTTGCTGCACCGCCAACAAGGCATCCGCGCCCACCGGTTTGGCCAGCCATGCATCCACTTGGGCCGCACAGTCGAGTCGGCGACGGCCTTTCAGCTGCATCAACTGGACCTCGCTCAGCTGGGTGCCGAAGTGAGCTGCGGCTTCCCACCAGCCCCGGCCATGCAGCGGCTCGGTGTCGAGCAGAAGCCCATCCAGATCGAACAGGCAAGCGGCAGGTGGCAGTTTCATCCCGGAACGGTGATGCCCAGCTCAATCCTTTCGCATCGACTGCATCATCGTCCGACGGATTGATACGGGACCTGGATCAACCGGGGTCCTGCTCCTTACCCTTCGAGGAGATGCACTGCGCAGTCTGCTGTGACCGACGCCAACACCACGATCGAAAGCGTGCTGCAGGAGCAGCGGGTGTTCGAGCCGCCAGCAGACACCTCCGCTAAAGCTCGCATCGGCAGCCTCGAGGCCTACCGGGCCATGGCCGATGCCGCCAAAAACGATCCAGATGCGTTCTGGGGTGAGGCCGCCTGCCGAGAACTGCATTGGTTCGAGCCCTTCCATACCGTGCTCGACTGGTCCAATCCTCCGTTTGCGCGCTGGTTTGAGGGTGGTACGACGAACCTCTCCTACAACTGCCTGGACCGTCATCTCGATGGGCCAAAGGCTCAGAAAACAGCGTTGATCTGGGAAGGAGAGCCGGGGGATGTGCGCCGGTTCACCTACCAGGAACTGCATGCCGAGGTCTGCAAAGCCGCCAATGGCCTCAAGGCCATGGGCATTGGCAAGGGTGATCTTGTGGCGCTTTATATGCCGATGGTGCCTGAGGCGGCGATCGCCATGCTCGCTTGCGCTCGCATTGGTGCTCCCCATTCGGTGGTGTTCGGTGGCTTTTCCGCAGAAGCCCTAAGGGACCGTCTCAATGACGGCGAAGTGAAAGCGGTGATTACCGCTGATGGCGGCTTCCGCAAGGACAATCCGGTGTCTCTCAAGCCCGCGGTGGATGCGGCGCTGGCCAACGGCGCCTGCCCCTCGGTGACCGGTGTGCTTGTGGTGCAGCGCACCAAGCAGGACGTGGAGATGGTTGCCGGTCGCGATCAGTGGTGGCATGACCTGGTGGAGGGTCAAAGTGACGACTGCCCCGCTGCCCCGATGGCTAGCGAGGACCGCCTCTTCGTTCTTTACACATCCGGCTCCACCGGCAAACCTAAGGGCGTGGTTCATACCACCGCCGGTTACAACCTCTGGGCCCATCTCACCTTCCAGTGGATTTTCGACATCCGGGATGAGGATGTCTTCTGGTGTACCGCCGATGTGGGTTGGATCACCGGCCACAGCTACATCGTCTATGGCCCGTTATCGAACGGTGCAACGACGGTGATGTACGAGGGAGCACCGCGCCCGTCCAAGCCCGGTGCCTTCTGGGAGTTGATTCAGAAGCACGGAATCACGATCTTTTACACGGCTCCCACCGCAATCCGGGCATTTATGAAGAGCGGCCGCTCCGTTCCGGATCAGTTCGACATGAGCAGCCTCCGCCTGCTCGGCACCGTTGGCGAACCAATAAATCCGGAGGCCTGGATGTGGTATCGCGACGTGATTGGAGGCAACCGCTGCTCGATCGTCGACACCTGGTGGCAGACGGAAACCGGCGGGGTAATGATCAGCCCCCTGCCTGGTGCAACGCCCACCAAGCCCGGCTCTGCCACCCTGCCCCTGCCTGGCATTCAGGCCGACATCATCGATGCGGAAGGCAACAGCTGTGGTGCCGATGAAGGCGGGTATCTGGCGGTGCGTGCCCCCTGGCCAGGAATGATGCGTACCGTGCATGGCAACCCCCAACGCTTCCGCGAGAGCTATTGGGAGCACATCCGGCCTGCCGATGGTTCCTACCTCTATTTCGCGGGGGATGGCGCCCGGCGTGATGCCGATGGCTACTTCTGGGTCATGGGTCGCGTCGATGACGTGATCAACGTCTCGGGCCACCGTCTCGGCACGATGGAGATCGAATCAGCTCTGGTCAGTCACCCCGCGGTGGCGGAGGCGGCCGTTGTGGGTCGTCCTGATGACCTCAAGGGCGAAGGCATTGTGGCCTTCGTCACCCTCGAGTCAGGCCGTGAGGGCGATGACGCCCTGGTGAAGGAATTGCGGATCCACGTCGGCAAGGAGATCGGTCCGATCGCCCGGCCGGATGAGATCCGTTGCAGTGATGCACTTCCCAAGACCCGCAGCGGCAAGATCATGCGCCGGATCCTGCGGGCCTTGGCGGCGGGTCAGGAGGTGAGTGGCGACACCAGCACCCTGGAGGATCGCTCCGTTTTGGATCGCCTCAGGGCCTGATCGCCTTGCCGATGGTTTGGCTCAGCTGACGGATGACCGCCACCCGCTTGGGGTCGTCCGCCCAGTCTCCTAGGAAGCTGCGTCGCAGCCCGGCACTGGCCGGCGTGAGGTGATCGCCGGGAAGTTCCAGGGTTGAGCTGGCGTCGGAGGGACGTTCTCGAAGGGCCTCGATCAGATCACCGCTTTGATCCAGCTCATCGCGGCCGAAGCGCACCACCAGATTCCGCTCCTGTTGGTAGTGGCGGCTGATCAAGCGAAGCGTTTCGGCTGGACTGGGGCTGAACTCGGTTTCCACCCCGAGCCGGGGTGCCAGTTCGCCCAGCAGGGGAATCGAACGGTCGGCGTTGAAGTTGTTGAAGCTCAGGGCCACCAGGGCCCTGCTGCCGCGACCCCCATCGGGGGCCAGCAGGTGAAGCTTGCATCCCAGGCTGTGGCCAAGCCGCAGCGGAGCTGAAAGGGCCCCGCAGCGCTCCTCAAGTTGGCGACGCGCTGAGCGGAAGGCACTCCAGGCATCGCGGGCCTGGCGTTGATGATCGAACCCAGGCACATAGGCCCAGGCATGCACGGCCAACCCGCCCGCCGCTAGGTCTTCCAGCAGCCTGCGGTAGCTGATCTGGGGTGTGGCTGCCAGATAGCTGCCGCCGATGAATTCGATCAATCCCTTGGGTTCGGCCGGCCGCAGTTGCCAGATCGCACCCAGCTGACGCCAGTTGGCCATGCTCAACCGCGCAGCTGATTCAGCACCTGCTGTGCTTCACGCACGTGGGCCGGACCATCCAAGAGGTTGCTGAAGGTGTGACGGATCACTCCCTCCCCGTCAACGATGTAGGTGACGCGACCGGGCAGCAGACCAAGGGCTTTGGGTACACCCATCTCGCGGCGCAGGGCGTTATTGCGGTCGCAAAGCAGAGGAAACGTGAGGTTGTGGCGGGTGGCGAAACGGCGGTGGCTGACGGCGTCATCACCGCTGATGCCCCAAACCTCTGCATCGAGGGCCGCAAAGCTCTCAGCGTTGTCGCGGAAGCTGCAGGCTTCAGCCGTGCAGCCTGGCGTGTCGTCCTTGGGATAGAAGAACAGCACGAGCCAGCGGCCCTGAACCGAGGCGGGAGTGCGAAGGTCACCGTTCTGATCCTCCAGGCTGAAGGAGGGGAGCCGGTCGCCGATCCCGAGGGCCATTGGATTGAAATGAAGAGGGCTGAACCCTAGGCAGCAGGCACCTTGCCCGGGGCGGGAGAATCAGTGGTGGGAGGAGTCACTGCGCCATGCCTGAACAGCTCGATTTGCTTGCGGGGTTTTCAAGACCTCAGGCGGAGACCCAAACAGCGCCAACCCTGTTGCCTTCATCACCAGCCGTCGAGCCCGAGGCCAAGGCTGATCAGCCAGAGCACGCGCCAGAGGCCTCCCCGACCACTTTGCTGATCATTGACACCGAAACCTCCGGTTTGGATCCGCAGCAGGACCAGTGCCTTGAGGTGGGCTGCATTTTGTTTGATGTGCCGAGTCGTTCGGTGCTGGCGCAGCAATCGTTTCTTCTGCCCGTGGATTCCAACGCGGCAGAGGCGATCAACCGGATTCCCGCCGCCGTCACCCGTCGGCCCCAGCCCTGGCAGGAGGCGCTGGTGTGGTTTGAGCATCTGCTAGCTGCTGCCGATCTGCTGGTGGCCCATAACGCGGCCTTTGATCGCCAGTGGTTTGGTCTTGGTGTCGTGCCGGCCACCGCAACACCGTGGCTTTGCACCATGGAAGACATCCGTTGGCCGGGGGAGCGTCAGTTGCGTTCGCGGCCGTCGGTGCGGGACCTGGCCTTGGCCTATGGCGTCCCGGTCTGGGCCGCCCACCGCGCCCTCAGCGATTGCATCTATATCGCAGAGGTGTTCGCACGTTGTGACGACCTTGAGCAGCTGTTGGAGCGGGGCCTGGAACCGCGCCAGTTGATGCGTGCCCGGGTGTCCTTCGAAGAACGCCATCTGGCCAAAGCAGCGGGTTTCCGTTGGAACGATCCGATCAAGGGGGCCTGGACCCGTCGTTTGAGCGATCGCGAGGTGGCGGAACTTGATTTTCTTGTTGCCCCCGTTGAGCTCGAGACCGATCGCCTCAGCGCCTGAGCCTGCGCATTTGCTTCAGCACTCCGAAGCGTCTGGGTGGTTTTGCAGAGAGCGCCGCTGAGCGCAGCAGGCTGAAGCCATGACGGCATTTCTGCATCCCCATCAACGTCCAATTCGCTCCCGCCTGCGCCAGTGGCAGCAGGTGCGTACCTGGGCGCGGTTGATTCGTGAAGCCGAAGCGCTCTGGCATGTTGACGTGCGCGCCCTGCGACGCATTGGGGCTGATGAACTCAGCCAGTTGATTGGGGAGGTCCCCGCCCCCCACCGCAAACGGGTGAACCGCTGGCTGCGCTGCTATTCAGTCGCGACGCGGCTCACCGTTGCGCACACCGCCTGAGCCTGGATTCACGACGCGGGAGGATGGACCAAATCAAACAAACGGTTTGGGCACATCGTTCCCTGTTATTTCCAGCCTGAGCGTTCTCGCTGTTGGCCTTGCCGCCTGTGGTGGTAGTTCGAGTGTGTCCAGCCTCAATGCAGCCGGAGCGTCCTTCCCCGCCAAGGTGTACCAGAGCTGGTTCGCCGATCTCGCCGGCTCCGGTGGACTCAAGGTGAACTATCAGGCGGTGGGATCCGGTTCCGGCCGCAAAGCTTTCATTGACCAGACTGTGAACTTCGGTGCATCGGATGATCCGATGAAGAAGAAGGACATGGCCAAGGTCGGCCGTGGAGTGGTCCAGATCCCGATGGTGGGTGGCACCATCGCCTTCGGCTACAACAAGCCTGGCTGCGACCTCAAGCTGACTCAGGAGCAGGCTGTCAAGGTCGCCATGGGTGTGGTCAAGAACTGGAAGGAGCTTGGCTGCCAGCCCGGCACCCTCACCTGGGTTCACCGTTCTGATGGCTCTGGCACCACCAAGGCCTTCACCAACTCCATGCAGGCCTTCTCCAAGACCTGGACACTCGGCACAGGCAAATCCGTCAAGTGGCCTGCAGGTGTTGGCGCCAAAGGCAACTCTGGTGTTGCTGGCCTGATCCGGAATCGGGTCGGTGCTATTGGGTACGTGAATCAGTCGTACATCAAGGGCAACGTCAAAGCTGCTGCTCTTCAGAACCTTTCAGGACAATTCCTCAAGCCTTCAGTGGCTGCAGGTGCTACTGCCCTGAACGGAATCACTCTGGACAAGGATCTGGCTGGTAAGAACCCCAACCCCACCGCCAAAGGCGCTTATCCCATCGCTACTCTCACTTGGGTTTTGGCGTATGAGAAAGGCAACGGCCGCAACGCCAAGGTGGTGCAGGAGGCCTTCAACTACATGCTGAGCGACGCTGCTCAGAGCAAAGCTTCTTCCCTGGGCTTCGTTCCCCTGAAGGGCGACATCCTGGCCAAGTCCAAGGCTGCTGTCAAAAAGATCGGCAAGTGATTTTGGCTTGAATCGGTTTTAGAAACCAAACATCAAGGGGGCCCCTCGGGGCCCTTTTTTTATGCATTAAATAATTCAAATTGCGATCAATGTTAGAGCCTTCTTAACCTAATCTCTCCCAAATCTCTCCCAAATCTCTCCCAGCTCTTTGTTGGGAATCGATGTTGTCCTCAATACAGTTTTCCTGGATTCATGGAATTCCAAATGCTTGCCACTCCGTCCGCTGATCTGAGTTCAAAGGCTCTGGGTTTCAAGGCGTTTCTTGAAAGCAGCTACGACAATCGCAATGTTGTATATGTCACCTCAGGAAGTCTCATTCCTCTGCTGAAGAACAGCGTTTGGTTTGTGGTTCGCGGCATGGTGAAGCTGGGGGCTGTGTCAGTCCATGGCGATGAGCTGGTGCTTGGCCTTGTGGGGCCGAATGAACCCTTCGCTGCGGCATTCACCAATGTGGAGGCCTACGAGGCTGTCGCACTTACCGATTGCGATCTGCTCTGCTGCAATCTGGCGGAGCTTGAGCAGTCTCCTCAGTTGGCGCTCGGCTTGGCCAAGGCCATGGCCGCCCGCTACCGCCAAGCGGAGTCGCTCCTGTCTCTGCTGGGGCTGCGCCGCGTTGAAGAACGAGTCCGGGGCTTTCTGGAACTGCTCGCCAAGGACTTTGGCGAACCCTGTGATTCTGGTCTTCGCCTAAACCTTCGCCTGACCCATCAGGAGATCGCTAGCGCCCTCAGCACCACAAGGGTGACTGTGACCCGCGTCTTGGGTCAGTTGCGGGATGAAGGCTGGCTTCAGATTGATGCCTCCAGGCATCTGGTGGTGACCAGCGCCGGCCGCCGCTGAATGCACAAAAAAGAGCCGGCGTAACTGCCGGCTCAAACCCTGAAATGTTGATCTTCAGGTGGGGAAACAAGACGGTTGAATCGGAGCGGCGGGATTTGAACCCACGACCCCCACTACCCCAAAGTGGTGCGCTACCAAGCTGCGCCACGCCCCGTCAGATTTAAGTTATCACAGTGCATCCCGGCGTCTGAGTCGCCTGAGCAACCGAGTGGTGAGTTGGTCTCTCGATGCCGATCCGTACTGGTATATCCGCAGTTCTGCGGCGGCCTGACGAAGCTCGGCCAGGGTCATGGCCGCCAAGCGCAGTTCAGGAAGCGTGCGCCACGCTCTGGAGCGCATCGGGAGCGAAGCAGGGCCTTTGGACTGGCCCAGATTCAAGGTTCCATCCGCCAGCCATTCGGGGATGAGCACCACCAGAACGGCGATCAAGCCATAGAGCTCCACCAGCCCCCTCGGCAGAGGATGCAGTTGTCGCTGCTCGGATGGATCAGGCCGCTCACTCACTGCAGAACGGAGGAACCTTCTCCATCCACGATCGCACCAAGTGGCCGCGTGCCTGTGGGTTGGTGGTCAGATTGCCAATGGTGTTGACTTGGGCTGGGGTGTTTCCCGCCAAAGCATCGGAGCCTGCTGCTCTCGGTTGAGGGACACGCTGCCGAGGATCAGGCCCAGAACCAAAATCAAGGTGAGGGCGATGGCCAGGATCACCTGTCGATCAGACCAGGGCTCAGGCATGGCATGGATTGGGATAATCCTCATCCTGGCCGAATCAGCCCAGAGCGATTGGGCTGTTGTCGGATCGAAGCACGCAGTGGCTGACAGACCAGTCGTACTTGTCCCAGACCTGCTTTGGGAGTTTGTAGTTCGATCCTTCGAACTCACCAAGCAGCGTCTGTGTTGGCATCGCAGAGCAGTAGGGGCGGCTTCCCGGTTTGGCGAGGTACTGCTGGTGATAGTCCTCGGCGAAATAGAAGGTTTGGTCTGCCAGGATTTCGGTGGTGATGGCGCCATAACCCTTGGCAGAGAGTGCGGCTTGATAGGCGTCCCGGCTGGCGAGGGCCAGTTGCAGATGCTCCGGATTGAACGTGTAAATGGCTGACCGGTATTGGCTGCCGGTGTCGTTGCCCTGCCGGTTGCCTTGGGTGGGGTCGTGACACTCCCAGAACAGTTTCAGCAGGTCGCTGAAATCCAGAGCGGGGCGGCTCCACACCACGCGCACCACTTCCGTGTGCCCGGTTCTGCCGGAACAAACCTGGTTGTAAGTCGGTTGCTCGGTTTGGCCTCCCGCGTAGCCCACGGCAGTGCTCATCACCCCTGGGAGTCGCCAAAAACCTTTCTCAGCGCCCCAGAAGCAGCCACAGGCAAAGATTGCTTCTTTCTGGTCGGCCATCAGTGGGGCCTTCAGCGGTGTTCCCAACACTGCGTGTGTTGCCGGTGCAGATGGTTCGGCGTCGCCGCGGGGAGACAGCCAGGAAGGAAGCATGTTGATTACGTCGATTTGGAGAGCTTAGGAAGTTGATTCAATGGAGTGATGCCGCCGCCTCGAGGGCAATCAGTGAACTCTCGGCGATTGCTCCTCCAAGTAACGGATGAAAAGCAACGATCAAAGGTTCTATTGAAGAGTGATTCTTATTTGGACAATGTTCTACAGAAAGTTGTTGATTCTTTTGTCAACAGCTTTCAACCTGAATCTTGCTGATGGCTGGCACATGACCAGAAAGCAAGGCGAATTTGATGGATGAGCCCATTGCAAGTAATTGACTAATGGCTTATGGATTCAAAAAGGTGTTTTTGATAAAAAAACAGGCTGTTGATTCTGGTGAATCAGACATCCCACCTGCGTCAGAAATGTCTACTGTCAATCGCTGCTCTATGGAATGATCTTGTGGTGATGGCCGATCAAGGAACAGTGGTCTCGTCCTGCGGAACCTCCTTCATTCGAATTTCAATCAGAAGAAATCCTGTTCCCTAGATCTAGGGGTAGTCGTTCCGGAGGTGGAGAAGATATGCCTTCGCTTCGTGTTGGCTTGAGTGCTTAGGACACTTTGGCTTCACCCTCAACCGGGTTGAGCTGGATGTGATTCAGCAGCGTTGTGACGAAGGCGAAGAGCAGAAACGGCAGGCTGAGCACCAAAATCAGCCCCACTCCCACCAGTGCAAACAATGGTCGCGAGGAGCCCATCAAGGCAAGCCCCGCAGCCAGGCTCACAAAAATGACGGCCATCCAGGCCAGCACCTGTCCGTAAATATCGCCGAAGGTGAGCGTGCAGCGCACCGCAAAGGGGGATCCGCTGGTCATAGGCAAGGAGTCGCCTACACAGCTAAGCCACGGACGTTGGAGTTGTCAGAAACCGCCCGGAGATTCTTCAGGAAGCCAACGCATCCAGTTGTTGAGATGCCTGTTGACGCTCCCAAAGACGTTTGTACACACCCGGCTGTTGGATCAAGGCGTTGTGGTGTCCCTGTTGAACGATGCGTCCGTTCTCCATCACCAGGATGCGATCACAGGCCGCTGCGGCTGAAAGTTGATGGCTGATCATCACGATGGTCCGATCATCCTGGGCTCGAATCGAATCCAAAATCGCCGCTGCCGTGTTGTTGTCGACGCTTGCCAAGGCGTCGTCCAGGATCAACACCGGCGCCGACATCAGAAGAGCCCGCCCCAGGGCTGTGCGTTGACGTTGACCACCACTCAACGTGATGCCGCGTTCCCCAACGATGGTTCCGAAACCATCAGGAAAGCCCTTCACGTCATCAGCCAGACGGGCTTGTTCTGCCGCCAACTCAACCAGCTGATCACTGGCCTCAGGATCGCCGTAGCGGAGGTTGTCCGCCAGGGTGCTGGTGAACAGAAAGCCCTCCTGGGGAACGATCGCCACGTCACGGCGCAACGTCTTTAGAGGCATCTGGGTGACATCCACGCCATCCAGGAACAGTTGTCCTGGTTCCAGTGGAACCATGCGACCGAACGCCCGAGCCAGGGTGGTCTTGCCGCAGCCCACGGCCCCTACTACGGCAACCAACTCCCCTGGTTCGATGCAGAACTGCAGGCCATTGAGGGTGTTCTGCTCAGCACCTTGATATTTGACCGTCAGGCCGCGGGCTTCAAAACGCCCCCGGCGGTCGGTTGTTGGATGGGGCTGAACTTCAGAGGGATCAGGGTCTTTGATCTCTGGTTCCCGTTTCAGCAATTCCTCCACCCGCTCGAGGCTCACCTGGCCGGTCTGGAAGGTGTTGAGCGTGAATCCCAGCAATGCTGTTGGGAAGACGAGCTGCTCCACATAAAGGATCAGGGCTACCAGTCCTCCAATGCTCAGACGACCGGCTGCGAGTTGCCCGCTGCCGATGGCCAACAGCAAAAGAACAGAGAGGGATGAAATGCCCTGAAGCAGCGGGAACAGGGTGCTTTGTGTTCTCGCCAGCCGAATAGCGCTGTCGCGATAGCGGCGGTTACGTGAAGCGAAGGCCTCCTGTTCCGCACCCTCTTGGCCGTAGATCTTGATGGCCCCGATCCCAGAGAGATCTTCTTGAATCAGGTTGCTTAGGGCGGAGAGTTCTTCCTGCTGCGCGCGCTTTTGACGCATCATGCGCCCACCGAAAAGGCGCACCGTGCTGAGCATCACGGGGTAGAGCCCGACGGCGGCCAGGGTCAGCCACGGATCGATGGCCAACATTGCGGGCAGCGTCAGCGCATAGGCCAGCAGCGTGTTGGTCAGGCTAAGAATCGCGAATCCGAGCAGGCGCCGGATGTTTTCCACATCGCTCGTGGCTCGACTGATTACTTCACCGCTGCCTTTGCCTTGAATCCAATCGGGTTCCTGGCGGAGCATGTGCTCGAACAGGCGCTGTCGCAGATCCACTTCCACCTGCCGACCCACACCAAAGATGAGTTGGCGCGAGGTCAGCCGGATCACGCCCATGGTGCTCGCAAGCAGCACAACCCATCCCGCTTGGCGCAGGACTCCGGCGTAGCTGAATCCCTTCTGCAGCTCGTCCACAACGCTGCGCACTTCCCACGGGATCGTGACCCGCAAAACGTTGACCACCACCAAGGCAATGGCTCCCAGCAGCACCGTGCGGCGGTGGGGACGCAGATAGCGGCCGATCAGGTCGAGACGAAGGGCGGCCATGCGAGCTCGTTGGTCCCGTTGGCAGGCCAACCTAGGCATCCGGCTGCAACGGCTGGTCGTTCGCCGTTGATCTGAGGGATAGTGGGATTGTTCCCATCACCTGGCCCGGTGTGCCTCGCACCCCGGGTTTTTTACTGGCAGCTTCCCTTCCATGTCCTCAGACCCGCGTTCCTGGTCCGGTTGCTTGGACCATCTGCTGCAGGGCAACAACCTCAGCTCCGATGGGGCCACTGCCCTGATGCGTGCCTGGCTAGCTGAAGAGCTCGAGCCCGTGCAGACCGGGGCGTTCCTGGCTGGACTGAGAGCCAAAGGGATGGTGGCCGATGAGCTGGCGGCCATGGCGGCTGTCCTACGCGAGGCCTGCCCCCTTCCCTGCGCCCAGCCCGATCTGGCCATGGTCGACACCTGCGGCACCGGTGGTGACGGTGCAGATACCTTCAATATCTCCACGGCGGTCGCCTTCACCGCCGCTGCTTGCGGGGTCAATGTGGCCAAGCATGGCAACCGCAGCGCCAGCGGCAAAGTGGGTTCAGCCGATGTGCTCGAGGGGCTCGGTCTCAACCTTAAGTCTCCGTTAAACAAAGTGGTGGAGGCTTTGCCGGGAACCGGTGTCACCTTCCTGTTCGCTCCCGCCTGGCATCCAGCTCTTGTGAATCTGGCGCCGCTGCGACGGACCCTGGGGGTTCGCACGGTGTTCAACCTGCTCGGCCCTCTGGTTAATCCGCTTCAGCCCCAGGCGCAGGTTCTTGGCGTGGCGCGTCCAGAGCTTCTCGACCCCATGGCGGGAGCTTTGCAGCAACTCGGCTTGAGCCGTGCCGTCGTGGTTCACGGCGCTGGGGGCCTCGATGAGGCTTCGTTGGCGGGTCCCAATGCCTTGCGTTTGATCGAATCCGGGGGCATCACCACAAAAGAGGTCTCCCCTGAAGACCTGGGTCTGACCCGTGCCGGTCTCGATCTGCTGCGCGGTGGTGACTGCGCGGTGAACCAGCAGATCCTTCAGAACGTTCTGCAGGGGCAGGGATCGCTGGCCCAGACCGAGGTGGTGGCCTTCAACACAGCACTGGTGCTCTGGGCTGCGGGGCTGCAAAGCGATCTGCCGGCTGCTGTTGCTCAGGCTCTGACTGTTCTCAATGAGGGCAAGGCCTGGGACAAGCTTGTCGCTCTGCGGGATGCCCTGTCCGACGGAGATGGAGAATGAGTGACTGATGACCTGCGGCGGCCCTTCGATGCCCGATTCACCATCAGACAAGGCTTATCTCGTCCTTGCCGATGGCACGGTCCTCACCGGTGTTGGCTTCGGCCATCGCGGCACCACCATCGGTGAGGTGGTGTTCAACACCGGCATGACCGGTTACCAGGAGGTGCTTACAGACCCCTCCTATGCCGGACAGTTGGTGAGCTTCACCTATCCCGAACTCGGCAACACAGGGGTGAATGCTGACGATCAAGAAGCTGATCGCCCCCATGCCCGTGGCGTGATTGCCCGCCAACTGGCCCCATTGCCCAGCAACTGGCGCTGTGAACAGCCGCTTGAAAGCTGGATGCAGTCCCATCAGCTTGTAGGCATCAGCGGTTTGGACACCCGTGCCTTGGTGCGTCACCTGCGTGAGGTGGGGGCCATGAATGGCGTGATCAGCAGTGACGGCCAGCCCCCGGCGCAGTTGCTGGAGCTGCTGAAGCAGGCCCCGTCGATGCAGGGGCTGAACCTGGCGGACCGTGTCACCACCCGTGAGCCCTACCAGTGGAATCAGGCCTGCAGTGTTGGCTTCGATCAGCGTTTGCAGCGCCGCAGCGACGAGCCCTTCCGCGTTGTCGCCATCGATTTCGGCATCAAGCGCGCCATTCTCGATCGACTGGTCGCCCATGGCTGTGACGTCACGGTTCTGCCGGCAGACACGGATCTGGCCACGGTTCGCTCCCATCGCCCGGATGGTGTCTTTCTGTCCAACGGCCCTGGCGATCCAGCAGCGGTGACCCACGGGATTGCCCTGGCCAAGATGTTGCTGGAGGAATCCGATTTACCCCTGTTTGGCATCTGTCTGGGCCATCAGATCCTTGGTCTGGCCCTTGGCGGAGAGACGTTCAAGCTGTCCTATGGCCACCGCGGCCTGAACCATCCCTGTGGCACCACGGGCCAGGTTGAAATCACCAGTCAGAACCACGGCTTTGCCCTCTCCGCCGATTCCCTGGATTCAGACGTGATTGACGTCACCCACTTCAATCTGAACGACCGCACCGTGGCAGCAATTGCCCATCGTCAAAAGCCTGTTTTCGGGGTGCAATACCACCCGGAAGCGAGTCCGGGCCCCCATGACGCCGACCATCATTTCGCCCGCTTTGTGACGCTGATGGCCGATCGCCGTTGATGAGGTGGTAGCCAACGCTCAGCATCACTACACTTCGTGCCGATGATGCCTGGGGGGCTTGATCCCATCAGCGAACTGCAGCGACTGACCGTCTCTCTCCGGGGCGGATTCGAACAGAAAAATGGTTGTCTGGTGTTTCATTTCACCGGTCAGCTTGATGCGTACTCCGAGAAGCAATTCTTGGAGTATGCGGCGGATGTTCTGAAGGCCAACAAACTTCCGTCTGTTCTCGATCTCAGCAAGATCGATTTCCTCGATTCATCCGGCCTTGGGGCGCTGGTGCAGCTGGCCAAGCAATGCACAGATGCCAAGCGGTCGTTTCTGCTTGTGGGCAACACCAGGGTCATGCAGACGATCAAGTTGGTGCGTCTTGAGCAGTTCCTTCATCTTGTGGAGGATCTGCCCACAGCCCTGAATCAGTTGGCCGCTTGAGCGATTGGATTAAAAGCCAGTCTCCCAGCGACATCAACGAACAGCTGGGGCCATTGCAACTGGCTTGGATTGGAGATGCCGTGTGGGAGCTGCATCAACGGTTGCGCCATGGCGCGAGGCCTGGACGCTCTGATCAATTGCATCGGGCCGTTGTGGCCGATGTCCGTGCTGACGCCCAGTCCCGCTTGCTGAGCTGGCTGGAAGACCGTGAACTCCTCAGTTCAGAGGAACTCGATCTGGTTCGTCGTGGCCGCAACAGTGCCGGTCGGGGTCCAAGGCGCGCGGACGCTGCTGTTTATGGAAGGGCCACAGGGTTTGAGACAATGGTGGGCTGGCTGTTTCTGAACAATCCAGCCCGGCTTGCGGAGCTCTTCGATCACTTGGAGCAAGCCGGATCCAACCCATAACGTTTCCTCGCACACCATGAGTCCTCGCTTTGAACGCCGCTCAAGCGGCCCATCCCGCGATGGCCGTTCGGGGCCAGGAGGGAGTGGGGGGGCTCGATCACCAGGAGGCAGGCCGCCCAGTGGACGCGCTTCCGCTGGCCGCTCCTCGATGGGGCGCTCGGATAGCGGTCGCCCCATGCCCAGCAACCGCCGTTCCGATGGCGGTCGTTCCCCCTATGCCAAGCCTGGACGTGACGGTGGCGGGTATCGCGAACGACGCGCGCCACGGGATGGAGGCTGGGAACAGTCGCGAGGCGGTGATCGACCCAATAATCGGTTTGGTGAGCGCTCTGGTGATCGACCCGGCAATCGGTTTGGTGATCGTTTCAGTGAGCGCTCTGGTGATCGATCTGGAGAACGCTTCGGTGATCGCCCGAAAGAGCGGTTCGGCAATCGCTCCCGTTCCTTCGACCGAGATCAGAACGCCTCCCGTTCGGACTTTCAAAACGACCGCTCAGGGCCTGGGCGTTTTCGCGATCGCAACGACCGCTACGGCGACCGCCGTCGCTCCGGGGATGAACGGCGCCAACCGTCCCAGCGCTCCAGATCTCGGTATGACGAGGGCCGTTCTCAGCGCCCGGAGGCAGCATCGGAGGCTGCAGCGGCCACACCCCCAGCGGACGATTTGATTTGGGGACGTCATGCCACCCTGGCCGCGTTGGAGGCCGGACGCCCCATCCATCGCATCTGGTGCACTGCCGAGATGCGCAGTGCCTCCAAATTTCTCCAGCTGCTTCGCGATGCCAAGGCTTCGGGCGTTCTCGTGGAAGAGGTGACCTGGGCTCGGCTGGGACAGATCACAGGTGGGTCCGTTCATCAGGGCATTGCCCTGCAGACGGCGGCGGCGGAAACCCTCGACCTCGAGACCCTTATCGAGGGCTGCTCGGATCTGGGGGAACCCCCTTTGTTGGTTGCCTTGGACAGTGTCACCGACCCCCACAACCTTGGGGCGGTTGTTCGTTCCGCTGAGGCCATGGGAGCCCACGGAGTGGTGATTCCCCAGCGCCGCAGCGCTGGCTTGACCGGTTCCGCCGCCAAGGTGGCCGCAGGAGCCCTGGAACACCTGCCGGTGGCACGCGTGGTGAACCTCAACCGCTCCTTGGAAAAGCTCAAAGACGCCGGCTACAGGGTGGTGGGTCTTGCCGCTGAAGGGGACGTGACCCTCACCGATGTCGACCTCACTGGGCCGCTGGTGCTGGTCACCGGATCTGAAGACCAGGGCCTGTCGCTGATGACCCGGCGCCATTGCGACCAGTTGGTTCGCATCCCGCTGCGGGGCATCACACCGAGCCTCAATGCCTCAGTTGCCACAGCTCTTTGCGTGTACGAAGTGGCGCGGCGCAACTGGATGAAGGACATTCATGGCCAAGCGCCGTCTCCGCCGATTCGGAGGCCCAAGCTTGCTGGTGCTGAATCGCCCGTTGAGATGGCAGATGCCTCTGAGACGGCTGCTCAGGTGGAGACAGCACCGGAACAGCGGATTGATCTGGATCTGAATCCATCTCAGCCGGATGCTGTCTTGCCGTTCGATCAGAACATCCAGCTATCTCCCTGAAAACAGCATGGTTTCCCAAGATCTCGGGGCACAATGCTCCAAGGTCCCTTTTCTTCCATGAGTCCCCTGATTCGGCCGCTGCGCAGCCTTGCCAATGGCTTTGGAGTCGCTTGGTGGGCTCGTGTTCAGACCTCAGGCCCTGATGTGACCTATTGGTTCGGTCCCTTCATCACGCGCAAGGGACTGGAGAGCGAGCTCGCTTCCTTCCTGGACGACGTCAAGTCGGAGCAACCCCAGTCGATCAGCCACTCCCTGCTGCGGACTCGGCGCTCTGAGCCCCTCACCATCACCGCTGAGGGCTGATCCTGCGGCTGATAGCGTCCTCCCTGCAATGGATCGCAGGGACATGACGATCAGCGCGTGGCGTCAGCAACTGCAGAGCGGCGAGGTTTCCTCCCGCGAGCTCGTTGATCAGCACCTCAAACGGCTCGAAAGTTCCGAGCCTTCTTTGAACGCTTTTGTTGAAGTCACGGCTGAGAAGGCCCGTGATGAGGCCCTGCGCATCGATGAAGCCAGGGCCGCCGGCGAGGAGCTTGGCCCCCTGGCGGGATTGCCCCTGGCGATCAAGGACAACCTCTGCACTAAGGGTGTTCGCACCACTTGCTCCAGCCGCATGCTCGAGCAGTTTGTGCCCCCCTACGAATCCACGGTCACGGAGCGGCTTTGGCAGGCCGGAGGTGTGTTGGTTGGCAAGACAAACCTTGATGAGTTCGCCATGGGCGGCTCAACCGAAACGTCCGCGTTTGGTGCCACAAAGAATCCCTGGAACACTGCCCATGTGCCGGGTGGAAGCTCCGGTGGCAGTGCAGCCGCCGTCGCTGCCGGCAGTTGCGTCGCTTCGCTTGGTTCCGACACCGGTGGATCCATCCGCCAACCGGCGTCGTTCTGTGGCGTGGTGGGCCTCAAACCCACCTACGGCCGCGTCAGCCGTTGGGGCCTGGTGGCCTTCGCCAGTTCCCTGGATCAAGTGGGTCCTTTCGCCGGCAGCGTTGCTGATGTGGCCGAACTGCTTCAGGTGATCGCCGGGCCCGACCCTCGCGATTCCACCTGTCTTGAAGCGTCGGTTCCAGACTTCAGCACCGGCCTCAACCAGCCCATCAAGGGCCTCAAGGTGGGGGTGATCAAGGAGTGCTTCGACGCCGAAGGCCTTGATGCAGAGGTGAAGGCATCGGTTCAGGCCTCTGCTGCTCAACTGGAGGCTCTTGGCGCTGAACTGGTGGAGGTGAGCTGCCCCCGGTTCAACGACGGCATCGCCACTTACTACGTGATCGCACCATCGGAGGCCTCGGCCAATTTGGCTCGATATGACGGGGTCAAATACGGCTTCCGTGCAGAAGACGCCGAGAGTCTTGCTGCGATGACGGCGCGAAGCCGTGCTGAAGGCTTTGGCGCTGAGGTGCAACGGCGAATCCTGATCGGCACGTATGCCCTTTCTGCCGGGTATGTCGATGCCTACTACAAAAAAGCGCAGCAGGTGCGCACCCTGATCCGGCGAGACTTTGATGCGGCCTTCCAGAGTGTGGATGTCCTGCTCACGCCAACAGCGCCGTCCACGGCCTTCAAGGCTGGCGCTCACGCCGATGACCCTCTGGCGATGTATTTGGCTGACCTGCTGACGATTCCGGTCAACTTGGCTGGACTTCCGGCCATCAGTGTTCCCTGTGGATTCAGTGCTGCGGGTCTGCCGATCGGGATGCAATTGATCGGCAATGTGTTGGATGAACCGCGTCTGCTTCAGGTGGCTCACCAGTACGAGCAGGCTGCGCAGGTGTTCGCATCTCGTCCGGAAGCTTCGCTGGTCCCCTGAGTTGCGCCACATGTGGTGGCTTGTGTTCCCTTTGAACACTGGATCTTGCGTTGGGTCCTAATCTGGCTCCATGGCTTTCGTTCCTCTCCACAACCACAGCGACTACAGCCTTCTGGATGGTGCGTCGCAGTTGCCGGCCATGGTGGAGCGGGCGAAGCAGTTGGGCATGCCTGCCATCGCCCTGACCGATCACGGCGTGATGTACGGCGCGGTTGAGCTGCTGAAGCTCTGTCAGGGCACAGGTCTCAAGCCGATCATCGGCAATGAGATGTATGTGATCAACGGGTCCATCGACGACCCGCAACCCAAGAAGGAAAAGCGTTACCACCTTGTGGTGTTGGCGAAAAACGCCACCGGCTACCGCAATCTGGTGAAGCTCACCAGCATCAGCCACCTGCGGGGGATGCGTGGACGCGGAATCTTCTCCCGTGCCTGCATCGACAAGGAGCTGCTGAAGCAACACAGCGAAGGCCTGATCATCGCGACGGCCTGCCTCGGTGGCGAGATCGCCCAAGCGATTTTGCGTGGTCGCCCCGATGTGGCTCTCAAGGTGGCAACTTGGTACCAAGAGGTCTTCGGCGACGACTACTACCTCGAGATCCAGGACCACGGATCTCCGGAGGATCGGATCGTCAACGTTGAGATCGTCAAAATTGCCAAGGAACTTGGCATCCAGATCGTTGCTACCAACGATGCCCACTACTTGAGCAAGCAGGACGTTGAAGCCCACGACGCCTTGCTCTGCGTGCTCACCGGCAAGCTGATCACCGATGAGAAGCGGCTGCGTTACACCGGTACCGAATACATCAAAACCAAAGAGGAGATGGGTTTTCTCTTTGCGGATCACCTCGAGCCTGAGGTGGTTAACGAAGCGATCGCCAATACCGTGAAGGTGGCCGAGAAGGTGGAGCCCTACGACATCCTCGGGCGCTATCAAATGCCCCGTTTCCCGATTCCCGAGGGCCATACCCCCGTCAGCTACCTGAGGGAGGTGACGGAGCAGGGATTGCGGGATCGGCTCGAGCTCAGCCCGGATGCTGCCTTGCCCGATGACTATGCCGAGCGCATGGCCCATGAGCTCAAGATCATGGAGCAGATGGGATTCCCCACCTACTTCCTAGTGGTATGGGATTACATCCGCTTTGCCCGGGAACAGCACATTCCCGTCGGTCCGGGTCGTGGCTCCGCCGCAGGGTCGCTTGTTGCGTACTGCCTGGGGATCACCAACATTGATCCGATCACCAACTGCCTGCTGTTCGAGCGCTTTCTCAATCCGGAACGCAAGTCGATGCCTGATATCGACACCGACTTCTGCATTGAGCGTCGTAGCGAGGTGATCGACTACGTCACCGAGCGTTACGGCGAGGACAAGGTGGCGCAGATCATCACCTTCAACCGGATGACCTCCAAGGCGGTTTTGAAGGATGTGGCCCGGGTGCTCGACATTCCCTACGGCGATGCCGACCGTCTGGCGAAGTTGATCCCAGTGGTTCGCGGTAAGCCTGCCAAGCTCAAGGCAATGATCGGCGAGGAATCCCCCAACCCCGAGTTCCGCGAGAAGTACGAGGCGGATCCAACGGTGAAGCGTTGGGTGGATATGGCGATGCGGATTGAAGGCACCAACAAAACCTTCGGTGTTCACGCAGCTGGTGTGGTCATCGCCGCTGACCCCCTCGATGAACTGGTGCCGTTGCAGCGCAACAACGACGGTCAGGTGATCACGCAGTACTTCATGGAAGACGTGGAATCCATGGGTCTGTTGAAGATGGATTTCCTGGGGTTGAAAAACCTCACGATGATCGAAAAGACCCTCGAGTTGGTGGAGGTGAGCAGTGGAACCCGTGTCGACCCCGACAAACTGCCGCCTCAGGATGAAGAGACCTTTGCCCTTCTGGCGCGTGGTGATCTGGAGGGGATCTTCCAGTTGGAATCCAGCGGAATGCGGCAGATCGTGCGTGATCTCAAGCCGTCATCGCTGGAAGACATCTCCTCGATCCTTGCCCTTTACCGGCCGGGGCCCCTCGATGCCGGGTTGATTCCCAAATTCATCAACCGCAAGCATGGCCGTGAGGCGATCGATTTCGCTCACGCGATTTTGGAGCCGATCCTGTCCGAGACCTACGGGATCATGGTGTATCAGGAACAGATCATGCGCATCGCGCAGGATCTGGCTGGTTACTCCCTGGGTCAGGCAGATCTGCTTCGGCGAGCGATGGGCAAGAAAAAAGTGTCTGAGATGCAGAAGCACCGCGGCATCTTTGTCCAGGGTGCTGGAGAGCGTGGCGTTGATGAAAAGGTCGCCGACGAACTGTTCGATCAGATGGTTCTCTTCGCTGAATATTGCTTCAACAAGAGCCATTCCACGGCCTATGGCGCCGTCACGTATCAGACGGCTTACTTGAAAGCGCACTACCCGGTCGCCTACATGGCGGCCCTGCTCACGGTGAATGCCGGAGCCGCCGACAAGGTGCAGCGCTACATCTCCAATTGCAATGCAATGGGGATTGAGGTGATGCCCCCGGATGTGAATGCCTCGCTCATCGATTTCACCCCTAACGGCGATCGGATCCTGTTTGGACTTTCCGCCGTTCGCAACCTTGGTGATGGTGCGATCCGTCGATTGATCGCCGCCCGCGATAGCGACGGACCCTTCCGTTCCCTGGCTGATCTCTGCGACCGGATCCCGTCTTCAGTGCTTAATCGCCGTGGTCTGGAGTCGTTGATTCACTGCGGTGCCCTGGATGCCATGGATCCGCAGGCCAACCGTGCTCAGTTGATGGCTGATCTTGATCTTCTGCTCGACTGGGCCTCCTCACGGGCCAAAGACCGAGACAGCGGCCAGGGGAACCTCTTTGATCTGATGGCTCCTGTCGCCAATAACGATGGGCCGGCGGATCTCAGCCATGCACCCAAGGCTTCTCCGGTGCCGGACTATCCCCCAACCGAAAAGCTTCGTCTCGAAAAAGATCTGGTGGGCTTCTACCTGTCAGATCATCCGCTTAAGCAACTCACGCCCTCGTCGAAGTTGTTGGCACCTATCGGTCTGGGCTCTCTGGAAGAGCAGCCGGACAAAGCCAAAGTCAGTGCCGTTGCGATGGTGGCTGAAATGCGCCAAGTCACCACCCGTAAGGGCGATCGCATGGCGATCCTGCAGCTCGAGGATCTCACGGGAAGTTGCGAAGCCGTGGTGTTCCCCAAGAGCTACGCCCGCCTCGCGGACCATCTCATGTCTGAAGCACGCCTCTTGGTGTGGGCTGGAGTTGATCGCCGTGACGAGCGCGTGCAGCTGATCATTGACGACTGCCGCGCCGTTGATGAGCTCAATCTCTTGCTTGTTCAGCTCCCCTCCGATCAGGCCAGTGACATCGCCATTCAGCACAAGCTGAGGGAATGCCTGAACCAACATCGCCCCGAGCGGGATGAGCTGGGCGTAAAGGTGCCTGTTGTCGCCGAGGTCTGCCACGGCGACAGCGTTCGTTATGTGCGACTTGGCTCCCAGTTCTGCGTGAAAGATGTTGATGCAGCAATCGCATCGCTGCGTACCCAATCGTTTGAGGCCCGAAGCAGTGACCGTCTGGTGCTCTCCTGATCGTCTGATCAGGAGGTTCTGATCAACGAAATTTGGTCAGGATTTTTCTTGCTTCTGCTGCTGCTTCTGGGCCCGAATCGACTCCTTCATCCGCTGAACGTTCGGCTTGAAATTCTCGAAGCCGAGCAGGGAACCCGGTTCGGGATCCCAGCTGGCGGTCAACACACCGACGCTGAGGCCCACCAGGCCCAAGAGGAAAAACAAACCGGAACCCGTGAGCGTTAGTCCAGGAGCGATATCGGCAATGCCCCGAGTGACCACGAAATAGCTGCCAACAAAAACTCCCATCCCAGCGAGGGACGGGAGTCCTGCAAATACAGCCACGCGACGGGCCATCCGATCGGCCACGTAGCGAGGAATGGCTTCCTGCCGAGGCGTCCCTGATGCAGGCTTACTAACCTTCCCAGACCCTTTCGGCTCGAAGGGGAGGGCATTGCGTTGCTCAGGCATGGGGCAGGTCGATCAGCCGCGGATGCCCAGTTTGGCGATCGTGTCGGCGTAGCGTTGCTCGCTCTTGCTCCGCATGTAGCTCAGCAGGCGCTTGCGGCGGCCAATCATCTTGAGCAGCCCCTGGCGTGAGGAGAAGTCATGGATGTTGTTCTGCAGGTGGCTGCTGAGACGGTTGATCCGCTCACTCAGCATGGCCACCTGGACCTCGGCCGAACCGGTGTCGGTGCCGTGGGTCTGGTGGGTGTTGATCAGCTGCTGCTTCTCGGAGGTATCAAGCGACATGCGCGGGGGGCGGCCCTGTCAGTGCAAACAACCAGCTTACCTTCGCGTGGGACGGCTCAGGCTGATTCACGGCTCAACCATTGCAAGCAGCCCCGCAGCCAGGCGTCCTGGTCGTCTCCAGCGGGTGGTTGGCCATCTGCCCCCTCGGCGATGGCACGGATGGCGCGACGGATTTCCAGATCGTCGTAACCCAGCATCGAGAGAGTGGCTTCGACGTCGACACCGCTTGCCGGCATCTGCTCCGAGCTGACGCCCTCCGCTAGCGATGGGGCGGGATCCACGCCCGCGAAAGCCGCAATCGAGGCCCTGAGTTCCACCGCCAGGCGCTCAGCGGTGCGTTTGCCGATGCCCTGCGCCTTGCAGAGTCGGCGTAGATCACCACTGCTGATCGCTTCCACCAGCTCCTGGGGCTTGCATTCCTGCATTAACGCCAGACCCGCCTGGGGGCCCACACCGCTGACGCTGATCAACAGGCGGAACAAATCCCGCTCCTGGCGCAGGGGAAAGCCGTAGAGGCTGCTGCCGTCCTCCCGCTGCACCTGATGAATCCATAGGTTCAAATCGACATCAGCAGAATGGTTGTGCTGATGTCGCTCAGTCAGGTGCACCTCATAACCGACCCCACCGCAGAGCAGCAGAACGCCGCTACGGTTGCCTTGAGTCCAGCACTCCATCGGTCGTCCCTGTAGCCAGCCGATCATGGGGAGAGGTTTCAACCGCGTCATGTTGCCGCAGCTGTCATTGCCTGTCTCTGCTTTCAAGCGCGTTGTGCGCCGCCTGCTTCAGGCGCTGTGCGTTCTATCGATCGTGGTTTCTTTGACGGCATGCAATGGATCTCAGCCGCCACGCGCTCTTTTAAATGAAGCGCTGGCCCTGCAGATTCAGCTCACCCAGTCGGCCATTGCAAGCTCCCTGGATCTCACCCCGATGCCCGTCGCCCCCAGCGTGAGCCGTGTGCGGGTGGAGGACCAGGAAAACTTTGCCTTGGGTGACGAGCAGGGCCTGAGGATTTCAGGCCGCTTCGATTGGCAACTGCCCGGAGATCGTGTGCAGGTGGATAGCCCCTTTGAGCTGTTTCTGCAGCGGGGCTCCCGTGGTCAGAGTTGGCGCCTGGCCAGGCCCAAGGGCGGATCCGTCGACCGTCAGGCTTGGCTGACCTACCCCTTGGGGTTGAAGAAAGCCTGAGTTCTAACGTCGCGCCGACAGGCTGATCAGGGTGGCGGCCAACACCAGCATCCCGCCACCCACCTGCCAGGAATTGATCGATTCTGCAAACCAAAGCCAGCCCCAGCCAGTGGCAAAGACCACCTGCACGTAGTTAATCGATGTGGCTCGGGCGGCGGGCAGACAGCGCAGGCCCTCGGTCACCCAGATCTGGCCCAGCTGTGTCATCACCCCGACCCCCAGGAGCCAAAACCATTCGATTCCCTGGAGCCAGACCCCTTGGTGCAGCACCCAGGGCAGGGTCAGGGGCACCGAGATCATCGGGAAATAGAGGATGATCACCAACGGGTGCTCGGTTTGAGACAGCCGCCGCACACTGACGTAGGCCAGGGCAGTCATCAGAGCGCCACCAATACCGATTAGGGCAGGGATCAGTTGTGCAGGTTGCGCTGTTCCCGTGAGCCACTGCGGTTGCACCACCAGGGTGACGCCGATCCAGCCCAGCAGAACCGCTGCACTGATGCGTCGGCGCAGGGGCTCGCCCAGCAGCAACAGCGCTGCCACGGCCGTAAAGGTGGGGTAGGTGTACTGGAGCACCGTCGCTGATGCGAGCGGCAGCTGGTCGATCGCTTCGAAAAAGCAGAGCAGGGCCAAGCTGCCCAGCACCCCTCGTGCCACCAGGAGCCCCCGTCGATGGCCCCAGGGGGAGACCCCAGCCAGGCACAGGCCCACAGCCGTCAGAACGATGCTGATCAGGGCCCGGCAGAGCACGATTTCCGCCACCGGAAGCCGACTGTTCAGTTGCTTGACGCAGACCGTCATCAGGCTGAAGGCCAGGGAGCTGAGAATCAGGGCTCGGCTGCCACGCACCGATTCCCGGTTCCACCAGGGTTGAGGGTTCTGCGGTTCGGCCATGGCTGTTCTGATGACGGGGTGCACGGAACCCTGCGACTTCGCAGAATGGACCGATGGTGAACGCCCGCCTGCACCCCAGAACGATCGAGGCCGTGAAGGAACGGGCCGACATCGTTGATGTGGTGGGCGAGCACGTGGTGCTCAAGAAGAAGGGACGGGAATTCGTCGGGATCTGTCCGTTCCATGACGACAGCAAACCGTCGATGACGGTGTCGCCCGCCAAGCAGTTCTACTACTGCTTCTCCTGTGGTGCCGGCGGCAACTCCATCAAGTTCCTGATGGAGTTCCAGCGCCAGAGCTTCAGCGATGTGGTGCTGGATCTGGCGCGGCGATATCAGCTGCCGATCGAGACGGTCGATGGTCCGCAGCAGGAACGGCTGCGGCAACAGTTGTCCCGCAGGGACAAGCTGCAACGGGCCCTGGCCCTGGCTGCCGGTTGGTTTCGCAGCCAGTTGATGGCACCCACGGGCGCAGAGGCCCTCAAATACCTTAGTGAGGCGAGAGGGCTGAGCCCCGCTACCCAAGAGACCTTCCAGCTCGGCTATGCGCCTGACCAGTGGGATGGTCTGCTGAAGCATCTTCAACAGGTGGAAGGGCTGGCCCCGGAGCTTCTCGAGGCTGCTGGGCTGGTGGTTCCCCGCAAGGGCGGCAATGGGTTTTATGACCGCTTCCGCCATCGGGTCATGGTGCCGATCCATGACCGTCAGGGTCGGGTCATCGGTTTCGGGGGACGCAGCCTTGATGGCAGCGAACCGAAATACCTCAACTCCCCCGAGACCGAAGTGTTCGAGAAGGGAAAGCATCTGTTTGGCCTTGATAAGGCCTCCAATGCCATCCGCAAGGACGACAGGGCCGTGGTGGTGGAGGGTTATTTCGATGTGATGGCCCTGCATGCCGCTGGCATCACCAACGCTGTGGCCTCCCTCGGCACGGCCCTGAGCAGTCAGCAGATCACCCAGTTGTGCCGCGTCAGCGACAGCAAGCGGATCGTTCTGAATTTCGACGCCGACGGCGCCGGTGTTCGTGCGGCCAATCGGGCCATCGGCGAGGTGGAACAGCTGGCGATGCAGGGCCAACTGGAGCTTCGGGTTCTGCACCTTCCGTCCGGCAAGGACCCCGATGAGTTCCTCAAACAGAACGGGGCCGGCGATTACCGCGCTCTGCTGGATCAAGCGCCCCTCTGGCTGGATTGGCAGATCGAGCAGGTGCTGGAGGAGCGCGATCTCAGCAAGGCCGACCAGTTCCAACAGGCGGTGACGGCCCTGGTGGGGCTGCTGGGCAAACTGCCCCAGTCCGCCGTGCGCACCCACTACCTCCAACGGGTGGCGGAGCGCCTCAGTGGTGGCCAAGGTCGGCTAGCGCTTCAGCTCGAGGACGACCTGCGCCAGCAGGTGAAGGGCCAGCGTTGGCATGGGCGCTCCAGCCGTCACGAGCAGCCTGGTGAATCCGGGCAGCGGGAGCGCTGTGAGGCCGATCTGCTGCGGCTGTATCTGCACTGCCCTCGGCATCGGGCCACGATTCGCCAGGAGCTGCGCAAACGCGAGCTGGAGGATTTCGCCATCCCCCATCACCGCCATCTTTGGGCGGCCATCACGGATTTGGAGGAGACCAACCTGTGTGAGGGGCGCTTGGAGTCGATCAGCCGATGCGATGACGACGGCGAGGGTTTGGATCTCATCGATCTGCCCCGATTGCTCACCGATCAACTCCTGTTGGAGAGCAGTGCGCTGGTGTCCCGCTTGACGCCTCTGCTGGAGCCTGGTGAATTGCAGCGTGTCGCCCTGGCGGAGCCGCTGGAGCAGCTGCGGGGCATTGCTGCCCTGCTGGAGCGGCAGAAAAGCTTGAAGCGCTGCCGGCACCTGTTGGAGGCCTGGGGCGGCCAGCGTCTGCAAACCCTGGAATCCTGCATCGCTGTACTGATTGATCAGGAGGCTTCGTCAGATCAGGCCTCCGTGGATATGGAGGTGAGGATTCAGGCCCTTTTCGATGACCTCAACCGTGATGCGCTGCGCTATCAGGAGCTTTATTACACCGAGAGAAAACACATCGGCCATCTGGATCAGCAACGTTGCGCCAGTTACACCATTCCTCCTGCCGCCTGATCCATGAGCCGGTGGTCTGGGCAAACTGCATCAGGATCTGTTCCTCGACCTGAAGATGTCTGAATTCTTCGAAGCGATCTGGCACGGTGAGGGCGTCGGCGACGGCGGTGATCTGGAGGAAGCGCTGCAGGCCTACGTCGCGGTGAAGCCGGAGGAGGGGGATTGGGTTGAGGCTTGCGCCGCCGAGGGGGCCGACCCCGTGATCGAGCGCTTCGCCTCGTTTGACGCCTACCTCGACAATGCTGATCCGCTTGCGCGCATTGCCGTCACCCCGCAGATGATCAGCGAAGCCCTTGCGTTGTTGCCGTCCTGATGACTGATTCGCAGATGGATTTCGCCGCGCTCGATCCGGTTAACCACCTCTGGCCGGCCTTCGTGGAGCGTCTGGGTTCCGAGAAGGCTCAGCGGGCTGTTCGTCAGGCGCTGGATCTGCAGGGCATGCGAGGGCACCAGGGCACTCTGCCGGTGCTGTTCACTGAAACCGGAGGATTGGCGTTGGCCAGCACCGATCTGGTTCGGGAGCAGACGGGCCTCAACGCCCACGGTGAGCGGATGGTGTTGCTGCTCAGCACCCGTGAACAGGTCATCCAGTTGCTGCAGGAGGCCTGAGGCGTTCCTGGATTGTGTTGATCAGGCTCTCACCACCGGTAGATCCTGCAGACGGGTGGTGGCGGCGCGGCTGAGTTGCTCACGCCGCATCAACCAGCTGGGCTGCAGTCCGCAACCGGCCCATTGCAGGGTTCCACGCCCGTAACGCCGATTGATCTGGTCGATGGTCTGCATCAGGCACTCCCGTTTCTGCTGCTGCTCCTCACTCATCGGCACCATCAGATGGGTCTGCAGGATGTCGTGGCTCTGCAGGTGCTGCATCAGCACGCCGGCCTTGGCCAATTGACGGTGGGCGCGAAAGATCCGTGCCACCAAGGGCCGTGCCGCCTCCAGCAGCACGGCTGTGTCATTGCTCGGCAGGTCCAGCTGCGTGCTGGCGGCTTGGCTGTAAAACCCAGGAGCGAACGGGCTGGTGCGCGTGTAGACGGTGAGCGCTGCTGCCCGTTGTCGTTGTTTGCGCAATTTCTCGGCGGCGCGCACCACATAGGTGGCGATGGCCTGGTGTAGCTCCTCCTGGCTGGTGATGGGTCGACTGAAACTGCGGCTCACGCAGGTTTCTTCCTTCGGTGCTGGTGCCAGCTCCAGCGGCAGGCAGGCATGGCCCCGCAGCTCCCGTTGCAGCCGCAGACCCACCACGCCGCATTTGGCGCGCAGTTCACCGCTCGGCATGTCCCGGAGGTGTCGTGCGTTGCTGACGCCCCGCAGGCGGCACCAATGGGCCAGTTGTCGACCGATTCCCCACACATCCTCGATCGCAATGGTTTCCAGCCAGCGATCGGGGTTGTCGCACTGGCCGAGGTCGAACATCCCGGCATGGTCTGGGGTCTGTTTGGCCAGGCGATTGGCCAGCTTGGCTTGTGCCTTGCTGGCCCCTAAGCCGATGGCGATCGGAAGGCCGAGGTTCTGCCGTGCCCGTGCCCGCAGCTGACGGGCCCAACCCTGCAGGTCGCCATTGCGGGGACGACAAATCCTCCCGAAGGCCTCGTCAATCGAATACACCTCCAGCTCTTCACAGTGGGCCTCCAGCAGGCTCATCATGCGCTGGCTCATATCGGCATAGAGGGCGTAGTTCGAACTGCGCACCACAACGTTGTGGTGCTCCAGTTCCCGGCGCGCCTTGAAGTACGGCGTCCCCATGCGGATGCCCAGGGCACGCGCTTCGGCACTGCGCGCCACGATGCAGCCGTCGTTGTTGGACAGCACCACCACGGGGTGGCCGATCAGAGCCGGGTCCAGGCTCTGTTCGCAGGAGGCATAGAAATTGTTTCCATCGATCAGAGCCGTGGCCTGAGGCATGGCGATGTCGCTTCAGAGCGGATGGATGACGTGGATGGCCACGCCCCAGATCTGCACCTCGCCGCAGCGGTGAAGCTCCAGCGGCGGATAGTCCGGATGGGCGGCTTCCAGGCGCAACCGGCCGCGATGACGCATCAGGCGTTTGAGGGTGAAGGCACCGTCAAGCACGGCCACAACCACCTGGCCCGGGCGCGGATCGAGGCTGCGATCGACCATCAGAAGATCGCCATCGTGGATGCCGGCGTCGGTCATCGATTCGCCGCTCACATGCAGAAAAAAGGTGCTGGTGGGATGCCGGATCAGCTGTTCATTGAGGTCGATCCCCACGTCGACGTAGTCATCAGCGGGGGAGGGGAAACCAGCGGCGATGCGTTCCCCAGCCAGGGGCAGGGTGAGCCGACTGCGCTTGGGCTGCAGGGGCAGCGGTCTGTATTGGAGCTCCACGACAGCAGCAACAGCTGACTAAATAGTACGCATGTACTGATTGCTGTGGGGAGGATTCGGTGAGGATGGTGTCCTTCGAAATCTGGTGTTGGCTGACTCTCCTTACCTTGTGGCCATGGCGTTGATCGATCAGCAGGGCCAGCGCGCTTTGCCCCTGGGGGGACGGTCTCAGAAAGAGGTGGCTCCGCAGGGTGAGGCTCCGGAGGCGTTGGGTCATGTCTTGGTGCTGGAGCTGCTGCTGCGGGTGTGGCAGCGCAGTGATCAGGGTGTTCTTCAGCGTGCGTCTGGCGCCGACAGCCTGCTGCTGGTGGAGCTGCCGATGGAACGGCTGCCGGAGGACGTGCCCAAGCTCAAGGCGGACTGGTTGAACACGGGAGATACGGCCGCGTTTAAAGCGGGATTGCAGGCTTTTTCCCCACGGGCCTGGACGGTTTCGATCGAAAAATTCAAGCCGGCGGCTCTGCAGCCGTTGTGGTGAGGGGCGCTTGCTCCCAGATGTTCACGGCCACGGAATAGCGCTCGCCTTCGAACGGGTTGATCCGATGCAGGATGCCAGGGGAGAAGAGCACCAGGCGGTTCACCACCGGTGGGATCGAGATCACCGAGCGGAATGTGGGCAACGGCCCCTGGTATCCGTTCTCGATCGGAGGGTTGTCGGCCACCAGCAGTTCGCCGCCAGCGCAGCTCACGTGGGGGTAAAACACGGTGGACAGCAACGGCAGCACAAAACGGCCGCTGCGTTGGCCTTCGAGCTCGTCTTTGTCGATGTGCCAGTCGAGATCGTTGTTGGTGTTGCACTACCACTCGACTCCAGCCCGCTGGGGGGCGAACGGTGTGGCCATCGGGAGTAGGGCTTCGTCGAGGTAGCGATCGACGACGGCTTGATGAGCGGGTGAATGGATCGAGCGGGGAGATCCGGTTTCAGGGCGCCAGCTGAATTGCGCATCGCCGTCGTGTTGCTCCTTGAGCCGCCCATGGATGTCACAGAGGTCGCGAAGGTCCTGGAGGGCGCTGGCCGGCAGAAGGTTGTCGATGACGTGCAGCAAAGTCAGGCCTCCCCAGCAGCTTGTGCTTGCAGGCGCATCACATAGTGAAACGCCTCGCTATCGGTGTCACGAGCAATTTTTTTGAGCCCAAAGCTGTCGCGGCGTTCGATCATGCGATCGATGCTTTTGCAGGACACTTTCTTTTCCTTGGGCACTGTGATCAAAGGTGGCTGAAAGCTGGTGTCTTGGTCTTCCAAAAGATGAAGAATGCTGCGAATGGCGATCTCAGTGACCGGCTAAATGCACTGAGGGTTCTTCTTAAGGAAGCTGTGTTTGAAGTAATAGTTGTAAACAATGCCAAAAGTTTTGAAGACTGACCAGGGCATGTAGGCGCCGCAAACTCGTCCCTTACGCAGCTTTGAACGGTCTCCGTTGAACATCTCTTGGGTAAAGCGTTTGAGTCGCGGGTCGGATTTTGCTTTCGCTGTCCATTTCCAACGGTTATTGCCACTCTTAAAAGAGTTGTTGCCGCAGCCAATGCGGTGGTTCTGGAGCTGATCCTTGGCTTTGGGTGACACCAATAGATCGGTATCGGTGTGAATCAGGACTTTGTCGTGACTGTGGTGATCGGCAAGCACCGTTTTAATCAGTTCACAGAGGGCATAGGCCGTGCAGGGTCGCCAGGTGGGTTGCCTGCGTTCGGTGAAAACAATGCTGTGCCCCTCACTTTCGGCGAAGGCGGTGAGCTCGGCTTGGAGATTCGGGTGACTCTCCAGAGACACATGGAAGTAATGACGCAGCTCGAAGGGTGCAAGAAACACCCTGTAGTTCTCCAGTTGTCGGGCGATGTGTTCAATCGACTGGCCATGAATCGGAGACAGCAGAGCCAGATGCATGGTCGAGGAGCAGAGATCAGCGACCATCGCTGAACCCTAGGCGCGGTGATAAGGGCTGCCTTGGACAATCGCCTGAGCCCGGAACAGTTGTTCCACGAGCATCAGCCGCGCCAGTTCGTGGGGGAAGGTCATCGGGGAGAGGCTCAGATGCCATTGGGCCTGCGCCTTGAGCTCAGCTGTGAGACCGTCGGCTCCACCAATCACAAAGGCCAGCCGCTGGTTGCCGAATTGTTCGAGTCGTTGCGCGAAAGGCACCGACGCCAAGGTGTCGCCCTGCTCCATCAGCGCAATCAGGGTTTCATCGGGTCGTAGGGCTGCTCTGATGGCATCGGCTTCCTTGCCTGGGTTGCTGTCGCGAAGTTCGTTGATGGTTAACCCAGGCAGGCGTTTGAGGTACAGGTCAATGCCGTCTTGAATCCAGCCACGACGAATTTTGCCCACCGCAAGAATCCGGCAACGGGCCGGGTTCAAACGTCATCTCCCTCGTCCTCGAGCAGCAGTTGCCCGAAAGCCACATACAGGCTTTCCTCATAGCTGCCCGGGTCAACCTTTGGCCCTTTCGGTTGGGTGTTTTTTCCCGGTCCGGGTTGGCTGCGCGCTGGTGCGCCAAGGGCTGGAGTGTGGTCGTTGCTATTGAAAGGCGACGGTTGGGCCGATGGTTTGCTTTGGGCCTCCAACTGTTTGAGGCGAGCCATCAGATGCTCAGGAACGGTGCCGTCCTGGCTGGCCTTCATTAGTTCTCGGAAGAGCTCCTCCGGGTTCTTCTCGGTTTCAACGCGATGGCGCACCTGGCTGGCTTTGGGAGCTGCTGAAGGCTTCTCCGGTTCCGGCAGGCGTGCGGGGAGTTGACGCCCCAACTCACGCAGGCGCTCGAGGCTGCGGGGATCAAAACTCATGGTTCAGGCGCAACCGAGACTCTCGCGGGTGCTGCGGCCCGTGACGGAATTCGTTCCGTCGGCAACGGCGCAGAGGCTTTTGAGTTGGTCACCGCGCATGGGAACGTCGGTGAAGTCGGCTCCCGTGATCAACACATCGCTAAAGCGGGTGTTGAAGGCAAAGGCCCCCTCCAGCACGGCATCCTCAAGGTTGGTGCCTGTCATCACAGCGGCGTCCAGGGTGGCTTCGCGCAGATCGGTGCCGCTGAGGTCGGCGTCCTGCAGCTTGGCGCCGTAGAGGCTGGCTCCCCGCAGGTCCGATCCAGAGAGGTTGGCTTCGCGCAGGTTGCTGAGGTTGAAGGTGGCCCCCCGCAGGTCCTTGTTCGAATAGTCGGCACCGATCAACACCTGTTTGGCCACATCCATCGCGGCGTGGGCCGGAGCCGCCAAAAGCCACTGGCATGTGAACACCACTAAAGAGATCAGTACTGCCGTGAAGCGTCTGCGCATGATCGGAACCATCACCCCTGAACCCTAGAACCGTTCCTGGGAGGAACGCTCAGGCCCAGGTTGAATGGAGATCAACAGGGTTCCGATGGCCGCACCGGCGTTGTTGTCACCCAAAGGAAGCAAGGGAAGGAAGAGCCACCTCGCGATCCCAGTGACGCACACAGGCTCACCCCAAAATCTTCAACACACGGTCAGCACGACATTCAGCTCACGGTCGCCACGACCCTCACCTTGGTATGCCGATCCTGCATATCGAACCGATTCGGCCCACCACCTCCACCTGAGTGCACCAAGCTGATCTAGGTCACATAGGGGTGTGCCGTTAGCAGAACGAGCACCCCTTTGTTTCCACCTCGTTGGCCAGTGCAGGTCCATCGACACAGCAGCAGCTGTTGGTGGTGGAGGGCCGTCGCAATGGATGTCGGGACCGCCATGGCCTGGATGTCTTTCACCCCGCCAAACGGCGCCGCATGGCTCGCGCAATCATTTGTTGGAGAGCTGTGCATCCGGCGTCAGTTGAGCAGCTGCTTCGGGTCAAGCTGGCCCTTGTTCCCTTGATGACATCCCGCCGAACGATTCGCTGGATTGATGTGGAACGGCTGTGCTGATGCACAGTTGACCCATGGGTTTCTCCGGACATCACGCCCGCAAGCGTTTCGGTCAGCACTGGTTGCGGGATGACTCCGTACTGCAACGAATTATCGAGGCTGCTGATCTGCAGTCCTCCGATCGGGTGCTTGAGGTGGGGCCCGGTCGGGGGGCGTTAACCGAGCGTCTGCTGGCCGAGGGTGTGAAGGCGGTTCATGCGATTGAGCTCGATCGTGATCTGGTGGACGGTCTTCAGGAGCGTTTTGAGGCTCAGTCTGGATTCAGCCTCCATCAAGGGGATGTTCTCGAAGCTCCACTTGAATTGAGTGATGGCCACATCGCCGACAAGGTGGTGGCCAACATCCCGTACAACATCACTGGTCCGCTGCTGGAGCGGTTGGTGGGCCGACTGGATCGGCCGGTGGATCCGCCCTACCAACGGCTTGTGTTGCTGGTGCAGAAGGAAGTGGCGGAGCGGATTCGTGCCCGGCCCGGCCACAGCAGTTTCAGTGCTCTGAGCGTCCGCATGCAGTTGCTGGCCCGGTGCCGTTCGGTGTGTCCCGTGCCACCGCGCTGTTTTCAGCCTCCACCAAAGGTGCAATCAGAAGTGATCTGCCTGGATCCCTTGCCGGCTTCGGAGCGGGTGGAGCCAGCTTTGGCCGTCCGAGTGGAATCGCTTCTGAAGCAGGCGTTTTTGGCGCGGCGCAAGATGTTGCGCAACACCCTGGCGGGCGTGGCTGAGCCAGAGCGCTTGAAGGATCTGGCGGCCTCTTCAGGTTTCAGCCTTCAGCAACGCCCTCAGGAACTGCCTCCCGACACCTGGGTCGCCCTGGCCAGGGGTTTGAATCGGGGCGACTGAACAACCACCATGATCACGGTGACGGCCCCGGCCAAAGTCAATCTTCACCTTGAGGTCCTAGGGCTGCGGTCGGACGGTTTCCATGAGCTGGCCATGGTGATGCAGAGCATCGACTTGGCGGATCGCCTGGCCTTTCAGAACACCGCCGATGCTCAACTCAGCCTCACTTGCGATGACGCCACCCTCGGTGTCGGCGATGACAACCTGATCATCAAGGCGGCCCAACTGCTCCGGGACCGTTCCGGTTTCAGTGAACTGGGAGCGTCGATACATCTGGAGAAGCGCATCCCCATTGGAGCTGGCCTGGCTGGTGGCTCCAGCGACGGCGCCGCAGCATTGGTGGGACTGAATGCCCTGTGGGGGTTGGGCCATAGCCCGGCGGCGCTGGAGCGAATGGCCGCTGAGCTCGGTTCAGACATGCCCTTCTGTGTGGCCGGAGGATGTCAGCTCTGTTTCGGGCGAGGCGAACAACTTGAAGCCGTGCCGCCAACGCCCCAACCCCTGGCAGTGCTTTTGGTCAAAGACCCCACGGTGAGCGTCTCAACGCCCTGGGCCTACAAGCGTTGCCGTGAGCTCAATCAATCCCATTACCTCGCTGATGAGGCGGCTTTTGAACAACGCCGGCAAGCCTTGCGAAGCGTTGATTGGCTCCACCCTTTGCGCACCGATCTGCCACCTCCCTTGCGCAACGACTTGCAGGAGGTGGTCGCTCCTGAAACAGCTGCGGTGCGTTCGGCGCTCGACTTGTTGAAGAGCGTTCCGCATAGCCTGGCAGTGGCTATGAGCGGTTCTGGGCCCAGTTGTTTCGCGCTGTTCTCCGATCTGGTGTCATGCCTCCAGGCGCAGGATCAGCTCAACCCCCAGCTTGAGCGCGCCGGCTTGAAGGCTTGGTCTTGCGCCCTCCGCAGCGATGGCGTGAGGATCGAGGCATGACTGAAGCCCCCACACCAGAGAGCCCCGAACCAAGGGATCCGCGCAAAGGTCCTCTGAGCTTTCTCTCCGGAGCGCTAACGGCTGGGCTTTTGGCCTGGCTGGCCCTGGGCCTGAGTCGGAGGATGGTGGTGTATTTCGCCGTTCACCCCCCGCATTACAGCTCGCCGATTGCCCAAAACATCGCCGTCACCCTCAAGACCCTGCTGGTGGGTTTGTCCTTCTTGGCCACCTTCAGCTCAGGGTTTGTGGCCCTTGGTCTGACCCTGGTGTTTCTTCGCAGTCTCTTTACGGCTCGCGATCAGAACCCTGCCTAGCGTCCGCACATTCCCAGGGTTTGGATGACGCCCCACGACCTCGGCCAGCTGGCGTTGCTGCTGTCTCCGGCCATGTTGCTCTCGGTTTTGTTGTTGTTCACCTTCGCGGCGGGCGGTTGACCCTGCGCTGACTGAGATAGCTTGGCCTCACCAACCGGATTGGCCGGGATCACTGTGACGCCGTGGCAGGAACACTTCTCTTCAACGCCCTCCGGGAAGCCATCGACGAGGAGATGGGGAGAGACCCCCACGTCTGTGTGATGGGGGAGGACGTCGGCCATTACGGCGGCAGTTACAAAGTCACCAAGGATCTGGCGGAGAAATACGGCGATCTCAGGGTGCTCGACACTCCAATTGCTGAGAACGGCTTCACCGGAATGGCAGTTGGTGCCGCGATGACCGGCCTCCGGCCGATTGTTGAGGGCATGAACATGGGCTTCCTGCTCCTGGCCTTCAACCAGATCTCTAACAACATGGGAATGCTCCGCTACACCAGCGGCGGTAACTTCACCATCCCCACCGTGGTGCGTGGCCCTGGTGGTGTGGGTCGTCAGCTTGGCGCCGAGCACAGCCAACGGCTTGAGGCCTACTTCCATGCTGTCCCCGGCATCAAGATCGTGGCCTGCAGCACGCCCACCAATGCCAAAGGCCTGATGAAGGCCGCGATTCGCGACAACAATCCTGTGCTCTTCTTCGAGCACGTCTTGCTCTACAACCTCAGTGAGGAGCTCCCCGAAGGCGACTACACCTGTGCCCTCGATCAGGCGGATCTGGTGCAGGAAGGCACCGATGTGACGATCCTCACCTACTCCCGGATGCGTCATCACTGCCTCAAGGCCGTGGAGCAACTGGAGGCTGAGGGGGTGAGCGTTGAACTAATCGATCTCATCAGCCTCAAGCCCTTCGACATGGAGACGATCAGTCGCTCCATCCGCAAGACCAACAAGGTGATCGTGGTGGAGGAATGCATGAAGACCGGCGGCATCGGGGCCGAGTTGATTGCGCTGATCACCGAGCTGTGTTTCGACGACCTTGATGCTCGGCCTGTGCGTCTCTCCAGTCAGGACATCCCCACTCCCTACAACGGTTCACTGGAGAACCTCACGATCATTCAGCCGCATCAGATCGTTGAGGCGGCGCAGGCATTGGTCAAGAAAGGCATCTGAAGTTGATGGCGCGTTATCAGGGTTGGTTTGCCCTTGTTCTTGCCCTGGCGATCGCCGCCGGGATGTTTTTGGTTCGTACGCCGCTGGAACTGGGCCTCGATCTACGGGGCGGCAGTCAGCTCACCGTTGAAGTGAAGCCAGCCGGGGAGATTACCCGGGTCGGCGCCGAAGAGATGGAAGCCGTGAAAGCCGTTCTCGATCGTCGGGTTAACGGCCTTGGCGTGGCCGAGTCCACCCTGCAGACGGTCGGTGAGTCGCAGCTGGTGTTGCAGCTCCCCGGCGAACAGGATCCCACCGCCGCCGCGCGGGTTCTTGGTGATACGGCTCTGCTGGAATTTCGTGCCCAAAAGCCCGATACCGGAGCTGAGTTCCGTGGTCTGAGGCAGCTCCGTTCTCAGGTGGAAGCGATCCTCAGGTTGCGTGAGGATCAGGTCCGCCGCGGTGAAACCCCGGCGCCTCTGGATCTTGATCAGCTGAAGTCAACCCAGGAGACTCTGGGTCTTGATGGTCAGGCCAGCTCAGACGAGGAGCAGCTCCGCGGGCTTTTGAAAAAGGTTGATTCCGATCTGCTCACGATGCTCGAGCCGGCAGCGCTGACGGGTAAGCAGTTGGTGACAGCAGGCCGACAACCGCTCCAGAACAACCCGAACAGCTGGGAGGTGACCCTAAATTTCGATGGTGAGGGTGCTGAGGCTTTCGCTGACCTCACCAAATCAATTGCCGGTACCGATCGGTTGTTGGCCATCACATTGGATGATCAGCTGATTAGTGCTGCCAGTGTTGGCCCCCAGTTCAAAAGTGCTGGAATCTCAGGCGGAGCAGCCACCATCAGCGGCAATTTCAGCGCGGAAACGGCCCGTGAGCTCGAGGTGAAGCTCCGTGGAGGCTCCCTGCCCCTGCCCGTTGAAGTGATCGAGGTCCGCACCATCGGGCCCACGCTCGGAGCAGAGAACATCCGCCGCAGCCTGGTGGCCGCTCTCTCGGGCCTGGCTCTGGTGGCTGTGTTCATGGTGGTGGCCTATCGCCTGCCTGGGGCGGTGGCCGTGATGGCCCTCAGCCTCTATGCCCTGTTCAACTTGGCTGTGTACGCCTTGATTCCGGTCACCCTCACCTTGCCGGGAATCGCTGGTTTCATCCTCTCGATCGGCATGGCGGTGGATGCCAATGTGCTGATTTTCGAGCGCATCAAAGACGAATTGCGGCGGGGCAACACCTTGATCCGGTCGATTGATACAGGCTTCTCCGAGGCTTTTTCATCGATCGTTGATGGTCACCTCACCACGTTGATCAGCTGCGCAGCTCTTTTCTTCCTCGGCATCGGCCTGGTCAAGGGCTTTGCAGCGACCCTGGGCATCGGTGTTCTGCTGAGTTTGTTCACGGCCCTGACTTGCACCCGCACCCTGCTTCGTTTCCTGATGGGCTACGCCGGTCTGCGTCGTGCCACCAATTTCCTGCCCACTGGGCAACTTCCTTCCCCCACCGCCTGAACCATGACTGAAGCATCGTCATCGGCACAAGCGGGCACGGTCCTCAGCCTGCGCTGGTCCCTCAGCAGCATGCGCCGCAGGGTGTGGCTGATTTCTGGTCTGGTGGTTTTGATCAGCCTGTTGGGCTTGTTGCTCAGCTGGTTGGATCCTGGGATACGTGCTCCCCTCCGTCCGGGCTTGGATTTCACTGGCGGCACGCAGATCCAACTGGAGCGCCGTTGTGATGACGCATGCGCTGAGCTCAAGGCGATTGCGGTCTCGGATGTGATCCGCAACCTGGACCTGCCTCAAGAGGAGGGCCAACCTCTCCCCAATCTGGGTGCACCCCGGGTTCAGCTTCTGGATGGGGGGCAGTCTTTGTTGCTGCGCCTGCCGACGTTGTCGGCTGCCCAGGGCCAAGCGGTCATTGAGGCCGTTGATCCCGTCGCAGGGCCGTTCCTCTCCGGTGGTCAATCGGTCGACACCATCGGGCCGAGCCTGGGCAAGCAACTGCTTCGCAGCAGCCTGATTTCTCTGCTGGTGGCCTTCAGCGGTATTGCGGCCTACATCAGCTTCCGCTACGACCGTCGCTACGCCTTACTTGCCCTTGTGGCGTTGGCCCACGATGTGGCGATCGTTTGTGGTGTCTTTGCCTGGCTCGGGGTTGTGCTTCAGCTGGAGGTGGACAGCTTGTTTGCGGTTTCACTGCTGACGATTGCAGGTTATTCGGTGAACGACACGGTGGTGGTCTTTGATCGCATCCGTGAACGCAGCAAGGACGCCGCCGACTTGCCCCTTTCACTACAGGTGGATCAAGCGGTTTCTGCCACATTGACCCGAACCCTTTACACCAGCGGAACGACCTTGCTGCCCCTTTTGGCTCTCGTGTTTTTCGGGGGGGCAACTCTGTATTGGTTTGCGATAGCCCTCGCCCTCGGGGTTGTTGTTGGTTCTTGGTCGAGTATTGCCCTGGCACCGTCGCTGCTCACCCTCTGGGACCGCTCCCGTGACTAATCCCAGCGGCGATTCAGAGCGCAGACGCCGTGCTGTTCCAGCCCGTTGGTTCCCGATTTTGTTGATCCTGCTGGCTCTCGGTGATCTGCGCACCGAAATCCTGTTGCTCAGTGATCAGTTCACCATGACGGGGCTTGGTTATGCCATTCGGCATCATCAGCTTGCTGTGCTGGTTTTGCTGGGTTCCGGCTCTTTATGGCGTCGCTTCAGTTAGCGCTTGGGGCTTTTGCCAAATTCACGCCAGATCGAATCCCAGGTGCGTTGTTTCACGTCGGCATTCCACTGCCCCTGGCTGTGGGTTGAGGCCCACCACGATTCGAACAGATCGTGGGCTTCTTCGTGCAGCAACTCAGGGTCCAAATTCTCGCGAACCAGCTGCATCACGGCCTGCCTCAGTTCCTCATAACGGGAGAAATTGAAGATGACGTCCAAGCCGGTTTGTCTCAAGACCTCTTGGACACACTATTGGATTGAAGGGCGTCGAGGGGGCTTCTTCGGTATCGAGGTGAACGTCATTGTTTTTCAAGCCTGAGCTACGACTCGATTGGTTGCTCAGGTTCCATGGAGTTGAATCCGGGTCTTAGTGAGGTGGTGTTTGGCTTGCGTGCCGAGGTGGAAGCGCTGAAAGCGCGGTTGACCCAAATTGAACGGGGGCAGGAGGTTGCGGTCTCCGCGGCTTACTGGCAGGCGGTTGAGCGAGAGCGCGATTCGAGCGAGAAAAAGAAACGTCAGCTGCTCTGAAGGAGGCAAAAAATTGGGACCCTCTCCCAAGAGTCCCAATGCTCGACGCGTCGTTCTCACGACTCAGTAAAAATACTTAGTCAGAGCTGGTCTCAGGTGTGACCCTTGTTACCAAGTGTTCAGTTCGATGCATGTCTGGTTTCTCGGCTCACGCCCAGCGATCCATGATCTGCTGTACCACCACGCGCTGCATCAGCACCTGAAGCACCACCACCAGGGGAAGGGCCAGCAATACGCCAGGAAGCCCCAACAGGGCACCAAGGCTGAGCTGAGCTGTTAAGGCCACGGTGGGCAGCAGATTCACTGTTTTGCGCAGCAACAGCGGTGTGAGCAGAAAGGCCTCTAGGTTCTGCAGCACCAGCCGGAACACCAGCACCGACACCATCAATTGCGGCGACTGCAGTAGGGCCAACCCCGTGGGCAGCAGCGTTGCCGCCGTAGGGCCGATGGTCGGCACGAATGTGAGCAGGCCACAGACCAAGGCACTCAACAGGGCCAGGGGGGCTTTGAGCAGCAATAGGCCACCCCAGGTAAGTAGAAACACGGTGGTGGCGGAGAGGGTCATGCCACTGAGCCACCCTCCCAACGCTTGCCGGCATTCATAGAGCAGGTGCTCCATCTGCTGACGTGCCGGTCGGGGAGTCATGGCCACAACCATGCGCCGATGGGCGTTTGGATCCAAGGCCAGCAGGATCGCTAGCAGAACCATCAGGAACAGTTGAATCAGCGAGTTCGCCGCACCTCCAGCGAAACCCAGCAACGGCTGAAGCCCTTTCAGATTGAGGCCCTCACCCAAAGCGTCATTGAGTTGCGCCAGGCGTGGCTCATTGCTCAGCAGGTCGGACACCTTGCTGACCAACTGCGGCAGATCCCGCCCCAGTTGCTGGAACTGGCTGATCAGTTCCGGAACCAGCAGTTGCCCAAGCAGTCCCCCGGCCAAAATCAAAATCCCCAGCACGACCCCCAGGGCCTGTGGGCGCTCCAGTGGGGATCGCTTTTGAACCTGAACAATCAGCACATCCAGGGCGACGGCTACAACCACGGCGCCGAATAGCACCAGCAGCACCCAACGCAGGTGCCAGAGCAAAAGCACCAGCACCACCAAGGTGAGTGCAACAAGAAACGTGCCGGATGTCATCGAACCGGCTCCAGACGCTTCCAGCGATCCAAGACATCGTGGATCAGCACTTCACGGATGATCACCTGCAGCACCACCGCTAAGGGCAGAGCCATCAGCAGGCCGAGGGGGCCAAACAGGAGTGTGAACAGAAACTGAGCAGCCAGAGTCAATCCTGGGAGCAGCTTCACCTGGTGGTGCATCACCGATGGTGTGATCACATAACTCTCGATGTTCTGGATCACTACATAGGCACCCAGCACCGCAGCTGCTTTCCAGGGGGCATCCAACAGGGCCACCGCCATCGGGAAGATTGTGCTCATCGTTGGTCCCAGATTGGGAATCACGTTCAACAGGCCTGCAAGGAGTGCATTGGCCAGAACGAGCTTCACGCCCAAAAGTGTTAACGCAATGCTGCACAGCACAAACACCGCCAGGGAGCTGATCAGCACACCCACCATCCAGCTGCTCAAGGCAGCACCGCATTGATCCAGGATGCGGAGCCCCCGGCGTCGGTAGAAGGAGGGAATCAGCTGAAGCCCAACATTCCGATAGGCCTGGGGCTGAATGCTGATCATCAGGGCCACCGCCACCACGAACAACAGACGCAGAACACCGTTGCCGAGGTTGCCAGCCAAACCGAGCAGGCCCAACAAGCCATTGCCCACGCCAGCGGCGAGTGATGAACCGTCGGGCACGAGCTGGCGTGGACCGTTCAGTCCCAGTTCCTCGAGATCGGGGAATGCATCGACGCCATAAATGGACGCACTGATGCTGTCGATCCAACCGAGGCCTAGCCGAACGAGGGTCTGCCCCGCTTCGGGCAGCTTCTGCAACAACAGTGCAAACTCCTCGAGGAAAGGAGGGACAACAACGCCTGCCGCAGCTGCTGCCACCAACATCAGTCCAACGATGCAGAGCAGTAAGGCCACTGGCCGCTGCATCGGCTGCCGCTGGCGAAGGATGCCCACCAGCGTGCACAGCGCCATGGCTAAAACAATCGCTGCAAAAATCAGCAGCAGAAGGTCACGCAGCGACCAAAGCAGAACGATGGCTGCAATAAAGGCTGTCAATGACAGCCACTGAGGCAGTCTCAAGCTTGTTGATCGTCGGCTCCGTCAGTCTGATCGGATTCCTGGCTTTGTGAATAACCCAAGCCATTGGCATCGGCGTAGCGCTGGGCGAAGCGCATGAACCGTTCGAAGTCCTCTTCGGACTTCCATGAATAAACGGCTTCAAGGGCACTGGCGGTGCCGTTTACGAATTTGCCATTCACTTCCCGGGTGACCATTTCGCCCTCTTCATCCACCATCCACATTCCGGTGATGTCACCCATGGTTTCGGGTGCAATCGCAGCGGGCTGTTCGAAACGGAAGGTGGCTTGACCTGTGCGGCCATCACGGCTGCGGGTCAGACGGATGTCGGGCACCACTGGCTCGTTGACTCCCCGAAAGAACTGAATCGCTGCTTTGCTCACGTCGTTCTCGAACCATCGCTGGGGGCGATCTTAATCGGGGATTTCAATGAACCCCCGGTCGATCAAGTTCTCGGCGGCTTGATCAGCGCTGAGCCCCGAGAGATCGATCGCTTCGCGTCTGTGCGTTCGCGCTAACTCATGGTCGTAACAGCGGTCGTAGTAATCGAGCGTGGCGCGGCAGGCGCTGGCCCAGTCTTCCCTGGCAATCGCTTCGAGGGCTTCCTTGGTGCGTTGGGGCCCCAGGCGTCGACTGATCCTTTCGGTTGCTTCAGCCAGAGCAGCTCCCCCCTGGAGGCCGTACACCTGCACCAATTGGTTCACCCGCTCTTTTAGCTCGCGCTTAATCTCCAGCACAGGGGCCTGTTGCATCTGATCGAACAGGGGCTTCGGAATGCGGCAACGGCCCACCTGGATGCTTTCAGCTTCTAACCAGATCGCCGTGGCCCCACGGTGTAGATGTTGATCCAGAGCCTCAGCCAATTGGTTCTCGTAGTGCTCTGTGCTGGGTTGATCCGGTAGGCCCAGGCCGCCGAAACTGCTGCCGCGGTGGTTGGCCAGCCCTTCCAAATCAATAACGGCTGCACCGCGTGCCGCCATGGCCAACAGCAGATCGGTTTTCCCTGTTCCCGTGCGTCCGCCCATCACGCGAAGGGGCCAGGTCTGTTCAAATCGGCTCTGAGCCCAGCGCCGGTAGCTCTTGTATCCCCCCTGAAGCAGCCTCGGCTTGAGATCGATCTGTTGGGCAAGCCAGGCCACACTGGCCGAGCGCATTCCGCCCCTCCAGCAGTAGATCCGTGGATCCCCCTGGTGACGGAGGCTTTCCAGTTGACGGGCCAAGCTGCTGAGCTTGGGGCCGGTGAGTTCAAGCCCCAGATGAATCGCTGGAGTCCGTCCCTGCTGCTTGTAGGCGGTACCGACTGCGGCGCGTTCCTCATTATTGAAAAGAGGCACGTTGATGGCCCCAGGCCAGTGTCCCTGTTCAAATTCGCCGGGGCTGCGCACGTCCACCAGCGGACCTTTCAGCTCGCGAAGCTGCTGAATCTCGATTGAACCTGTTTCGCCCATGCCTGACATAGTGGCCAACACCGAGCCAGTTGGGGCCGGTTGCGACTCATGCTCTCCGGTTCCACACCCGCCACCAAACTCAGCGTTGACCAGCTGCTGGATCGTTTCGCGGAGGGAACACCTCGCCAGCGACGTCCTCTGATCAAGCAGATCGAATCCCGTGCTGAGGAGCTGGCTGCGGTTGGACCAGGATTGCTCTCTGGTTTCGATCCCTCTTGTGATGACTGGGCTGCAGGGTGGATCTTGCAGGTGTTGCAGCGCCACCAGCCCGATGCTGTTTTCGCTCTGCTCCCGTCGTCCGATCGAGGCTGGTTGACCACTGATTCCGGGGTTGGACTGGATTACGGGCCTCTGCAGCAGGAGCTGCTCCATCAGAACTTTGAGGAGGCAGATCGCATCACCAGTCAGTGCCTGCGCGAATTAGCCGGTGATGCCGCCGTGAAACGGGGCTACATCTATTTCTCAGAAGTAGCGCCGATGTCAGGCGTTGATCTGGTCAGTCTCGATCGACTCTGGACCGTGTATTCCCAAGGTCGCTTTGGCTTCACAGCCCAGTCCCAGTTGTTGTCAGCCCTCGATGGGCGTTATGAACGCCTTTGGCCCCGGATTGGCTGGAAATGCGATGGCGTCTGGACCCGCTATCCCGGTGCCTTTACCTGGTCGATCGAGGCTCCTGAGGGGCACATGCCCTTGATCAATCAGCTCCGTGGCGTTCGCCTGATGGATTCCCTGTTGAATCATCCGGCGCTTGTGGCCCGCAGATCCTGACGGGGCTTCCAATCAACGGTAAGTTCGAAAGACCGACGTCAAGGGCCCCACAGTGCCGTCCAAGAGGTTTCGCTGGGCTGAGTTCACCTTGCCGTCGACCCTTCAGCTGGCTCCTCTGCTGGAGCTGCTGACCGAGCCGGTTGGTTGTGGTCTCACCATTCAGCGGATTGAGTTGGGATTGCATGAAGCCCTGGTCAATGCCGTTCGCCATGGCAACGCTGAGAACCCCGCCAAGAAGCTCCGTGTTCGCCGCATCCTTACGCCCAATTGGATGGTCTGGCAGGTTCAGGATGAGGGTTTCGGCCTCCCACAACAGTCACGCACATCAACCCTGCCGTCGAACCTCGATGCTGCCAGCGGCCGTGGTTTGTTTTTGATCCATCAATGTTTTGATGATGTGCGCTGGAGCCGGCGGGGCAATCGCTTGCAGCTGGCCTGCCGATGGCCGGTCAGTGACGCGGGCAGCCCGGATCCTTCAACTCTCCTTTGAACCACCCGAGCGCCTGTTGGGTCAGGTTCTCCACGTCGGCGCTGTTTCCTTGACGGAGCAGTTGCACCATCGCTGCCGCCAATAATTCAGCTCCACGGCGCTGTCTGTTGCTCTTGAGCTGATGCCAGTCGCGATCTCCGATGCGGAGCAACTGATGCAGCTCTTCCGCCTTGGCTGTGGCGGAATCAGGCCATGGGGTGTCGGGTGAAGTCATCCCTGAATCAGCAGATCGATCTAGTTTCGGGTGATGTTGGTGCAATGGAGTGGAGCAGCGCAAAGGTCAACCAGGCGTTCGTGAACTGCGTTGGTTGCACCATGCCTTACGGCTGGTGTTGGAAGGGCAATGTCAGGCCCATGCCCGATCGGATGTTGCGGCGCTGAGATGGGTTCAGCGCCGAAAACTTGCTGTGAATCCGATCACTCAACGGCCCGTGGGCTGGGCGTTTTTACCAGCGTCTGGGGAGCGCTTCTGAAGGGCATTGCGCTTCGGTGGAGCAGGGTTTGGCTTGGCTTGGTTTCTTGCTTAGCTCTGAATAGATCAGGAGAACAGCTCACCTGTTGGTAATGGGCCTAGCCAACCACCACCAGCGAATTGGAGGAAGGGGCAATCTCTTCAGTGGCTGACATCTCAGTGGGCTGTGCCACATCCTGACCGCGAAGCCAGGCATTGTGCAGAGCCCGCCTGCGTCGATCTTCAGATAACACCAAACGATCGGCCGCTGCTTGAGGACTTTCCCCCGGCACCACTGCCGTGCGCAGGCAGATCCCGAAACCGTGGGCTTCCACCTGCACATGGCCTTCCATCAGCACCACCTGAAAGGTCCAGCCCTGAAGCCAACGCAGCCAGAAGGGATTGGTCATGAAGTTCCCTTCGGAATCGATCACACCCTATGGCTCGCAGCCGTTCGTGCAAGGGACCCTGTCAGGGAATCCCCTCAGCTGGCCTCTGCGATGGGTTTGCGTGCGGACCAGACCCGCGTCATGAAGTGAGTTTCCGCGGTGATGCCTTCGAACCCTGCAGCTGAGAGGCGGGCGTCGATGTCATCGCCGATGTAGTCGCGGTAGTACGGCTCATGGAAGACACGCCGGAAGTTTTCCATCACTGCGGCGAACTTGGGTGAGTCAGCCATCTGAACAGAGTCGGCCAGGACAAACACACCACCAGGCTCGAGCACACGCCAGGCCTCGTTCAGGACGTTCTGGCGGGCTTCTGCCGGCAGTTCGTGCAGCAGAAACACACTGGTAACGGCTTGAACCGATCCATCCGCCAATGGCAGGGATTCTCCGTTGGCACGGATCAGCTGAACCAGCGATGCATCGCCGTCATTCAGCCAGCGGTTGGCTTGACGCAGGTAAGACTCGGAAAGATCGGTTCCGATGAGCTGCGCGTGGGGCGCGGCAGCTCTGATTTGCTGCAATGTCCGGCCCGTGCCGGTGGCTACATCGAGAATCTTCAAAGAGCCGGGAGCACGGTCTGCGAAGTGCTTCAAGCCTCGTTTCAGCGGAGCCAAGACCCGCCTTCGCATGGCATCGGCGGTGCCATTGAAGAGAATTTCCACTTGCAGGTCATAGAGACCTGCCGAGTGGTCACTCAGGTAACCGTCGGTTTGATGGTGAAAATTCTGGAGGTAGTACTCGGGGTAAAGCTCTTTGTCGGTCTCCTTAGGCAGATCGCGCACGTTGCGCTCTCGACGTCGATCCCAGGTGGAGGGAAGATCCATCCAAACCTGCGGGTAGCGGCTAACCCAGTCGAGCCAGGGAGCATCGAACAACAACTGTTCGGGGTAGACCCCCTGTTCGGCATCTTGCCAGTCCTGTTCCTGGAGCTTGCTCATGTCCAAGCGGAGCTCTCCAAGAACTTCGGCGGACACGGGTTCCGTTTTCGGAACGGCATCTGGAGCCAGAAGCTCCATCAGCTTGGTACTCAGCTCTTTGTGGGCCAGGCCCGCGATGCTTTTGCCTTGCTGAAGCGTTTGGTACGCAAGTTTGCTCAGGGGCGTTGATGCCATCGCGGATCAATACAACAATGCTATTCCAGCGAATGTGACGCGCAATCGCGTGCTTTGCAGTCCACAAAAAAGCCCGCCTCCAGGGAGGCGGGCCGTGGAATGTATGTGCGCTGATCAGGCGTCGTAGTACATGGTGAATTCGTGGGGATGCGGCCGCTGGCGCAGCTGCTGAACCTCTTCGTACTTCAGGTCGATCCAGTTGTCGATGAAGTCGTCACTGAACACGTCGCCAGCGGTGAGGAATGCGCGATCGGCATTCAACGCTTCTAGCGCACCGTTGAGGGACGCAGGAACCGTGGCGATCTTGGACAGCTCTTCAGCTGCCAGTTCGAACAGGTCGCGGTCTTCGCCATCGCCAGGATCAATCTGGTTCTTGATGCCGTCCAGACCAGCCATCAGCATGGCGCTGAAGGCGAGATAGGGGTTGGCCAGGGCATCACCCGATCGGAATTCGAGACGCTTGGCTTTCGGGCTCGGGCCGGTGAGCGGGATCCGCACTGCTGCAGAGCGATTGCCTTCGGAGTAGACGAGGTTCACGGGTGCTTCGAAACCGGGCACCAGACGCTTGTAACTATTGGTGGTGGGGTTGGTGAAGGCCAGGAAGGCGGGAGCGTGCTTGAGGATGCCTCCGATGTACCAGCGGGCCGTCTGCGAGAGATTCGCGTAGGTGCCTTCGCCGAAGAACAGGGGCTGACCGCCCTTCCAAAGGCTTTGGTGCACGTGCATGCCGGAGCCGTTGTCGTTGAAGACCGGCTTGGGCATAAAGGTGGCCGTCTTGCCGTACTTCTTTGCCACGTTGCGAACGACGTACTTGTACGTCATGACGTTGTCGGCAGCCTCGATCAGCTCAGCAAATTTCATGCCGAGTTCGTGCTGGCCCGCGCCGGCCACCTCGTGGTGGTGCTTCTCCGTAGGGATACCTAGCTGACTCATCAGCAGGAGCATCTCGGAGCGGATGTCCTGAGCGGTGTCGTTGGGAGCGACAGGGAAGTAGCCCTCTTTCTCCTGGATCTTGTAGGCGAGGTTGCCGCCTTCCTCGATGCGTCCGGTGTTCCAGTTTGCCTCGATGGTGTCAACGCTGTAAAAGGAGCCACCTTCGGCCGAGTTGTAACGGACGTCGTCGAAGAGGAAGAACTCCGGCTCAGGACCGAAGAAAGCCATGTCGGCCAGCCCGGTGCTGGCTAGGTGGTTCAGAGCTCTCTGGGCCAGGGCGCGGGGGCAGCGCTCATAGGGCTGGCCGGTGCGTGGTTCCTGAATCGAGCAGATCATGCTCAGGGTCTTGTGCCGGTAGAAAGGGTCCACCCAGGCGGAATTGGGGTCCGGCACCATGGCCATGTCGGAGGCCTGGATGCCTTTCCATCCGCGAATGGATGAGCCGTCAAAAGCAAGGCCCTCAGTGAAGGACTCTTCCTCTAGCAGATCGGTGCAGACCGTGAGGTGCTGCCATTTGCCGTGCAGATCGGTGAATTTGAGGTCGATCAGTTCGATGCCTTCGTCCTTGATCTGGCGCAGGACGTCCTGGGGGGATTTCGACATAAGAAAGGACTGCTCGACTGAATTGTGCAGTGATGTGACCGTAAAGAGCCACAAGTCACCATTTTGTATCAAGGGGTACGTTCCAACCGCTAAACGGCGACTGCGTAACCGTTTCTGTCAACTTGGCTGAAATGCAGGCCTGCCAAAGGATCTGACCGCTTCAACGGTGTTAACTTCCCCTGGGAATCCTCTGGAGATTCAGGGACATGCGCGATGCAATCAGCGGTCTGATCGGTCGCTACGACCAGTTAGGTCGCTATTTCGATCGTTCGGCGATCGACAGCATCAATGCGTACCTAGATGAATCCACGCTGCGGATTCAGGCCGTTGAGCTGATTAACGGGTCTGCTGCCGAGATTGTGCGTGAAGCCAGTCAGCGCTTGTTCCGGGATGAGCCCGACCTGCTGTTGCCTGGCGGCAATGCTTACACCACGCGCAGGCTCGCCGCCTGCCTGAGGGATATGGACTATTTCCTGCGTTACGCCAGTTACGCCCTGGTGGCTGGTGACTCCACGATCCTCAATGAGCGTGTTCTGAACGGACTCGACGACACCTACAAGAGTCTGGGCGTACCCACCGGTCCAACAGTTCGCAGCATCGTTTTGTTGGGCGAAGTTGTCTCTGAGATGCTTCTAGCTAACGGTGCTGCATCTGATCAGCTCGCCACCGTTCTTCAGCCGTTTGATCATCTGGCCAAAGGCCTTGGTGAAACCAACGTGCGTCAGCGCTGAGCCCGAAGGTTCAACGCAAGATTCGAACAGATTGCAATTGCGCTTTCCTCATCCCTTCCGAGGGGCGTGACTGCGTAGGCTCATTATTACGAAAGAATGATCAGGGCTTTGGCGACGACGAACTCACTCCTTCCTGTTGACGATCGTCACCGCAAAGCCTTTGCACCGATCGGCACACCCGACCGCCTCTTGCTTGGACCCGGCCCCTCAAATGCCCATCCAACGGTTCTGGAGGCTCTGTCGAGAACGCCGATTGGTCACCTAGATCCTCTCTACGTGGAGCTGATGGGTGAGGTTCAAGAGCTGCTGCGTTACGCCTGGCAAACCGACAACCGCCTCACGCTTCCGATGAGCGGCACCGGCAGTGCTGCCATGGAGGCAACCTTGGCCAACACCGTTGAACCTGGAGACACCGTTCTCGTGGCGGTCAAGGGATACTTCGGCCTGCGACTGGCTGACATGGCAGGCCGCTACCGCGCTGAGGTGAAAACCATTGAGAAGCCATGGGGTGAGTGGTTTTCCCTCGATGAGCTGGAAGCTGCCCTGATTGAGCACAAGCCCGCCATCCTTGCGATGGTTCATGCCGAAACCTCGACGGGCGTCTGCCAACCCATGGAGGGCATTGGCGTCCTCTGCCGGAAGCATGGTTGCCTGCTGCTGCTCGACACCGTTACATCCCTGGGAGGTGTGCCGCTCTACATCGATGAGTGGAAGGTTGATCTTGCCTACAGCTGCAGCCAGAAAGGCCTGAGCTGCCCTCCCGGACTCGGCCCCTTCACCATGGGTCCCCGTGCTGAGGCCAAGATGACCGCCCGTCAGGGCAAGGTTCCCAACTGGTACCTGGATGTTTCCCTGCTGAATCAATACTGGGGAAGCGACCGCGTCTATCACCACACTGCGCCGGTCAACATGAACTTCGGCATGCGCGAGGCTCTGCGTCTTTTGGCAGAGGAAGGTCTCGATCAGGCCTGGGCACGCCATCGCAGCAATGCTGAGATGCTCTGGAGTGGTCTTGAAAGCCTCGGTCTTTCAATGCATGTCCCAGCCGACCGCCGATTGCCCACCCTTACTACGGTTCGCATTCCTGATGGTGTGGATGGCAAGGCCTTCAGCCAACACCTGCTCAACAACCACGGCATCGAGGTTGGTGGCGGACTCGGCAGCCTTGCTGGAAAAATCTGGCGCATCGGTCTGATGGGCTACAACTCCAACCCTGAAAACGTGAACCGGTTGCTCAACCTGTTTGAGACAGAGCTGCCTCGTTTCAGCGGTTCTGTCGCCGCCGCTGCCTGAACCAGCGTTCCAGCTGCCCCCTCGCCTCAGGTTCGCGCACGCCCTGAATCACCCTCATGTGGTGATGAGCACTGTCATGAGTGGAGAGGTCAAGGCTTCCCCCTAGGCCTCCTCGTTTCGGGTCTTTTGCCGCGAAAACCACTGTTCCCATCCGGGCTTGCACCAAGGCCCCTGCACACATGGGGCAGGGCTCGAGGGTGACGATCAGGGTGCAGTTGTTGAATCTCCAGTCGTCCTGAACGGTCGCTGCCTGTTGCAAGGCCACCAGTTCGGCGTGCCCTAGGGGATCCCTGTGGTTCTGGCGCCGGTTGCGTCCATGGCCGATGGCTCGTCCCTGTCCATCGAGGATCACTGCTGCCACTGGCACTTCTCCCTCCAATCCAGCTTCCTTGGCGCGCTGGAGCAGAACGTCCATCCAGCGAGTGAACTCATCCCGCTGATCCACCGCTGTCCCACGTTGTCCTTTGAGCACCTTCCCACGAGACGCGAAGATCACTGCAGTTCACGAGTCTCCGTTGCAAGCCTGTTCCGAGTCTCAGCAACCACCGGATCGGCTTGCTCCGTTCGCCATCCCCTCGGCCGCAGATCCGGTGCTGAGGGACTTCCTGCATCGCAGTTCAGATCTGCTGTGTAGTTGGATCGGCTCCGCTGATCGATCCAGCCCGGTCCCCGTCATGCGCCCCTTGCCTGACGTGGCCCCAGGGGTTGAGGGGGCCAGCGTTGAATCGTTGCTCAGTGACCTTCAGCAGGTGATGGATGGGGCATATCAGCCTTCCCATCCCGGTGCTCTGGCCCATCTCGATCCGCCCCCGCTCACCGCATCCATTGCGGCGGAATTGGTCTGTGCAGGTCTCAACAACAACCTCCTGGCCGAGGAGCTTTCGCCTGGTCTGACAGGCCTTGAACATGACCTCTGCCGCTGGTTCTGCCACCGGATCGGCTTGCCCACGGGGTCTGGAGGGGTTCTGGCAAGCGGCGGAACCCTGAGCAATCTCATGGGTTTGGTGGCGGCACGGGCGGCGTTGGGGGCCAGTCATCGGGATCCTGTGCTGCTGTGCAGCCAAGATGCCCACGTCTCGATCAACAAGGCCGCAAGGGTTATGGGGCTGGCGGATGATGCGCTTGAGACGCTTCCCGTGGCTGCGGATGGTGGCCTTTGCCTCGAGGCTTTGGCCGAGCGTTTGAGATCCCTACAATCCGAGGGACGTCCTTGTTTGGCGGTGGTGGCCACGGCCGGCACCACGGTGCGCGGAGCCATTGATCCTCTGTTGGATGTGGCAACCCTCTGCCGTGATGCTGAGGTCTGGTTGCATGTTGATGCCGCCATCGGCGGTGTGTTTGCTCTGAGTTACAGCCATGCAACTCTTATGGACGGCATGGACCTGGCGGATTCGATCACGCTGAACCCCCAGAAATTGCTGGGCATCACCAAGGCGTCATCCCTGCTGTTGCTGCGGGACCGGACCCATCTCCGTCAGGCCTTTGCAACGGGTTTGCCCTACATGGAGGCACCCAAGGGGATGGATCACGGCGGGGAGATCGGCTTGCAGGGCACCCGACCTGCGGAGATCCTCAAGCTTTGGCTGGGCCTGCGTCAGTTGGGCGAGGCGGGCATCGAAGCGACGCTCAGCGGAGCTTTGCAACGGCGAACCGCCTTTGCGTCCCAGTTGGATCCAGAGAAGTTCACGGTGTTGACCGGTGATCTTCACCTGCTCGCATTCCATGCCAAGCAGGGGGGTGTTGATGCAGTCGACCGTTGGAGTGAAGACACCCGTCAAACGTTGCTGTCTCACGGCTACATGCTGTCGCGACCTTTCTACGGCGACCGTTTCTGTCTCAAGGCGGTTTTTGGAAACCCCCACACCACGGCTCAGCACCTCAGCGACTTGTCGGGACGACTGAATGGATCGCTGGCTCCAGCCTGATCGTTCACAATCGCCATCGTTTGAAAGGCTCCCATGTCGGAACAGCAGCAGGGTTCACGCTGGGTTGCCATCGTCACCGGGGCGATCTCCGTGGCGATTGGTGTGCTCTATCTGCTCCTGATCACGGTTCTGGATGCCCGGGGTCCGATGCTTCCCCCTCCTGCTGAGGCCCTGGCCGGGGGGGAAGCCGTCCCGCCGCCGCCGTCTGAAGCGGTTCAACCACTTGCCGCATCGCACTGGCCAGAAAGCGCTTCAGTGACTGTTCCCGTCGGTTGAGCTCAAAGGCCTGTTGCACAACGGTCTGCATACCGCCGTCACCCCAGTCTTGGTCCTGCTCGAAATAGCGCATGAAACTGCTTCCGGCGATTCGGGTGAGCCATGCGGTCACCACCCCCTGGAGCACCTGACCAAGAACCAAGGTGGGCAAGCTCAGGCTAAGGCTGGTGCCCAGCAAGCTCATGGCACCTTTGACGATGCCCAGCTTGCCCAGGGTCTGTCCGAGGGACAGGGCCAGATCCTTGGCGCGATCTCGGGACATCTCGACCCCGTAAATCTTGGCCATTTCCAGGATCATCTGAGCATTCACCGCTGCTGTGCTCAACAGATCCACTCCAGGCAGCGGGTTTGCAGCGACGATCCCCGCTCCCATCCAGCTATAGCGGTCGATGCAGCGTTTCGCTTCCCGAGACCGCTGGTCGTTCAGCAGATCGCGCCCACGGCTGTCAAGGGATCGGCATTGCAGAAGGATGTTGTCGGCAATCAATTCCTCCCCTTCGGCGTGCAGCACGACGGCGAGGCGCTGCAACAGATCGCTGACGTCAGGTAGCGGCTGCAGCGGGCGACGTCCGGGTTGAGGAATCGATTGAGGAGATGCACTGCAGGCCACCACATCCGCAGCGTTGAGCTGTCCCTGGCAACGGGAACGAAGCACCTGCAGGAGTCTCTTTTCCTCGTCAATACCGCGTAAATCCCTCTTGTTCAGCACCAAGAGCAGGCGCTTGCCGAGACCGGCGAGGGAACTCACGACGGCGTATTCCGAGGCTCTGAGGTCTCCGTCCACCACGACAATCAACAGGTCGGCGCGAACCGCCCGACGACGGGCTGTTTCTTCTCGGCTGAGGCCTTCTTCTCCAGCTTCCAGGATCCCTGGGGTGTCCACGAGCTGAAGACCACGCTCCAAACCTTTCAAACGCAGGCGGTAGGTACGGCTGGTTTTGGTCACGCCCATGGGCGCTCCCACATCGCCGACCATTTCATTGAGAAGGGCGCGGATCAGCGATGTCTTGCCGCTGGATCCGGTGCCGAACACCACAACCACCAGATCGCCTCGCTTCAGTTCCTCAGCGACCCGATCGCGTTCGTTCTGAAGGCTGCGGCGGCTGATGTCGTCCTGGATCCGTTCGATCAGACGATCGACGTGGCCGAGGCTTGTAGTAGCGGCATCCCGGCGGTTTTGTGGAGCGGCGGTGGGTTGACTTTGGCGTTGGGCCGGGCGTGTTTTCAGGCGTCTCCACATCGGCCAACCCACCTGCACCGCCACGGTGGCCAGCAGCACGAACCCCAGCAGCAGCACCGGCGTGAGCAACCAGGGAGGTAGGAAGTAACTCAGATCCCACAGCAGGCTGCGGATGGTCTGAACGGCAACGCCGATCAGCACGAGAGCCGCAAAAGCAACGGCGAGACCGATCAGCAACCGGGTTTGGCGTTTCATGCCTGCTTCTCACCAGCCTCAGGGCAAGTTTGGGTCAGCCACGGCTGCTGTCACCCCGGCGTGTCAGGAGGTCGATGGCAAAGCAGAGCACCGCGAGATTGATGGCGACATCCGCCCCATTGAAGATCGGGAAATCGATCGGTTGGAGCGCCAGAAAATCCACCACGTGGCCCAGACGCCAACGATCAAGACCATTGCCCAGGGTTCCGCCCAGAAGCGCCGCAGCGGCAAGGGCCTGCCAGAACGGCAGCACCCGTTCACGCCAGATCCACAGGATCAGCCCAATGCCAACAACAAAGCTCAGCAGCCCAAGCAGAACAGTGGAGTTCTGTAAAACACTGAAGGCTGCGCCTGTGTTGTGCACCAATTGCAGGGAGAGCAGGTGCGGCAGCAGGGGTAGGGATTGGCTCCCTTGCAAAGCGCTGGACGCAGCCGCCTTGCTCAGCTGATCCACCACCACGATGACCAGGGCAATCAGCAGGGTTGAGCGACGCGGAAGTGCTCTCTTCATGGCTCGATAACTAACAACCGGCGCAGCACAACCGAGAGGAATCCTGCACCGATGCAGAGCAGCATTTGAGCCGGTAGCGGACCGATCGAAAACTGCATCAGCAGCTCGGGGAAGCCAAGGGCCCATCGCCCTAACAGAGCCCCTAGGGCGAGATTCAGTACCCCGCAGATCTGGAGAACGAGCAGTCCCGCAAGGGCGCAGAGCGACTGTCTGGGAAGGTCATCCATCCCGTCCTGCTGCGCCAGTCGACCGGTGAGCCAGGCCGCGGGAACGAAGCCCGCCAGATAGCCGAAACCCGGTTCAAGCACGTAGCTCAACCCTCCACCGCCATGGAACACCGGCAGACTGAACAATCCCAGAGACAGATAGCCGACAGCGGCCATCACGCCAGCACGCGGCCCACTGACCATGGCGGAGAGAAGCAGAGCCGGCACCTGCCAGGTGACAGGCAGGGGAAGAATGATCGGGTCGGGGGCAGGCAGGAACAACGCGGCCGGCATAAGACCACCGATCAGGATGGCCAGCAGACCCGCCAGGGCACCGCACCAGGAGGCGAGAGCCCTCACACCATTCGCTCAACTCGGCCCATCCTGCTCGACAATGCAGATCCTGCCCAGTCCAGATGACGGTATCGATTGGTGATCGCCTGCGCCTGTCGCAGCAGCTTCAGTTCCTCAAGTCGGCGGATCCGATGCCGATGCTGCGACCGCCTGATCTGGTGGCGGTCGGTGAGGTGGGCGAGGTGGTTGCGCTTCATCCGATGGACACGGTTGCCGTGCGTTTTCGCCGAGGCACGTTTCTGATCCCCCTCGACCGGCTGGATGCGGTGGATGCCGATGAGGTGGACTAGGCAGCAGCTCGGCGCCGCCAGCGCCGGGCGAGCTGCTCCAGTGCACCGGAGGTTCCGCACAGGCTGAGTCGTGGCTCGCTCAGCCAACGTTTGGCTGCCCGGCGCACATCCGTCGGTGTCAGCCCCGCGAGAGCCTCAACACAGCGCTGGTCATGATCGTCGGCCAACCCTTGTGCCTTCAGCTGAACCCGCCGCTCCGCCCGTTGGGAGCAGGTCTGCAGCCCCTGGGCGAGCTGACCGATGTATTTGGCCCGTGCGAGCTCGAGTGCGGCATCACTGAGGGGTTGCTCACTCAGCTCATCCCAGATGTTCAGCAGCAACTCCAGAGCGAGCTCTGAGCGCTCCTCAACGCTGGAGGCCATCAGCACAAACGGCGCAGGCCCAGTCAGGGCAGGGAAGTGAGCTGCCACGTCGTAGGCCACGCCATGGTCTTCCCGCAGACGCTGGAACAGCAGACTCGACATTCCCACCCCCAGATGGCACTGCAACAAACGCAGCGCCAGTTCATCCGGGTGGCCATGCCCCAGCGTCGCTTGCCCAAGCATCAGAACCACCTGTTCGGTGTCCATCGGTTCGAGCTGGATCGTTTCGGTCCCAACCGCTTCGGCGTAGGGGCGGCGGCCTGAGGGATCTTCGCTGTTCCCCTGAGGCCAGTCGCGAAAGTCCTCAAGCGACCGAATCTTGTCGATTATTTGGGGTGGGACGCTGCCCGCCAGGGCGAGAACGCTCGATGCCCCGGCTAGCCGTTCCGCTAGGGGAAGAAGTGCTTTCCGATCAAGGTCAACCAGCTCCTCTGCGATGCCCATGGGGTCGTGGCCGTAGCCCCCGTTGCCATAGGTGAGCTGCCTCCATCCGGTCGTGGCGCAATGGAAGGGGTCCTCCCGTTGCCGTTGCAAGGCCTGAATCGTGAGCGAACGTTCAAGGGCTACCTGGTCAGGCTCAAGCTGGGGGGAACGAACCATCTGTGCCAACAAGGGCAGAAGCTGCCCTGCGTCTTCCACCGTGCAGCGCAGGCTCAGCACAAGCGCGTCCTCCTGGGCATCACAGCGCAGACCTGCTCCGCATCCCTCAACAAGGTCCGCTAGTTCCACGTGGTTGTGTTGGCCGCAGCCGCGGCTGAGCAGGGATGCCAGGAGGTCATGGGCTCCCCGTGTTTCTGCAGGGTCGTCGGCGCTGCCAAAAGGAAGCAGCAGTTTTGCGGCCAAAATCCCCGGGCTGGAGACCGGTTCGATCAGTAGTTCGGGGTTGCTCATCTGTTCTCCGTCTTGGCTTGGGCGGTCAGCACAAACGCCTGTTCGGGTTGAAGCCTGGGGAACAGGTCTGAGCGAAGCCGTTCTGCCGTCCATGGCGGCAGGAAGGCCAGGGGGTGGAGCAGATCTTGCAGACGGTCCCAGAGGGTTTGGCTGGCGCTGAGTCCAGACACCTGGCCCGTCGATTCCAAGGCGTAGCGAAGTCCATTGCTCACCAGCTGCTGGCCCCGTTTCAGTTCCTGATCGCTGACGAGCTCATCTGCCATGGCACGTAACTGCCGGTTCACTTCCTCTTCCACAGCCTCCAGATGCTCGTCAGGGCAGATCACCTCCAGCGTGATCAGGCTTCCCTGCTCTAGAACCGAGAGGTCCATAGATACGCTTTCGACGATCTGCAATTCCTCCCTTAAGCGGTTCACGAGACGACTGCGTCGTCCCTCCCCCAGAAGGGTTGTGGCGAGATCAGCCGCCATTACTCCGCCCTGATCCTGGGCCTGGGGTGCTTCCCAGAGCATCAGCAGTCGAGCTGATTCGAGCCGGTCTACAACAACGCTCTCGCGTCCAGGACGCACGCTCAGGGGGGATGACGGTGATGACGGATCAGAGGCATCCAGGAGGTCTGCCAGAGCCGAGGACCCCACGGCACTGCGTAGCTCAGTTGATGCTGGCCCGGCCATCGCCAGGCAGCAATTGGAACCTCGGTATTGCCGCTGGTGAAATTTCCGCATGGCTTCGGGCGTCATGCCCTCCAGGCTGCGGGGTGTACCCAGGATGGGTCGGCCGTAGGGGTGTTGGTTGCATCCCTTGCTCAACAGCAATTGCAGCACCTGCTCATTGGGTTGATCGGCGTATTGAGCGATCTCCTCAAGCACAACCCCCCGTTCCATGTTGAACCCGTCTCGCTTGAGGCTTGGCAGTAACACCAGTTCGAGCAACAGATCCAACGCTTCGCGGGCTCGATCCGGCGGTGTCAGCACGTGGAAGTGAACGTCATCAAAGCCTGTTGCGGCATTGCTGCTGCCCCCCAGAGCTTCGATGGCCTCGTCGAACGCCCCCGCGGCCAGCCGTTCACTTCCCTTGAACACCATGTGCTCCAGGAAATGGGCCATGCCCTCTTCCCCTGGCTGTTCACTGGCACTGCCGGCACGGCACCAGAGATCGAGACAGGTCAGGGGTGCATCCGGCATGTTGGCCGACACGCAGCGCACTCCGTTGGGGAGGGTCCAATGGTCCAGTGGGGGACCGGAGAACGGAAGGTTCAGAACTGCGTGGCAAAGTTCCATTCTGTGCCTGCTCGTTCGATGCAGCCCAAGCCGCTGGCGCTACCGCCAGGACAGCACCCCCTTGTTCATGCCTTGGCGGCGTCGATCCGTAGTGCCTGGGCGGGATTGCCCGGATTGGAGATCCTTTCCTGCGATGAGGATTTGCGTTTCATCCAGGGGCAACTCGATGGTGAAGGCCTATCGATCGGCAACGAGCTTTTTCGCTGCATCGGTCTTCGCAAACTTCATTTGGAGGTCGCGCGACTCGGCAACGGACTTCAGATCCTCCACAGCGTCTGGTTCCCCGATCCCCATTACGACCTGCCGATTTTCGGGGCAGACATCGTGACGGGCCCCGCTGGCGTTTCCGCCGCGATCGTCGATCTTTCCCCCACCTCCGATGCCCTGCCGGAGCAGTTGATTAAGCGGCTTGAGGCCAAACCCTGGCCGGCGTTCCGTCAGGTTCGGGACCTGCCGGCATGGGGATCACTCATCTTTTCGAACAAGGTGTGCTTCATCCGCCCCGATGGTGCTGACGAGGAAGCGGCCTTCTTGGAGTTGGTGAGCCACTACCTGCAGGTGATGGCCACCAGCGTGATGGAAGCGACTCCCGAACCGTCAAAGGCTCTCACTACAGTCCGCCGGTACGAGGGTCAGTTGAACTATTGCCTTCAGCAAAAACGCAACGACAAGACCCGCCGCGTGCTCGAGAAGGCCTTCGATTCCGCCTGGGCCGATCGCTACATCGACATGCTTCTGTTCGACAACCCACCGGAACTCTGATGACCCCCAAGCGCTGGTCTGTTCTGGCTGGGAGTTTGCTAATTGCTGTCACCGGCGGCTGGTTGCTGCGGCCGACGCCCGAACCCAAGCAGGTTGAACCGGCGCCTGCACGCACGGTTCGACCGGAAGCGGTTGCTGCCCTGGGGCAGCTGCAGCCGGCTGGGGACATCCGCAATCTGGCGGCACCCAATGCGGGAATGGCGGGGACACCCCGGGTGGCAGTCCTCAAGGTGAATGAGGGTGACCAGATCAAGCGGGGCCAGGTGTTGGCGTCGTTCGATCACCGTGATGGCCTCCTCGCTGATCTAGAGCGTGTCGACGCGGAACTGCGCAGCCTCGACCAGGAGATTCGTCTTCAGGCCATTGAGGTGGAGCGCTTCAGCAAAGCCGCTGATTGGGGTGCTGCCGAGTTGACTCTGGTGGACAACAAGCGTGAAGAGTTGGTGCGCCTTGAGGGAAGGCGGGATCAGGCCCTAGCGGAGCGCAAAGGGCTTCAGGCCGACCTAATGCTGAGCGAGCTGATCTCCCCCCTTGATGGTGTTGTGCTCAAGCTGCACGCCCGTGCAGGCGAGCGCCCTAGTGCGGAGGGGGTGATGGATGTGGGGGCCAACCAGGCGATGCAGGCCAGCATCGAGGTTTACGAATCCGACATCTCCCGAGTCCGCCCCGACCAGTCTGTACGCCTCACCAGCGAGAACGGTGGTTTCCGCGGTGAACTCCTCGGTAGCGTTTTGCGCATCAGCCCGCAGGTTGAACAACGGTCTGTTCTCTCCACAGATCCCACCGGCGATGCCGACGCCCGCGTTGTGGTGGTTGATGTGGTGCTCAACCCTGAAGATGCCGCCAAGGTCAGCCGTCTGGCTGGTTTGAAGGTGATCGCCCGCTTCGATCCATGAACCGGTTCTGGCGGGGCCGTCGGATTCCCCTCTCCTGGCTGTTGCTGACGCGCCAGCCCGTTCGCTTGCTGGTGGCACTTGCTGGCATCAGCTTTGCGGGAATTCTGATGTTCATGCAGCTCGGATTCCGTGATGGCCTGTTTGATGCCAGCGTCACGGCGCACCGGCTGTTCGATGCCGATGTCGTTCTGATCAGTCCCCGCTCCGCCAGCTCCGTGAGCATGGAAGCCTTTCCAAGGCGGCGGCTGATTCAGACCCTGGCTGATCCCGATGTTGAGGGGGTGACCCCGGTGCACTGGGGGCTGATGCTCTGGCGCAACCCTGAAACGCGCCGCAACCGGTCGATTCTGGCCTTGGGCTTCAATCCCGAAGACCCCTTCTTTGTCGACCCCTCCCTGGCGCAGAAAACTGACGCTCTGAAGCAGAAAGGGCGGATCCTGTTTGATCAGCTTTCACGCCCTGAATTTGGACCGATTGCCGATTGGTATCGCGATGGCAGGGTGGTGGAAACCGAGATCGCTGGCAACCGTGTCAGGGTCGCGGGTCTGGTGAGCCTGGGCACCAGTTTTGGTGCCGATGGCAACCTGCTCACGAGCACCGAGACGTTCCTCGATCTGATGCCTCAGAAGCCGCCTGGGGCGATCGAAGTGGGTCTGGTGCGGTTGAAGCCAGGAGCGGATGCTGAGCAGGTGGTGTCCCGATTAAGCCAGCGACTGCCTAAGGATGCTTCGGTGCTGACCAAGCAAGGCTTCATCGATTTCGAGCAGAACTACTGGAAGAGCAGCACCTCCATCGGTTTCATCTTCACCCTCGGTGCTGCCATGGGCTTCGTGGTGGGCTGTGTGATCGTCTACCAGGTGCTCTACACCGATGTGAGTGATCACCTGCCGGAGTATGCCACCTTGATGGCGATGGGCTATCGCCTCAGTCATCTGTTGGGGGTGGTGGTCCGTGAGGGCTTCTACCTGGCGGCGATGGGGTATGTCCCCGCCTACCTGGCCGGTCAGGGTCTGTACTGGTTCGTTCGTGACGCCACCAAGCTGCCAGTCGGTATGGATCTTTCCCGGGCGTTGACCGTTCTGGTGATGATCTTGGTGATGTGCATGCTGTCGTCGCTCCTGGCAATGCGTCGTCTCATCGATGCAGACCCTGCGGAGATCTTCTGATGGCAGCTGTTGTTGTCGACAACCTCACCCATGCCTTCGGCCAAGGGGAGATGCGCCGCGAGGTTCTTCAGAACATCAGCTTCAGCATTGAGCCGGGCGAAGTGGTTTTGCTGACCGGTCCCTCCGGCTGTGGCAAGACAACGCTGCTCACTTTGATCGGCGCCTTGCGGACTGTTCAGCAGGGTCAGGTGTCGGTGCTTGGTCAAGCGCTTGATGGGGCCGGACGTCGGCGCCGCCAGCAGGTGCGCCGGCGCATTGGCATGATTTTTCAGGGCCACAACCTCCTGCGCTGCCTCACTGCAGAACAGAACGTGCAGATGGGAGCCGATCTTCTGCCTGATCTCAGCTACAGGGCTCGTCGGGATGAAGCCCGTCAGTGGCTTCGCGCCGTGGGTCTGGAGGACCACATGGCCAAAGTTCCTCACGATTTGTCCGGAGGCCAGAAGCAACGGGTCGCCATTGCCCGTGCCCTTGCCGCAAACCCTCGGCTGCTCCTTGCTGATGAACCCACCGCTGCATTGGACAGCCGCACGGGCCGTGAGGTGGTGGAGCTGCTTCGCCGACTGGCCCGTGAACAATCCTGTGCGGTGCTGATGGTGACCCATGACCCGCGCATCGTTGATGTCGCCGATCGCCTGCTCCAAATGGAGGATGGGCAGCTAATGAATGCTGTTTAGTAAGATGAAAGTTGATATCAGAGCCCGCAGTTCCGCATGGCCAAGCGCAGAAACCTGAAGAAAGAAAAGCAGGAGCGGAACCGCGCCTACGCGCGCAAGTTCAAGAAGCGCAAGATGCGGAACGATGGCCGCGGTGAAGGCGCTGGTAATGGTGTGACCGGAACCGCCAACAATGGTGGTGCCGCCGACTGATCAGCGGATCAAATCATCTGTAAAAAGGGGGCCTTCGGGCCCCTTTTTTGTTGTTCGTAGGCTGGGTTCCCTTCTGCATCGGCCGTCACGATGTTCGTCAGCGTCGTTATTCCGACCTACAACCGACGCCCGATCCTCGAGAAATGCCTCTCGGTACTAGAAGATCAGCAGCTTGCTGGAGCTGTTCAGGACTACGAAGTCGTTGTGGTCGACGACGGTTCCAGCGATGGAACGCCGTCTTGGCTGAGGGAGCAAGCCATTCGTTTTCCCCATGTGCGCCTGATTGAGCAGGAGCACGGTGGTCCTGCGGAGGGGCGGAACCGCGGCGTGGATCACGCCCGTGGTGATGTGATCGTCTTCATCGACAGCGATCTGGTGGTCACAGAGACCTTTCTGGCCACCCATGCACGCGCGTTGAAGCAGTGCTGGCACCGGCGTGGTGATCGGCTCTGCTTCACCTATGGCGCTGTCATTAACACCGCCAACTTCGAAGCACCTTGCTCGGAACGCCACAAATTACGTGACTTGTCCTGGGCTTATTTCGCCACCGGGAATGTGGCCATTGATCGGGAGGTCCTGGAGCGTTCAGGCCTGTTCGATACCGGTTTTCGCCTCTACGGCTGGGAGGACCTGGAACTGGGTGAGCGCCTGCGGCGGATGGGAGTTGAGTTGGTGAAGTGTCCCGCCGCGGTCGGTTACCACTGGCACCCCGCCCTGACCCTCGACCAAATCCCCCGCCTTGTGGAAGTGGAGGGAGAACGGGCCCGTATGGGGCTTGTCTTCTACCGCAAACATCCAACCAAACGGGTGCGGCTGATCATCCAGTTCACCTGGTTCCATCGCATCCTTTGGGAAGTGCTCAACCTCGGCGGGCTCATCAATCCCTCCAGCCTTCGCCCGCTGCTCCGCTGGCTGATCCGGCATGGCTATCCGGGAACGGCGATGGAGCTGCTTCGTTTGCCCCTCAATCGCATTGGTGTCCGTGCCCTGTTCCGTGAAGCCAGAGCGGCGGGGCTTCGCTGATCAACGTTTTGATACCTTCTATAGGTCCTTTCACTCCGCACACCTGCCCGTTTCGGGTGCACCGTGAGACCAGCTCATGCTGGTTGTTCAGGTCCCTGGCAGGTGGAGGCGAACCCGAAACCCTCAATTCATGGCTGTCGTAACCCTCGCCGAGATGATGGAGGCTGGTGCCCACTTTGGGCACCAGACCCGTCGTTGGAACCCCAAGATGTCGCGTTACATCTATTGCGCGCGCAACGGCGTTCACATCATCGACCTCGTGCAGACCGCCGTCTGCATGAACAACGCCTACAAGTGGACTCGTTCTGCTGCCCGAAGCGGCAAGCGTTTTCTTTTCGTCGGTACCAAGAAGCAAGCCTCTGAAGTGGTGGCGCTTGAAGCCGCCCGCTGCGGAGCCTCCTACGTAAACCAGCGCTGGTTGGGCGGCATGCTCACCAACTGGACCACCATGAAGGCCCGGATCGACCGTCTTAAGGATCTAGAGCGGATGGAGTCCAGTGGCGCTATCGCCATGCGCCCCAAGAAAGAGGGTGCGGTGCTGCGTCGTGAACTCGAGCGTCTCCAGAAGTATCTGGGTGGCCTCAAGAACATGCGTCGCTTGCCTGATGTGGTGGTCCTAGTGGACCAGCGTCGTGAATCGAATGCCGTGCTCGAAGCCCGCAAGCTCGACATCCCCCTGGTTTCCATGCTGGATACCAACTGCGATCCGGACCTCTGTGAGGTTCCCATTCCCTGCAACGACGACGCCGTTCGTTCTGTGCAGCTGATCCTGGGTCGTTTGGCCGATGCGATCAATGAGGGTCGCCATGGCTCTAACGATCAGCGTGGTGGTGACAGCGAAGGCTGATCTCCTCTGACCGCTAAGTTCACGCCGCTGATTCCTAACCGGGAATCGGCGGCGATTTAATTCCCTTTCTCACTGCTCCGACCGATGGCTGCTGCCGTATCCGCCAAGCTTGTCAAAGAACTGCGCGACAAGACCGGCGCAGGGATGATGGATTGCAAAAAGGCCCTGGCCGCCACGGAAGGCGATGCCGACAAGGCCGTTGAGTGGCTCCGCCAGAAAGGCATCGCCAGCGCTGAAAAGAAATCCGGTCGCACCGCCGCCGAGGGCGCCATCGGCAGCTACATCCACACCGGTGCCCGTGTGGGTGTGCTGGTTGAGGTGAACTGCGAAACCGACTTCGTGGCACGGGGCGACATGTTCCAGTCGCTTCTGCGTGATGTCTCCATGCAGGTGGCGGCATGCCCCAACGTCGAGTACGTCACCACCGACGAGATCCCCGACGAGATCCGTGAGCGGGAAAAGGCAATCGAGATGGGTCGTGACGATCTCGAGGGCAAGCCTGAGCAGATGAAGGAAAAGATCGTTGAAGGTCGCATTGGCAAGCGCCTCAAGGAACTCGCCCTGATGGAGCAGCCCTTCATCAAGGACAGCTCCATCACCGTTGCTGACCTGGTGAAGCAAACCGCCGGCAAGATCGGCGAGAATGTGAAAGTTCGTCGTTTCACTCGTTACACCTTGGGTGAGGGCATCGAGTTGGAAGACAACGATTTCGCTGCTGAAGTGGCTTCCATGCAGAACGCCGGCTGATTCCCTTGTCCGAACCGGACGTCAGGCCTGCTTACGACCCGTCAGAACAGCTGGCACGCCTACAACGGTTGTGCCGGCTGCGGTCCATTGCCCTCTACAGGGAGCAGGCTCTCTATCTACAAGTGCTGAGGGAGCTGCTGGAAGGAGCCACCCGTCAGGCACTGTTCGATCTTCTTGGTGAGGTTGATCCCTCCCGTTTCAGTCGTCTGCCGGAGTCGACCCGTCAGAATTTCCATGCGTCGGTTAACGACCTGATTGACCGCTGCAGCGTCTTGCTCACGGTGGAGCAGCTGATGCAGCTGGTGAGGCAGATGCAGGAGGAGCAACGGCGCCAGCAGGCGCATGCCAGCAGAAGCATGCTGCAGAAGCTCAGTCGCCAGACCGAGGACAGTGCGCCTGAGCTCGAGCACCCTGCGTCTGATCTGCCACGGGAGGAGCCTAGTGGTTCCATCCGGTTGAGCTTGGCTTCACCGCTTGAGTCCCCCCAGGGCGCTGCTGCTCAGGATCCCGTTACGGAACCGGTCCCTGAACCAGAAGAAGCCAAATCGACCGGCGATCTTGATGTGCTCCGATCACTGTTCGAGCTGACTGGTGATGCCATGCAGCTGGCCCAACAGCCCCTTCAGCCCAGCGTTGATCTGGATCAATCGGTTGAAGACAACGACCACTTTCTCCCCAGTGAGCCGGATGCGCTGTTGCACTGGATCCACGCCATGGACCAGGCGCTTGAGCGACGGCTTCGCAATTTGTCCCACGCTGTGAATGTGCAGATGCTGCGGTCAGGGCTGGCCCAGACCCTTCTCCCCATCAGCCTTCTTGATGCTGTCTTGAAAGGACAAGTCGAAACGCAGCCAACCGCTACGAACGTGCTTCGCCTGCGCCTCCCTTTGGCCGTCGGTGAGCTCGACCAGGGCATGGATGTGCTCTGTGTGCTCCTGCGCAGCAACGATCTGGAGTTCGACAGCCCACGTCTGCGTCAGTGCCGCAAACGATTGCGCACTCACCACCATGCTCTGCTCACAATGGTGCGGCAGCAGCGTCATTGGCAGCGTCGCTCCCTGGATCGTGAGGCCCGGACCCATTGGCAGACCCCATCCGATTCAACGCAGCAGCTGAGCGGGGACTGACCAGCGAGCAGCTGTCGCTGCTCCTGGCCTGGATGCTTCCCATTCAGCGCTCGCTGGGGTTGGAGGCTGATCGAGGTTTTCAGAATCTGCAAGGTCGCCAGCAGCGGTTTCACGACTTTTTGCAGCAGCAGCTCGCCGCCCCACCGGCCGTGCCCTTTCCTCAGGGTGTCAGTGAGCGAATGTCAAAGCTCAGCGCAGGCTTTGCCGATTATCCGGACCTCGCTGACCCTGCCCGCCGTCGCTTGGTCACCGATGCCCGTCAGTGGCTGCATGAGCTGCGCCATCGTTTGGAACCCTCGGCTCCGATGGCACCGCCACGCCTGAAAGTTCAGGCATCTCCCCAGCAACGGACCACTTCACCGCTGCAGCTCGACAGTCCCATCACTCAGATTCGTGGTGTGGGGCCGAAAGTCGCCGCCCGGCTGGCCTCGATCGGCTTACTGCTGGTGCGCGATCTACTCCGCTATTACCCCCGCGATCATGTCGATTACTCCGCGATGCGCCGCATTGAGGCGCTGGTGTCGGGGGAAACAGCCACGATCGTTGCCACGATTCGCCGTTGCAACGGATTTGTCAGCCCGAGGAACACCAACCTCGCCATCATCGAGCTCCAGCTGCAGGATCCGACGGGTCGCCTGAAGGTGAGCCGTTTCCTGGCTGGCAAACGCTTCAGTTCTCCGGCCTACCTCAAAGGCCAGCAGCGCCTCTACCCCGTTGGTGCCACCGTGGCCGTTAGCGGTCTGGTGAAAGACGGCCCCTACGGCATCACCTTTCAGGATCCATTGATCGAGGTGCTGGACAGCCCCTCGTCTCCAGTCAAATCAGCCAGCATCGGGCGACTTCTCCCGGTGTATCCCCTCACCGAAGGGCTCGGAGCTGATCGTTTCCGCAGCCTGATCGATCAGGTCTTGCCGCTCGCGGAATCCTGGCCTGATCCTCTCCCTGCTGCGCTGCAGCGGCAATTCCATCTGCCGACGCTGGCTGAAGCCCTGCAGGCCCTGCATGCGCCCAAGGATCGCGAGAGCCTCGATCAGGGGCGCCGCCGTTTGGTGTTCGATGAGTTTCTGCTCCTGCAGCTCGGCCTGTTGCGCCGACGCCAGGCGCTGCGCTCTCGGACGGGACCGGACCTTGATCTTCAGTCCAGTTCCAGTGGGCTTGTGGGGGAGTTCATGGATCTGCTGCCCTTTTGCTTCACTGCAGCCCAGAAACGAGTGTTTCAGGAGATCGAAGCCGATCTGGCGCGCACCGAACCCATGGCCCGTCTGGTGCAGGGGGATGTCGGCTCTGGAAAGACGGTGGTTGCCATTGCAGCGTTGCTCAGCACCATTGCTTCGGGCTGGCAAGGGGCTCTGATGGCCCCCACGGAGGTGTTGGCAGAGCAGCACTACCGCAACCTCTGCCAGTGGCTGCCGCAGCTCCACGTCAGCGTCGCGCTGTTGACAGGATCCACGCCACGGCCCCGCCGCCGGGAGTTGCTGGATGACCTGGCCAACGGTTCCCTGAAGGTGCTGGTGGGCACCCATGCTTTGCTCGAGGAACCGGTTGTCTTCAACCGCCTGGGGCTGGTGGTGGTGGATGAACAGCACCGTTTCGGTGTGCATCAACGAGATCGCCTGCTCAACAAGGGCTTGCAGCCTCATCTGCTCACCATGACGGCAACACCGATCCCACGGACCCTGGCGCTCTCGATGCATGGGGATCTGGATGTCAGCCAGATCGATGAATTGCCTCCAGGGCGAACACCGATTCGCACTCGCATGCTCACGACCGGAAAGCGGGAAAAGGCCTATGAGTTGATCCGTGAGGAGGTGCAGCTGGGCCAGCGGGCCTATGTCGTTTTGCCTCTGGTGGACGAGTCGGAAAAGCTTGAGCTTCGCTCAGCAGTTGAGGTTCACGCTGAATTGGCCTCGGAGGTTTTTCCTGATCTGGCAGTTGGTCTGCTGCATGGACGACTCTCCAGTGCCGCCAAGCAGGCGGTGCTGACCGATTTCGCTGCGGGCAATACCCAGGTGCTGGTGTCAACCACTGTGGTTGAAGTGGGGGTGGATGTGCCTGAAGCCAGCGTGATGGTGATCGACCATGCCGAACGCTTTGGTCTGGCGCAGCTGCATCAGTTGCGGGGGCGCGTCGGTCGTGGTGCTGCTGCCTCCCATTGCCTGTTGATCAATGGCAGCTCCAACCCCCTGGCCCGCCAGCGTCTGGATGTGCTGGTGCGCTCCACCGATGGCTTCGAGATCGCCGAGATGGATCTGCGCTTGCGCGGTCCTGGACAGGTTCTGGGCACCCGTCAGTCGGGCCTGCCTGATCTGGCCCTGGCCAGCCTTGCCGATGATGGTTCCGTTCTGGAGGACGCACGAACAGCTGCCCAGGAGCTGTTGAAGCATGATCCCGAGCTCGAGCAGCAACCGTTGCTGCGCGAGACCCTCGATGCACAGCAGCGTCGCCTCAGCGGCGGCACCCCTTTGAACTGACCCATCCTCTTGCAGTTTCGATGCGCCCCTGGAGCCCGATTCCGATCGAAGATTGCGGAGAGGCCATGCAACTGCTGCCTCCCGATTTGTGGCGGATGGAACCTCATCCGTACCTGAAGCTCGGGGCGCCCTATGGGGCGTCGGGGAATCCTTTCCAATTGCGCTTGGGGGTCGTTCAGCGCCTGCTTGACGCCCAGCAGCGGTTGATTGAGCACGACCCCAGCTTGCGACTCAGCATTTTTGATGCGTGGCGGCCGATCGCCGTACAGGCCTTCATGGTGGACCACAGCCTTGCGGAACTCTGCCGTGAACGCGGTGTGGAGGTGCGCTCGGGGGACGCCTTCGATCAGGTGGTGGCCGATGTGGGACGGTTCTGGGCCGCTCCCAGTCGGGATCCCGCCACGCCGCCACCCCACAGCACCGGTGCTGCTGTCGACCTCACCCTCAGCAGCAGGGATGGAACGCCACTGGCCATGGGTGGAGAGATTGATGCCATCGGTGCGGTGTCTGAACCGCAGCACTACGCCGGTCGGGAGGATTCCGAAGCTCGGCGTTGGCATCAACGCCGGCAGTTGCTTGCTGAAGTGATGGGATCAGCCGGATTTGTTCAGCATCCAAACGAGTGGTGGCACTACTCTTTTGGCGATCAGCTCTGGGCCTGGAGAAAGGCTGCAGCTGTGGCGGTCTACGCCGAGGCCGTCAACAGCGCGCTCACTTCCTGATCGCCCAGCTTTTCGATGTGGTCCCCGAAGCTGCGTCGTCCACCCGCAGCTTTCCAGCTGATGAGGAGTGGCTCAAGGGTTTTTTCCAGATCGTCTAGGGGAAGTTTCTCCATATACGGGCGAGCAAGGCGCTGGAGGTTGGGGGTGCCGCCGAGCCACAGCTGGTACTGGTTGACTCCGTTGCCCACCAATCCCAGCTCCGCCATGTAAGGGCGAGCGCAGCCGTTGGGGCACCCGGTCATGCGCACCAGAAGAGACTTCTCAATCTCGAGCCGCCGCAGCTGGGCATCGAGACGATCCAGTACATCCGGGAGGATGCGCTCCGATTCGGTGATGGCGAGCCCGCAAGTGGGCAGAGCCGGGCAGGCGATGGCATGTCTGGCCAGGGAGGCTGGGGCTTCAGGCACCTCAAACCCAAGGGCTTCCAGCTGGGTTCGAATGCTGGCTCGTTGGGAGGTGCCGATGTTGCACAGCAGCAGGTCTTGATTGGCGGTGAGACGAATCTCCAGTTGATAGGTCTCCACCAGCTGCCTCAGCCCTGCCTTGAGGTCTCCGTTCAGGCGACCGCAGAGCAGGGGCAATCCCACAAACCACATCCCAGCCTTTTGCCGATGCCAGCCGAGGTAGTCCAACAGCTTGGCCTTCGGCTCATTGCGCAGCCCCTTGAGGGGTCCCTTGAAGTAGGTCGCACAAAGGGTTTCGCGGAACCATTGGATGCCCTTGTCATGCAGCAGGTACTTCATGCGGGCGTGCTTGCGCACCTCCCGATCCCCATGGTCCCGTTGCAGCGCCAGGATCGCCTGAACCACATCCAGAACGTCGGCGGCATCGACGTAACCCAAGGGATCCGCTGTGCGAGCGAAGGTCTCCTCCTTGTTGTGGGTGCGACCCATGCCACCGCCCACGTAGACGTTGCAGCCCCGCAGTTCGCCGGAGGGGTCGGTGAAGGCAACCAGGCCGATGTCCTGGGTGAGCAGATCAACAGAGTTGTCCCCTGGCACGGTGACGGCCACCTTGAACTTCCGGGGCAGGTAGGTATCCCCGTATAAAGGTTCCTCAGTGCTGCCGGAAAAAATGCCGCCTTCGCTCTGGCGCTTTCTGGTCTTCTGAACGGCTCGGCTGGGCTTGAAGCGATAACTCAAGTCACCATCCACCCAGAGGTCGAGATAGGCCCCCTCGGCCGCCTCGGGACTGAGCAGATCGGCAATTTCATCGGCGAGGCGCCGTGCCACGGGATAGCCGCCTTTCTCAAAAGGAGCTGGGGGTGCCATCACGTTGCGGTTGATATCCCCGCAGGCCGCAAGGGTCGAGCCCATGTTACGAACGATGGTGCCGATCACCTCTTTCAAATCGGCCTTGGCGATGCCGTGCATCTGGAAGGCCTGACGGGTGGTGGCTCGCAGGGTTCCATCCCCAAGGCGGTTGGACAGGTCATCGAGGGCGAGGAACAGCCTGGCCGGGATGCGTCCTCCCGGACTGCGCAGCCGCAGCATCATTTGCCAACTGCGGACCTTGTCTGTTTTGCGCAGTTCGCGGTGGTGCTGTTGGTAGCTGCCGTGAAACTTCAGCAGTTGAACGGCATCTTCCGTGAAGCGAACGTCGTCGTTGCTGAGTTCGCTCAACAACGGTTCGCGCAGATAGTCGCTGTCCAGCTTGCGCTGCTCCGCCTTGGACAGCGATTGAGTTCTTGATTCCGCCACTGCCAAGGAGCCTTCCCCCAACCCGAAAAGGTTTTCTTGTTTTGAACGTAGCGAAACGGCTTCCAATACAGTCGCCTTCGGCTCTGACCTTGGCGTGACGGCAACCTTTGTTCTGGAAATCGGCACCGAGGAGCTTCCTGCAGATTTCGTCAAGCAAGCGCTTGACCAGCTGCAGCAGCGAGTCAGTCGTGATCTGCGTGAGGCAAGGCTGGGCCATGGAGCTGTGTCTGTGTTCGGCACCCCACGGCGTCTGGTGGTCTCCGTCGCTGAGCTGGAGGAGCGCCAGCCAGATCTTCAGGAAGAGTGCAAGGGGCCTGCTGTGGCTCAGGCCTTCAAGGACGGCATCCCAGGGCCTGCGGCCATCGGTTTCGCCAAGCGCTGCGGTGTTGATCCTTCAGCCCTTGAGCAGCGTGACACTCCGAAGGGCCCTTGTGTCTTCGCAACCGTGCTCACCCCCGGTCAAGCCAGTGTTGAACTGCTCCAGGGGCTGATTCCCCAATGGATTGATGCTCTCCAGGGTCGGCGGTTCATGCGCTGGGGCACCGGCGCCCAGCGCTTCAGCCGCCCCATCCGCTGGCTGTTAGCGCTCAAGGGGGCAGAGGTGATACCTGTGGTGCTCGATGGCGCTGACCCCGAGGTCCGCAGCGATCGTTTGAGCCGTGCCCACCGTCTCCATGGTGACGAGTCACTGTCCATCGCATCAGCGGAGGTGTTTGGTGAAACCCTCGCCGCCGCCGGCGTTGTTGTCGATCGTGCGGAGCGCGCCAAACGGATTCGCACCAGCCTTGATCAGTCGGCTCAGGCTGCCAATGGAACACCCGACTGTTCGGAGTCTCTGTTCGAGGAACTGGTGGACCTGGTTGAAGATCCCAGGATTCTCGAGGGGACCATTACTGAACGGTTCCTGCAGCTTCCTCCGGAGGTGATCAGCACGGTGATGCAGGCTCACCAGCGTTATGTGCCACTGCAGGTGCCTGGCTTGGAGGCTGACCCGCTCCGACTCACTGCTGAGGCTGTGCTTCGGCCCCAGTTCCTGTTGGTGGGCAATGGCCTGGCCCCGGCGTCTTCCTTGATCGTTCGTGGCAACGAACGTGTGCTTGGCGCGCGCCTGGCGGATGCCGAATTTTTCCTGGACGTTGACCGACGTCAGTCCAGCGCATCTCGGCGTGAAGCCCTTGATCGCGTCACCTTCGCTGATGGGCTGGGCAGTCTTCTCGACCGCTCCAAGCGGATCGAGCGGCTCACGGGGCTGCTGTTGAAGCAACTCGATCTTGATCAGAGCGTGGCGTATGCGGCCCAGCGTGCCGCTCATTTCTGCAAGAACGACTTGGTCAGCCAGATGGTGGGCGAGTTCCCTGAACTTCAGGGCCTGATGGGGGGCAAATACCTCCTGGAGGAGGGAGAACCCCGTGATGTCGCTCTCGCTGTGGTGGAGCACTACCTGCCCCGGGGAGCCGGTGATGCCCTGCCAGCAACCCTCGCGGGAGCAGCTGTGGCCTTGGCGGAACGGCTTGAGCTGCTGCTCAGCATCTTTGCCAAGGGAGAGCGGCCGACAGGATCCTCCGACCCCTATGCCCTGCGTCGGGCCGGCAATGGTGTTGTGCAGATTCTCTGGGGCATGGCTTGGCGCCTTGACCTCATGGCGTTCCTCAACAACGCCGTGGCGGAGTGGGCTTCTCTTTTCCCTGCCTTTGAGGTGGATTCCACCCACTTGCACAACGACCTCTGTCAGCTGATGCGGCAGCGGATCGTGTCTCAACTGGAGGACGACGGCTTTGCTCCCGATCTGGTGCAGGCTGTTGCTGGTGATGCCGTCTCCAGCCAGCGTCTGCTCAGTGATCCCCTGGATGTGAAACAACGGATTCAGCTGTTGCGTGACCTTCGAGACAGCGGTCAGCTGGATGCCGTCCAGGCGGTGGTGCAACGGGCAGCCAAGCTTGCTGAAAAAGGTGATCTGGCACGGGATCAGCTTGTGGCCGGTGATGTGGTTCAGCCTGATCGATTCGAGTCAGCCAGTGAGAAGGATCTGTTCGCAGCTCTGGAGCAGCTGCAGCCATTGGCTCAGCAGCGGTCGTATCAATCCCTCGCCGATGCGCTTGTCGCGGCAACTCCGGCTCTTCAGGCCTTCTTTGATGGTGACACCAGCGTGATGGTGATGGTCGACGATTCCGCGCTGAGGCTCAATCGCCTCAACCTGTTGGCCGTCCTGCGCAATCAGGCCTCGGTGTTGGCTGAATTTGAATCGATTCAATCCAAATAAATGGCAGCGCTGGCCTCTGCGGCTAAGCGGTGGCCAGTCCATTCAGCAGGAATGGCTGATTAAGAGATAAAAAACACCCAGCAGCCTGTGGCGATCCGCCAAGGTTGCAATGGTCTGGGAACCGTGATTGCGGCGGTGATCCTTGCTGCCGCCGCTGTCAACGCCATCAACTTCTGGTCGACGAGAAAGAAAGAAAAATCCCCCGCCAAGAACGTTGAGCGAGGGATTGTGCAAATCAAGGATGCCGCTGGCAAGGCGATTGAGCCTCACAACTAACCAGCAGCTTCAGCGATGTTTTGGGCCGGCCTCCCTCAGGAGACGCCGGCCTTTTCCTTCGACTCGGACCCCTTGGAGTTGGACCCCTTGGATTCTCCGGCCTGAGCCTTGATCTGCTGAGCTGCTTCCTCTGCAAGGAAATCGCCGTCTGAACGACCAACAGCCGAAGGAACAGGGTTGTAGTCGGATGGAGCCAGGGCCTCTCCTCTGATCAGGCTGCCCAGGGTGCGGAGGGTGAGCTTGATCTGCTGCCAGGGGTTCATCAACACCACCCGCTTGTACAGGTAGCTGTCGAAGGTCAGCTTCTGCACGTCCTTGTCATCGCACATCTCCACGAAGGCTTCCCGGGCAGCGTCGTTGCGGTAGAAGATTCGCTGAAGAATGTCGAGCACCACATAGGTGGCGCCGTATTTACGGTCCCAGCGCTTGAGGTAGGTCGACTTGATTTGTTTTTCGGTGGGGATGGAAGCACCGTTGTTGGAGATTTCAACGATCGCTTCTGCACACATCCGGCCGCTTTTGGCAGCGAAATAAATGCCTTCACCGGAGCTCTTGGTGACGTAGCCAGCTGCATCTCCCACAAGTGCCATGCGACCCACAACCCGGCGCGGACGGGGGTGCTCAGGAATCGGATGCGCTTCCACCTTGATCACTTCACCCTGGAACAGACGCTTGTTGGCCCGCTCGCGGATGCCCTTCTGCAGACCCTTGATCAGGCTTTGGTTCTGCTGCATGGTTCCGGTTCCCACGGCCACGTGGTCGTATTTGGGGAACACCCAGGCATAGAAGTCAGGGGAGACGTCCGTTCCGACGTACATCTCAGCAAGATCTTCGTAATAGGTCATTTCTTCAGCAGGAAGCTTGATCCGTTCCTGGAAGGCGATGGCCACGTTGTAATCACCGGCGTCCATCGCTTTCGCCACCCTTGAATTGGCGCCATCGGCACCAATGATCAGATCAACGGCCAGGGTCTTCGGCTCGCCGGTGGGGCCACCACCGCTGTAGTCGGCGTAATGGATGGTGTATGGCCCCTGACGATCTGTTCCTGTGTCGATTTTCTGCACCAGGCCGTTGATCAGGGTTGTGCCCAGATCGGCTGCCCTGTTGCGCAGGAAGGCATCAAACACCTCACGACGGCACATGCCGATGTAGGCGTTTTCGTCGTAGCCGAGGGGATCAAGCTTGATGTCCACCTCCCTGTTGGAAGGCGAAATCATCTTCATGTTGCGGACCTTGCGGTCAATGATTTCATCAGGAAGGTCGAACTCTTCGACCATGCAAAGAGGAATGGCACCACCACAGGGTTTGGCATTGTCGAGTTTGCGCTCGAACAGCCAAGTCTCAATTCCTGCCTTGGCCAGAATTTCGGCAGCACAGGAGCCACTGGGGCCGCCACCGATCACCGCAACTCGCAACATCTCAGCCCGTCTCCGCTGGATTGTTTTTTGAAGCTATCACTGTCACAACAACCATTGTGGGTCGAACTGGCCACTACCTTTACGATCGAAACAACACGCATTAGCGCTTTGGTTCGGGCCTCCTCTGCGCGACGCACTGAGCGGGAGGATATTCCGGTCGCCCGTCGAACACGACAGCCTCGTCAACGCAAAGGAAATTCCGCTGCTGGTTTGTTGTTCGGGTTGGTTCTCGTCTGCGCTGGAAGTCTGGCTGCGGTGATGCTGCTTCCCACCTTCCTCTCCCGTCGTCAGCCCACGCAAAGCCTCGTGATTTCAGGTTTTCGGGAACGTCCCGACGCTGATGGCCGTCTTCTTGGCCACTTTCCCTATAGCGAAGCGGAGGCCGATCAACTCATTGTTTTTGAACCGGGGATTGAGCTGAATGTGGAGGCAGCAGACGCCCTCGACACGATGATGAGGTCCGCTTCAGCTGACGGGGTCGATCTACGTCTGCTCAGTGGGTTCCGTTCTCTAGCCCTTCAGGAATCCATCTTTTTTGACGTGGCTTCCGAACGGAACCAGACCGCTGAACAGCGTGCCCAGGTGTCGGCTCCACCGGGGTACTCCGAGCACAGCACTGGTTATGCCGTTGATCTAGGCGATGGCCGTTTCCCTGAGACCAACCTCTCCCAGAGCTTTCAAGACACCGAAGCATTTCGCTGGCTGCAGGATCACGCGGCCCGATATCACTTCGTGTTGTCTTTTCCTGAGGGCAACAAACAGGGCGTGATGTACGAACCCTGGCATTGGCGCTACCAGGGCAATGCGGATGCACTGCGTTTGTTTGAGCCGGCCAGTCGGTTCTCCAGGCGTGATCCTTGAATGTCCCCGAACTGCTATCTCCCGCCGGCGACTGGGCTGCGATGAAGGCGGCCGCCGCCTCCGGTGCCGATGCGGTGTATTTCGGTGTTGATGCCTTCAACGCTCGTCAGCGGGCTGAGAATTTCCGACTGGATGACCTGCCTGAGGTGATGCAGTGGCTGCATCAGCGGGGGGTGAAGGGCTTCCTCACCTTCAACGTGTTGGTGTTCAGCGATGAATTGCAGGCGGCGGCTCAGTTGCTGATCGCTGCAAACCGGGCGGGGGTGGATGCGGTGATTGTCCAGGACGTGGGGCTCTGTCGCTTGGCCCAGCGGTTGGTGCCCAGCCTCTGTTTGCACGGCTCAACCCAGATGTCGATCACCAGTGCAGCGGGGATTGCCCAGGCGGCTGCGCTCGGTTGTCAGCGGGTGGTGCTGGCCAGAGAGCTTGCCCTGCGTGATTTTGAGCGCCTGCAGACACAACTGGTCCAGCGGCACCTTGCGATGCCATTGGAGGTGTTCGTGCACGGCGCCCTATGCGTGGCCTATTCCGGTCAATGCCTGACCAGTGAATCCCTTGGGCAGCGCAGTGCCAATCGAGGTGAATGTGCCCAGGCCTGTCGCCTGCCCTACGAAATGGTGGTGGATGGTCAACCCCACTCCCTTGAAGACCAGCGCTACCTCCTCTCGCCCCAGGATCTGTCGGCCTGGGAGCTGCTGCCAGAATTGCAGCGCATCGGCGTGGCCAGCCTCAAGATCGAAGGGCGCCTGAAGGACGCTGCTTACGTGGCAGCCGTTACCGACGCCTATCGGCGGCGACTGGATCAGACCCCTGCTTCGGCGCCGCAGGTGCAACGCCAGCTTGAGTTGGCATTTTCCCGAGGTCTGTCCACCGGTTGGCTGGAAGGGGTGAACCATCGCCGTCTGGTGCATGGCCGCTGGAGCAAGAAGCGGGGCCCGCTGCTGGGGCAGTTGCTCCGGGTGGAACGGGGTGGTTGGTTGCATCTCCGCAGCCGGGAACAGCTGCAAGCCGGTCAGGGGCTTGTGCTGGAACAGATGTCGTCTGACCCCCTGCAGCCGCCTCGAGAGATCGGTGGTCGGATCATGGTGTGCGAGCGGATGGGCGACGAACGCTGGAAGCTGCGTCTTGGGCCCGAACGTGTGGATGGCTCTGGCTTGAGACCTGGCGCTTCGGTCTGGCTCACCAGTGACCCTGATTGGCAGTCCCGTTGGCAGCGTGCTGCCCGCCGCAGAGTGGAGGCGCGTTCTCGGGATCTAGCGCTACGGGTGTCCGGTCGGCTGGATGCACCGCTCGCGCTGCACTTGCTGGCACCCCAGGGGGTTGATCTGCAGGTCAACAGCACCATGCCACTGCAGAACGCTTCGCACCGCCCGCTGGATCGGGAACGGCTTGAGGAGCAATTGGGGCGCCTGGGGGGAACCGGCTGGTCGCTTCAGCATCTGGAGGTCCAGCTGGAGGGTGATCTTTTTCTGCCCGTGGCGGAACTCAACCGCATGCGCAGGATCCTGCTGGAGCGGTTGGAGGCCTCGCTGGATGACAGCACCGATTCAGGCCCTGTCCCTTCAGCCACCAAAACGGCAGATCCAACAGAGCTAATCGCCCAGATGTGCCCTATAGCGGAGGCTTGCCTCAGCGAGACCAAGCCAGGCTTGGTGGTGCTTGTGCGCAGCCTGGATCAGTTGCAGGCCTTGGTGGATCTCTCCGACACGGGCCTGCCGATTCGCTCGGTGGTGGCGGACCTCGAGCAGCCCCGGGAGCTGCGGGAAGCGGTGGCGATTGGTCGAGGCTGCTGGCCGGAAGGTGTTTGGTTGGCCGGGGCACGGATCACACGACCCGATGAACGCTGGAGTCTTGAGCCTCTGATTCGCGCCCGCCCCGATGGCTTCCTGGTGCGGAATGCCGATCAGCTGGAGGTGTTGACGCCGCTGGCCCCCTGCATCGGCGACTTTTCCCTCAACACCGCCAACCCCCTGAGTTTCCACTGGTATCGCGACCACTGGAAGCTGCAGCGACTGACGGCCAGTTACGACCTGAACCTTCAGCAACTTCTGGATCTGGCCGCCGCCGTTGATCCAGCGCTGCTCGAGATCACCCTGCATCAGCACATGCCGTTGTTTCACATGGAGCATTGCCTGTTCTGTGCGTTCCTCTCGGACGGCAAGGACCACACGGATTGCGGTCGTCCCTGTGAGAAGCACAACGTCATTCTTCGGGATCGCAGCGGGGTTGAACATCCCCTGCGCGCTGATCTGGGCTGTCGCAACACCCTCTTTAATGGGACGGCGCAATCAGGCGTTGAGGCGCTTCCGTCGCTGCTGCAGGCGGGCGTGCGCAGGATTCGGCTTGAACTTCTCGATGAAGATGCCGTTGCGACGCGTCGGCGCGTCAGCCTTTATGCCGAGGCTTTGGCGGGTCGGATGGCCACCCAGGACGTTTGGTCCCAGGAGCAGATTCACCACCAGCTCGGCGTCACCCGCGGCAGCCTGCGCAGAACTGGTCCTGAGCGCACCAGTCGATTCTCACGTTGAGATAACCTGTCGCACTGCGCCTTTGGCGTTCTTCACAAATACTTACGGTCAGCCCGCATGAGCGCCAACAACAAGGCGATCCGCAACATCGCGATCATCGCCCACGTTGACCACGGCAAGACGACTTTGGTCGATTCGCTGTTGGCGCAGTCAGGAATTTTCCGCGACAACGAGGCCGTCCCCACTTGTGTGATGGACTCCAACGACCTGGAGCGTGAACGGGGAATCACGATTCTGTCGAAGAACACGGCGGTCACCTACAACGACACCCGGATCAACATCGTTGACACGCCGGGTCACGCCGATTTCGGTGGTGAAGTGGAGCGGGTGCTGGGCATGGTTGACGGTTGTCTGCTGATCGTGGACGCCAATGAGGGGCCGATGCCCCAGACCCGCTTTGTGCTGAAGAAGGCCCTCGAGCAGGGCCTGCGTCCGATCGTGTTCGTCAACAAGATCGACCGTGCTCGTGTGGATCCCGAGACCGCCGTCGACAAGGTGCTCGATCTGTTCATCGAACTCGGCGCTGACGACGATCAGTGCGATTTCCCTTATTTGTTCGGCAGCGGTCTTGGCGGCTTCGCCAAGCCCGACATGAAGACCGATAGCGACAACATGCGTCCGCTGTTCGACGCGATCCTGCGGCACGTTCCGCCCCCGGTAGGTGATCCGGAGAAGCCCCTCCAGCTGCAAATCACCACCCTTGACTATTCCGACTTCCTTGGTCGGATCATCATTGGACGTGTTCATAACGGAAAAATTAGACAGGGTCAAAACGCTGCGCTGATCAAGGACGACGGCAGCGTCAAGAAGGGCCGCATCAGCAAGCTGCTGGGCTTCGAGGGTCTCCAGCGCGTCGAGATCGAAGAGGCTTCCGCCGGTGATCTGGTGGCTGTTGCTGGCTTTGATGACGTCAATATCGGCGAAACCATCGCCTGCCCCGATGAGCCCACCGCTCTGCCGTTGATCAAGGTGGATGAGCCCACCCTGCAGATGACCTTTGTCGTCAACGACTCCCCGTTTGCAGGCAAGGAAGGCAAGTTCGTCACCAGCCGTCAGGTGCGTGACCGCCTTCAGCGTGAATTGCTCACCAACGTGGCTCTGCGTGTCGAAGACACCGATTCACCAGACCGCTTTGCTGTGAGTGGTCGCGGTGAGCTGCACCTTGGCATCCTCATCGAGACCATGCGCCGCGAGGGCTATGAGTTCCAGGTTTCCCAGCCTCAGGTGATATACCGCACCATTGATGGCACGCCCTGCGAGCCGGTTGAAACCCTCGTGATGGATGTCCCTGAGCCAGCGGTTGGCAGCTGTATCGAAAAACTTGGCACCCGTAAAGGTGAGATGCAGAACATGGAAACCAGTGCTGATGGACGCACCCAGCTGGAGTTCATCGTTCCCTCCCGCGGTCTGATCGGTTTCCGGGGTGAGTTCATCCGAGCCACCCGAGGCGAAGGAATCATGAGCCACTCCTTCTATGAATACCGACCGATGATGGGTGAATTCGACACCCGCCGGAACGGTGTGCTGATCGCTTTCGAAGAAGGCACGGCAACCTTCTATGCCCTGAAGAACGCCGAGGACCGTGGCCAGTTCTTCATCAGCCCAGGCACAAAGGTCTACAAGGGCATGATCATCGGGGAATACAACCGGCCCCAGGATCTTGAGATCAACGTCTGCAAGACCAAGCAGCTCACCAACATGCGTTCCGCGGGTGCTGAGGAACTGGACACGCTGCAAGCACCGATTCAGATGACCCTTGAGCGGGCTCTGGAATACATCGGTCCAGACGAGATGCTTGAAGTCACCCCCGAGTCGATTCGTTTGCGCAAACTTCCCGGCAAGAAGCCGGCCAAGTCCAAGCGCTGATGCCCCAGGCTGATCCCCGCTTTCAGCAGGGCGTGGAGCTTTTCAATGCCGGTGAGTGGTACGCCGCCCACGATCTGTTTGAAGAGCTCTGGCATGAAACGGCTGATCCGGAGAGGCGCAGCCTGCAGGGAATCCTTCAAGTGGCGGTTGCCCAGCTGCATCTGCAACGTGGCAACCGTCGTGGTGCCACGATCCTTTTCGGCGAAGCCCTTGGACGTCTGAAACGTCCCGGAACTCCTGATCTGGGCCTCAACCTTCATGCTTTCTGCCAAGCGACGCAACAACGGCTTGAAGCCCTTCAGCAGGATGGGGATCCCGAGTTATGCACTGTCCCTGTTCTTGAGTTCACGCGCTGAAGCGCCGGTAATCTCGACGAACTTGGGTGGATGGTGTGGCAGGGAAAGCAATGCTTCATTTCCGGGGGCTTCTTTTAGCTCTGCCACTTCTGGCTGTGCTTTGGCCCCTGTTATCGGCCCGTGCTCAGCAAACGGCTGATGCAGGCGTCATCACAATTGAGTCCGATCTGCAATCGGCCGACAACGGCACCGGTGTTATTACCGCCAGCGGTAATGTTCGCTTCGTGCATGCCGGTCGTGGTTTGGTGGCTACCAGCCGACAGGCCCAGTACTTCACCGCGGAAGACCGGATCGTGCTGAGCGGTGATGTGAATGTGATCCAGGCTGATGGCAACCAGCTCAGCGCTGATCGCTTCACCTATCTGCTGGACGAAGGTCGCGCGATGGCCAGCCCCGTTCCCGGCCAGCAGGTGTTCAGTCAGTGGTCCCTTACTACCAGCCAACCCCAGCTCGACGTTCAGGCTGAGACCAACCCGATGACTCCATGACCCTTGAACTGTCGAATGTCTCCATCACCCTTGGGGGCCGCCAGTTGGTGAAGGGCTTGGATCTGAAGCTTTCCCCCGGCGAGGTGGTCGGCCTGCTGGGTCCCAATGGAGCTGGAAAAACCACCACCTTCAACCTGGTTATCGGTCTGCTGACCCCTGATCTGGGCGAGGTGACCGTGAACGGTGAGCGGGTCACCCATCTGCCCATGCCGGAGCGTGCACGGCTTGGCGTGGGTTACTTGCCCCAGGAAGCCAGTGTTTTTCGCAATCTCACGGTGCGTGAAAACCTGGATATCGCACTTGAACAGACCGATCTCAGCTCTCAGCAGCGTCGGGATCGGCGCCAGCAGCTAGTTGAGGACTTTCACCTCACCGCGTTCATCAATCGCCTTGGCTTCCAACTCTCCGGGGGTGAACGTCGCCGTTGCGAAGTGGCCAGGGCGCTGGCATCGGGTGCCAACGGACCGACCTATCTGCTTTTGGATGAACCCTTCGCCGGCATCGACCCCCTTGCAGTGGCGGATCTGCAGCAACTGATCGAGGGCTTGCGGTCCCGGGGCATGGGGATCCTGATCACCGATCACAATGTGCGGGAAACCCTGGCCACTACCGATCGGGCTTATATCCTCAACGATGGTGAGGTCCTGGCTGCAGGACGTTCTGACGAGGTGGCGGCTGATCCAAAGGTGCGTCGTTATTACCTCGGGGAGGGATTCCAGCTGTGATTTTGGATCGTCTCAAACGCATCACCTGGATGAGGCTGGATCTGCTGGATCGCTGGTTGCTCAAGGAGCTACTGGGTCCACTGCTGTTCTTCATTGCCCTGTTCACCCTGCTGCTTCTTACGGGTGGCGTGATGTTTGAACTGGTGCGGCAGATGGTCGACAAAAACCTGCCGATCACAATTGCGGTTCAGGTGCTGTTGTTGAGCATTCCGCGTTGGTTGGCTTTCTCTGTTCCTATCGGAACGCTGATGGCATCGCTGTTCGTGTTCACCCGCCTTTCCGCAAACAACGAACTCACTGCCCTGCGCAGCCTCGGCATAACAACGAAGCGGATGATTAGTGCCGCCATCGCCCTCTCGATGGCGATGACCATGTTCACCTTCATCCTTAACGATGTGGTTGTGCCCCGCAGTGAGCGCTTTGCAGAAGTCAGCTTAAAGCGGGGCCTAGGTCAGTCTTTAGCCAACAAAACAGGTGAAGACATCATTTATCCCCGATTTGGTAGGCGTACTGGATTAGATGGAAAGTCGGCCGATAGAGGTTTACTACAACTGTTTTATTCAAGTAAGTATAAGGATGGTGAAATGAAAGATGTAACGGTGTTGGACTTCTCTAGGTCAGGGATTACTCAGTTGTTGCGAGCTGATAGGGCTATTTGGAATGAGGATCAGGCTGGTTGGAATTTCCTGGATGGTCACATACTCACTTTGATGGCTAATGGAAGCTCTACCAAAGCCGACTTCGAACGTTATCTTTATCCTCTCGACTCAGCTCCTCAGCGTTTAGCAGGAGTTGAAGAAGATGCGGTCAATATGACTGTTGCTGAAGCCTTACAGGCACAGCGGCTATACGAAGAGGCCGGCAGCATTAAAGAAGCTCGCAAGATCCGTGTGCGTATCCAAGAGAAGTTCACGGTTCCGATGGCCTGTCTCGTGTTTGGCCTGTTTGGAGCCACCCTTGGAGCTCAGCCCAGTTACCGGACCAGCCGAAGCTTCTCGTTTGTGCTCACCCTCGGGATCATCGCTGTCTATTACGTGATTGGTTTCAGCTTCAGTTCCCTTGGAGTCAAGGGAACCCTTCCACCTATCCTGGCGGCTTGGCTGCCTGTGATGTTGTTTCTAGGCTTTGGTGGTCTGTTGCTGAAACAGGCCAGTCGCTGATTGGCCGAGGCAGAATCGCCGTGTATTCGGGGAATGGTGTGCTGAACACGCCTTTTGAGCTGGTCACCAGTCTTGGATTTGCTGGCTTCGTGTTGCTGCTGCTGGCTATGCCGCTGGCCTTCTGGGCGGTTTCCAGTCAGTCCCGTGCTGGTCTGGTTCGCCTGCTTGTGGCTCTCGCCAACCTCCTGTTCACAGCTCAGCTGATTTTGCGCTGGTGGCAATCCGGCCACTTCCCGATCAGCAACCTCTACGAGTCACTCTGTTTTCTTGCCTGGGCTTGCACCCTCACCCAGTTGCTGGTGGAACGGGCCTGGCCTTCCCCCATCGTGGCAGCAGCGGCCACCCCAATGGGTCTTGGTTGCATTGCCTTCGCTAGCTTTGCCCTTCCGGATCAATTGCAGTCAGCGGCTCCTCTGGTTCCTGCCCTTCGCTCCAGCTGGTTGGTCATGCATGTGAGCGTGATCATGGTGAGCTATGCCGCCTTGCTTGTGGGATCCCTGCTCTCCTTGGCGGTGTTGGTCACGGATCGCGGCCAATCCCTGGAACTCCGGAGCAGCTCCATTGGCAGTGGCGGATTTCGTCAGGCGGCCTCAATCGCCAACGCTGGTTCTGTTCAGCTGCAATCGGTTCAGCTGAGCACCAATGAACAACTCGACAGCTTCAGTTACCGCACGATCACGGTTGGGTTTTTGATGCTCACCGTGGGCATCGTGAGTGGTGCTGTTTGGGCGAATGAAGCCTGGGGCAGCTACTGGAGCTGGGATCCCAAGGAAACTTGGGCCTTGATCTGCTGGCTGGTGTATGCCGCTTATCTGCACACCCGCCTCAGTCGCGGTTGGCAGGGCCGACGCCCCGCTCTTGTTGCTGTGGTTGGTCTTGTGGTGATCGCTGTTTGCTACATCGGGGTGAATCTGCTCGGCATTGGTTTGCACAGCTACGGCTGGTTTTTCTGACCAGCTTTCTGTTTGCACTCGAGGGGGGCTCACTCGCCATCGATGTAACATCCGACAAGAGCGCCGCCGACAGCCCCAGCAGGAATCGACCAGATCCAGTTGTCTTTTTTGGCGAGAACGCCTCCCAAGGCTCCACCAAGAACACCGCCAGCGATAGTTCCTTCCAAGCAAGAATTGCTGTCTTCGGCTGCAGGATCTACGACAACGGTTCTGCTACTTGAAGTTGTCGGTTGATCGGCGGAATGATTGTGGGTGCGATTCCCCTCCTGGTGATTATGGCTTTTGCGCCCATGGAAATGCAGGCTCTTGCGGCAAGGCCGTTCAACCCTCTCCGCTCGACTGCTGGCATACCCAGGCTTCTCCCGAGTGCAGGGGTGTTAATCCTAAACGCATTGATTCTGATAATAAGTCTTTGCCCTGGAATAGGTCTTGTTAGCTAGAGCTGGCTCATTCAAGACTGTGATCAACACGACTCCCGTAATAACCCCTGAAAAAATTTTTTTATTACGGAGGAGGTAGCCTGGTTAATCATTCTGGATTTCTGAATGTGGGGAGATTTGTCAACTTCAGTGGATCTGTGACTGGATGCATCTGCTCCTGATCTATTGCTTTTATGTCGTATTAATGGCAATGAATTTTTTCTGTTCGAATCAATTCCCTAGATGAGGGAATGATTCTTTTGCCCATACGCCCCATTCCAGGGATGTTTTGCAGGTTCTGCCTGTGAAGTCTGTATTCGAGCAGTGGAAAAGATTGTTGAGCTGCATGCCTGCAGCTGTGGATGGACTACAAGGTGGAGAGGTGGGTCTGGCAGCGAAAGCGGCCGCCACAAGGGGATCGAGGCCTGACGGACTCTTCCCATCACTGAGGGGGGATCGAGAACCACATGGACTCTTCCCAACGCCAATCACCCCTGGGCTGTGATCTCAAACCTCTCTGATCCCCAGAACGAAGCAAATTAGCGGTTGCATAGTCACGTGGTCTCACGTGGATGAGCGATGTCTATCACTTTGTTGGAACGCTTCGGTCTCTTCCGCTTCCGAGCGCAGATAACGTTTTCGTTGTGCCGATTCCAGACAAGACAGCGGTGTAGCACGTCTTAAGGGTGCCACCTGTTGAGGCCTATCAAGACCTCGAAGAAGTGGATGGGTTCCTCATCTGCTCATGCTGTTCTTCCGTTATACGTGAATCTCGCGTCGTTACCTTTGGTCCATCGAGTTTCTGAATAATTCCATGATCTTCAATCTTGTTCTGTTATCAACGTCACTGATTGGCGTCATGTTTACCAAGGGGTGGTTGGCTTTCGCGATGTGTATCAGAGCAAGGAACAACAAGTAAGGCCACTCCTGCAAAGGGATGGCCTACTTGTTGGCGATCTTTGAAGCTGAACGAAGCGTCTGGCTGTATGGCTTGTCAGGCAGCTTCTAGACATTGGGCAGTTGGACTGTCGTCACGCATTGGACGCCTCCGACTTCGACAATTCCAGTTTGGTCGAAAGGGGAAGCGCTGGTCATCCGTAATTCAACACAAGCGGCAGTGGGTAAGACTAGGCAGGGTGGTACGAAAAGAAATTTAATTGGCTAAGTGTTGAAGGACGGCGCCAATATTCATGCTGCCTTTGAGATAACCGGCAAAAACTAACGAAATCACCCCAGCATTCAGAGCGAGGAATGCTGCAACCAGTTTGGCATCACTTTGCATATCTCGATTATCGGCAGTTTGCTCGCATCAGTGTGGCTATCAAACCTTTGGAGATAATAAAACTGCTCAATCGCTCGGTCCTTGCTTGAAGTTGATGTCGTGGGCTGAGCAATTCTGGCGTGAGTGTTCTTTTCACGAAAAAGCCCGGCAATCGCTGCCGGGCTAGTGGTGCTCAATTGATGCCCTGCTGATCAGGCAAGAACAGCTTCCTTACTGCTGCTGTTGCGGATGCCTTTGATCGCTTCGGCGTAATCGGGTTGGTTGAACACACCGGAGCCGGACACAATCGCGTTGGCACCTGCTTCGATAACCTTCCAGGCATTACCGGCTTTAATGCCGCCATCTACTTCGATCCAGGGATCGAGACCCTTCTCGTCGCACATGCGGCGCAGGTCGCGGATTTTCTGGACCTGGCTTTCGATGAAGCTTTGGCCACCGAAACCGGGGTTGACGCTCATGATCAACACCAAGTCGCAGAGCTCTAGGCAGTACTCGAGGGTGTCGATCGGAGTTGAGGGATTTAGGACTGCGCCAGCTTTTTTGCCCAGGTCCTTGATCTGAGCCAAGTTGCGATGCAGATGCGGGCAGGCCTCAACCTGAACGGAAATGATGTCGGCGCCGGCTTTGGCGAAGTCGGGGACGTACTTCTCCGGCTCGACAATCATCAGGTGAACGTCCAGGGGCTTCTGGGTCACTGGACGCAGCGCCTCAACAATCAGCGGTCCAATGGTGATGTTCGGAACAAAACGACCGTCCATCACATCCACATGGATCCAATCTGCCCCGGCTTCGTCCACGGCTTTCACTTCTGCGCCGAGGCGTGAGAAGTCAGCTGACAGGATCGACGGCGAGATCACCAGGGGCTTGGTGCTCATGGATGAGGAGCGCGATATGCGGGGTGATTTTAGGGACTCCTGCAACCACTGATACAGTGAGCCGCGCTCAGACGTCGAGATCCACTGCGACGACGGCCAACTGCCCGTCCAGGAGATCTTGCCAACCCGTCCCACCTCATCCGGAGTCCCGTGGATCAGACCCTCATTCAGGAAATTCTCGAGATCGTCGAGCAGGCCGCCATCGCTTCCGCCTCGCTCTCCGGCAAAGGCCTGAAGGATGAAGCGGATGCATTGGCCGTCGATGCCATGCGCAAGCGTATGAATCAGATCCAGATGCAAGGCCGCATCGTGATTGGCGAGGGGGAACGTGATGAAGCCCCGATGCTTTACATCGGAGAAGAGGTCGGCACAGGCACTGGCCCTGGCGTGGATTTCGCAGTTGACCCTTGTGAAGGCACCAATCTTTGTGCCTTCAACCAACGCGGCTCGATGGCTGTTCTCGCCGCTTCGGATCGCGGTGGTCTGTTTAACGCCCCCGACTTCTACATGAAGAAGCTGGCTGCTCCTCCGGCTGCCAAGGGCAAGGTGGACATCCGCAAATCGGCCACTGAAAATATCAAGATCCTCAGCGAGTGCTTGTCTCTCCCCGTTGACGAGCTGAACATCGTGGTGATGGATCGTGCTCGTCACAAGGATCTGATCGCTGAGATCCGTGCCACCGGCGCTCGCATCCAGCCCATCTCCGACGGCGACGTTCAGGCCGCCATCGCCTGCGGTTTCGCTGGCACGGGAACCCATTGCCTGATGGGGATTGGTGCTGCCCCTGAAGGTGTGATTTCCGCCGCTGCCATGCGCGCTCTTGGTGGTCACTTTCAGGGTCAACTGGTGTACGACCCTGCCATTGCTCAGACCTCCGAATGGGCTGACATGACCAAGGAGGGCAACCTGGCTCGTCTCGCTGAGATGGGCATCGCCGATCCCGACAAGGTCTACGAAGCAGAGGAGCTGGCCTGCGGCGAGCATGTTTGTTTCGCTGGCAGCGGCATCACTGATGGTCTGCTCTTCAATGGCGTTAAGTTCGAAAAGGATTGCACCCGCACGAGCAGCCTGGTGATCAGCAACCTGGACAACACCTGCCGCTTCACCAACACCGTGCACATCAAAGACGGCGCCCAGAGCATCGCTCTGAGCTGATCGTCACCCACTGGTTGAGAGGAACGTCTTCATGCATATCTCCGTCGTCGGCCTAAGTCATCGAACGGCTCCGGTGGAGATCCGGGAACGGCTCAGCATCCCTGAGCAGACCATGGAGACGTCCCTTCAATCCCTTCGCGGCAATGAGCAGGTGCTCGAGGCATCCATCCTCAGCACCTGTAATCGCCTTGAGATTTACACGTTGGTCCGCAATCCGGACCTTGGCGTGTCTGCTGTTAGCGACTTCCTCAGCAGCCACTCCGGCCTTGAGACAGGAGAGCTGACTCCTCACCTTTTCAGTTTCCACCACGAAGACGCTGTCGACCATCTGATGCGGGTGGCCGCAGGTCTCGACAGCCTTGTGCTGGGGGAAGGTCAAATCCTCTCCCAGGTGAAAAAAATGATGCGGCTCGGCCAGGAGCACAAATCCCTGGGTCCGATCCTAAATCGCTTGCTCACCCAGGCCGTCACCACGGGCAAACGTGTCCGCAGTGAAACCAATCTCGGAACAGGTGCCGTTTCGATCAGCTCGGCCGCCGTTGAGCTCGCTCAGCTCAAGCTCGGTCAATCCAGGGGACTGGATCAACTGGTCACCCTGGAAAGTGAGCAGATCGCCGTTGTCGGTGCTGGGCGCATGAGCCGTCTGTTGCTTCAGCACCTTCAGGCCAAAGGTGCCTCCGGTGTTGTTCTGTTGAACCGCACTGTTGAACGGGCCGAAAAGCTGTCGGCTGATTTCCCCGATCTTCCTGTTCAGTGCAGGCCGCTCATGGATCTGGATCAGTATCTGAGCACCTGCTCGCTGATGTTCACCAGTACCGCCGCCGATGATCCGATCATCGATGCCGCGCGTCTGGCTCCTCTGAACCGGCGCAGCAAGCTTCGCTTGATTGATATCGGGGTGCCGCGCAACATTGCTGCCGATGCTGCCGATGTCGACGGCGTTGAATCCCACGATGTGGACGACCTTCAAGAGGTCGTTGCCCGTAACCAGGAAGCCCGTCAGGCCATTGCCCGGGAGGCTGAGCAGTTGCTTCAGCAGGAAGCACAGCAGTTCCTCGAGTGGTGGGACAGCCTCGAGGCTGTGCCGACCATCAACCAGCTGCGCTCTTCGATGGAGTCGATACGCACGGAGGAACTCCAAAAAGCCCTCAGCCGAATGGGTCCTGATTTCTCAGCCCGGGAACGCAAGGTTGTCGAAGCCTTGAGCAAGGGGATCATCAACAAAATCCTCCACACGCCGGTCACCCAGCTACGGGCTCCCCAGACCCGTCAGGATCGTCAACAAGCCCTTCGAATTGTCGAAAGACTGTTCGATTTGGAAGCATCTTGAGCTCTTCAGCGATTCAGTCGCGACCTGAATCCCAGTAATCTCGACCGATTCTTCCCAAAGACGGTTGAGAAGTCAAAAACTCCGGTAAGTTCTTGCGGCAACGCCGATTAGGGATAACGGCATGAAGCGGGTCTTGGCCATCATTCTGGGCGGCGGAGCAGGCACACGCCTGTATCCGCTCACAAAAATGCGCGCCAAGCCGGCCGTCCCTCTGGCAGGCAAATATCGACTGATTGATATTCCGATTAGCAACTGCATCAATTCCGACATCAACAAGATGTACGTGATGACGCAGTTCAACAGTGCGTCACTCAACCGCCACCTGAGCCAGACCTACAACCTCAGTAATTCCTTCGGGGGAGGGTTCGTTGAGGTGCTCGCAGCCCAGCAGACCCCTGACAGTCCCACTTGGTTTGAGGGCACTGCAGATGCTGTACGCAAATACCAGTGGTTGTTTCAGGAATGGGACGTTGATGAATATCTGATCCTTTCCGGCGACCAGCTGTACCGGATGGATTACAGCCTCTTCATTGAGCACCATCGCCGCTCAGGCGCTGATCTCACCGTTGCCGCTCTTCCCGTTGATCCCAAGCAGGCTGAGGCTTTCGGCCTGATGCGGACCGATGAAAATGGCACGATCAAGGAATTCCGTGAGAAGCCAAAGGGCGATTCGCTGCTGGAGATGGCTGTAGATACCTCTCGTTTCGGCCTAACTGCTGATTCAGCCAAGGAGAGGCCCTATCTGGCCTCAATGGGCATTTATGTCTTCAGCCGTCAGACCCTCTTTGATCTGCTCGACAAGCATCCCGGACACAAGGATTTCGGCAAAGAAATAATCCCCGAGGCTCTCGCGAGGGGAGACAATCTTCAGAGCTACGTGTTCGACGACTACTGGGAAGACATCGGCACCATCGGTGCGTTCTATGAGGCCAACCTCGCGCTGACCCAGCAACCGACTCCTCCCTTCAGCTTCTACGACGAGAAGTTCCCCATCTACACCCGTCCGCGCTACCTGCCCCCCAGCAAGCTGGTCGATGCCCAGATCACCAATTCGATTGTTGGTGAAGGCTCGATCTTGAAGTCCTGCAGCATCCACCACTGTGTTCTCGGCGTACGCAGTCGAATTGAAAGTGACTGCGTGCTTCAAGACACCCTGGTCATGGGAGCCGACTTCTTTGAATCACCTGACGAACGTGCTGTCTTGAAGGAGCGAGGAGGTATTCCTCTTGGCGTGGGCAAGGGCACCACGGTGAAACGAGCCATCCTGGATAAGAACACCCGCATTGGTTCGGGTGTCTCGATCATCAACAAGGACAACGTGGAAGAGGCCGATCGTTCCGATCAGGGCTTCTACATCCGCAACGGCATCGTGGTGGTTCAGAAAAACGCCACCATCGCTGATGGAACGGTGATCTGAGAGTTGAAACCGTTCGTGGGAATGAGCCGCTGTCTCCCTGAACCTATGGTTCATTCCTGACATTTGTTGGTTGATTTGCAGTCAGGACCAGCCGAGATCAACACACTGAGTCAGTCGTTAGTGGTCCTTCAGGCCATGTCCAAGTCTCACTTCGGCCTAATTGGTCTTGGCGTGATGGGCGAGAACCTCGTCCTTAATGCGGAGCGCAACGGTTTTTCCAGCGTTGTTTACAACCGCACTTACGCCAAAACTGAAGACTTCCTCCAGGGGCGTGGCAAGGACAAGAATATTCAGGGCGCCACTGACCTCGAAGATTTCGTTGGCAAGCTGGAACGACCCCGCCGGATTTTGATGATGGTGAAGGCGGGGCCTGCCGTCGATGCCGTCGTCGATCAGCTCTCTCCTTATCTCGAAGAAGGTGATCTGCTCATTGATGGAGGCAACTCCGACTATCACGACACCGAACGTCGGGTGAACCAACTCGAGAGCAAGAGTTTCGGCTTTATCGGTATGGGTGTTTCTGGTGGGGCCAAAGGTGCCCTGGAGGGGCCGAGCATGATGCCAGGAGGAACCAAGACCTCCTACGAGGCTATCGAGAGCCTCGTGAACAAGATGGCGGCGCAGGTCGAAGACGGACCTTGTGTGACCTACATCGGTCCCGGAGGGTCAGGACACCTAGTCAAAACGGTCCACAACGGGATCGAATACGGCATCGAGCAGATCCTTGCAGAGGGCTACGACCTGATGAAGCGGGTCAAGCGAATGAGTGGTGTGCAGATGGCCGACGTTCTCGGTCAATGGAACGCCACCGAAGAGTTGTCGTCGTATCTGGTGGAAATCACCGAGGTGTGTCTCCGTACCAAGGACCCCGTCGATGGCACGGATCTGGTGGAGAAAATCACCGACCAGGCTGGCCAAAAGGGCACGGGACTCTGGACCGTGGTGACGGCGCTGCAGATGGGCGCTTCTGTGCCAACGATCTATGCCTCCCTCAATGCACGGGTGATGAGCTCGATGAAGCCCCAGCGCATGGCGGCGGAATCGATCCTCAAAGGTCCTGCCATCAAGGACTTTGATCTGGGGACGCCTGATAACGCCATGGCTCCGTTGATGGATGCCACGGTTCTGAGCTGCATCGCCAGTTACGCCCAGGGAATGGAACTGTTACGCATCGCCTCCCAGGATCTTGATTATGAGCTCCACATGCCATCGATCGCTCAGATCTGGAAGGGTGGTTGCATCATTCGGGCCCGTCTGCTGAAGCGCATTCAGGATGCTTTCGATGCTGACCCCCAACTGCCCAACCTGATGGTGGATCCCTGGTTCGCTGAGCAGATCAACCGACGGCTGCCGGGGCTGGCTCAAGTGGTGGCCGGTGCCGCCGAGGCCGGTATTCCCGTTCCCTGCTTCAGCAGCACCCTCGACTACATCAACAGCTACCGCTCCGGTCGACTTCCCCAGAACCTGGTTCAGGCGATGCGTGACTGCTTTGGCTCCCATACCTACCAACGGGTGGACAAGGAAGGCGCGTTCCACACCGAATGGCTCAGCTGAGCGGTTGAGCGATGACCAACTACCGCATCGAGCGGGCGAGAGATTCCCATGATCTCGCTCGCAAGGCCTCTGAAATGATTGCCGCTCAGATTGATCTGGCGCTGGACCAACGCGATCGCTGCCAGATCGCTCTCTCGGGTGGAAGCACGCCTGCCAGGGCCTACTCCCTTCTCGGACAGGAGCGGCTGCCCTGGGATCGGGTGGACGTTGTCTTGGGCGACGAGCGCTGGGTTTCTGCGGACGAAGAGTCCAGCAACGCTGGCATGTTGCGACGCACCCTGCTCTCCCCCGGGCCTGGAGCTTCGGCCGCCTTTCACCCGGTGCCCACCGTGGAACTGGAAAGCCCTGAGGCCAGTGCCCAGGCCTTTGCTGACCAGATCTCTCAGCTTTGCTCAGGAGCACCACCGGTGTTCGATGTGATGCTGCTGGGCCTGGGGGATGACGGCCATACCGCATCCCTTTTCCCCGGTACTGAGGCTCCTGCGGTTCTGGATCGCTGGACGACCATTGGCCGTGGCAAAGGGTTGGATCGAATCACCTTGACGGCTCCTGTTCTCAGTGCTGCCCGTCAGGTGATCTTCCTCGTCAGTGGGGCCGGAAAACAGGAGGCCCTCAGGCGACTGGTGGATTCCTCCGAATCCCCCGATCGCACCCCCGCTCGGCTGGTTCAACCTGCTAGTGATGTTCTGGTCCTCGCCGATCAGGATGCAGCCGCCGGCCTCTGAGCAGATTCTTTTCCAGGGCAGCGACTTTGCTGACTGGGCCAGCCTGAACGACACGATCATGGGCGGCCGATCCCGTGCCGGTTGTCGCGTGAACCCCGATGGACTCGTGCTGGAGGGGGACCTGGTGGAAACCGGTGGTGGGTTCGTGAGTTGCCGTTCCCCTCGCCTGCAGCCCGCGCTCGACCTGTCGACCTATTCGGCACTTCGGCTGGATGTTGAAGGCGAGGGACGCACACTGAAGATTGCCCTCGGTTGCCGGGATGGAGCCATGGGACTCACCGAACTGATTCCTGGTGGTCTCCGCTGGGTGGTGGATGTTCCAACCCAACCCACTGGCGTGACACCTTTAGTGGTGTCTTTCGACGACCTCCGACCCACCGTGAGGGCCAAGCCCATTGGCTTACCGCTGCGCTTCGATCCCAGTGGCATCACCCGCATTCAAGTGTTGCACTCGAAATTTGGTGATGCAGGGGATCTCAATCCGGGTTTTCGCGCAGGCTCCATCCGGATGCTGATCCGCTCAATCCGCGCCTTGCCCTGAGCCCATGGACCTTCTGGTGTTGATTGCCAAGGCGGCTGACGTTTGCCTCAAGCCCAGGAACCATGCGGTTGTTTTGATCGATCCTTCAGCTCCCGAACAAATCGACGATCTGCACGTGCGGATTGAATGCCGCGATGGCGAAGGCCAGCGTTGCTCCGAGCAGGACCTTGAACTGGAGATCTACCGGAGCGGTAACGAGATCAATCTGATGCTCAGCTGGTGGGACCAACCGGAACGCCCGATGCTCTGGCACGGGCGCCATCCGGTCTGGATGGATGGTGGATCCGGTCAGCGTTGCGCGGCACCACAAGATGCCGCCGTTCTCGAGGCATTGGGTCGACGTTTACGAGCACTGGTGCAACCGGCTGTTTGACTGCGACGAACTCAATCGGCGTGGTCGGTTGTTGCACCACGGCTTGAGCTGGAAACCAGCCGTGCGTATTTGCCGAGAATTCCATGGCGATAGCGCGGTTCCGGCTTGCTCCAACCCGCCCGGCGGCGCTCCAGTTCCACCTCATCCACGTTGAGTTGGAGCAGCAACTGGTCGGCATCAACGGTGATGCTGTCGCCCTCTTGAACCAGGCCGATCGTTCCACCAACAGCAGCTTCAGGGGCCACGTGACCTACCACCAGGCCATAGGTGCCACCGCTGAAGCGACCATCGGTGATCAGGGCGACCTTGTCCCCAAGGCCTTGACCCACGATCGCTGATGTGGGAGCCAGCATTTCCCGCATGCCCGGCCCACCAACGGGACCCTCGTTGCGGACCACCACCACATCCCCGGCCTTGATCTTTTTGTCGAGGATGGCGGCAAGGCAGTCTTCCTCGCTTTCGAACACCCTGGCCGGGCCTGTGAGCACCGGGGTCTTCACACCGCTGATCTTGGCCACGCTGCCTTCGCAAGCGAGGTTGCCCTTGAGGATGGCGAGGTGGCCTTTGGCGTAAAGGGGGTTGCTCAAGGGGCGGATCACGTCCTGCCCGGCGGCGGGGGCTGACGGCACGTCTGCCAGCAAGTCTTTCAGGGTCTTGCCCTCAACCGTGCGGCAGTCGCCGTGCAGCAACCCGGCATCCAGCAGCAACTTCATCACCTGGGGAATGCCGCCGGCGTTGTGCAGATCAACGGTCACATAGCGGCCACTGGGCTTGAGGTCACAGATCACAGGCACCCTCTGACGGATCCGTTCGAAGTCATCGATGCTCAGCTCGACGCCGGCCGTGCGGGCGATGGCCAGCAGGTGCAGCACCGCATTGGTGGAGCCACCCACCGCCATGATCACGCTGATGGCGTTCTCAAAGGCTTCCTTGGTCAGCAAATCCAGGGGGCGGATGTTGGCTTTCACGGCCTCCACCAGCACCTCAGCGGAGAGAGCGGCACTATCGGCCTTTTCGCCGTCCTCCGCAGCCATCGTTGAGCTGTAGGGAAGGCTGAGACCCATCGTTTCGATGGCGGCGCTCATGGTGTTAGCGGTGAACATGCCGCCGCAACTGCCAGCCCCAGGGCAGGCATTTTTTTCAACTGCGGTGAGCTGCTCTTCGTCGATCTTGCCGCTGGTCAGTTGGCCGACCGCTTCAAAAGCGCTCACCACCGTGAGATCACAGCCACCCAGCTTGCCCGGCTTGATCGTGCCGCCGTAGACGAACACCGAAGGAATGTTCATCCTTGCCATGGCCAGCATGGCGCCAGGCATGTTTTTGTCGCAGCCTCCGACTGCCAGCACCCCATCCATGCTCTGGCCGTTGCAGGCCGTTTCGATGGCGTCAGCAATCACTTCACGACTCACCAGGGAGTACTTCATCCCTTCGGTGCCCATTGAAATTCCATCACTCACGGTGATGGTCCCGAACATCTGTGGCATGCCTCCGGCCTGCCGGGCAGCTTCCTCAGCCCGTATGGCCAAGTCGTTCAGCCCCACATTGCAGGGAGTGATGGTGCTGTAGCCGTTGGCAATGCCCAGGATGGGCTTGCCGAAATCACTGTCTCCAAAGCCAACGGCCCGCAACATGGCGCGATTGGGAGACCGCTGAATCCCCTTGGTGACGGCGTCGGAGCGAAGCATGGAACGGAGCGGACCAGTGGCGATCAAGCCAACCTACCGAGCGCTCATCCTTCGCTTCCGAGACCCTCGAGCTGGGCACGAACGCGGGCAATCTCTGCGTTGAGTTTTTCCACCCGTTCCTCGAGGTGCCCGTTGGGTGAACTGTCCAGTACTTCCGAACCGTCCTGCATCCGCGGTGCGTGCAACATCGACGTCTGCGCGCCGTAACGCCTACGCCTGTCAGCCTCATTGAGGAGCCACCAAGCCAGGCCTGCAGCACCGAGCACTGCTCCGGTGACCAGAGTTGCCAGGGTGCCTGAGCCCGTGTCGTGCTGCTGGGCCATGGGTGCAATCAACCTGATCGAAGGTTAGTCACGCCCTCAAGATCTGAAGTTCAGCCGTCGCACAGGGTCACCGATTCCCGGACAAATCTCGCCTTGCTCACCCAGGCTTTCGTCGATACAGGCGGTATGCAGCGTTAGGTCTGGAATCGCTTCACCCAAAAGCTTTAGTCCAGGACTGGCACAAAGGGCAGTGATCATTCGTAGCCGCCGTCCATCCACACCTTTGGTCTGGAGCTCCTGCAGAAGCTTGAGGGTGGATTGGCCATCGCTGATCTGATCAACAAACAGAATCACCCCGGCATTGGCTTCGATTTCCTCTGGGCATGACCCCAGGCTGAGGGAGGAATCGGGAAGGACAGATCGTCCCCCCTGCCAAAGCTCGAGGCCTGCTGGCAGCACTGGAATGGCGATCAGCGGAACCGACGACTCAACGATGGTGCCTTCGGTGTCTCCATCGATTCCGGGCACCATGTCCCGACGATGGGGCAGCCAGTCCCGCAGGGCTTCGTAGGTGAGCCACCGGCCCAGCTCCTGCAGGGCGGTGGCATAAAGGGCAGCAGGGGTTTCCCGGTGCCGCAACATCGTCAGCCAATGACCGATTAGGGGATGGGGTGGAACTACCACCCGCAAGCTCATGGCCATATCGACTCGCTCCGCTGACAGTTGCCATAACGTGATTGCTCAAATTACCGGTCTCATGGGCGCCCTTCGACGTTTGGCCTCACTGCTTGCGGTGATCACGCTGGCGATCAGCACCGTTTTCTGGGCTGAATCAGTGCAGGCCATCACCGCTCCCGAGTTGCGTGGTCAATTCGCAGTTCAGGAGATCAGCGCCGATATGCACGGTCTTGATCTCAAGGAAAAAGAGTTTCTCAAGGCCGATTTGCGGGAAGTGAATCTCAGCGGCACTGACCTGCGCGGAGCTGTGATCAACACCTCCCAACTGCAGGGGGCCGATCTTCGTGATGCCGATCTCTCCGATGTTGTTGGCTTTGCCAGCCACTTCGAGGGCGCAGATCTGCGGGGGGCCAACTTCACCAACGCGATGATGATGCAGAGCCGTTTCACGGACGCGCAGATCGACGGTGCTGATTTCACCAATGCTGTGATCGATCTGCCCCAACAGCGGGCTCTCTGTGCTCGGGCGGATGGATCCAACCCGATCAGTGGCGTCTCAACCCGTGAGAGCCTGGGCTGCCGCCCTTAATCCTCATGGCTAAGCGTCTGCCGGTGACCGTGATCACCGGGTTTCTCGGGGCAGGAAAAACGACGGTCCTCCGCCATCTGCTCACCCGCGGAGGCCAGCGATTGGCCGTGATGGTCAATGAATTCGGCAGCGTTGGGCTTGATGGTGATCTGATTCGCAGCTGTGGCTTCTGTCCCGAGGAGGATGTTGATGGCCGTCTGGTCGAGCTGAACAACGGGTGCCTCTGCTGCACGGTGCAGGATGACTTCCTCCCGACGATGGAGACCTTGCTGGAACGGGCGGATCAGTTGGATGGGATCGTTGTTGAGACAAGCGGTCTGGCCTTGCCACGGCCTCTGCTCCAGGCCTTGGATTGGCCGGCCATCCGCAGCCGTGTGCATGTGAATGGTGTGGTGACGCTGGTGGATGGCGAAGCCTTGGCTGCGGGCAGCCCAGTGGCTGATACTGAGGCGCTGGAGCGGCAACGTGCCGAGGATCCCAGCATCGATCACCTCACAGCGATCGATGACTTGTTTGAGGATCAACTCCAGGCCGCTGATCTGGTCTTGATCAGCCGGGCTGATTGCCTTGATGCATCAGCGATGGCTGAGGTGCAGGGGCGGATCAAGGGCAAAGTCCGTCCGGGAACCGCTCTGCTCCCGGTGTCTCAGGGACAGGTGGAGACATCTGTTGTGTTGGGTCTTGAGCACAAGCCCACGCACGACCACGACCATCACGACCATCACGACCACGACCATCACGACCACGACCATCACGACCACGACCATCACGACCATCACGACCACAGCCATGTCGACATGGTCGGCAGCAATGTTCGCGTCGAAGGGGCATTGGACCGCCAGGCCCTCGAGCATCTGTTGCCCAACCTCGTCAGCGATCACCAGGTGGTGCGACTCAAGGGGCGTATCTGGTTGCCCAGCAAAACGGTTCCGTTGCAGATCCAGATGGTGGGTCCGCGGTTGAACAGCTGGTTTGAAGCAGCTCCCAGCCATGCCTGGCGTCCCGATCAGGGCTGTGGTGCTGATCTGGTGGTGTTGGCCTTGAACAAGGCTGCCGCTTCGGCGGTGGAATCCACTCTTCAGAGGCTGGTACAGGCCACACCTGCCAAGGCCAGCACTGCGGCAGCCACGCCCGAGAGCTGAATTGGATCTCCTTCCATTCGGCCCACAAATAGAGCCATCACTGGCGCCGTGGCCATCAGCGTCACCCCTTCTCCAACGGGCATACTCTGCAACACTACTTGTTGCAACAAGATGCCCCCGTTGGTTCCGATCACGGTGGCGATCACAAGCTTCCATTGCTCCCGCCGCGTCAGACTGGCTTGTCTCCAGATTCCGTTGAGGAAGGGGATCAGACCAAGCCAACCGCCCAGCAGCCTGATGGCTGCCGTCTGAAAGGGAGTGAGGTCGCTGCTGATCAGCACATGACGGGCCAGAAAGGCTCCGCTCAGTCCACAGATCACGGCGGCGAATGCCAACAGCAGCCCGGGGCCGAGGTCAGCAGCGATCGCCCCCTTCTCCCGTTGGCTCGTTTCTTTCGCCTGCAAAGCAATGAGAACCACGGCGCTTGAAACCAAAAGCGCGCCTAGACCGTTCTTCACTCCCAAGCTGTCCCCCATCACCAGCACCCCAGCGATGCTGGCCAGCACCGGTCCGCTGGCTTCCACAGTGAGGGTTCGTCGGGTGCCGAGTCGCCGCAGCGCCCCGAGATAAAAGCTGTCGCCGAAGGCAATGCCGATCAAGCCGCTGATCAACAGCAGCAGAACGACCTGCATTTCGGTGTCATGTGGAAGTGTGAGCAGAACCGGCAGAAACAGCAGGCTGGCCAGCCCGTTTTTCATGGCATTGAGCCGGATCGCCGTCATCCGCCCCGATAGCGATCGCCAAAGCGCACTGGCTCCCGTCCAGGCCATGGCCGCTCCGAGGGCCGCCAGTACACCCGTCATTGTTTGGTGGAGATCGTTGTGCAGTCTGCTGCGCTGTTCAGAACTCTGAGCACAATTCAGGAACGTGAGTCCTGGAGACGCACAAGGTGCTGAGGCAATTGCTGGAAAGCCTTTCAGGGCAGTGGGCTGTTCATCTTGAAAGTCGCGTTCCGCGCACTGAGCTCTATGAAGCGCGGATCGCATCATCCAACCCATCGCTTGGCTTCTTCATTCTTCTGATCAGTTCTGCAGTGATCGCCACCCTCGGGCTGATCTCCAACAGCACAGCGGTCGTCATCGGGGCCATGATTGTTGCCCCATTGATGGATCCCATCCTCAGCTTGGCCTTTGGCTTGGCGGTCAGTGACGGGAAATTGATCCGACGTTCTGCCGTCACAGTTGGCTTTGGCGTGTTGGCGGTGATTGGAACCGCATCGTTGCTCAGTTGGGGGCTCGGCATCAGCCATGTGCAGTCGGAGATCACCGGACGCACGTCTCCGAATCTGATTGATCTCGGCATCGCCATTGCAGCGGCTGTTGCCGGTTCGTTCTCGATGACGCGCAAGCACTTGTCGAATTCAATCGCTGGTGTGGCGATTGCTGTCGCCTTGGTTCCACCGCTTTGCGTCAGCGGCATCGGCATCACCCTTGGCTCGGAAATGTTGGCAGTGTTTGGGCGAGGAACAGTGGCGGGCCTCACCAATGAGATCGCGGAGGGATCATTTTGCTCTTTCTGGCGAACCTGATCGGAATCACTTTCACCAGCCTTGTGGTGTTTTTGGTGAAGCGTTACGGTTCAATCCGCAGGTGTTGGCGCAATCTTTTGATTTGGCTTGGATTACTCGGCTTGCTGAGCATTCCGCTGTCATCGGCCTTGCATGACTTCAGCGTCCGGCAGGAGATGGATGCCGTGTTTGGTCGCTTTAAGGCAGGCCAATTGAAACGTGTAGCTATTGCCCAAAGTAACCCAAGATTTTGGTCGAAGGTTCGACTGATGTGCAGCAATGTGATAGTCGTCAATAACAAAGCAAGACTTGATCTTGTTTTGAATGCACACGAAGTTTTTCTAAATCAATCGTTTATGGACGACTTTTATCAGAAAATGCAGGGACGAGTTAAAGACTTTGGCTTGAAGGATCTTGACGTGAACGTCAGGGTGATTCCCAATCGTCTTTATAAGTTTAATAGTCTGAGGTTGATTAAACAATAGTTGGGTTTTTAGGGATCACTTTGAGAGCCTGTCTGATGGCGTCAGCACGGAGTTAATCAGCTCGCGTGACAACGTCCAGAGCATCGTCGCTTTCTCACTGTCATTCGCTTCCTCGGATGGCTCCGTTGGTTTGAAATGATGCCGTCCAGGGCCCAACAGGCCATTGCTCCAATAGCTGAAGCCTGGCTGGTGAAGCTGTTCATTGATGAGCTTCACAAGCAGTTCTCCAGCTCGCTCAACGCTCTCCGTCAGTCTCAGAACATCTCGGGCAACAAAGCCAAACAAGGCCTGCCCAAGTGGATTGGCTTGGCGACTGTTTCTGAAAAAGCCCTCTGATGTGCGTGGAATCACCAGCCCCGGACTCCAGGCCACGACAGGCAAATCCTCATGCTGCTGGTGGATCTGCAGGGCCATCAGCAGATTGCAGAGCTTGCTGTCTTTGTAGGCCTTGTCTGCATTGAACGGACTTTCTCCGTCCACCATTGACGCCCCGGGCCCCTGGCGCAGCCCCTGCAGCGCGCCCAGCCCTGCAGGTTGGCCAACCCGTCCTCCGCCGGTGGCTGGATTGTGCACCTCAGAGGCGGTGATCACGATGGCTTTGGTTTGCTCCATCAATCCTTCAGCCAGAAGTTGATGGGCCAGGTGGTTTACCGCAAAGGTGAGTTCAATGCCCTGTGCACTCCAACGGGGGGAGCTGTAGCCGGCGTATTGCAACCCGGCATTGAGCACCAGTGCATCGAATGGCATCTCGTGATAGCGGAGTTGTTCGATCGCCTTGGCCACAGACGCAAGGTCCGCCAGATCGGCAATGCAGGTATCAACGGAATCCGACAGAGCCTTGCGGGTTAGCTCGGCCCGTTCTGCATTGCGGCAAACAATTGTGAGTGCATCACCACGGGTCAGAAGAATTTTTGCCGCTTCAAGGCCAATGCCGCTGCTGACACCGGTGATCAGAACGCGGCGCTGTTCAGCAGTCGTCATGGAGTTTGAACACGTAGAGATCAGCGTCTCGATCGCTCACCACGTACATCCTGTTCCGCCCGGGATCGAAGGCAACACCCTCCGGTTTGCGGATCCGCTTTGGCTTATCTCCCGTGCTGATGGTGAGATCGAGGCGCTGGATAACAGTGTCGCCTGCCCAGTCGTATTGGAACAGGCACCGCCCCTTGTCGCTGACAATCCAGAGGGTGTCGCTTCTGCTGTCGTAGCTCAGGCCCGAGAAATCAAGCTGCTCGGCCTTCAGTTCGGGATGGACGAACCCTTGGCTGGGCTGCAGCATTCTTGTGGAGAGGATTGTCGTGAGTGAGGAATCCAGTTCGATCAGCAGACCGGGCTGCTGCTCTTTGACCACAACTACGTGGTTGTTCTTGGTGTTCACTGTGATGCCCTCCAATCCGTTGTTGTCTGGAGGGTCTGGGAAGTGGTGCGCAATCGTGTCGTAGTTGGTCATCGCTGACAGGGGACGTCGATAGCGTTCCTTCCTGCTTTTCAGATCCACCACCACCACAGAATTGCTCTGCTCCTGCACCACGAGCAGCTCGTTGTCATCGCCACGGATGGCGATGCCTTCCAAGTCGTCGAGGCCGATGAAGAACGAGTCGCCCACCGACACCCTGCCATGGAGATCCAGACGAAAAATCGCCTTGGTGTCATCACTGATGGTGTATAGCGCCGAGCCATCCCTGCTCAATGTCAGTCCGGATGGCTCATTCAGGCCGAGGCCTGGGTCACGAATCCGATGATGGCTCAGCAGCTCAAGGCGCATCGAGGTCATCCTCACAGGGACCCGTTCCTGGTGATTCTCGGGGCTTGGCTCGTTTTTACCAGCCATCGCAGGTGAGGATGAATGGATCACAGCGAGGCGTCATGAATCGGATCGCTGTGTATTGCGGCTCCTCGAGTGGCGACTCGAGCCTGTTCAAGCTTGCTGCCACTGAGCTGGGTGACCTGATCGCCTCCAGGGGCATGGCCCTGGTTTACGGCGGAGCTCGCATTGGCTTGATGGGCGCTGTTGCTGATGCCGCATTGGCGGCTGGAGGGGAGGTGATCGGGGTGATCCCCGATGCGTTAACACAGGATGAAGTGGTGCACGCCGGTTTGACCCATCTCGAGGTTGTGGGATCGATGCACGAGCGCAAAGCGCGGATGCTCGATCTGGCCGATGCAGCCGTGGCCATGCCCGGGGGGCTGGGAACCCTCGACGAGTTGTTTGAAGCTTTGACCTGGGCTCAGCTTCGTTTTCATGCCAAGCCGATCGGCATGCTCAACCTCGATGGATACTTCGATGCGTTGCTGAGCTTTTTGGATCAAAGCGTTTCGACGGGCTTTCTCTCGGAGCGAAATCGCCAGCTCCTCCTGGATGCAACAACGCCAGAATTGCTGATCGACCGACTTCTCAACCCGTCCTGATGCAACGCACGGTTTTGCTCACCGGAGCCAGTCGTGGCATCGGGCGTTCCATTGCCAGACGTTTGCTCAAGGATGGTCACCGCCTCAGCCTTGGTCTGCGGGATTCGCAGGCTCTAAGGGGAACAGATCTGGACGTCGAGACGGTGTTGCATCACGCCTACGACGCCAGCGATCCAGCCAGTGTTGAAGCATGGGTTGACAGCACCGTTCGTCACTGGGGTGCCCTCGACACCGTGATCCACTGCTCAGGGATTTTGCATCGAACACCGCTGTTGTTTGCGGATGGTGAAGAGCAGCAGCTTGATGAACTCTGGGCGATCAACGTGAAGGGGCCCTGGTGGCTGACCCGTGCGGCATGGCCGCATCTGGTGACCAGTGGCTATGGACGAATCCAGGTGCTGGTGTCGATGAGTGGCAAACGCGTCAAAGGTCGGATGGCGGGCTACCCCGTGAGCAAATTCGCCTTGATGGGGCTCTGTCAGAGCATGCGTAATGAAGGGTGGGACAAGGGGATTCGGGTGACCGCCATCTGTCCCAGTTGGGTCAATACCGATATGGCTTGTTCGGTGAAGGCTGTTGAGCCTGCCGCAATGACCCAACCCGAGGATATTGCTTCTCTTTCCAGCAGTTTGTTGTCGATGCCGAACGCTGCCGTTCCGTTCGAGTTGTTGATGAATTGTTCGCTCGAAACATGAGTTTTCTCGCCATGACGATGTCGCCTCCAGAGGACGTCGCTATGGATGACTAAGCCTCCCTGCCCTGCGTTGTGTCTTCTGGCGGCGATTGGCTTGCTTGCCCCACGCCTTGTTTTGGTGCTGATGTGGTTGATCAACAGCAGCTTCGTCCTTCAGCCCTTCAGTGGCACCAGTGTTCCAAACCCAGTGCTTCCTGTTCTTGGCTTGCTGTTCCTTCCCACCACAACCCTTGGGTATTGCTGGGCTGTCACGTCGTTTGGAGGAGTGTCTTCTCTTAGCGGATTGTTGGTGGTGTTGATCGGAGTGATCATCGACTTCGGCTTGATCGGCAATGGTCGTGGTGCCGTGCGCCGTTGAACAAGCCTCTCGTGGAAAACTGTGCCATCTGTCAGCTGCACGCCGACCCTGCAGCTCGAGAGCGTTATGAGATTCGGCGATCGGAGCTTTGGGTCTTGAGCCATCACACCGACCCAGCACCTCTCCCTGGTTGGCTGCTGTTGGATTCACTGAGGCACTGTTCCGGCCCCGCGGATTTCACGGCGGCCGAGGCTTCTGATTGGGTTCGCGCTGTCTGCGATGCGAGTCGTCTCGTGAAGCAAATCACCGAATGCGAACGCGTGTATGCAATTGCCTTTGGTGAGGGAGCTCAGCACCTTCATCTGCATCTGATCCCGCGCCATCTGAATGAACCGGCCTCCAAGGCCTGGGCGATTGCCGACTTGTACCGGGACATGGACCGTGGAGCTCGAGCCTCTGCTGATCCTGCTGTTGTGGCAGCGATGGTGCAACGCTGTCGATCGTTGATCAGCGACCCGGGTTGAAGCGTTTGCGCGTCTTGGTGACGTCGGCGTTTTGCAAAAGGTTGCCCAAGGGCCAGCCGAGGTGCCTGAGATGGCTCAACGTGTTCGACGATGCGCTGAAGCAGTTCTCGCTGTAGCTGTTGGCAATTCCGATCTCTTTGAGGGTGAGCAGCAGCAACCTCTGCTCCCGGCGTGTACCTCGCCGGCTCGCGACCATCGCAAAGTCGCGTTCACGAAGCTGTTCGCTGATTGCATCGATGTTGTTGGAATACCCCAGGGAGAGGGTCTGATCAATGGCGCGATAGGCGGTGTAGATCCTTCCTCTGGGATTGTCTTCAAGGGTTTGAACCCGTTCACTCAGGGCAATCACGGCATCCATCACCGGTGCCTGGAGCGCTTGTTCGATCTGTTCAAGCTGCACAATCAAAACCCTCCCACGGCCAAACGCTCATCACAGGCACCCTCGTAGGCGCGGATGGCTGCGTTGGGTATGGAGCCATTGCTCTTGAGCTGGCGCACCGAGAGCTCTACGCACTGGAGCACAACACTGGTGAGCTCACGCCCTTCGCACAGGGCCCAACTGCGAAGCAGCACATGAAGGCTTGGGGGAACGGAGACCGTGAGCTTGACCTGGGTTTCGCGGGTGGAGGTTTTGATCATGGCCCGTGTGCAGCCGTAGCAACTATAAAGTAGCTCCGCAGGTACCCGAGAGCAACTGCTGGGTATCTCAGGGGAAGTTTTTTGTGGTTGATGCACAGTCGCTTGGCAGTGCTTCTTGGCCGTGCTGAGCGATTTCAATGGCTGGCGCAATGGCGCTCGGTCCGTGGACCCCGTCTCTTGAGCATCAGGCTTTGCTGATCTGGCTGCAATTGTTGTGTCTTTGTGTTGTCAATTCAGCCGTTCCATGGACTCCCCGTCTTGCTGACTCGGTAATTCGCGGTGTCGACTTTAAATGTCCCAGGTCAAGCCTCTTTTATGCAAAATTCGCATCAATGTGGATAAGACGAAACTGTGATAGGGATAGTTGATGGGCACTACTTCTGTTCAAGCTGACAAGGTGGTCAACGTCAGGTTGTCTGAATCGGAGCACACTCTACTGAAGACATACTTCGCTTCGTTGAATCGAAGTATGCAAGATGTGCTGCGTGATTTTGCGTTGATGCAAATCCAGAAGCAACACTTTTGTTGCCGCCTTGTGCGCTCCTTGATGGAAGAACATGGGATTGAGCAAGACCACAGGGTCAGCAAACCTTGTTATGGCTATGCCTGTTACTACTGCAGCCATGCAGATGCCTGTATGGCTGGCGAGACGGATCTGCTTTATGTCCCCCGCCAGGAGATACGTGAACTCGTTGCTGAGGAATCGGCTTATATCTTCGAGTTCGACGGCAGCAGCATCGAGGTCCCTGCGCAGCCGGGCTGATCGTGTTTCGACTCGCCAATAACCTCGATCTTTGAGGGATGGGCCTTCCGATTCCAGAGTTCGATGCAGGGCGTCCAGGCAGGAATTATTTTGAGTCTCGGAAGCGATTTGTGGATGTCATGAAATCGAGCACAGCCCCTTCAAAACTCCGAACGATTCGTCCCATAGTGATGTCACCAAGTCGGTAATTGGGCTTGGAAGCCGGGCAGAGCGATGTCCGACGCGTCGGTATTTGGCCCTCACTTTGGTGGTGGCCAAATCCGTTTCTTTCTTAAGGAATCTGGCTGTGTATCCCGATGAACGGATTCGTCCGTCAATGTACAGACGTGGTCGAATCGCTCCGGTGATGCATCACCGTCGGCCACACAACATTGTTTGATCTATTTGAAAAGTGGTGGACCTTGAGGTCGCCTTTTTAGTGAGAAAACGGAGAGGGTGGGATTCGAACCCACGGTGCCCGTGAAGACACGCTGGTTTTCAAGACCAGAGCCATAAACCACTCGACCACCTCTCCAGAGGGTGCCAGGTGCCCCGCGGGACACCTGGCAACTGTATCGGGACGTGATCCCAGCTCAGTTTTTTGGCTTGGCCAGAGGCAGCAGACACTTGTCGGAATCACAACCAGCAGGGCCGGCTTCGGTCAGCTCACCCTGGTCGTAACGCTGCAGTGCTTCAAAGAAATCAGTGCTAACGCGACGCTTCACCACAGCGGATTGGAGCTCTTCGTAGGTAGCTGAATCGATCGGCTCGAAGGGCAGGCGGGGGAAGGTGGCATTGGCATCGAAGCGGGCTAGAAGCGCCGCAGAGATGTACCCCTCGCCCTTCTCCATGGCTTGATGCAGAGCATCAGCCAAAGGTTCGATTTCGTGCTCGCGGAATTCGATCGTGGCGGAGGTGTTGTGGGCGGTGTAGTGACGCTGCACCTGCATGTAGAAGTCGAATTGCGCCATGGCACTGAAGCCGTTGATGTCAACAGCATCAGCACCAGGGAGGTTGGCCCAGCTCACCTCGGTGGGGATCTCCACCAGCCATTCGGTGCACCGGGGATCGAAGGGATCATTCAGCAGGCGGCCTTCCTCATCCTTGTCGGACTGGGAGGGAACGATGGTGTAACCGTAATCCATGCAGGCCATGGCCACGGGGTCGTTCTTGCGGAAGGTGATCCTGCGGATGAAGCGCTGGGCTTTGGGGGGATGCCAACCAGGTGCGGCGCCGGTGAGAAGGCTCTTGGTGCCTGCAGGTTGAACAGTGGTGCAGCGGTTGGGGCGACGCAGACCCTGGCGGTCGCAGTAGTCCGAGACCGTTTGATTGACGATCTCCTTCCACCGACTCAGGTAAGCGGCTTCCTGCTCCTTGAAGCGCAGACCCGCCTCGGTTTCAGGCCGGCCGGCTTCCCACCAACGCAGCCAATCCGTTCCGAAGGCGTGCACAAAGAAGTCGAACAGACCGGTGAAGCTGACGCCCACGATCGGATCCCACTCGCGGCTCTGGCGGTAGCGCTCAACTTCGAAACGATGGTTGAGCAAACAAGCAACCGACAGGGCGCCTGCACGGAAAGCATCGGCCTGCCCCTCCTCGTCGCTGGGGTCGATCTGGTTGAGATGCACCTCAGCCAGATTGCAGTGGAAATCGGCACCCAGGATCTCGCCGCAGGGATTCAAGCCGTAACGGCTGAGGCGGTGCTCCAGCTCGTTGGCGTCGATGGGGCCATGGTTGTCGGACAACCAGCGACCCGCTTCCTCGCGACCCTGGTCGCAGTAGATCTCAATGAACTCCGTGCGCAGTTCAGGGGTGGTGAGCAGATCGGCATTGGAGCGAGCGATCGCTTCGGGAGCAAACTGGATCGCACCTTCACCGGAGTGGAACTGTTTGGTCACCGCTGCGTGCACAACGTCCTTGCTGGGACGGGTGTGGTACACACGGGTGTGGTTGGCCATCCGCAGAGCATCACGCTCGGGATCGATCCTCCAGTTGCCCTCCTCGTCTTGCTGCCAGAGGTTGTCCTTGGAGGACGCAGCGGCCTGGTCGTCTGCGGCGAACTGGCGCATGCCGGCGCTGCGACGGATGTTTCCGGCAACGATCGTGACGGCGGCTTCGTCGATCAGCAGACAGCACTCCACCGAGGTGAGCCGACGGCCCTGGGCCTTGTTCAGTAGCCGAGCAACGCGACCGTAGAGATCCTTCAACTTGACGGGGTTTGCCATCCCGCCGAAACCTTTCAGGGTTTCACCAACAGGCCGCACATCGCTGAGGTCCACCTCGATCTGAATTGGATCGCCATTGAACCGTTCATCGCTGCTGAGCTGGAGCATCAGCTGGTAGCTGTCCACCCAGCCACGGCGGGTGTCACCCACCTTGATGGTCACTTTGTTGCCGTCAATGCTGTGGGTGCAGTCGTCCTGGCGCTCAGACGCAGGAGTGATGCCGATGTCGCTAACGCTGAGGACTTCAAAGGTGTTGCGCACCACAGGAAGCCTGTCGATCAGGTGCGGCTCGATGATGGCGCCGGTGCCACAGCCCATCATTGCCAGATCCATCATCAGACCGAAGGCATGCCAATCCACGAGGTTGGTGGACGTGCAGTTGTAGGAGCCGGAGAAGTTTTCGGGCTGTTCGATCCAGCGTGTGCCACCGATCCAGAGCCAACGACCTGAGGGAAGAGCTTTTTTCTCGGCCTGCATGCGAGCCAGCAGGGCCACTTCCGCGTCGTTGAGGTTGCCCAGTTGACGCAGACCTTCCAGGTTTCGCGCACCCACCTGGTTCCAGCTCTCACGGCCGCTTGGGGTTTTGCGGCTGTAGGTGCGATAGAAGACCGGGTTGGCAGCAGGAGCAGTTGCGGGGAAGGCGCCGAACCCGGCGACAGATCCCGCAGAGGTCTCCACACGATTTGGAGTGAGGGTCACGTGCGGTACGTGGGCGAAGGACAAGTATCGAAACCCTAACGCCACAGATGGGGGCAGCAAGGTCTCTTCACCACCATCAACAGTGTCCCCTTCAAACTGAGTTCCAAATCGGCAGTGAATGATGCAGCGGCGGCTGGAGCCTGAGTTGATGAACGGCGATGCGCAGGTGCAGGCCTATGCCGCTGCTGACTTCAGTTCCGGCGATCAAGCAACCATCGAGGCGATACAGCGCCTCCTCTTCAACACATCACCATTGCCGTCTGATCCACTGGTGGTGGATCTGGGCTGTGGCCCGGGAAACATCACTCTTCTGTTGGCCGGACACTTCCCCGAGGCTCGGATTATCGGCATTGACGGTGCCGAATCGATGTTGGCCCTGGCTAGGGGGCGGGCTCAGCAGCAGCAGCTGGAGATTTCATTCCACTGTCAGACCCTTCAGGAGGTTCTTGGAGGTCCTCTAATCGGTCAGGCCGATCTGGTCGTTAGCAATAGCCTTTTGCATCACCTGCACCAACCCGATCTGCTTTGGACGGTCAGTCGAGCTTTAGCAGCACCGGGTTGTCGCACGTTGCATCGGGATCTGCGGCGTCCGGACTCCGATGCTGAGGTTCAACAGCTGCTGCTCAAACATCTGCCATTGGCGCCAGAGGTGTTGCAGCACGACTTCGCTGCTTCGTTGGCTGCGGCCTTTGAACCTCAGGAAGTGACTGAGGAGCTGCACAAGCTGGGGCTCAACCAATTGACGGTGTCAGTGGAGGACGACCGTTATCTGGTGGTGTCAGGCTTGGTGAAGTCCTGAAATCCGATGAGCGGCAGTCAAGCGACCACTGATGGTGATCTGGCCCAAGTTTTGGCCTCGGCGGTGGATCGCCGTCGCAACTTTGCGATCATTTCTCACCCAGACGCGGGAAAAACAACTCTGACCGAGAAGTTGCTGCTCTATGGCGGTGCCATTCAGCAGGCCGGTGCGGTGAAAGCGCGGGGTGAGCAGCGCAAGGTGACCTCCGACTGGATGGAGCTTGAAAAGCAACGGGGGATCTCGATTACCTCAACGGTGCTGCAGTTCGATTACGGCGTCACAACGATCAATCTTCTGGACACGCCAGGTCACCAGGATTTTTCCGAAGACACCTATCGAACGCTGGCAGCGGCTGACAACGCCGTGATGCTTGAGGACGCAGCGAAGGGTCTTGAGCCGCAGACCCGAAAGCTGTTCGAGGTCTGCCGCATGCGTGAGATCCCGATCTTCACCTTCATCAACAAGATGGACCGCCCGGGGCGAGAACCGCTGACCCTGCTCGATGAAATCGAGTCGGAACTCGGCCTTACCCCCTGGGCCGTGAACTGGCCCATCGGCAGTGGTGAGCAATTCCGTGGCGTGATCGATCGCCGCAGAAAGGAGGTGGTTTTATTCAGCCGTGCTGAACGCGGCAAACAGGCCAGTGAGCAGCGCCTCTCCCTGGACGACCCAGCCCTGCGGGAGTTGGTGGAAGAGGACCTTTTGGATCTGGCCGTTGAAGAAATGGAGTTCCTGGAAGCAGCAGGCGCCGAACTGGACATCGAGATGGTTCATGCCGGCGAGCTCACCCCGGTGTTCTTTGGCTCGGCGATGACCAACTTCGGGGTCCGTCCGTTCCTGGATGCCTTCCTCGAGATGGCGCAGCGGCCGATTGCCCGATCCAGCAGCCAAGGTCTGGTGGACCCGTTGCGGGAAGGGTTCAGCGGCTTTGTGTTCAAGCTTCAGGCCAACATGGATCCCAGGCACCGCGACCGGGTGGCCTTCGTTCGTGTCTGCAGCGGCCGTTTCGAAAAAGACATGACGGTGAAGCATGCCCGCACCGGCAAAGCAATCCGCCTCTCACGTCCTCAAAAGCTGTTCGGTCAGGACCGAGCCGTGGTGGAAGACGCCTATCCGGGTGATGTGATCGGTCTCAACAACCCCGGCATGTTTTCCATTGGCGACACCCTTTATGTGGGTTCGAAAGTGGAATACGAAGGCATTCCCTGCTTCAGCCCGGAGATTTTCAGTTGGCTACGCAACCCCAACCCTTCAGCCTTCAAGAATTTCCGCAAAGGCGTGAACGAGCTTCGGGAAGAGGGGGCTGTGCAGATCCTCTACGACACCGATGAGAGCAAACGAGATCCAATTCTGGCGGCCGTCGGACAACTCCAACTTGAGGTGGTGCAGCACAGGCTGGAAAACGAATACGGCGTTGAAACCCGCCTTGAGCCCATGGGTTTCCAGGTTGCCCGTTGGATCAGCGGTGGTTGGGCCGAACTTGAGAAGGTCGGGCGGATCTTCAACTGCAAGACCGTGCGTGATGCCTGGAATCGGCCTGTGTTGCTTTTCAAAAACGAGTGGAATCTCAATCAGCTCCGAGAGGACCATCCCGAGCTGGAACTCAGCAGTGTTGCCCCCGTGGTGAGTGGAGTGGAGCCGATCAGTCTTTGAACAGAGCTGATCTCTTCATCCACACCTCAACGGCTCACTCGCCAGAATCGTCCGGCGCGTCCAACTCTCGTGAGTACGTTCTGGCTGCTGAAGAACAACGCTGACGGCGGCACCGAATACGTGTGTTTTCGTGGTGATGACGAATCAGTGGAAATGCTCGAGGGCTACCACTTTCCTCCGCAGATGCCGCTGATTAAACGACGCTCTTGGATGAACAGGATGGATGCGCTGAGCTGTCGCAGCAGGCTCCAGCGAAGCGAGGGTTTTCGTCACGGTGCACCCCTCTTCTGAACAGGCCCCGATACGCTCATCAAACGACCCCAATCGACGCAATGGCAGCCCTGGGTGAATCTGGTCCCGATGCAAACGCAGATGATCCATTTGCCCGTCTCGGCCTGAGCCGTGATGCGGGGTTTGAACAGGTTCAGTCGGCGAAGGCGCGCTGCCTAGCCGAGGTTTCCGGGGATGATCAGGCCCTGGCAAAGATTGAGGCGGCCTACGACGCCGTCTTGATGGCTCGTCTTCGGGACCGGCAGCAAGGTCAGGTGAGTGCTGCTGCAGCGACCGCATCGGAGCTTGAGGCGACCGCAGGATCAATGCCCTCGTTGCCAGCACAGGCACCGATAGGCAATGTGTTGGCGAGTCTCCGCAGCAAGTTGCCTGATCCCTCCCAGTCTCTCTCCGGCCTTAAGCCGGACTGGGCTCTGGTGGAAGGGCAGGGGCGTTCCGTGCGCATCATTGCGGGGATCATCGGTGTTGCTCTGCTGCTGGTGTCTGCCGGCAGCATCCAATTGGTGCTTGCTTTGGCCACGATCGGTGTGTTTCTCAGCCAGGTTCGCCGTGGCCGGCGACCACTGGCATCCCTCGGCTGGACATTGCTGGTGCTCAGCATCGGCTTGGCGGTGGGCTCTTTGTTGAACCTGGCGCTCTCTCCGACTGCTTTTGAGCAGCTGGCTCTCAGTCCTCTGCAGATTCAATCCCTGCCTGCTGCTCTGCTGCTCTGGGCGGCAGCTCTGTTCCTGGCCTGAAATTCAGTCAGGCAGCCGACGGTAGGGCGTTAATCAGTTCCTGCAGCTCGGCAGCACTCACGTCATAACGGTTGTTGCAGAAGTGGCAGGTCAGTTCCGCGCCACCATCTTTGTCTTGCATGTCGGTGAGTTCGTCCCTTCCCAGCAGGAGCAGGGCCGCCTTGCTGCGTTCACGGCTGCAAGGACAGAAAAAACGAAGCTCCTGACTAGCCTCAGCGTCGTCGAGAGGTTTGGGATCAAGGTCGGGGAAGACATCCTGAAGCAGATCTTCAAGCTGGTCTCCACTTGCAGCCAGCCGCTGACTGAATCCAGTGATCTCGCGGCAACGTTGTTCAATCAGCTCCACCAGGGCGGGCTCTTCCGCTGCTTTGGGAAGGATTTGAACCAGTAGGCCACCGCTGGCGTGGATGCCGGCACTGTTCACCTGCTCTCCCACAAACACAGCTGATGGGGTTTGTTCTGAGTGGAGCAGATAGGAGGCAACATCCTCACCAATGCCTCCGCTAACGAGCTCAACGGTGCTGTTGAAGGGCTCGCCCTTGCCGTCGTCACGCATCACGTGGAGGTAACCGGTGCCAGCGGCTTCTTTAAAATTGAAGCTGAAGTGTCCGGCTTCATCCTGAATCGGATCAAGTTCGAGGGCCGGCTCGCCGACGTAGCCACGAACTGTTCCGTTGCGACCGGCATCCACCATCAAGCCCTTGATCGGTCCGTCGGAGCCGAGGCGCAGATTCACCCTGCCGTGGCGCACCTTCATCGAACTCGCGAGCATCAGTCCAGCCGCCATGGCCCGTCCGAGCATCACGCTGGTGAGGAACGACAGCCCATGGCGTTCCCTCGCCTCACGCACGATGTTGGTTGTTGATACCGCCACCAACCGGATGCCACCTGCGGCTGCGGTTGCGCGAACCATCCGGTCGGCCATGTCCCCTTCGGAAGCTCAGGGCAATGTAGTCATCGGATCGAGCCGCCCGCCCTGCAAACGCAGCCGTTGGCAGTCCCAGTCCTGAAACAGCTCAGGTTCGTGGGTGACCACGATCAACACCTGTTCACGAGCCAGGCCGGCGAGCAGTTCAAGCACGTCGCGTCGCACCGACCAATCCAACCCTGCGGTGGGTTCATCCAGGAGGAGCACTTCAGCGCCGCGGAGCATTTGCACCGCTAGGGCAAGCCGCCGTTGCTGCCCGCCGCTCAGTCGTTCAGGAGCTGTTGTAGAGGAGATGTTGTAGAGGCCAACCCGTTCGAGAACGCTCTGTTCGCGCTCATGACCGAGCCGGCGATGGCCCAGCCGCAGTTCCTGAGCCATGCTCAGCCCGAGAAAATGGCGTTCGGGAAACTGGAAGACGAAGCCGCAAAGCCAGCGCAGCTGCCGCCGTTTCATCGCGGTGCCATTCCAGCGGATGCTGCCGGATTTGGCCGACGCCAAGCCGCTGATGATTTCCAGCAGCGATGTCTTTCCGGATCCGCTAGCGCCAGCGATCAGCAGCGGCCGTCCCTTCTGCGTCTGAAAACCGATGCCATCGAGGATGGGTGCGCCAGCCGTCGCAGGTGCATAGGTGATTCCTGAGAGCTCGAGCATGCGATCAGCTTGAACGATGATGAAGGTGTCGCGATGACCCCATGGACATTCGTTTTCGTGAAGTCGACCCCTTTAATTGCTGGTTATGGATCCGTTTCTCGGAACCCCCCAGCCAGGGGGAGCGAAATTACGTGGATGGTGTGTTCGACAGCTGGTACGTGATCGGGCGTTTGGGCGGTTTCAATGCAGAAAACCTGCAGGTTCATGACGCTGGCTCCGATCTCAGCTGGATGGCCTACGAGAACGATGGGGCTGAGTCGGCGATGCCCGCCCTGATGCACAACATGGGACAGCTCGAATATCAGAACGAATGGGGACGCTGCTGGGTGGATCTCGGTACGTCAGATGGTGTCGCCATTGATGTCTTGATTAATGCTCTGCGTCAACTGGACTCTGACGTGGTTCAGCTCGAGGAGCTGGTCGTTGGTGGTGTCAATGAAAATTGGCCGGTCGAAGATCATCCCGACAGCGTTTTCCCTGCAGGTGGCTGAACGCCGGCGTCTACTCCTGTCGCCGGATCGCCTGGAGGTGGGTGGTTCGGTTCTGCTCAACACCGAAGAGCAGCACTATCTGCGGAGGGTATTGCGTTTGCGTTGTGGCGAGCAAGTGGATGTGACCGATGGTTGCGGCCGCCTCACGCTCGCAACCCTGGTGGAACCGCAGTTGCTTGCGCTCGACAGGCCAGTGCAGCAGATCGAGCCATTGGCAGAACCTCAGCTGGGCTTAGCCGTGGCCTTGATGCGGCGGGGGATGGATGAGGTTGTTCGAATGGCTTGTGAGCTCGGTATTGATCGGATTCAGCCCTTGCGCTGCGATCGCTGTGTTCCCCAGGCCGATCATCGGCCGGAGCGCTGGACCACGATCATTCGTGAAGCGGTGGAGCAGTGCGAGCGTTTGTGGATGCCGCAGCTGCAAGAGCTGAACGGTATTTCCGAATGGATCGGAGCGGTGGAAGGTCTGCCTCTTGCCGGGGTCACCCGAGATACGGCAGCTCCATCATTGGATCAATGTTTGCGCCAACAGGGCGATCCTCTTCAGCCCACTTGGTTGGTGATCGGTCCTGAGGGGGGATGGACCTCAGCAGAGCAGAGCCTCTTCGCCGATGCAGGGGTCCAGCCTGTGCGGATGGGAGCAACCATCCTCCGCAGTTCAACAGCAGCCGTGGCAGGTGCGGTTGAACTGGTTCGTTGGCGCGATGGCCTGATCAGCTCTTGAACAGATCCTGAGCGATACCCCGGAAGGATTTCAGAGCTGCTCCAGGCCGACGGCTGCGCTGGCGCAGTCCGCCACCGGGCATCAGGTTGACGGGTGCAAAAGTGGAGTAAGTCACGGCTGGGCGGGCTGCCTCTGCCGCAGCCAGGTCGGCAGCGATGGCTTCTGCAGTGGTGAGTGAGTCTGCGGGCTGAGTGCTGGATTCAGCTTTGGATTCCACAACGGCCTCAGTGGCTGAAGGCTTGGAAACAGCTGAAGGTTCGGAAGGTGCGACAGGTGTTGCTACGGCGCTTGCAGCAACGACAGCTTCCTCGAACTTCGCTTCTTCGGTTGCGGGAGGCTTTTGTTGAGGCAGCTCAAGGGTGGCCGGCGCTGCGGAGTCATCCAGGGTGAGGAAAAAGCCCTTGTTGCGGTTGAACACCATCCGGTCGACCAGAGAACGAACGAACCCGATTCTCCCTCTGCAATGGCCGCAGGCAGGAGATGCTTAGAGCACTGCAACACGGTGTGATGTCCGCACTCTGGATTCAGGCTCTGCTGGTGAACACGGTTTTGATTGCACTGGCGCAGCGGACAACCGTGCTCACCCGGAAGGGTTGGGTCCATGCGGCTGCTTTGGGCACGATTCTTTGGGGTTGTTTGGGTTGGTCGGGCTGGTTGGCTGTGGTCGCTTACCTCTGCCTTGGAAGTCTGGTCACCAAGATCGGCTTTCAAAACAAGCAAAACCGGGGCCTTGCTGAAGCCCGCGGTGGTCAGCGCGGTCCTGAAAATGTCTGGGGTTCCGCTGCAGTTGGAGCTTTCCTGGCACTGCTCATTGGTGCCGGTGTTGAGCCCCATGAACTGTTGTTGGTTGGCTTTGCTGCGAGTTTCGCCGCCAAGTTGGCCGACACCTTCGGCAGTGAAATCGGCAAACGTTTCGGTCGCAACACGGTGTTGATGACCAGCCTTCGCGTGGTTCCACCAGGTACTGAGGGAGCCATCAGCCTTGAAGGAACCCTGGCCAGTGCCGCCGGCAGCATCGCCATGAGCCTGGTGATGCTGGCCCTGCAACTGATTCCCTCGTGGCCTGTGGCTGTGTTGGTGATGATGGTTGGTCTGGTGGCGACCCTCGGGGAAAGCCTGCTCGGCGCTCTGGTGCAGGACCGCGTGGCCTGGTTGAGCAACGAGCTGGTCAATGCTCTCCAGACCCTGTTGGCCGCAGTTTTGGCGATGCTGCTGATCGCGCTTTGATCAGCTGGTATGGAATGGCATCAAACCATCGCGGTGGGCCCATCGCCGTAAGAGTTCCAGCTCCTCATTGAGATAAAAGCGCAGGGATGAGCGGCTGCATTTCAGGGCCTGAGCCAGATCCTTGAGGCTCTTGCCTTCGATCAGGTGGGCCTGCAGCACCATGCCGGTTTTGCCCTCCACTTGGTGCAGCACGCTCCTCAACCAGTCCAGGTGTTCATCCTCTGCAGAGAGGATTGCTGGCTCTCCAGGACAGGCAAACAGGTCAGCGACCTGGCTGGCCCCATGGCTTTGCACGGCGGAGGCCCAGCGTTCCGGTCGCACCAATACTTTGGCTGCAAGCTCCTGGTCGCTGAGGTTCGGTAGCTGGTTCTGTTCGCGTTCACGTTGGATCTTCATCCCTGCTGCGTAGAGATCACGCAACTGCCACGGAATCCGAATCGTGCGAGAACGATCGCGGCGGTAGTGGAGGATTTGACCGGTGGCCCGCGAAAGCAAATAGCTGCTGGGGTGTACGCCTCGTTGTCGATCAAACCGTTCAAGGCCACGGATCAAACCAACACGGGACTCCTGCAGCAGGTCGTCGAACTCTTCGGGTCCGCGTTGCTGTTGGCGACGGGCCGCGCAGTGGGCCAGTCCAAGGTGCTTGAGAGCCTGCTGATTCCGCCGTGCAATGGAGGGCGGAAGCCCGCGTCGGTACTCATGGCGCAGGTGAGGTTTAGAAATCAAGGGATCAGTGCAACTGATCCAACGTTTCAACAATCAACCTCTGACCGGTTGGCCCTTAGGTGCCGCAGTTCGGCAATTTTGTGCCGGATCATGGGTGCATCGGTTTTGGATTGATGGACTGGCAACCAGAGGCCCTAGCAGCACTTAAAAAAGATGTTCCGTTCTTTGTTCGGCCCGCTGTACGTAAACGGGTTGAAGCGATGGCGGATTCAGAAGGACGTGCCGACATCGATCTTGGGTTTTACCAGTCCGCGAAGCAGGCGATGGCGCCAAGCTGATTTTCAGGAGGGATCCAGATCGCAGCGCTGCAGTTCTGGCTGGGTCAAGCGGTCAATGATGCGTGCCATATCGAGAGCGGTCAGTTCACCGTTTTCGTCCCACTTGAGCGTGGTTTTGCGCTGGGCTGGAGGGTGGCCGGCAGCACGTTCTGCAGAGCGGTCAGGTCCCAAGTCTGATCACCAATGTCAGGAGAGCCACACATTAATCGCTCCTGGGGGCTCCTTTACATGCTGATAGGTGTTGATGTGTTGTGTCGAGCAAGACCGGCCCACTCCCGCAGAGGTGCCCACTGATCCAACCGCTTGTCCAGCCAGCGGTGGCCATCGGCATTGAGATGGATTCCATCGGGTTCCATCCAGGTCAACCAGTCGGACTGCTCCTGCATCTCCCGATGCATGGGCAGGAAAGGCACATCAGCCTCACGGCACTGTTCAGCCATCACTGCTTCTGTTGCCGCGATCTGGCTGTTGGCGTACCAAAGGCAGCCGGCAAAGGGCATCACATGCTCATCCACTGCTGTGAGGCCCAGCACAAACACCTGCATCTCCTGGGTCATCTCATTGAGAAGTTGCCCCAGGCCGAACGAAAAGGCCTCCACATCAAGTTGAGGCCTGCCGTCAATTCGGCCAACTCTGGCGGTGTCATTCAGCCCAACACTGAGCAAAAGCCCACCCGGTGTTTGGCGACGCAGTTCGCCGCGGCAGCACCACTCGCTGCGCCAGCGAGCGGCCACGCGTTCCAAGCCGTCGCCGCGCACGCCAAGGGGATACACCACTGGAACGCTGGGCAGATTCATCCAGCGCAAGCGGAGTCGTTGGCACCAACCACCCGCTTCACGGTCACCCCAACCATGCACGCCACTGTCCCCGAGAACGATCAGCTGACGGGGGACGTTGTTCGCACCGCTCATAAGGCCATGGCTCGGCTATTCCAGATCCCCTGAAGTCTTTCCCCCAGGGTCTCACCCAGCAGCGTGAGCACCGCGGAGATCAGCACAATCCAGAGCACCAACCACCAATGAAAGGAGCTGAGTGCCTCCATGAGCTGCCAGCCGAGGCCTGCTCCACCCACCATTCCGATGATGGCGGTGTCACGCAAGATCACATCCAATCGGTAGGTCGCATAGGTGAGGTAGGCGCGACTCACATCCGCCAAGGGCCCGTAAAGCCAGCTCACCCGGGGGGAGGCCCCGCAGGCCTTCATGGTCTGACCGGAACGCAATCCCGTGCTGCGGATGTCGTCCATCAGGACCCGACCCATCACACCGCTGTGGTGAAGCCCTAGGGCCAGACCTGCCAGGGCCATGCTCGGTTTGGCCAGCATCAGCAGTAGCAACGCGGTGAGAGGCGCCGGGATGAGTCGCAACGCTCCCCACACCACCCCCTGCAGGTGGAGGCTGGCACGGCTGGGCCAGATCAACATCAGCAGTGGTGGTAGTCCGGTAGCAATGCAAGCGGCGATCAGGGTGATCCACACCGTCGCTCCAATCACCCCTGGCCAGGAGATCTCAAGGGCAGCATTGATCCCCTCGGATCCTTCGATGAGGTTCCATACCACCGTCGACCACGACTCCACAGGCCATACAGCCACAGGCATGGCTAGCTGCAGATCCAGCTGTGTTCCCCAGCCGAGGGCGAGCCCTGGGCTGGCAATGACCACAGGAAAAATCAGGACGGGTGACCAACAGCGCAGCGTGCGCAGCAATCGGTCGAGCACCACCATGGTGATGGCCAGCAACCAGAGGCCACTCCACATCTCCTGAAATTGAAGCGAGCGCAGGCTGAGGCTGAGGTCTGTGCCGAGTCCCCCGAGGCCGAAAACGCCCAGAATCAATGCTGAACGAAGCGCACAATCGAGGCGGTGGCCGATGTGGTCGCTGACCGGTTTTGTCAGCGGAGGGGCAAGCCCAGTGAGCATCACTGCCCATGGTGTCGCGCCGGCTCCTTTGAGGACGGGGATGGCCGGTGAAACGTGGCAATCCACCTGATCGGCAATGACCCGCGCCATCAGAACTGTGTAGGGAATGGCGATGGCGCAGACAGCAACCCAGCCATTCAGTCCGAAGACCTGCAGCAGCAAAAGACCCCAGATCAGTTCATGCACAGCTCGCAAGGGGGCCAGCCAACGGCGCAAGACCACTGCAGGCCAACGCACGCCCGCCAGGATCTTCCAGAACGTGTTTGAACTCAGAAGGCCGAGACCGACGCCGAGAAGGCTGCTGATACCCCAGGACATCACTGCGATCACCAGGGTGATCTGGAGTCCGTTGAGCAAACTGCCCAGCACGATCGGATCAACTGAGGGCTGCACGGCCCCAGCGGCGAACTGTTGCAGAAGAGCAAAACCTCCTCCGTGCCCATCGCGTAACAGCACGGAAAGAACACCCAGCAGACTCAGGCCCGGCAGCAATGGGATCAGCGGCAGGGCTGGTGTCAGGCGGATGCGTAGAGCCATTCCAACTGATCCCGATGAATGGTGTTCGGAGCCGCATCGATTACCAGGGCACCATCACGGAGCCCCAGAACCCGATCAAACCGGTGAATCAGATCCGGTCGGTGCAGGCTGATCAGACAGCCCGGCGACAGAAGCAACGTGTTGAGAACGTCCTCGGCGAGTGTGGGATCAAGGGCGGAGAGGGGTTCGTCCGCCAGCACCAGTTCTGGTTGCTGATGCAACAAACGGCCCAGAGCAACCCGTTGACGCTGGCCTCCGGACAGCTCTCGTACAGGCTGTTCAAGCAAATCGGCCTCCAGTTTCACCTGGTGCATCAGCGCAAGACAGCTGTTCTTGTCTAGGGGAGCGAGCAGGTTTCGAATTGCCCAGAGCAGACCATGGCGTCCCAGGGCACCGCTGTTGATGTTTTGAATGACGTTCAATTCCTCCACCAGACGCAGGTCCTGCCAGAGGGTGCCGATTTGGCACCGTTGCCGGCGCGATAGCTGCTGATGGGAGCGACCACACCAACGCACGGATCCTGCATCGGGTCTTAAGGCCCCGTTGCAGAGCTTCAGCAGCGTGGTTTTGCCGGCGCCACTGGCACCGAGCAAAACCACTCTCTGGTCAGCACGAAGGGTGAGGCTGATCGGTTGGAGCCGTTGTCCCAAGCAGGCCTGGTGCAGCTCCAGCAGTGCCGTCAACGGATTTTTCCGAGCTGGCGACCCACCGATTCGATCAACACGTAGTCCTCGTCTTTGGCAGGGATGAAGCGTTCTGCACCGAACAACTCAAGAATTGCTGCGCCGTTCTCGGTCTCTGCCGAGAGGTCCAGCAACGCGGTTTGAAGTTTGTTGGTGAAACCAGCGCCAAAGCGGTCATCCAGACCTGGCCGTACAACCCAGTGGTAATCCACGTAGGGCGGTGTCCTCCAAATCACCGACACTTTGTCGGGATCCACGCGGCCATCTGCAATATTGCTGCGCCAGACCTGTTCGTTCAAGGTACCCACCTCGTAGGCACCGCTTTGCACCACCGCAATGGTGGCGTCGTGGCTACCGCTGAAGCCAGGTCCGCCCCCCGCCAGATCCTCAGGTTTGACGCCGTTTTCCCCCATGAAGAACTGGGGCATCAGGCGGCCAGAGGTGGAACTCTCCGAACCAAAGGCCAATCGGCGTCCCTTCAACTCAACCAGTTGGTCGGCACTGGTGAAGGGGCGCAAGCCGCTGGCCCCATTGGCGATGAACACACTGGTGAATTCGGCGTCGATGTCGCGTTGCGCCAGCACACGGGCTCCAGGCGTCTGCAGCCTGGCCTGCACACCGGTGAGTCCACCGAACCAAACCAGATCAAGACTGCCGGTGCGAAAGGCACTGACCGCCGCCGCATAGTTGCTCACCGGCCCATAACGCACAGGAACATCAAGCTTCTCGCTCAGTTCCTCCGACAGAGTGCCGTAGAGGCGATTCAGTTTCTCAGGGTTTTGGTCGGGGATGGCCCCAATCTGTAGAACAGCCTGTTTGGATTTGTTCTGGGGTGCTCCGCAGCTTGAAACACTGGCCGTGAGGGCGAGGCCGGCAATCAAACCGAAGGCCACCACGGCCTTGCGTTTTCCTACAGCCATTCAGAAATTGGAAGTGATCAGATTGGATCAGAAGGAACGAAGCAGTCGCTTCAGTCGCATTAGTCCATCGTTGATCGTCTCATCCGCTACGGCACAGGAGAGTCGAATGCAGCGGTCGTCGCCGAAGGCCAGGCCTGGAACCATCGCCAGACCTTCCTGTTCCAGGGCTTGCCGGCAAAACTCCATCGAATCGGGCACACCATCTGGCAGACGAGGGAAGGCGTAAAAAGCCCCTTGAGGGGGCGTCAGGGTGATGCCCTCCAGGGCTTGTAGCCCTTCCGTGAGCAGCGCGCGTCGGTGGTTGTAGCTGATGGCCATCTCGCGCACGCAATCTCGGGGTCCTTCGATCGCCGCCAGGGCCCCCCGTTGAGCAAAGCTGCATACATTGCTGGTGCTCTGGCTCTGCAGAGCAGAAGCGGCCTTGATCACGGCAGAATCTCCAGCCAGATAACCGAGGCGCCAGCCGGTCATTGCCCAGCCTTTGGCAAAGCCGTTCACGGTGAAGCAGCGCGAGCGGATCTCTTCGGCGACGGCTGCGAAGCTGCAGTGCTGCTGACCCTCGGCCAGGAGATATTCATAGATCTCATCGCTCATCACCATCAGCTGGGGGTGACGGCCCACCAATGCGGCCAGTGCCTCAAGTTCGGCTTGTGTCATCACCTGGCCGCTGGGGTTGCCAGGTGAATTGATCACCAGCAGTCGGCTACGTGGGGTGATCTGCTGCTCCAGCAGATTGAGGTTGAGACGGAAGCCCTCCTCCGCTTTGGTGTGGATGATCCTGGTGCTAGCCCCAGCCAGGGCTGCCATTTCGGGATAGCTCAGCCAGTAGGGGGCCGGCAGCAGCACTTCATCGCCGGGATTGAGCAGAACCTGGAACAGGTTGTAGATGGCTTGCTTGCCGCCGTTGGTGACAAGCACCTGCTCCGTCTGGGTTGGGATGCCGTTTTCGACGCTCAGTTTGTGGGCTAGAGCAGCACGAAGATCAGGGTCCCCCGCAGCGGGGCCATAACGGGTGAAGCCGGATCCCAGAGCGCGCTGGGCTGCTTCAACGATGAATGGAGGCGTCGCAAAGTCCGGCTCACCAGCACTGAGGCTGCAGATGTCCTTGCCGCTGTCGCGCAGAGCTTTGGCCTTGGCGCTGATCTCCAGCGTCAGAGACGGTTTCAGGGCGACAGCCCGGTCGGAAAGTTCTGGCGGGCGCGGCATCGGTAACGCACCTCCCCGCGGTGCGTTTAAAACGTCATCATCCTGCCGCAGATGGTGTCGCAGACAACCGTGATTTCTCAGCGCCGATGAATGCGATACAGATCAGCTGGGTCCTGGCTGCAAAAGACAGCGCCAAGTTGGCGGGCTTTTACTGCGAGCTGTTTCAAGCCAAGTTGAATCCTGGGGTGGCAGACCACCACTGCATCGTTCAATTCAGCGATGGCAGCCAGCTTGAGATTTACAGCCCATCACGCCGGCGCCCTTTCCCTGCCCGTGGGCGAGCGCTGGCCCCCTGTTTGAGGCTCCCCCCATCTCAGGCCCCCCTGCCTGAGCTTGAGCGGCTGCTCAGCAACGCCCTGCAGTGTGGTGGGTCGATTCTGGAGGATGTGCGGCTTGAGCCCTTTGGTGCTGAGGCCTGGATCCACGATCCGGAGGGCAATGCCCTGTTGCTTCTGGCTCCCCTGGACTCTGGCGCTTCGATCTCATGACCGGCTCCAACCTGGATGACTGCAGTTCCTGTAAAGCCTGTGAGCTTGCCAGCACTCGACAGAGCGTCGTGATCAGCCGCGGCAATCCCAACGCGAATCTGATGCTGATTGGCGAAGCACCAGGGGCTCAGGAAGATGCTCAGGGCGTTCCCTTTGTTGGTCGTTCAGGACGTGCTCTCGATCAGCTGCTGCGGGACGTGGATCTGGATCCCGAGCATGACCTTTACATCTGCAATGCGATCAAATGCCGCCCCCCGAACAACCGACGACCAATAAAAGCTGAGTTGGCCGCCTGCCGGTCCTGGCTTGACCTGCAACTGGAGGCCGTTGATCCAAAGGTGATCGTGCTGACGGGAGCCACCGCTGTGGAAGCCATCCTTGGAATCAAGGGGGGCATGACCCAGCTTCGTGGTCAGTGGCAGAGCTGGAATGAACGTGCGGTGATGCCGATTTTTCACCCCTCATATCTGCTGCGCAATCCCTCTAAAGCAGCTGGAGCGCCCCTCGATCTGACCCGTCGGGATCTCGCCACAGTCCAACAGCGCCTGTGCGAGCCTTGTTCTGCTTCTAACTGAGCTTCATGACTGCCCTGGATCGGCGTTACGACACCAAGATCCATCGCCGTGTGACCCGCACCGTGATGGTGGGTGATGTGCCGATCGGCAGTGAGCATCCTGTCGTTGTTCAGTCGATGATCAACGAGGACACCCTCGATATAGATGGGTCCGTCGCAGGGATCCTTCGGCTTGTGGAAGCTGGATGCGAAATCGTTCGGGTGACGACGCCTTCGATTGGCCATGCGAAGGCCATGGCGAAAATTCGTGCCGCACTTCGAGAGCAGGGCTGCATGGTTCCCCTGGTGGCGGACGTCCACCACAACGGCATCAAAATCGCCCTTGAAGTCGCTAAGCATGTCGACAAAGTCCGGATCAATCCCGGCCTGTTTGTTTTCGACAAGCCCGATCCCGATCGGCAGGAGTTCAGCAAAGAAGAATTTGCTGCCATCGGCCGGCGCATCCGTGAAACGTTTGAGCCCTTGGTGACCCTGCTGCGGGATCAGAACAAGGCGCTTCGAATCGGCGTGAACCATGGCTCCCTGGCGGAGCGGATGCTGTTCACTTACGGCGACACCCCTCAGGGGATGGTCGAGTCAGCGATGGAGTTTGTGCGGATCTGCCATGAGCTTGATTTCCACAACATCGTGATTTCGATGAAGGCGTCGCGTGCTCCGGTAATGCTCGCGGCCTACCGCCTAATGGCGGACACCATGGACAAGGAAGGCTTCAATTACCCGCTCCACCTGGGCGTGACCGAAGCCGGTGATGGTGATTACGGCCGGATCAAGAGCACCGCAGGCATCGCCACCCTGCTGGCCGATGGGTTGGGAGACACCCTCCGGGTCTCGCTGACGGAGGCCCCTGAAAAGGAAATTCCCGTCTGCTATTCGATTCTTCAATCCCTGGGTCTGCGCAAGACCATGGTCGAATACGTTGCCTGCCCCAGCTGCGGTCGCACCCTGTTCAATCTCGAGGAGGTGCTGCATAAGGTGCGGGATGCCACTAATCATCTGCAGGGTCTTGACGTTGCCGTGATGGGATGCATCGTCAATGGTCCCGGAGAGATGGCAGATGCTGACTACGGTTACGTGGGTAAAGGGCCTGGAACCATTGCTTTGTATCGCGGTCGTGATGAAATTCGCAAGGTCCCTGAGGCCGAAGGCGTTGATGCTCTGATCCAGTTGATCAAAGAGGACGGACGATGGGTTGAGCCAGCCTGATCTCGTTAGCCTGAAGAATCAGTCCTAAAGGGCCATGGTTCGGAGTCAGCGCCTGCGATCTTTGGTTCGATCAACTCCATTGCTACTGATGCTCGGCGTTGGCGGTGTGGTCACCGCCATGGGAATTAGTTCACCTGGCTTTTCCTTGCCATCGGCCTCCGGCGGATCCATTCACGACAGCCCCAAGGAGGTAATTGATCAGGTCTGGCAAATTGTTTATCGCGATTACCTGGATTCGACGGGCTCTTACGACGAAACCACTTGGCGCCAATTGCGGAGCAATTTGCTCAGCAACTCCTATGGGGGAAGCGCCGAGTCCTACGAGGCGATCCGCGGCATGCTTGCCAGCCTTGATGACCCCTACACGCGTTTTCTTGATCCGAGGGAGTTCAAGGAGATGCAGATCGACACCTCGGGTGAGCTCATGGGCGTGGGGATCCAGCTCAGTTTGGACAAGGACACGAAGGAGCTGATCGTTATCTCCCCGATTGAGGGCACCCCTGCATCCCGTGCGGGAGTTCAGCCCAAGGATGTGATTGTGTCCATCGATGGTACCTCCACCAAAGGCATGACCACTGAGGACGCCGTCAAGTTGATCCGAGGTCCGGAGGGCACCGATGTGGTGCTGGGACTCAGGCGCCAGGGTCAGGTGCTGAATGTGCCGCTGAAACGGGCGCGCATTGAGATTCATGCCGTGAAGGCCATGCTCAACACAGCACCCAACGGCCGCAAGGTGGGCTACATCCGTCTCAAGCAATTCAATGCCAACGCCACGCGTGAGATGCGTGCGGCTATCAAGGATCTGGAATCACAGGCTGCTGAGGGCTACGTGCTCGATCTGCGCAGCAATCCCGGTGGATTGCTCGAGGCCAGCGTGGACATCGCCCGCCAATGGCTCAATGAAGGCACCATCGTCAGCACTCGAACACGGGAAGGAATCCGCGATGTGAGGCGCGCCACCGGCAGCGCGATTACCGATAAACCCCTGGTGGTGCTGATTGACCAAGGATCTGCCAGTGCCAGCGAAATTCTTTCAGGGGCACTCCAGGACAATTCCCGTGCACAGCTCGTCGGTCAGAAGACCTTTGGCAAGGGCTTGGTTCAGGCCGTTCGAGGCCTTGCCGACGGATCAGGTTTTACGGTCACGATCGCCAAATACTTGACGCCTAAGGGAACCGATATCCACAAGAACGGGATCCAACCGGACATAAACGCAGCGATGTCGGAGAAAGAGCTCAAGAACTTCTCGGTTGATGACTTGGGAACCGAGAGAGACAGCCAATACAGGACGGCTGAGGGAACTCTGGTGAAACAGTTGAAAAAAATTCAGGCAGGCAACACGTATCAGCCGGGCCAAGCCAACCTCAGCTACGCGCTGCGGTAGGTCAGGAGATCGGCTGCATCAGTCCGCCGCCGCCGCCACCATTGGAGTCGTCATCGTCTGAGGCGTCGGGTTGGAACAGGGCGTACACACCGATTGCGGTGGCACAAAAAACGCCGCTGATCAGTTCCAGAGAGACGCCACCAGCACTGAACTCGACGAATTCACCCATGTCCAAAGGATTTCTCTGCGCTCAATGTAACGAAGAATTGCGTGGTTGGTAACGTTTTTCTCAGAATTGGGTTCAGGCTTCAGACCTGAACCACCTCTGCGTTCTTGTTAAGCAGCTCCTCCTGCCGCTGTGCCTCGGTTTTGCCTTCGGCATCGGGAATCTGGGCAGCCATCAAACGGAGCCATTCCATCAGCTGCTCCAGTTGCTTCTCCATGGGGAGAACACCAAGACCGCGGGCCATCACCTTGTGTTGGATGCCGCTTCCGGCCTGATACACCAATCGGCCATGCAGGTGCTGGGGCAACCCCTGGCGCAGCAAACGGAACGCCGGTTCCTCCATGGGAGTTTCAAGCACGATGTTGGGCTTCTCCGGTTTGATCCTCGAGAACCCGCACCGTTTCGCCAGAAGTTTGAGTTCCATGAGCTGCAGAAGTGACACCACGGCAGCAGGCAGCGCTCCGTAGCGATCGGCCCAACCGGCAGCCAGCTCCACAAGGGCTTCGGCCGTCAGGCAGTCGGCTGCAGCTCGGTAGGCCGCGATTTTTTCATCGGGATCAGTGATCCAGTCCGCAGGCACGAAGGCCGTGACGGAAAGGTCCACCTGCGTGTCTTCAACGCTGGGGATGTCTTGACCCTGAATTTCAGCCAGGGATTCCTGAAGCATTTCCATGTAAAGGTCAAAGCCGATGGTTTCCATCTGGCCGCTCTGCTGCACGCCGAGGAGATTGCCGACCCCACGGATCTCCATGTCCCGCATGGCGAGCTGATAACCACTGCCCAGTTGGGCGAACTCCTGAATGGCGCGAAGCCTCTGACGTGCAGTGTCGCTTAGCGATCCATTGCCGGGATAGAACAACCAGGCATGGGCCTGAATCCCACTGCGGCCGACACGTCCCCGCAGTTGATAAAGCTGGGCAAGGCCAAAACGGTGGGCGTCTTCAATCAGGATCGTGTTGACACGCGGAATGTCCAGGCCGCTTTCCACAATCGTGGTGCAAAGCATCACGTCGGCTTCGCCTGCGTTGAACGCCACCATGGCGCTCTCCAGCTCCCCTTCGGCCATCTGACCGTGAGCCACCAACAGCTTTAGGCCAGGCAGCATCTCCCGTAGTCCCGCGGCTACGTCTTCGATTCCTTCCACCCGGGGAACCACATAAAACACCTGGCCCCCACGATCCAATTCCTGGCGGATAGAGCTGCGCACCGCCTCCGGATCAAGAGATGCCAGGTGCGTCTTGATTGGACGGCGCAGCGGCGGTGGTGTGGTGATCAGGCTCATCTCTCGCACCCCCGAAAGACTCATGTAGAGGGTTCTGGGGATCGGCGTTGCCGACAGGGTGAGCACGTCTACATCCTTTCGCAGCACTTTGATCTTTTCCTTCTGGTTCACACCGAAGCGCTGTTCTTCATCCACCACCAACAGGCCTAGCTCTTGAAAGGACGCTCCTTTGCTGAGCAACTGGTGGGTTCCCACCACGGCGTCGATGGTTCCCTGCTTCAGCCCATCAAGAATGGTTTTTCGTTCCGATGCTGTTCGGAAACGATTGAGCAGAGCCACCTTGATCGGATAGGGCGCGAATCGTTCCGAGAGCGTGCGCCAGTGCTGCTGAGCCAGCACCGTTGTAGGGGCCAGCATCGCCACCTGTTTTCCGGCGGTGATGGCTTTGAAGATCGCGCGGATCGCAACTTCGGTCTTGCCGAATCCAACGTCACCGCACACCAGTCGGTCCATCGGTTCTTGCCGTTCCATGTCCCGTTTCACGTCGGTCGTGGCCTTCAGTTGATCCGGCGTTGGTTCGTACGGGAACGACTCCTCCATTTCCACCTGCCAGGGTCCGTCTGTTGGGAAGGCAAAACCGGCAGCCTGTTGCCGCTCCGCGTAGAGCTTCACCAAATCAAGGGCTACCTTGCGGACCGCTTTCTTGGCCCTCTCTTTGGCCTTGTTCCAGGCTGTGCCACCCATACGGTTGAGCTGCGGGGGTGTTTCACTCGTGGCGCGGTAACGCCCCAGACTGCCGAGTTGATCGGCGGCGACCCGAAGGATTCCGTCGGCGTACTGCACGACGAGGTAGTCGCGGATGTCGCCTGACATCGCGAGTTTTTCCATGGCTTTGAAGCGGCCGATGCCATGGTTCCGATGCACCACGAAATCGCCGGGTCGCATCTTGTTGGGATCAACTGTGCGGCTTGCTGCCTTGCGGCGACGTCGCACATAACCACTGGAACTAAGTCTCTGTTGGCCAAAGAATTCACGGTCGGTGACCAGCGCAATCCTCCAGGCAGGCAGCTGCAAGCCCTCAAGTTCGGCTGTGCCCCTCACCTTCAACGCGACGGGGGTGTTCTGCTCAATTAGTCGGGCAATGGCATTGCTGTCGCCGGCATTCGGTACAAACCGACTGATGCAGTCATGCTCCTCTAAAAGAGCAACCGCTCGACTTGGTTGAGCAGACACCAACCAAACCGCCGTGCGGTCGGATTGAAACCCCTTGATCAGTTCCCCGAGCTTTCCGAATTGGTTGGCATAAGCCGGAACAGGTCGGCTTGCAAGGTCAAAGCTGTTGGGATGCTGGTCAACTTCCAGCAGTTCAGCCATGTCAAAGCCATGGAAGACCTCCGTCAGTCCATAGGCAGATTCAATCCCACGATGCAGAACTGCTGGCCAGAGCTGATCACGTTCGCCTTCATCCAGGCCCGCCTCAGCAGCCATGTCGCGGTGGTGTTCCTCCACATGGCTGAGCCACTGTTGTCCGTGGGCCAAGCCGTGGCGTCGTTCATCAATTACCACCGTTGTGGTGTCAGGGAGATAGTCAAGTAACGAAGCGGGTTGATCCCAGGCGAGCCCCATCAGCCGGCGCATGCCTTCCGGCGTTCCACCGTTCAGAAGTTGCTCTGTCTCGTCAGCGCCGAGCAATTGCTCCAGTCCATCGGGCATCGTCTCCCTGAGCTGGTCTGCAATCAGAGGGCCAAAACCTGTAGGTGTTAGTCGAAGGGCATCGACGGGGTCCAGTGAGCGTTGGCTAGCGGGATCGAATTCCCGGAGCTTGTCGAGTTCCTCCCCGAAAAATTCGAGTCGAACAGGCAGCTCACTGCTCACCGGGAATATATCGACTATGTCGCCTCGACGGCTCCAGCTCCCCTCCTGCTCAATGGTGGTGGCCCGTTCGTAGCCAAGTTGAGCCAGGGTCTCACCAAGAATTTCCAGATCAACCTCATCCCCTTTGCGCAACGTGCGCGTCTTCGTTTTCAGAACATCCGGAGGGGGAAGGTGAGGCTGCAAACAACGTTCTGTGGACACGATTGCCCAGGACGACGCGTCGGGATCCCCAAGCAAGTCACTCAGAACTTGAAGTTGCCCCCAGGTGATTTCGCTTGTGGGGTCAAAAGGTTCATAGGGAGAGCCTTCGCTGGTGGGGTATAAGCCGGCTTGGTTCCACCCCATCAATTCCAGCAACGCCGTCCAGCGCCCTGCTTCCTCAAGCGTCGGCACTACCACCAGCAGAGGTGCACCACGTCGTTGTGACAGCGCACTCGCCACCAGAGCGCGGCTGCAACGACCAGCTCCGCGCATCAACAGACGTTCAGTGCGGCTTGAGCGCTCATCAAGCTCACCGGTGAGTGCAGTTTCCTGCAACTTGGTCACCAGGGAACGGAGCGGCATGGAGCAGGCCTCGGCAATCCATAATCTTCGCAATAAGGTGCCAGCAGTTGCGTTTCACCGGTCGATGCCGCGCTATCGCTGCCCGTCCTGCTGTTGCGGCCCGGCCTTGGTGTTGCATCCACCCAAAGGTCTGATTCCGCTCTGCTCCAGCTGCGCGTCCCCGCTACAGCGTCAGCCGCTGGTCCGGCCCATCCCGCTGCTGGTGTTGCTCACTGTTGGTGGAGTTCTCGTGGCCTCGTCAATCCCCATCCTGTTCACTCCAGTACCAGCTCCTAGATCGAGGCCCGAAAAACTGGCCTAAAGCGATGTTTTCGGTTCAATACGTCGGTATTGGTGCGTTCATGACTCTCGGCCGTTTTTTGATTTTCTTTGTGATCGGGATAGCGTTCGCGCTTACCGTGCCTCAGCTGACTTGGTTGCTTTGGCCATTGGCAGCGTCAGCGCTTTTGGTAGTTGTGCAACTGATCCGTTCCTGATCTCTGGTGTGTTTGAGACCAAGCGGAATCTCAAGACAACCAGCAGGCATCCACTGAAAAGGTGAGCACCTCGTGGGCATCACGATGGTCAGCGGAAGTGATGGCCACACAGGCCAACTGACCATCGTCAAAACAAGTTTTCGACTTGAGCACAAATTTGGCGGCGTCACTGTGGGACCAGACCGCCAAACCCTGCTGTTGGGCTTCGTCGGTGTAGAAGTCCCAGAGTTCCGCGAAGCGTTCTGCCTCTGGACCTTGCAGAAATTCCTCCTGCGCTCGATCAGCTCCAATCTCACGGAAGCGTTCCAGAAAAGACCGCATCAATGGATCGTCGATCACGTTGCTGGTGGCTATGGCACCGGTGATTCCGCGCACCGACGTTCGAACAACCCGATACGGTTCGGTCCGGGCGTCAATGATGACGATGGGGCATTGAAGATCCCAAGCGTTCCGATTTCTCAGTTCACGGCCTGCTTCGGATATGTCATCCCGAAGTTCGTTGATCAGCTGCCGTACAACAAGTGTGGAATCTTCCATACCTGGATCTATCGCGAAGGCAACGTGTCACTTTGGCAAGTTTAAGATTCAAAACGTTGAGGTTGAAGGAAGCTCTTCAAGCAAATTGGGACGTCAAGGCAATATGCACTGGGCTGGCAATACGGAGTGAGACAATCACCCAGATCAAGCCGCCGTCGACCAATTGATCCTTTTTTATGCCTTCAGTCCCTTTATTTATTCTTACTTTTGCTAGTATTGCTGGTGTAACGCTGCTGCTGTTCGGTCAAAGCACGAAAGCGCAAACTGGTGCCTGCCAAAGCTATGAGGCGGCATTCAACCTTGAAGCGGGAGTGCGGGATGGATAACCCTTAAACAAGCCAAAGAAAGCATTCTCTATGATGGATATTCAGATGGCACACCGGCGTGCTCCTCATCCATCAAGAATGAAATCAACCAAATGCCCTATGCCTTTCTGCTCGTGAATCAAGCTCTCTACAAAAGAGCGCGCCGCTTGAGACCGCGCAAAAGCATCCTGTCTTTTGTAAAATCATGCTGTATAGTTTAACTAGACGAGCCAATTCCATCACAACGGCTATATCATCAAAAACCTCGGATCAAAAGTCCAATCATTTGGCTAAAGCTGCCGAATATTATTCACAGGCCAAGGAGCTGATAGAAGTGAATCAGGATTGGCAAGCCTGTGGCTCAATGATTCTTAGAGCTCTCTCTGAGGAAAGGAAATCCGAGAATACCGGTCTTCAGGTGATGAGTGTGATCAAGTATCAAAAGCCCAAAAACAAGCTGGAGTTCAACTTCCGCAGTTGAGTTCAGCATTCAACTAGCCCTTAACGCAGGGAAGAATGAAGCTCGTTATCTTCCTCTAGGAGCCATTTCCTCCTTCAGGAAAGAAGCGGGGGAAATGGCCAGGATGCGCAGAGTGTTTAGACGATTCACTCTGCTGCAATCGGCATGGACGCCGTATCAGTCCCTGCCGCAAACCTGTTGTAGGCCAACACCTCGGACCATTCCTGAGTGTTAGTGCTTATTTCGCCAGGCTGATCGCTTGCTCCTCCAGCAGCAACAGATTAACTGACAAATTGGTTTTGAACGAACCTCGAAGATCTGCACGCAAAAAGTACGTTTCTCTTTAGGCAGGGCTGCTTATGACTGCCCTTGGAAGATGCTCTTTGATGCCAACGAATTGAAAGAGCTAAACCCAATCGTCTGTGTACTTGGTCTTGGCTGAGGTCACGGCTCGTACATCCTCTGTGGGGTGTTGTGCTGCCCATATGCCTCTGACTTCATGGCAGACGCCCTCTCGGTCGCAAACCTTGTAGCACTCGATGCCCTGTGGCGTGGTTGTGAGTTTTGTCGTTTCCATGAACCAAACCCTGCAAGCTCACAGATAGGTCGCAGCGTGAGTCCCGTCTAGACAAGTTGAGCTCAAAGGGTCAATACGTTACAAATTCTTGGATGGCTTAACTGCTGACGTCACGCATCTTCAGGCATCTGTCGCTTGACGCCAGATCCAGATCTACGCCTGCACTAATACAGTTGTACTAGCAGGAGAGGGTATGTCGGTTGATCATGCAAGCGCCGTTGCAGCGCCCAAGTCAGATCCCGTTTATCTGCACGTCAAGGCAGGCATGACCGTGATCGTCGCCGACACGGATGGTGCCTGGCGGATGGCTGATGTCATTTGGGTCAATGGCGGTGCCAGAAACCCAAAGATTCCAACGCTGTTCCAGGTGGCTGATGTCGATACCGGCGTCATCAATTGGATCAACGCAGACCTCGTAACTCACATTTGCCCCAGGGTTTAGAAGTCAGGGGTTGCTAGCTCTGAGTATTTCTGCTCACTAGCCCTTTTCCTTATGTTCATCAAACCTCAGATTTGTAGGCCCTCTTTGAACAGCACTAGGCCCTGCGCCTCCGCTTTTAGAAGCGCCAATTGATGACTGATCGAACTCTCGACATCTCAGCCGTACTGCGTGAAGCGCAGCTGCAGCGTCTCGAGGCCTCCCTGGCTTCAAAGTCAGTGCTCAAGTCGAGGCACCCAATGACAAGGACGAGTCAGTTTGCGACTGACCGTTAACGGTCGCTGTCCCACCCCTTGATCACCACGGCATATTGAATACATCTAGCTCCGGCTGATGTTCTCTGGATACTTGTTGTGGAGGCGCTTGTCTCGATAGCTCTGGGCGTCTTACTCGCCTGGTTCACCACCCGGTTGATATTTTGGTTTTTCAGCCCTGATCGGTATCGGCGAGGTCGCAGTTCAGAAGACTGAAATCGAATCCTGAGCTGCTGCCATCTTTGGCGCACTGGGAAAGCGACCATCAGCTCGCCGCTTTCATTTGGTGCTCCTCCAGCAGCAACAGATTGAGTGACTGAAAGGGTTTTTAACGAACCACGACAATCTGCACGCCAATAAGCACCCTTATCTAGGCAGGGCTGCTTTTGTCTGCCCTAAGCAGGCCTAACTTTGGTGACGCTCCTCCGAACAATGGTGCAGCTCATTTAGCCACTGCCATTGCCTCATCTTTATCGAAGTGAACATCTGGCAGGGGGGATTCTGTCTTTGGAGACCCGAAGACCTCCATCCAATGGTTTTTGTAGGAACCATTAGGCGCTGAGTGTCAGCGTTCGTTTCACGGTGACATAGCAAGCAACGGCCTGACTCCTCTTCTGAATGGGGGGGAGTCAGATCAGCGTTTCAGTTCCCGAAACCTTTCAGCGACTCATTTGGTCGCCGCTGTCGCCTCATTGGAACTGCACTGAACGCCTGGCAGGGGCGATGGTTTCTTTGGAGGTTCCTGTGCTGGGCATCTCCATCCAATGGTTTTTTCGTTTTAACCATTGGGCGCTGATAACTGTTCACTGACTCCCTTTCTATCCGGTCGGGGAGTCAGTTCAGCGTTATCTGACGGGAAATCTGAACCGTTGCCATCCTTGGCGCATGAGCAACAGGCAGCACCCTCCAGGGCCTAACGGCTCCTGAGGAAGGGAGGCTACTGAGGCCGCGAGAAGAACTCTGTCCTTCCCGAGCGATGCGGCATCGGTGATAACAAGTTCGCCAAATTAATTAGGTTGCCTGCGAACGCACCAATTCTCTTCAGAATTTCGTTGCAGAAGCTGTCTCCGGCGATCGCTCTCGCGGGAGACAGGGGGTTCTGCCAGCTCTCGAATCGCTCTTCCGAGGCCGTCGCGTGTGAGGGATTTCTCCCTGCTCGCGCCAGGCAAATATGGGGCCAAACAAAGAGATCGGCAACAGATCATTTGGTCATTTTTTGATTTCAGAAAATCTCCCGCGAAGACCTGTGATCCCTGTTACATCCGACACCGACAGAAGGTCTCTCATCCGCCCAGATCACTTATTGAGACTGACTTCTCAAAAGGACGGATGATGTGGGTCATCAGCTCTGCTCAAACATCGATCACGTTGGGCATTCCGCTGATCGCTGCCATCCTTGGCGCATGAGAAAGGTGCTGCTCCTTGATCGCAGATACAAGGTTCTGCTCCCAGGGGTAGTTCTCTCCGCTTCGGCATCGTGCTCTACTTGCACGAAAAACGTACCGTCCTGCACGCAAAACGCATGTAAAACCGCTCATACCTGCTTCAGACTGCCCCAGATGCACGCAAACTGCCTAGGAGGAACTAGTTATAGAGCCTTAATATCATAAGTTTTTCATCGAAAAAAAACTTCAGGCCTTCGCTTGCATTTGCTGCTCCTCCAGCAGCATGTTGAACTGCAGCAACTGTTCATCACTCAGCTGTTGTCGACTGGTGGACCCAAGATGTTGTTGGAGAAAAGCCCGGGCCTGATCGGAGTTCCAGCCCAGCTGCTTCAACATTGAATCTCCTTGCTGGAGCAGATCACCACGGCGGATAGGAGCTGGCGCGTTTGACGCATCGTCGTTGGCTTGGATCAACTTCAGCTGACGCAGATAGGCCACCAAATCGGCATAGCGCGTCAGCTTGTGGCGGCTGCCATGACCGAAAGCACGAGTCAAGTACTCCTGCTCCTGCTCCCGAGACCAACCGATACGTCTGATTTCCATATCGATGGCGGTCAGCTCATCACTCCAATCGTCAGGATCCGTGGGGGTTTCGGGCGGGGGATTGTCAGAGGCTGTAACGCGGAGCTCCTGTGGGGCTTGAGCGGGCGAGGCGGAAACGGACTCGGGCTCGGGCTCGGCCTGATCAAGCTTTCTTGACCTTGGGGTGTGGAGCGCCTTCGCGTCCCCATCGTTCGCCTTGGCTTCGAGACGAGCCGAAGTCTGTGTGGGTTGCGCTCGCCCAGTGGGCTCGAGCCTGGTGTTCAGGCGCTGCAAAGCCCTTTCCTCCGCTTCCTCCGCCGTCGCGGCTTCACCAAGCGCACTGCCCTGCAGAGAGCCGTCGTGCCATGCCTCAACTCGCACGATGCATCGCAGGGTGTCGACGTGACACAGCTCGGCCCGGATCTGCATCGCAATGGAACAGCGCTTGCACTTTCTAGGCTGCCGCGATGGACATCACTTCGCTCCCCTCACTCTCGGATTTCTTCGAAGGTGCCGATCAATGGAGAGAGGTTGTGTCACTGCTCCCCGTTCTGGTGTTGCTGGAGCTGATCCTCTCCGCCGACAATGCCGTGGCCCTTGCTGCCATCGCCAGAAGCAGCCGCCAACCGGAGCAGGAACGCCTTGCCCTCAACCTGGGTATTGGCATTGCATTGATCTTGAGGATCGCCTTGATCGTTGTCGCCCAATGGGTGTTGCAAAACGCATGGGTGCAACTTCTGGCTGCCACCTATCTGGTGTGGCTGGTGGTGGATCACTTCAACAATCGATCAGGCGATGACGCGGACTCCATCGAAGGCAGTGAATCCAGGGCTCTGTCACGCCCTTTTCTCAACACTGTTCTGCTGTTGGCCTTCACAGATCTGGCGTTTTCCATTGATAGCGTTGCCGCAGCAGTTGCTATCAGTGATCAAATTTTGTTAATCAGTGCAGGTGCCTTCATTGGCATCGTGGCGCTGCGCTTCTCGTCCGCTCTCTTCATCCGCTGGCTTGATCTCTATCCACGGCTGGAAACGGCTGGATTTCTCGCTGTTGCCTTTGTGGCGTTGCGCCTGATTGTTCACGTTGTTCTCCCCAGTCTCAATCAACCCGATTGGCTCACCCTGTTGGTGGTGCTGATGCTATTTGCCTGGGGAATGTCGATCCGCAGCAACGATCTCGATCAGGATGAAAGCCATGCTTGTTGAACTTCGTCATATCAATGGTGACCGTTTGATACATCGTGTTGATCTGGATGATCCACCACAACCGGGACGCTGGCTTTTTGTTGAAGAGCAATCCTTTCTTGTGATGCAACGTCGTCATCGTTATGCCCTTCGTAACGGTCGCTATGTGATGGCATCGGTGGCCTTGATGGTGAAACCCCAAGCTCGACCAGCTGATGCAACACCCTGGCGACACGGCTGGGTGATCGGTGATCCGAAGTGTCGGTTCAATGCTCGCAGCCCTTTGCTCCGTTGCGCCGTGTGGCCGGAAGGCCCCTGCGAGAGCTGCAGCCATCGTGAACTCGCTAATCCATGAGTGCTAATTGGCTCACTGGGCGTCTCTGCGCTGGCCATGGAGTCGCCTCCGGATCAAGCAACGAATCTCCGTACCCAGATGGAACGATTCGAATGCAAGTCCCTGTTTTCCAGGCCTTCGGGCTTGACTTATCGGGCTGTAATTTCGGGACACTAAACATCGATTTTTCCCCACTCGAGGTTTCTCTCACAAATCCAGATCACTGTTTCGAGAACGTGAATTGGACCGAATTCCACCCCCCTGAAACATTCTCGTTCTGGACTGTGGAGATCAAAACAAATGAAACTGACGTTGTGAACGGATGGATTTACTATCCCCATCCCGAGACCAAAGAACGTCATTGGCAACCTTCAACAACGTTGGAGTTGCTTGCACCCTACTTAAGGGGGATTGAACCCGGCAGCACCATTCAGCTTCGAGATGAAGGCGGACGAATCAAACTCGTGGATACGATTCGCCTGCGTGCAAGGTTGCTTGAATTCCTAAAATTCAGAGTGCTCGCATCACAGCAAACATTTTTTGAAGCTGACACCCTGTTGAAACGACAACAATGGCTTTCAACGATGTTCCCGGAAGCTCTACAACTCTCCGAACAGAATCTTGATCGGGTCTGGACTCAAGCGCGTTCGTTGTACACGGAAACCTGAATCAACCCTCATCGAAGCGATCTCCCGGAGTGGCCTTGAGTTGCTGCAACAGAACGGGTGCTGTGCTGCGAGCTTTCCCTTCCAGCTGTGCCTCCCGAATCAGAAGAGGACAACCTGAACTGCTCACCACAAGTCCCAAATCTTCAATCACTGCCAAGATCGTCCCTGGGGTATGCCCGCCCTTGGGCCACTGACCCACGAGGTTGCGTCCTTCGGCGCTGAGTTGATCCTGCAAGCGCTCGATCAACGGCTCTGTGTGCAACACCTTCAAACGTTTGCCCTTCCACTGGGTGAATGCTCCGGGATGAAGTCCCATGACTTTGCGATGGATGCTGAGGGCAGGGGCTGACCAATCCAATTGGAAATCCTGCTTCTCCAGCATGCGGGCATAGGTCGACTCCTCTGCCTGAACGCGCACGTTCAGCCTTGCCCATCTCTCGTCTTCGCTGCCAGGACCAGCCGCTTCAATTAGAGGCATGGCCTGCACCATCAGGTTTGCGGTCAGTGCACTCAGCCTTTCGGCTAACGCGATGGATGACTCCAGCAGCTGGATCGGGATGCGTTGCTCCAGCAGCACAGGCCCGGTGTCGAGGCCTTCTTCCATGGCCATGATTCCCACACCCGTTTCCTTATCACCTTCGAGCAGGGCCCACTGAATGGGACCCGCACCTCGCCAGCGGGGCAGTATCGATCCGTGGCCGTTCCAAGAGCCCAGGGGCGGTTGCTGCAACACATCCTTGGGAAGGATCTGTCCGAAGGCGACCACCACTGAAATATCGGCTCCGAGAGCATCAAGCTCAGCCTTGCAATCGTCATCCCGTCTGATCCGCTCAGGGGTAAACACCGGAAGACCCAGCTCTTTGGCCCTCGCCTTCACTGGTGATGGAACCAACTGTTTGCCGCGTCCACGCCGCCGATCTGGCTGGGTAACCACCCCAACAATGGTGTGACCCGTCTCATGCAATGCATCAAGGGTCGGCACGGCATAGACCGGTGTCCCCCAGAACAGAATTTTCAACGTCAGGCTTCGCCGGTGATCGAGAGTCCATCCACCCAAACATGGGGGGAAACCCCACGGTGTGTGACTTCAGAATCAGCTTCCAAATGAGCAATTCCGTTGAGAACGGAGCGGATGTCACCAGCAACCGTTGCCGCTTCAACGGACACCCGTTCGCCGTTGTTCACCAACCAGCCATCGAAAGGCAAGGAGAAGGAGCCCTGGGTGGCTTTTACACCGGCATGGAGAGCTGACAGATCCTCAATCAGAACGAAGGGGGCTGACTCGGTGCGGTGATCGAGGCTGTTGCCGCTGCTCACCTGCGGGTTGGAAGTAACCACGAACCAGTCTGGACCAACTGAAACCTTGGCTCCAAGACCTGCATGGCCTGTAGGTTGAACACCGAACGCTCGCGCCGTAGCTTCCGAGTGGAGGAAGTTCCGCAGACTTCCGTCCTCAATCAAGGAGAGCCGCCGTGTCGGTGTTCCCTCGCCATCAAAGGCAGCCGCACTGATATGGCCAGGATGGAGGCCGTCATCGTGGAGATTGAAGAAGGGAACCGCCACATTGGATCCAATCGAATCCCGTTGGCTCAAGCTCACTCCATCGAGCACAGAACGAGCATTGAACATGCTGCTGAAGGCACCAAGCAAGGAGAGGAAGGCCTCAGGCGTAAAACAAACCCGGTAGCTCCCGGTTTCGATGGGTCGATAGTCCAGATGGCTGACGGTTCGAGCAACCGCTTCGCTGATGCAGCCTTGAACATCCAGCTCGCTGCTACCAAGACCCAGACGAACAGCACCTCCACTGCGGGGCTTGCGACCTGTTTCTTCCGCTCTGGCGTAGAGATAAAGGCTGGCTTGGGTGCGCTCCATCTGACGGAGTGCTCCTTCACTGTTGAGATAGAGGCTCTGGGATAAGGATTCAGCCAGTCCGTTGTAGGGGACGGTCTGGATCGCGGAGTGGCGACCCAGCAGGTCTGCTTCCGCATCCCGGAGGGTGTCCAGAAGGGGGAGGATTCCCTTGCGTGGTTGCAGCGGTCGATCGAGCTCGGGAAGTGGAGCTGTCGCCAATGGTGAGAACTGAGGAATTTCCTCCGGATTTCCAAAACGGCTGGCCGCATGTGCTCCGACCAGAGCTTGATCTAATCCACTTTCCGAGAGGTCGGTGGTGCTAGTGATGCCCACCAGTCCTTCGTTGTTCCAGACCCTGACGGTGATTGAGCTCCGCTGCGAAGCCTTGAGTTGTTTGGCTTCACCGCGATCCACCTGAACGGAGCAGTCATCGCTGCAAGCTGCACCGAGGTCCCAGCGACGAATGCCTTCGCGAGAAGCGAGGGTCTGTAGGCGATCCCTGAGATCTGTGGCGTTGAGGCTGTTCTTGCTGGTCATCATCAACGGCCCCCCACCGTGATCGAATCAACCTTGATATGGGGTTGGCCCACGGTGACGAACACACTCCCGCTAACGGAACCGCAAAACCCTGCAGCCAGTTCCAGATCATTGGCGCACATCGAGATGCGAGGCATCACCTCCTTGGCATCACCGATCAACGTGGCCCCTTTCACCGGTTTGGTGAGCTTGCCGTTCTCAATCAGATAACCCTCTTCAACGGAGAAATTGAACTGACCCGTCGGACCGACGCTTCCACCACCCATGGCCTTGCAATACAGGCCTTGGTCAACGGATTCAATCAACTGCTCGGGGGTATGCGAGCCCGCATCGATGAAGGTATTGCGCATCCGGCTCGCAGCGGCGAAGGCATGGCTCTGACGGCGTCCGCTTCCGGTGCGTTTGTGGCCCGTGCGCAGTTCACCGGCCCGGTCACTGATGAACCGTTGCAGCACGCCGTCTTTGATCAGAACCGTGCGCTCCGGTTCCATTCCTTCGTCGTCCATCGAGAGGGAACCGAAGGATCCACCGCTCAGTCCTTCATCAATGGCAGTGACAGCTGGGTGAGCGATCAATTCACCAACACGTTCAGCGAAGGGAGTAGTGCCTCGTTCGATCTGGGTTGTTTCGAGAAGGTGTCCACAGGCCTCATGGAAAATCACGCCACCGAAGCGGTTGGCAAGAACAGCCGGCATCTGTCCGGCATCCACGTAGTCGGCACGCAACATCGTTCCAGCGCTGTTACAAACCTCAGCTGCACTGGCCTCGGAATCCCAGTCCCGAAGATCATCCGGACGATCGGAACTGCCATAGCGTCGGCCAATGCTGGACCGGTGATCTCCATCGGCGGCGAGAACGGAAAGACCGGTCGACTGATGCAGGCGGATGTCGCGGGCGTAGGTGCCATCGGATGCAGCCACAAGCACTTCTTGCCAGTCGCGGGCGTAGCTGCCGCGACGCACCTGAAGGTGCTGACCGAGACGATCAAGATGGGCTGTGCCCTGGAGCAGACATTGGCTGGCCTGGTCCAGGGATGGACAGCGTTCCAGCCAGTCGGTCTTGGTCAGACCGTGGTCGGTCAGCTGCTTCAACCCTTCAAAAGCTGACGGAGATGAAAGTTGTTGAGCCTCGAGCCCCAGCATGGCGAGGGCTTGATCAAGGGCCCGTTGGAGGCCAACTTCGCTGAGGTCGTTGGTGCTTACGAAGCCATCCCGGCCATCACGAAACACCCTGAGGCCAGCACCCCGGGCGAAGGATGGATTCACACTGGTGATCCGATCCTGTTCAGCGAGCAAACCGATGTGATCGGTGCACTCAAGGAACACCTCCACCAGGTCGGCTCCTGCAGCACTGCCGCGATGTAGCAAGGACTCCATGAGTCCTCGCCACTGGTTCGAAAAGGCGTTGGTCAAGAAATCTCCTCGGTTGGGCTGGGATCGTTCCTCAGCGCACAGCAGGCTGGAAGCGATCGCTGTCGACCGCAGGCATCAGAAAAAGCTTGGCCATTTCGGCACCGTTACGAATCCAGAAGGGCAGCTTCCGCAGCAGCTTTACAGGGGCAATAGCTCCGCTTGCATCGGCCTCTTCTAGGGCGGCATTGTTTGCCACGAGGCGTTCGAGGCGCGTCCAGAACTTGTCGTTGTTCACGTCGAGAACGACAGGGAAAACGCGAGCGGAGGTTTCATTGGTCTTCTCGATCACCATCTTGTCGTAGGTGCGGGCGTCCAATCCGAGAGCCTCGTAGAAGTCCTTGCGAGCCACGTCACGCACATACATGGTGGCGAACACCGCCAGGAGGAAGAAGCGGCACCAAAGTTTGGCAATCGGTCCACGAACCGTGTCCGGCTGGGCCTTCATCAGGGCATCGAAGAAATCGCCATGACGGTTTTCGTCCTGACACCAGTTCTCGAAGAAATTGAAGATCGGGAAGATTTTGCTGTCGGGATTCTTTTCGAGATGGCGATAAATGGCGATGTAACGCCAGTAGCCAATCTTTTCAGACAGGTAGGTGGCGTAAAAGATGAATTTCGGCTTAAAGAAGGTGTATTCCTTGTTGGCCGTCAGGAAGCCGAGATCAAGCTGCATCCCGAAATCGCCCATCGACTTATTGAGGAAGCCGGCGTGGCGAGCTTCGTCACGAGCCATGTGGGCGAAACACTCAGCCAGAAGCGGGTTTTTGGCCTTGATCCGGCGGCTCAGCTCCTTGTAAAGCAAGAATCCTGAGAATTCCGACGTGCAGCTTTGCTCAAGGAATTCGATGAACACCTTGCGGGTTTCAGGATCGAGCTTGTCAGCGGCGCCTTCAAACTCTTCGTTACGCACGAAATGGTGACGGTTGTAATCCTTCCTGAACTCTTCACAGATGGCTTCCAGTTCAGCCTCATTAGGCTGAAGGTCCATTGCCGCCATCGCCTCGAAATCGGTGGTGTAGAAGCGAGGGGTCAGGATTGTGTCCTTGACAGGATTCTTGATTGCTACAGCGCTGCCTTCGGCCACGGCGGTGGGAGGGACCATCAGTTGCGATTGACGATCCTGCCAATGTAGGCGTGTCAGCCCGACCCCCGAGGCGAAAGCGGGCGGTTAGTTACCTCCCAGCCACTTTTGGCCGTTAAGCCGTTGCAACAGGCGGGAGACGAGAAGGGGCAATGACATCCGCTTCTCATCGATCAGAAAGCTTTCCAGCAGCGTTGGCTCACTACCGGCATCAGCAAGGGCAATCACCTTGGTGCTGTTGATGTCGGCTTTGGAGAAGCAGACCCAGAAGCGGCGTCCCCCAGGCAACTCGCCAACCACCATCGGACATTCACCACCGACGACGGGACGCTGCCCATCCACGCGCTCAAGCCGATCGGCTTTGATGTCGTGTTCGGCCAGCTGTTTGGCGACGGCCGGCAGAAACAGCGTGTCGATGAATTCAGGGAAGGGCTTGTCTTCCGGTTTGGGCGGCTTGGCTTTCGGCGCCGCTTTGACGGGGGCGTCTTGACCTGAAGACTGCTTCTCGACTGGGGTTTCGCTCACCGATCAAGCATTGCTGGGGCAACTGTAAGCAGCTTGGTGCGTTGCTTACCAGTCCGCTTCAGGATCATCTCCCCAATCACCGAAGTCCTGTAGGGGAGAGGCCACGGCTGAAGCTTCTGGCGGCTGGGGGGCTGATGAAGGGCGTTGAATCACGCGGTAAGCCACAGAAACCGTTGGAGCCGGATCTCTCACATCGCGTTCGGGGCCGTGGTTTGCGCTCGATCTGGGTGTTGATGCATTAGCCGCATAGTCCCTTTCATCCAACTCCGGTTGAACGGGGGAACGCCTTTGACGAATCAGAGGACGCTCCAGTGGCGACACCAGAAACGCTGCTACAGCTGCTCCGGCCGCACCACCGACGCCAGCCATTGCGGTCCAAGCCCCCAAAGGGAGTGGAGGTGTTGTCCACACCAGCAGACGGATTCGGGTCTTGTCTCCGGCACTGGTGGCCGACAGAACCAGCAAGGCCAGCAGTGGCGCCAGGCAGGGAATCAGCAGAAGCCGCTGAAACATGCTCATTCCAGGGGGCCGTTCCAGCGGTTCAGAGGTGCGAGGTCTTCCTCCAGACCATCGAACAAGCGCACCACCAAAAAGTCCACCATCTCCTGCAACGAATCCGGACGGGTGTACCAGGCCGGAATGGGAGCGGCAATGGTGGCTCCGGCCTCAGCAAGGCCGGTGAGGTTGCGGAGGTGAATGAGGTTGAAAGGCATCTCCCGGGGAGCAATCACCAGAGGACGGCGCTCCTTCAGGTGCACATCCGCACAACGTTCAATCAGATCAGCCGCAATACCGGCATGGATCCGTCCGACGGTGCCCATGCTGCAGGGAACGATGACCATCGCCCTGGTTCTGCAGCTCCCACTCGCGATGCAGGCAGCTTGATCATTCCAGCGATGACAGGTGAGTTCGCCGCTCTCCACCGCAAGCCTGTCTCTCCAGAACTCGCGTTGCTTCAGAGGATCCACTGGGATGGACAGGCCCTGTTCCGCACGGAAGACCTCATGGGCACCATGGCTGAGCACCAGATGCACCGCGCGACCGCGTTGCAACAGAAGCTGTAGGGCGCGCTCGGCCAGGGGTTGGGCAGATGCACCGGTGACCGCCAGAACGTAGGGATGCATCACTCAGCGCTCGCTGAGGGCAACGGGCAACGGCTCCGAGGATTCAGGCTCGCTGGAGGCGTTGGAACCCTGACTGATGACCTCGAGGTCGATCTGGTTTCGCAGAACATCCACATTGATCACGCGCACCTGAACGGCGTCGCCGAGTTGATAGGTCTGACGGTTCTTGCGCCCGACCAAGCGATTCTGGCGTGATCTGTATTCGTACCAGTCATCGTTGAGGGAGCTCACATGAACCAGCCCCTCAGCGCGACTCTCACCAACTTCAACGAAAAAGCCATAGCTCTGCACACCACTGATGCGGCCTTCCACCTGTTGGCCGATCAGGGGCTGGGCTGAACGAGCCTGGATCATCGACAGCAGATCCTTTTCCAGTTCCAACACCTGACGCCGAAGGGTGTTGAGCCGCTGCACGGTGCGCTCATTCACCAATCCGTTCAGTTTCTCGTCCTGCGATGCCGTGAACAGGGGCCATGTGAGATCAGCACCGGCACCCTTGAGCCCAAGCTTCAGGCGTGTCTTGTGACGCACGGTTGGACGATCCTTGGCATCTGTCAGCAGCGCAACGATCACCTGTTGATTCACCAGGTGGACGTAGTGCTGGGTGGCACAAGTCCATGGGGTTAGTGAAGTATTGGGGCTGGTCGAAGCAGCCTCTTTCCCATCGGAATCTGCAGCCGCCGGGGTGACTTCTTTTGATGCCACAAAGCTGAGCGGTGGCAGGGCATGACTGAGCTGCTGTTCAAGCACCCGACGTTGAAGGCTGTCTTTGAACACCTGAATCAGTTCAGTAGCTGATGGGCAACCATCGTCATCCAACTCAAGAGGTAGATCCAGGGCAATGGCTGTCTTCGCCACATCGGTCAGCACGCTGCCATCAGGTTCATCCGCCTCAATGGTGATCCCAGGCAATTGCAGATCGAGTCGTTGTGCGGTCCATGCACGATCAGCAGCCCTCAACAGAGGCTGAAGGAAGGCATGGGGGTCCACCGGGTTGAACGCATCAACCCAGCGATGCCGCAAACCTGATGGATCTGCGCTGCGCAAGTCACCAAGGGCATCCAGCTGCGGAGGGCAGAGGTTGAGTTGCACAACCCCGCTAATGCGCTCTTGCTCCAATAGCAGCGTGCAGCAGAACCGCAGGGTCTCCAACTGACCGAGCTGGTCTTTGATCGGTTTGAGCACCGCAGGAATGCTGCGCGCCTTGGGTTTGCGTTCCGCAAGGGCGATCAACTGCTCAGCGCTGACGTCGGCGACGGGCCGCACCGAGCTCAGCATGAACTCCCAATTGCTCACCTCACCGTTGGCTGAGATGTCGAGCTGAACGCTGATGGCGTCAGCCTCGGAGCCGGCGGAGAATCTGGTGGCCTTGTTGAGGGCCGGAGTCAGCAGGGGTTGCCAGACTTGACCGAGGCAAAGCGCTTCGCCGCGATCGCGCAGGCAGGTATCAAGGCTGTTGCCCAACCCGATCCGCTCCCCCACGCTGGGCACATGGACCCAGAGGCGACAACCACCGTCCATGGGCTCAACATGCACGGCAGGCAAACCCGGCGCATCCTCCTGTGTCCAGCCCTTGAGAAGCAGCGAAGGTTGCGCGGTGAGATCGACCCGGCCCTTAGCCGCAGGGTTTTTGCCAGAGCTTCGGGGTGCCGCCGGACGGTCCTGAAGTCCAGCCTTGGTCAGCAGCAGATCTCGATCTGCTGCTGGTCCGCCGTTGAGCGGGAGAGATCGCACAACATGACCAACCGCAGCATGCTGAGCCAAGGGATAGCGATCGATGCGCACCTCGACAACGCTGGAGACTTCATCGCCTGGGAGATGCTTCGAATCCTCTGCTGGTAGCTCAATGCCAGCGAGCACCCTGTCATCCAAGGGGGCAGCCAACAGCTGCTCGCTCTGCTGCTCCACCTGAGCCAGGAGCGATTGAGTGGCCCTTTCAAGGATGCACTGGACGCCACCTTCTGGTGAGCGGCGGCGTCCGCCCTCCCTCGTCACCCGCACCAGCACACGATCGCCATTCCAGGCGTGGTTGAGCTGATGGTCTCGGATATAGATATCCTCGCCGCCGTCATCGCGAATAGCGAAGCAGAAGCCTTTGCTGCTGCAACGCAGGCGGGCATCAATCAGGTCGCTCTCTTGGGGTCGTTTGAGAGCACCCCCGCTCGTCTGCTCGATTACACCGATCTTGACGAGTGATGAAACGGCAAGCTCAAGCGATGCCTTATCCGTCTTGTTGCTGAGCTTGAGGATCTTGGCCAGTTGGTCTGGCTCGGAGGGATGCTCTGTCGAGAGCTGATCCAGCAGATCGGCAACCGTAAATTTCATCGTGGCGTGCGCAGAAACCGACCATCAGGGTCGGGAGAGACGGAAGGGGCGGCCGACGCTGTTCAGCAGGCCATGCGGAGTCAGCCCTTCAATACCCATCCTAGGACTCGGGAGTTTGATCCCCGTCCGCGGCGGGTTCCGTCTCACGGAACAGAGGAACCAGCAAACGGCCACCGATTACAAGGAAACCCAGCGAGGCCAACAGCTGAAGCAGGTCGCTCGGAATCACCGTCGCAACGGATCCACCTGCAAAGGCCCCGAGCAAACTGGCCAGAACCAACGCGGATGATGAGCCCAGAAATACGGCCAGGGGGCGATTGGACGTGCCACTGATGGCCACGGTGGCGAGTTGGGTCTTATCACCGAGTTCGGCCAAGAACACGGTCAAGAAGGTGGAAATCAGAAGTGGAAAATCCATCGTCAGCTCGCGGCATTAAGCCAAAGGGAACGGGCTGCCTGGAGACCCAGCCAGATGCCAAGCGCCACCATCAGCACTCCAGCCATCAGTTCAAGACGCTCAGGCGGAAGGGTTTTGGCCAACCATTGACCCACGAGAACGCCCACAAGGCTGGAGGCAATCAACGCCAGCGCGGCACCAATGAACACCAGAACCGGTGAGCCGGACTGGGCGGAGAGCAACAGCGTCGCTAACTGTGTTTTGTCGCCAAGTTCAGCAATAAAGACCGTGGTGAAGGTGCTGAACAAAACGGCAGCAAAGCTGCGCGACTCAGGGCTGGTTTGCTCACTCATCGATAGAACCTCCCGCGGTCTGAGCGCGCTTGAACCTACGCATCACGCCACTACGACCGCCATAGGTGCTGCGGATTTGCTGGTGGCAACAAGCGATGGCGAAGGTGTCAAATTGATCATCGGGAACGTCAAACAGCCGGCCCAGGCCACTGACACGACAGAAGTCAGGACGCTCCTCATAAATCGTGCAGTGCTGACTCCCCGTGTCGTAATGAATGCACCATCCGTCGGGCCCGACCATGGCCAGATAGGTGCGCTGTTGTTCTTCGCTCAAGGCCGCCAGGGCATCGGCCCGTTCTTCTGGAGCGAGCCGGCAACAGGCTCCGCAGTGTTTGATGCAGGTCCATTGCGGCGTCTCCCTACTCATGACTGAAGCTGTGACAAGCCATCACAGAGATCAGAACAAATCCGTCGCACTCGGGACAGAGCCCCGTAGCCTGGGAGGCGTAACGATTTCGGATAGCGCTGCAACGCCATGGGCTTTGACATTCACCTGATCGCCAACTTTGCCGCCCTGGCGATGATCACCATTGCCGGTCCTGCTGTCATCTTCATCCTCTTCTATCGTCGCGGCGCGCTCTGATCGCATCGCTTAAGGACGAAGCCCCAATCCCAGACAGGCTTCTTCGATCAACTGAATCACCCGTTGATCCCTCGCCAGGTCGTCGTCACTGGTGAGGGATTCTTCTTGTTCGATGCTCGCCTGAAGCGTCTCACCCTCGCCATTGGTGAGCGTCAGCCCTGTGCTTTCCGTCCTGCGGGCGATGTATTGCCGTGTGCCGCGATCAATCATCACCAACTCGGTATGGGCGCGGATTGCTTTGAGCTCCAGTTGGAGACGCTGTTCGCCCTGCCAACGGTTGACCGAAATGCTGTAGGCCACGTCACAGCATTCGGGGACAGATGCCGATGGATCCCATCGCCAGGCAATGGCGCGACGCTCACTCTCCCGTTGGCGCAGCGTCAGGGCCAGGTGTCCTCCCTTGAGGTCGCGTCGATCCTCAACGCTCACTCCCCGTGACCAGAACAGCGGTTTCGGATGACCGATGCCGAAGGGGGCCAGAGATTGCAGGTGGCGCCACAGATCCCAGTTCACATCCTTCAACTGCAGGAGAGCGTCAGGCTGCACGGGACGCCCCTGAGTCTGGGTGATAAGCCAGCTATCGGCCTCGGCGCAGAGGCGCTCATGCAGGGCGTTCACTAGCTCAGCTCTCACGGTGAATCCCCCTGCAGCGGGATGGCCTCCAAAACGGTTCAACAGATCACTGCAATTGGAGAGGGCACGATCCACAGCGAAACCGATCGGTCCCCGCACGGAAGCCCGCAGGCTTCCATCACCATCACCGGCCAGAAGAGCGGTGGGTCGGTGATAACGCTCCATCAGACGCGCAGCCACGATGCCAATCACCCCGTGGTGCCAGTGACTTTGGGCCAGCAGCAGAAAGGACGGAAGTGCCTCATTTCTCTCCGCTTCCACCAGAGCCACTGCCTCCGCTTCAATCGCGTCGCAGAGGTCCCGTCGCTGACGGTTGTAATCATCACAACGGCGTGCCAGGGCCATCGCTGAATCACGATCCTCAGCTGTGAGCAGATCCACGACAAGCTTCGGCTCGCCGAGACGACCGACGGCATTGATGCGTGGTGCAAGCTGAAACCCAATGTCCTCGGCTGTCAGCGGGCGTTCTCCCAAACCGGCAAGGCGCTGAAGTGCTTGCAAGCCCTTGCAATCGGAACGGTGCAGGTGGTTCAGCCCCTCGAGCAACCAACTGCGGTTGGCCCCCACCAGCGGAGCCATATCGGCAACCGTGCCGATACAAAAAAGATCCCGGGCAACGCGGATGGCCTCTGGTTTGTTCAGCACCTCGGCAACGGCATTGGCAAGCACATAGGCCAGGCCCACACCTGCCAAGCCCCGGTAGGGCGAGCCATCCGGAGTGGTGGCCGGGTGAATGAGTGCGGTCATTGGCGGCCGTTCCGCCGGGATGGTGTGGTGATCGGTCACGATCACCTGCATAATCAAACTCGCGGCCAGTTCAAGGGCTTCCCTCGCGGCTACTCCGTTATCAACGGTTACCAGAAGCCGTACTCCATCGTCGTAGAGGCGCTGCACCATGGCGGGATTGAGGCCATATCCCTCCTCCATCCGCGACGGAATCGCTGGCTCCGGCTGAGCACCCAGCGGGGCCAACGCCCGCAATAAAAGAGCTGTACTAGTCATCCCATCGGCGTCGTAATCACCACAGATGGCGACACGCTCACGAGATCGGCAGGCAGCCACCAGACGGGCGCAGGCCTGATCGAGATCGGGGAAATGATCGCGAGTGGGTGGCAGATCACCAGGGGAGAGAAATCTCTCGGCCTCGGATGTTGAGCTGAATCCCCTTCGCCGCAGCACACAGCGCAGCGCCAGCGGCAAATCAAGCCCTCGCAGTGGGGATGGTTCCACAACGGCTGGAAGGGACCAGGACCAATGGAGCGGAACAGCCGGCAAGGGAACGCAATAAGGGGTGATGTCCCAGCATTGTGGCGTTGCTGCTCCTCAAGGTGAACAGACTTTCGGCGGTCTTTTGGGATGTGGATGGCACCTTGGCCGACACGGAAATGGGCGGTCATCGACCGGCCTTCAACATGGCCTTCAAAGAACTGGATCTCCCCTTCGTGTGGGATGAAGAGCTGTACAACAAGCTTCTGGCGATTCCTGGCGGGATCCGCAGAGTGAAGTTTCACGCTGAAGCCTGTGGGATGACCCTCAGCCAGGACCAACTGGACCAGGTGCGTGATCGCAAACGCTTGCATTACTTGGAACGGGTCCACGAAGGACACGTTCATCTGCGCCCCGGTGTGAAGAGGCTTTTGCATGAGCTGAGCCACGCCGGAGTGAAGCAGTGGATCGTCACCTCCAGCGGAACGGCGTCGGTGATGGCACTGCTGAAACAGATCCAGAAGCAGATCCCTAGCTTTGATGGAGTGGTGGCATCGGATGACGTTGCTTCAGGCAAGCCAGCACCGGACGGCTACCTTCTCGCTCTCAAACGCAGTGGGGCCAACAGTGCTGCCAGCCTCGCTGTCGAAGATTCTGCTGCTGGTCTCTCGGCCGCAAGAGCCGCAGGTCTGCGATGTCTGCTGACCCCCTCCCCCTGGGATGCCGAAGCCCTGCGTAATTCCTGTGACGAGGCAGCTGCAGTGTTGGAACACCTGGGGGACCCTGGACAACCAACGACCGTCCTTTCGGGTGCCTCTTGCCAGGAGGGGGCAGTGACGCTGAAGTATCTGGAGACCCTGCTGTCGGTGCCGGATCGATGAGCTCAATCCAGCGCACACGTCTGGCGGGGCTTCAAAACAGTTGGGGTGCAGGGATCCGTCGTTCTTGGTCTGGACCCTGGTGGCGCCGCAGCGCCACGTTGCTACTGCTTCTGCTTGGATTTTTTATTGGCAGCAACCTCCCCGTTTACATCCTGGACGCTGTTCAGCTGAGGACATATACGGCGTTTTGTGCACTCATCGCCTGTGAATTGATGGTTCTTGGGCGTCGTCGTCTTCCCTGGCTCGACAACCTGCGGCTTGGATTTGTTTACGCCGTTGTTCTGGAGGCGTTCAAAGTTGGATCCTGAGGGTCAACGTGTCATTCCCAGCAGCGATCAGCAACGGTTGCTTCAGCATCTCGGGTTGGGCAACGTCGAAAGTTGGTTTGCTCAACAGCGCAATTCCGGGCGTCATCGGGTCGCCCTCGATCACTGGCATCCCAAAGCTGCACCGGATTGGCTGTGGTCAGTTGGTTTGCCTGTTCTGAGTCTGGGGGAACAATGGCTGGGAGAGCGCCGTCTGCTCGGACTCAGTGCTTTGCCGGGATGTGGGAAGACCACTCTGGGGCTATGGATTGAAGCCGCGGCAAAGGCACTTGGCCTCTCCATCCAGGTGGTGTCGCTGGATGATTTTTATTTCGAGGCCGAACGGCTTGATGCGGCCACACGCGGCAACCCCTGGGGTGTGCCTCGCGCACTTCCTGGCAGCCATGACCTGGAGCTTTTGCAGAATTGTCTCCAGGCATGGCGCCAGGGTGACCACGTCTTGATGCCCTGCTTCGACAAAGCCAAACGACAAGGACGTGGAGATCGCAGCGGTTGGCGCCGTTGCGATGCCGACCTGCTGATTTTTGAGGGTTGGTTTGTGGGATGCAGATCAAGTGCCGACCCAACGGCAGTTGAGCCCCATCTCGAGATCCCCCTGTCGTCGCAGGAATTGGAGTGGCGCCAGAAGCTGCAACCTGTGCTCGCCCTCTACGAAGCCACCTGGAGTTGTTTCGATCAACTCTGGCAACTGCGAGCGACAGACTTCAACGCTCCATGGCGATGGAAACGACAACAGGAAGCCACCCTTCAGGCGGAACGGGGTGCATCACTTTCCAATTCCGAACTGGATAGATTCGTCCGCATGATTCTCTGCTCGCTGCCATCGAGCAGTTTTCAAAAAATGCGAGCGGATGTTGTTTTGGAGGTGGATCCAGATCGAAACCTGAGACGAATCCACCTCCAGGGTGCGGATCAGGCTTCGGCGTCTTCGGACTCACTCACCGGGTAGACAAATCCCTGAGCACGGCCACTCAGCACAGATTTGCCAATGGACATGGCGCGCTGGGCGGCAATGGCTGCCTTGCCCTTCCAGGTGGCGCTGCGCTGGTTGCGCTTGGCCTTGGATGTTTTCTTCTTCGGGACGGCCATTGCGCCTGATGTATTTCCAAACCGAGATTGTCTCGTTTGGAACCCCCTTGCGTCAAATCGCTAGGCTCCGTGAAGCGCAGCGACGACGTGGCACCAGGTTCGGACGGCTCCAGTGGTTCCGCGGCCCCTCAGAAGGTTCAACCTTCCTCGATGCAGGGTTTTTGGACAAAGCAGGACGCGGTGAGTTATTCCACCCTGCTGAACGATATCGATGCAAAAGAGATCAAACAGTTGGATCTCGTACCGGGCAGCAGGGAGGTCAGGGTCCAATACAACGATGGCCGAAAGGTCACCGTTCCCGTTTTCGCCAACGACAACCAAATCCTTCGAGCAGCTGAGAGCTCTGGCACGCCTCTGACGGTTGTTGATATCCGCCGTGAACAAGCAGGACGCGAACTAGCCGGGACCCTGGTGATGGTTCTGCTGGTGCTGGTCGGCCTATCACTCCTGCTGAAGCGTTCAGCTCAGATGGCAAATCGGGCTTTGGGTTTTGGGCGAAGTCAACCTCGCTTAAAACCTCAGGAAGACCTGCAGATTCGTTTTGAAGACGTAGCCGGCCTTAACGATGCGCGGCTTGAACTTGAGGAGGTGGTCACCTTCCTCAAGCAGCCTGAGGCCTTCATTCGGCTTGGCGCCAAGATCCCGCGGGGGGTTCTGTTGGTCGGGCCCCCTGGAACCGGGAAAACGCTTCTTGCTAAGGCGATTGCTGGGGAGGCGGGCGTGCCGTTCTTCTCGATCGCGGCTTCAGAGTTTGTTGAGCTTTTTGTGGGTGTCGGCGCCAGCAGAGTTCGCGATTTGTTCCGCCAAGCCAAGGAAAAGTCTCCCTGCATTGTTTTCATCGATGAGATTGATGCGGTTGGTCGCCAGCGGGGTGCTGGCATCGGCGGCGGCAACGATGAACGCGAACAGACCCTCAACCAACTCCTAACGGAGATGGATGGTTTTGAGGAAAACTCGGGCGTCATTCTGCTGGCGGCCACAAACCGTGCCGACGTTCTTGACGCCGCATTGCTGCGTCCAGGCCGCTTCGACCGGCGTATTGAGGTGGGCCTTCCTGATCGCCGAGGTCGCGAGGCCATTCTCGCCGTGCATGCGCGAACACGACCCCTCGATGACTCGGTTTCGCTGTCGGATTGGGCGAGCCGAACTCCTGGATTTTCCGGTGCAGATCTGGCCAATCTGCTGAACGAAGCGGCGATCCTCACGGCGCGCCAGAACATGCTGCGCATCGGTCAGTTCCAGTTGGAGGGGGCCTTGGAGCGGATCACCATGGGGCTCAGCAATCGCCCCTTGCAGGACAGCGCCAAAAAACGGCTCATCGCTTACCACGAAGTTGGCCATGCCCTGGTGGCAAGTCTTCTGCCGGCTGCTAACGCAGTGGACAAGGTCACGATTCTTCCCCGTGGCGGAGCCGGTGGTTACACCCGTTTCATGCCCGATGAGGAAGTTCTGGATTTCGGTTTGATTACCCGCTCGTCCTGCCTGGCTGATCTGGTGGTGGCCCTCGGTGGGCGGGCAGCAGAGCAGGTGGTTTTCGGATCGCTCGAGATCACCCAGGGGGCCAGTGGAGATCTCCAGATGGTGGCTCAACTCGCACGAGAGATGGTGACGCGCTTCGGCTTTTCCAACCTCGGGCCCATGGCCCTTGAGGGCCCGGGTTCGGAAGTGTTTCTTGGACGCGACTGGTTCAACCAACGGCCGAGTTACGCCGAATCCACAGGCCAGGCCATCGATGCTCAAATCCGCCAGCTCGCCAAGAGTGCTCTGGCACAAGCCATCGCTTTGCTGGAGCCACGCCGTGAGTTGATGGATCAAGTGGTGGACGTTTTGATTGCCGAGGAAACGATCAACGGTGATCGGTTCCGAGACATCGCTGGCCTCCCATGAGACGCCTCCTCCCTCTGCTGCCGCTGGTTGTTGTTGCAGCCCGGATGCAGATCGAGTGGCTCTGGTTCGATCAGTTCGCCTGGACTGACGTTCTTCTAAAGCGCTGGTTTCTGCAGCTTCTCTTCGCTGGGTTGGCCATGCTGCCACTGCTGGTAGCCAGGTCCTGGTCCAGGCAATTCAAACAACAGACGTCGAGCACATCCCAAGGGATAAGCCTGACCGGATGGTCCTACGGATTTGCTCTGTTGATCAGTGCTGGTGTGGTGCTGATCAGTGCATCGCTAACGCTGGATCTATTGGCGCTGGCCATCAATGACCCGTTTCAGCTGGGGGAGTGGCGGCCAAAACTTGGGCCGAATATTCGAATCGACTCAGCTACAGGAGTCGTTCAGGCGTCATTGATAGCTCTGGCGATGGCCTGGCCGCGGTTGAGGCCATGGTTGGCACGAGTCATTGCAGCCTCTCTGGTCGTTGTCGTGAGCCGCGCCTGGAGCATCTGGTCGCTGGCCCTCTGGATTCCTGATGAATCCACAAAAGACCCCTTGCTTGCAGCCGATCTCAGCTTTGGGTTGGGGCGCTTTGCCGGATTGCATCTGGCCCTGGAACTGCTGATCTTGGGTACCGCATTCACCCTCGTCTTTGAGCTCTGGCGTGTTCTGGCTGGTTTGAAAGCAATCTCTGACTGGGCCAGTCCAATCTTTTCGCGGCGACAGATTCAGCTAATAAGGTCCTTGTCAGCGCTTCTGCTGCTTGGAGCAGCGGGTCTGGTGTGGTTATCGAGGCATCAGCTCCTGTGGACCCAACACGGCCTGGTGGCCGGGGCGGGATGGCTGCAGGCTCACCTCACCCTGCCGTTGCGTGATGTCGCCACACTCCTACTCGTGCTGATCGCTGTTGCAATTCTGTTGCCCTGTCGGCGACGGCTGCGTCAGGGACTTGCATTGACCTTGGCGTCGATCGTGGCGCTGGAAATGGTCGCCACACCTCTGACCCGCTGGCTCGTAGTGCGGCCAAGAGAATTTGCTTTGCAAGAGCGTTATCTCAAAAATGCCATTGAGGCCACGCAATGGGGCTTCCATTTGGATCAAATCAAGAGTCGAGTCGATGACCCCTCAAGGTTCAGCGCCGCTGATCGTGAGCAAGGCGCCAGCACTCTCGAAAATGTCCGTCTCTGGGACAGCGGTCCACTGCTTGAAGCAAACCGCCAATTGCAACAGCTGAGGGTCTACTACCGCTTTTCCAATGCAGCGGTTGATCGTTATCCGCTGAATCAAGACAGCGATTCATCCCAGCAAGTGATTGTCTCGGCGCGCGAATTGGATCAATCCGCACTACCGCGTCGCTCCAAAACTTGGCAGAACCGTCATTTCATCTTCACCCACGGTTATGGCTTCACCGTTAGTCCGGTGAATGAACGCAGGGACGATGGTCTCCCCTCTTATTTCATCAAAGGTTTGGGCACGGAAACGAAAATTACTGGAAATCCAGCATTGGGTATTGAACGATCTGAGGTTCAGGAAGAAATTCCCGTCGGCGATGCTGCGCTCTATTACGGGATGCTCCCTTCCCCCTATGCCATCGCTCCGACAGATATCGCGGAATTTGATTACCCCGAAGGGGATATCAATGTGATGACGCACTACAAGGGATCAGGTGGGGTATCAATAAGATCTTGGCTCCAACGGTGCGCAGCAGCGGTTTATCTGAATGAACCTAGATTGCTATTCACAAACGCGATCAACGTTGATTCCAAACTATTGATCAGGCGTGACGTGCGCAGCCGCGTCAAAGCGATTGCACCCTTCATTGATTTTCGTGGTGAGCCCTATCTCATCTCCATTCCCAATTCTGAGCTCGACAGTTCCAACACGACCTACGCGACATCGGATCAACGCCCACAACATCAGTATTGGGTTGTTGAGGGGTACACCCACAGCACGACCCTGGCCTATAGCGCGGCGGTCTCACCAGATGATCCTGATCGGTATTTAAGAAACTCAGTGAAGGCAATCGTCGATGCTTACAACGGCAGCATTCAATTCTTCATTTCAGAACCAGAAGATCCGATTGTGAGCGCCTGGACACGCATCTTCCCAGATTTATTTGAACCAATGAAGGCAATGCCGCAACTGGTTCGTGATCACCGCAGAGTTCCTGAGGATTTCTTCAATGTTCAAGTGAATCAACTGAAGCGATATCACGTTACCGATCCCCAAATCTTCTACAACGGCGATGATGTTTGGCAGGTTCCTAGTGAGATCTATGGGGGAAAAAAAATTGATGTTGAGCCGTATCACATCACGGCACAGGTTCAAGGCAACGACAATTCCGAATTTCTTCTACTCCAACCGCTTACCCCGCTAGCCCGGCCAAATCTTACAGCGTGGTTGGTGGCTCGAAACGACGGTGATCACTATGGTGAATTGGAATTGATCGATTTTCCGAAGGACAAAATTATCCTCGGCCCGGAACAAGTTCAGGCGCTTATTCATCAGGATCCAGATGTAAGCGAACAGTTTGGCCTTTGGGATCAGGACGATCTAGAACTCGTGCAAGGAAATCTTCTTGTGCTTCCCGTTGGCTCCGGACTCCTTTACGTGGAACCGGTGTATTTGCGCACTAGGAAGGTGGGGCTACCTTCATTAGCCAGAATTGTTGTCAGTGACGGACGGTTGATTGCCATGGACCAGAACTTAAATCTCGCTTTGGATCAACTCATGAAAAAAAGCTCTACCCGATTGACGGGCAGAGCTTAAGAAAATACCAATTTGGTTAACTGAAGGATCAGCCGATGGAGGAGAAGTACTCCTTCGAACCCTTGGGATCAGGCTTCATGGTCTTTTCACCAGGAGTCCAGTTGGCAGGGCAAACCTCGTCGGGGTTGGATTGCACGTACTGGAAGGCCTGCAGAACCCGAAGAGTCTCATCCACGTTGCGACCAACAGGCAGGTTGTTGATGGTGGCGTGCATGATCACACCATCGGGGTCAATGATGAACAGACCGCGCAGGGCAACACCCTCAGCGTCATCAAGAACGTTGTAAGCCGTGGAGATTTCCTTCTTCAGGTCGGCAACGAGGGGATAATTGATGTCGCCCAGGCCGCCCTGATTGCGAGGGGTCTGAATCCAGGCCAGGTGGCTGAACTGGCTGTCCACGGAAACGCCGAGGACCTCGGTGTTCTTGCTGGAGAAATCGGCGTAGCGATCGCTGAAGGCCGTGATTTCAGTCGGGCAGACGAAGGTGAAATCCAGCGGATAAAAGAACAGCACCACATACTTGCCCCGGTACTGGGACAGGGTGACTTCCTTAAACTCTTGGTCCACCACTGCGGTGGCTGTGAAATCAGGGGCCTGCTGGCCCACACGCAAGCAACCGGTGTCGGTCATGTTCGGGGAGAGAATGAGTGAGCTGAAGGCCGCAATCGACTTAACACGTAGTCGAATCGACTTCCAGATTCATGTTTCAACCTATCACGGATGTTGCCCCCCGTCGCCATAAACTCAGACGATGACTGACAGATTCACCAGCTGGGACCCAGCTCTCCTGCGCAAGTTCAGCTCTACCGGACATTTCCGTCTGCTGAACCAGCTGAAAGGAGATCTGCGCAAGAAACCCCTGGATCGAGACAAGCGCACTGGGCAGCTGAAAAGCTTGGGAGGCAATCGCGGAACAAGCCGACGGTCGTCCCCCTCAAGGGTTGCCGAACCAGCACCTTTACCTGCACCGACACCTGTTGTTGAGACCGCCACGCCTCATATCAGTGATGACCAGCCGAGATCCTTCCGGGACCGCCTGAATGCCATCGACATGCGCTGAGGGTGAACCCCGAGATGTATGATGGGCACTGGCCTGAAGGGCCTACGTCAGAGTAGCTCAGCTGGTTAGAGCACAGGATTCATAACCCTGAGGTCGGGAGTTCAAGTCTCCCCTCTGACATTCATTTAATCAAGCTGGCGAGCAACCTGCTCTCTAACGGCTTGGCTATGAGATTGATTGGTTCAGGCTTTTTGCGTTGGCAACTTGACCAGAGGATTGAGAGCAGCGCCACCGGCCCGACGGATTTCAAAATGAAGGTGAGGTCCGGTGCTTCGTCCGGTACTTCCCATCAGTGAAATGCGAGAACCACGAGGAACAATCTGCCCTTTTTTAACCAAAAGACGGCTGTTGTGGGCATAACGCGTGGATTCGCCATCACTGTGGGCGATTTCAACCAGATAGCCGTAGGCGCCTCTCCAGCCGGCGAAAGAAACGATTCCATCACGGGCAGCAACAACGGGCGTTCCGGTGTTGTTGGCGATATCAATGCCTTTGTGCATGCGTCCCCAGCGCCACCCATAACCGGACGTGAAAACCCCCTTGGTGGGCCACTGGTAACCAACAATCGGCGGCTTCAGGCTGTCGGGCTGGTCGGCTGAAGACAACAGAGGGCGATCTGGCCAGGCACCGCCTCCACTGCTGAGAGGGCGAACAGCCAGGATTGACTGACCCGAAGAGGCTTCAGCGATCTGCAGTTCCTGGCCAATCGTCAAAGCACTGAGCTGAAGGCCTGGATTCCAACTCAACAGCTGCTTTTGCGTAACGCCATGGCGTTTGAGGAACGACGCCAGAGAGTCTCCGGTCTTGATATTGGCCGTGGCGCTTACGGGAGGTGGGGCAACTATCGGAAGTGTCTGACGTTCACTGGAATGATTGAGTGACGACAACGTCACGGCAGAAACCCGTGCGGAGTCCGGAAGGGAAAGCCAGCTTTCTTTTTCAAAAACGTGGGTGCTTGGCACGTTGTTCAACGAGGCCAGCACTTCACGATCGAGCTTCAACAGCTCAGCGAAACGCCGCAGGGACGTGGCACGAACGACCTTGAACCAGATCTGACTGCTCGATTCAACTTTGCTGACAACAGCAACGGGATCGTTCAGGAAAAGAGCTGGCAGAGGAGGCGGCTCGGCAAGATCAAAGGTGGCGTTATCGGCAATACCGGGCAGGGAGCTCCACAAACCCAATGACACAACAGGGGCTACTGCAGCTGCCAAAGCAAGCGATGCGCGCATGAAAACCCAGAGACGCGTTGAAGGTAACGAGCCGAACATCCCGTCGCAAGGGGGTTTGGAGCAGTGGTGGGATCACCACAACCGCAACTGCTCTCCAGCGGCGTAGGTCACCAATGCAGAAGCCACCGAAAGGTTGAGGCTGCGTACGCCTCCCTGGCCAGCGTCATCAGCAGCTCCAGGCATTGGAATCGTGAGGATGCTGTCGCAGGCTTCGCGCACCGGTTCAGGCAACCCCGTGTCTTCCCGGCCAAACAGAAGAACATCCCCTCGTCGAAACGTAAACGACGAGAGCGATGAACCACCACGACGACTGCAACCGATCAACCTCTGCTCAGGTCGAAGCTCAGCTTGAAACTCCGGGAAGTTCGAAGCAATCGAAAGCTGAACGTGGGGCCAGTAATCGAGACCGGCACGGCGAACGCTGCGGTCATCCACCTTGAAGCCAAGGGGTTCAATCAAGGTCAACGGAACTCTGAAAGCTGCCGAAGTACGGGCAATGTTGCCGGTGTTCGGTGGGATCTGGGGCTCGAACAGGGCAATACGCAGGGGGGCAAACTCAGTCATGGCACCACCTGGCCGAGAGCATGAAGATCCAGAGCGCGACCCTGGAGAACCAGCCAGGCGGCGCTGGCGACGCTGTCCAGGGCTTGCGCAAGGCTTCCAAGACGATCCCGGAACAAGCCACCGATGCGTGTTGGGGGAACAACGCCCCAGCCTGTCTCTTCGATCACCAGAACAAAGATGCAATGCGATGACCTGATCGAGGCGATCAACCGTTCACAGAGCTGATCCCACTCCAAGGCACTTAGGTCCAAGTGATGGGCAACGAATCCTCCAAGCGCGTCAATCAGAACAGATTGGCCTGGAGCAAGGTTGTCGATGACGTTCACCAGCTCTGCTCCGCATTCAGCGACGCTCCAGTGGTCGGGTCGACGCTGCTGGTGGACCTCCAGTCGCTTCTGCCAATCAGGATCACCCGGTCGGGTGGCAGCTGTGGCGATGTAGGTCACAACAGGGTGGTGATGCAAAAGATGCTCAGCCCAACGGCTCTTTCCACTGCGGGCTGGTCCGCTGACCAGAATCAAGCGGCTGGTCTGACCGGCTACGTGTGGCTCCATATGCAACCTGGGTTCAACCACCGCCATTCATCCCCTTCAGCGTCGCGACGGAAGACGGAGAAACACGGTTGAGATATCTGAAAATCCAATACTTGAAGATCGTCGCTAACACCACTGGGAATGTCGCGATGAAGAGATTGACAAAACTCTGGCTGGAGGGAAGACCGAAATGGTCGGCAATCCCTTCCAGCAGCACCGACCAACCTTCCGGGCTGTGGTAACCAACGAAGATGTCGGTGAACAAGATGATGGCGAAGGCCTTGGCGGAATCACTCAGCCCGTAAACAGCCTCATCCACAAAACCTCGAAGAACCCGCAGTTCATCGCGGCTCATAAAACACACCACGGCGAAAGCAATCAGGCCGGTCAAATCTGCAAAGACGTTTTTGATGGCCTTGAGACTTTCCTGATCAGCATCGTGCTTGAGTTCAGTCGCCTTTTCGGTGAGCTTGTCGCGCAGAGCACCATTATCCAGAGGCTGGACGCCTTTGAGGAAGGCATCGAATTCCAATTCTTGCTTGTAGATCCGAAGTTTTTCAGCTGCCCTCTCTTCCAACTGAGGCTTGGGATAACTAAGAAAAGGAAGTTCAGGTGAAAGCTGATTCACAGCAGGGGAGATCAGATAGGTCCCCGCAATCTGCTGAACCAGTAAGGGAACAAGAACGAGAAGCAGCAGAACCTTCAGTGAAATCAGCGTGCTGTCCCGCCGGCGTCGATAACCTTCAACCAAGTTGTCCTCGGTTGAAGGATCCAATTGAAGTCGAATGCTGTCGAAGACGCCGAGAAGCGAACGAGGCAGGGCATCCGGTGAGCGGCTGATCGACGGCGAACTGCTTGATCGTTGCGATCCATAACGGCTCACAACGGATTCAATCAGTTGGAGTTGACGCAACTCCTGGGAATCCAGTTGGCCCTGTTGGTCCGAGAGATTGGCTGCTGAATTACGGCAAATGGCCAGCGCCGTTTTGAAGCGTCGCAAAATCGTGGCCTGAACAGAGCGAGGAACGGAGAGCTTGAGGTCCGGCCGGATCTGCCGGTCGCCGTAGTACTCCAATTCCAAGCTTTGGATGAGAAGAGCCGCTTCATAACCACGCTCAAGATCACTCGAGAGTTCGATGGATTGGCTATTGCTGAACAGGTTGATCCAGTTTCGGCGGCTCATCGCAGACAGGTCATCAGCGCGAGAACACCCACCAGGTGGCCATCGGAATGATGGTTCCAAGAACCAACAAAATGATCACCCACTTGGTGGCATCACTCTCAGCGGTTTCAGCCTTGGTGGGAATATTGGTAGGTAGTGTGACCCGTTCGATTTCCTTCGGAGGGCCTGGATCCTCCCCACCAGAGAGAACAATTGAAAGTCGGGTGAGGCCATCAACAGAGGCCTGGCGATAACGATCGCCCTCACGCAGGGGCACAGTCATGGTTGTCCGCGCGGTGCTCTTCAGCAGGCTCGAAGGAAGTTGTGCTTCAAGCTCCTGATTTGCGACCACGGCGGAACGCTTGTTGGAGGTTTCGATCAACATCAAAAGCAATGGATTGCCGCTGGGCGAGCTCCACATCTCGAGGAGTTCCTCACCGAAGCTGTTCAAGTTGATGCCGTAATCCAAACGCCGCAGGGTGATCAAGCGGGCATCCACCCGTTGATCATCAAAACTGCGCAATTTCACTTCCAATTCACCACGGCTGGCGCGGCTGAACACGTCGGCATCGTCGATAACCAGCGCATCTGGCAGGCTTCCACCCAGCGCGGCAGGTGAGATCGCCAGACTGGCAGGGGCACAGAGAAGAAGACAGAACCCGAAGCTGAGCAGGCTGGCCAACAGGCGTCTGGCGGAACGAGGCATCCCTTCAAGCGTTATGACTCCCTCAGTCTGCCGTTAGCTGTCCAGCATGTCGCGGTTGAGGGCTGCAATTGCCTCAATAATCATGCGGGCCTCGTTCTCGGGCACAGCCATTCGACGGGTGAGCTGATCCAGGAGGTCGGTCTCCTCCGCTGTGATCTTGCGGTCGGCATGCACCAGATGCGCTGCCACGGCCAGGGCCGACTGCTGCTGTGGTCGATTGAGCTGCGGCAAAGCGGAGGCGATCAAGCCCTGAACGCCCTGCTTCCGTAACAGCTGAAGCAGGCGATCAAACAATTCACCCATCTCAGCTTCAGAGCAGTCGCTGTAGAGCGATCGGTTCTCCAGCTGACAGCGCAAGGCATGGGCTTCATCCCGCCCCAACTTGCCGTCACAGGCAACAGCGGCGAGGGCAATGGCGGCAAAAGCCTCGGGAGTCGTCATGGCAGAGACGCACATATCCGTATTTGAGCAGGATGATTACGTTCTGACAGTGCTCTTCGTTGATGCCAGGTCCCGCCCGAGCCGTTCTGATCTGTGCGCTTTTGTTGCTCGGTCTGACCGTGACCAATGCGGGGTTAGCGGAGACCGTGACACCCGAACTGCAAAGAGCAGAGGTTTTGGCGGGGATGGCAGCGGTTGGGTTGATGTTGGTGGCGGTGCTCTGGACACGGGCCAATCCCAAATCAACGGAGAAGGTTCCATTGAAGGGAGAGCAGGGACTGGTGATAGGGGATCAGTTCAGCGAGGACCAACAACAAGAGCTGGCCTGGGGCAGCCACATGCTGCTGACGGCAACGCCAGCGGCATCCGTCCTCGTGCTGTGGCGCAAGCAGGTCGTGTTACGTCGAGGCCTGATCAGTCAGGACTCGTTTCAGCCAGGCCCGATCACCAAACGGGCTCTAGAGCGTGACCAAACCATCTCCCTGGTGAACACAACACTTTTTCCGGGCCGAGCGGAATTCGACGCGATGCTGCCGTCACTCCCTGCCATCGTTGTATGCCCCATGGGAAACGAGGGAGCCGTGATCGTGGGGGGTTGGTCGCCCCGTTGCTTCACTTGCTCGGATGAGCGATGGATTGAGGGCTGGGCCCAGCGGCTCAGAACGACACTTGGGGCCGGCGAGGTTTCTCCTGTGCCGCCGGACTCAGCTTGATCCTGGATTCAACCCTCGCTCCGGATTGGCCGAAACGAATCTCTCCATCATCAGAAATCATGGCCTCCATGCGTGATGCCCGAGTGATCTGCTCAGGCTTGGTCCGCTGAAGAACCACATCGCCATCAGCCACAAGCCGTTCACTGCGCCAGTTCCATGCACACCGACGAGCCGTAAGCGTTTCCGACTTCTGCTCCACGCGACAGTTCCTGGAAATGATCACGGTGCCAGTGCGCTCATCAAGCTTGAACCCGCCGCCCTGCACTTTGCTGTTTTTCAAATCAGCCTGAACGGGTTGATCGGATTGAAGTTGCTTCGCAGAAAACAGCCAACGCGTCCGTCCGGCAGTGATCCGACCCCGTTCGCTTTCGAGCACAAGCGTGACCGGTTTTTGAAGGTCGAGGTAGCCCTTGCGGGTATTGCCATCCAGCCCTGATGCATTGAGTGTCCGGCCATCACTGCGCACGGCCTCCACCGGACCAGGCGCTTGCATCAAACCGCTCTTGAGATTCCAGGTTCCGCTGCCTCCGCGCACCACTGTGGAAGCAGCATCTGTTCCATCCACACGGTTCAGCTGGGTTGGGCCGCTGAACACCAGCACTTCGGTGTCCTGCTGGAAGGCCAGCTCGCGGGATCGAATTTGCGTCTGGCCATCATTGGCCGTTGGCCGTTGATTGATCACCATCCTCGACTGCGATGGCGTCCAAATCAGATTGTCCCCCTTAATCGTCAGCCCCCGTCGGTTCAGCTGCTGCAGATGCACCGATCCTTCAAGAACGACGAGTTCTCCATCCCTCAACACCGTGGCGAGATCGGCAGTGATCCGGTAGTGCGGTTGATCGTCTCCATAGAGAACGCCCTCAGGATTTCGTGCACGGATGGTTCGACTGCTCAAGTCGTAACGCGCCTCGGGGCTTGTGAGATCCCAGTCACGGTTGCCGTCGTCGGTCCGTTGACTCAAATCCAGCGATCGAAAAACGAAGGAAGGCGTGGGTTCAACCGTGATTGGACGCCGAGTCGCGCAAGCGGTCAGCAATGCACTTGCCACAAGGGCTGCCGTCAGACCACAACGCGACAAGCGACCCAGCATGCTTTGTTTAGAGGGGTTCATCCAGTTCCAACCGCTGCATCACCGGTGTTGGCTTCGGCAGCACAGAACCGCTGCTCAGCCTGCCCCAATTGAGCTGATTCGACCAGTTGTTTGGATCCAAGCTCTGCCCAAGCTGGGTAAGAATCCGCCCGCTGAGGTCGGGCAAAAGCGGGGCAAGCAGAAGCCCAACGATGCGGGTGGTTTCCAGCACAGCAAACAAATCTTCGGCAACGCTCGCCTCTTGACCGGGTTCCTTCATGCGACTCCAGGGCGCCGTGTCATTGAGATGACCGTTCGCAGAAATCGCCAACTGAAGGATCGACTCGGCCGCGGTCTTGAACGCAAGCTGCGGCATCGCCTGAATCACCGTACTGACGGTTTCCGCAGCCTTGATAGCCATGGGATGGTCAGCACTTGAGGCTGTTCCTGCCGGAGGGACGCCTTCATCGAACCACTTGCGGGCCATCGACGAGGTGCGGTTGAGCAGGTTGCCGATGGTGTTGGCGAGGTCGTTGTTGACGAGATCCACAAAGCGTTGTTGTTGAAAATCTCCGTCGTCTCCGAATTGGATGTCGCGCAATAGATACCAACGAACGGCATCGGTGCCGCATCGTTCCAGCAACAATTCCGGGTCCAGCACGTTGCCAAGGGATTTGCCCATCTTCTGGCCCTCCCTGGTGAGGAAGCCATGGCCAAACACCTTTTGCGGCACCGGCAGCCCTGCAGACATGCACATGGCAGGCCAGAAGACAGCATGAAAGCGAAGAATGTCCTTACCGATCACGTGCACGGAGGCGGGCCAACCGCAGGAGGCAAGCCGATCCAGTGACACCGCTTCGCCGTCATCGAGAAGTGCTGTGAGATAGCCCAGCAGGGCGTCAAACCAGACGTAGAAGGTGTGACCGGGATGGTCAGGTACTGGAAGGCCCCAGGACACATTCACCCGTGAAATGGAGAAGTCGCGCAATCCTTGGGCGACGAAATTGCGCACTTCCTGTCGTCTGCTGGCAGGCGCGATGAAGTCATCCCGAGCCACCAACTCTTCAATGGCAGATTGATAGCGAGAGAGCCGAAAGAAGAGGTTCTCCTCATCGCGCCATTCCAGAGGCTTGCGGTGGATCGAACAGGAAGGCGACTCCGCCTCGGCCGGATCGTCCTTGTATTCCTCGCAATCAACGCAGTACCAGCCGGTCTGTTTACCGACAACAATGTCGCCGGATGCCTTCACCCGTTCGTAGAACTGCTCCACCAACTCCAAATGGCGCGGGTTGGTGGTGCGCACGAAGCGATCGTCGGAAATCCCCCACTGATTCCAGAGATCGCGGTAGCGGCTGCTGACGCGGTCGCAGTGATCTTGCGGGCTCAGCTGCTGACGTTCTGCCGTGCGTTGAATCTTCTGACCGTGCTCATCAACCCCGGTTACGAAGGTCACCTTCTCCAGCCGGAGTCGCTCGAAGCGAGCCAGGGCGTCACAGGCGAGGGTCGTGTAGGTGCTGCCCAGATGGGGACGATCGTTGACGTAATAGAGCGGAGTCGTAAGGGTGTAGGGCATCAGAAAAGTTCGAACTCCGCTGCACCGCAGCGACGACAGACTCTAACGAGCATGCCCATCGCGCTCCACGCCAAACCGACCTCGCCATGACCCAACGCGACGTGGTGGTTTGGGGTGGTGGCTGCGGAGGCGTTGCTGCTGCTCTGCAGAGCGCAAGATCAGGAGCGGACACGACACTGTTCACACCCGGCCCTTGGCTTGGGGGCATGGTGAGTTCGGCAGGGGTCTGCGCCCCGGATGGGCATGAACTGACCTGTTGGCAGACCGGGATTTGGGGCGCATTTCTGCGGCAGCTGGAGATGGAGGAGCCGAGCGGGCTCGACCAGAACTGGGTGAGCTGTTTCGGATACAGGCCGCTAACAGCCGAACGGATCCTGCAACGCTGGGTGACGGCTGAGCCCAAGCTGGAATGGCGTCCCCACTGCAGGCTGGAGCGGGTGCAATGCCAGCAGGGGTGCCTCCGTTCCGTGGACATCCACAGCGCAAATGGTGTCGAAACCTTCTCCGCCAAAGTGTTTGTTGACGGCAGCGACCTGGGTGATCTGCTTGCCCTTTCGTCGACTCCTTTTCGCTGGGGTTGGGAAGCCAAGGAGATCTGGGATGAACCCAGCGCCCCCGATCAGTGCCGGCTCGAGAGCGAAGCGTTCTTTCAACAGCAACCCATTCAGTCACCCACCTGGGTGGTGATGGGTCAGTTGCATGGAAAACTTGCCCCGCAGCGTGCCGATGCGATCCCGCACATTCCGTTTGATCGGAGCATCGCCAGTTTCGGCCTTGAGAAAACCATCACCTATGGCCGTCTGCCCAACGGACTGGTCATGCTGAATTGGCCCCTGGAGGGCAACGACTGGCACCAAGGACTCGATCGAGCTCTCAGTGCGGATGCCGAGGTTCGTGCAGAGCTGACCCAAGAGATGCAGGGGCACAGCAAGGATTTTCTCGCGGCACTGTCGGAATGCAGCGGCGGTTGGATCGCTGCAGGGAAGGCTTTTCCAGGTGAAGACCCCAGCCTCGCGTTGATGCCGTACTGGCGGGAAGGTCGGCGGCTGATAGGTCGATCAACGGTCACGGAACGAGACCTCTTGCCGATGGCCAAGGGAGCCCTGCGAGGACCGCTCCCGATCGATGTCCAGGGACGCTGCACCAGCATCGCTGTGGGCACCTACGCCAATGACCATCACTACCCTGGTGGAGACTGGCCCCTCGCAACGAAAAGTGTGCGTTGGGGAGGGCGTTGGAGCGGTACACCCTTCTGCATCCCCTTTGATGCCTTGATCTCAGAATCGATTCCCAACCTTGTGATGGCGGAGAAAGGCTTCAGCGTCAGCCACATGGCCAATGGGGCAACGCGGTTGCAGCCCTTGATCCTCAATCTGGGCCAGGTGGCGGGTCTTGCAGCGGGCATGGCCGTTCGTCATGGCTGTGCCGTTGGTGATCTGGCGGTTGATGCCATCCAGTCAGCACTGATCCACGAGCCCCAAGCCCCTGCAGCAGTGCTCCCGATCTGGGACTGGCCGCTTTGGCATCCCTACTGGGTTACAGCTCAGGAGCAGGGCTTGGCTCAGCCTGAACACCTGGATGCATCAGGCTGCCTTTCAGGCCCACGGGCCAGCACGCTCATTCACCCCGGAGTGAACCAGGCGCCAAACCAGCCTCATGAGGTCGGCCTCAGTGGTGTGCTTACAGGCAACCTTCAGGAGGGCTACCAATTGCAAACCGCAGAAGGGATCTGGCCCCTTATCACGCTGGAACCTGCTGTTCACCGCTGGCTTTCCGCCTCTGATCAGGCCGGCCAAACGGTGAGTCTGCGCGGCGTGCAAAACCCATGGGGTCCCTGGGTGCGGATCACAGGGGTTCTGGATCAGGCCAACTGAAGCTGCAGCTCACCGCGTACAGGGTCAGCTCGACCCACCTTGAGCTCAAGAGCGTCGCCGGGCTCAGGGTCTGCGGCAGACACACAACCGACCAGATCCATGGCCAGGTCGCTGACATGAACCAGGGCCAAGCGATCCTGCGGACGCAACCAGCGCAGGAATTGTGCCGACCAAACGGTGCTCTGATGCTCAGCGAACCACACCTGCTGCCAGTGGCGCTGATCCTCACGGCTGATCTGAATGGATTGGCGTAATGGATCATCGAGATCGTCGATCACTTCCCCAAGATGCTCTTCATCCATCGGTGCAATCTCCGAAAGCTGGGCAATTATCTGGCGGTGGGCCATGAGATCGGCATAGCGTCGAATCGGGGATGTCGCCTGCACATAGGCCTCAAGCCCGAGGCTGTAATGAGGCATGGGTCGCGTTCCCTGCACGCCACGGCTCAAGCAGCGCTTGATCGCCGCATCACGGGCTGGTCCCTCGGGGATTCGATCGAGTTCATCGCTGGAGGGCAGCTCCGCCGCAGGCTGACTGCGGAAGGGCAGCGGCAGATTGTGCTCTTCCCCAAAGCTGGCCACAACAGCGCCCATCAGCAGCATCGCTTCACTCACCATCAGGCGGGAGGGTGACGGGTCAATCACCTGCAGCGTCAACGCCCCATCGCTGCAGCGGAAGCGTCCTTCGGGACGGTCGAACATCACGGCCCCTTTGGCTCGGCGCCAGCGCATGCGCTGAATCAAGAGTCGCGAGAGATCTGACAAGGCTTCATCGCCTGGGGGAGCCAACTCGATCAGCTCATCACCATCGGTGTAGGTGAGGCCGTAGCGGGGTTGAATCCAGCTGCGCGCAATCCGTTGTTCCGCCACAGCACCAGCGTCATCAAGGCGAACGGCCACACTCAAGGCTGCACAACGCCTCCCGGCCCGCAGGCTGAGGGGACCGGCTGCCAGCTCAAGAGGGAGCATGGGCATCACACCGTCCGCCAAATACAAACTGGTAGCCCGGCGTCTTGCTTCCTGATCGAGAGGGGAGTCAATGCCGATCAACCGACTGGGATCAGCGATGTGGATCCAGATCCAATCGACGCCGTCACGACACTCCAGGGAAAGAGCGTCATCAATTTCGCGGGTTCCTGCATCGTCCAGGCTGTAGGTCGCCAGGTCCGTGAGGTCAATGCGTTGCTCATCCCCAGGCAGCTGTTCATTCGACAAAGCAACAAGGCGGTTCGCTTCTTCCACCAGATCAGTGGGAAAACTGCGAGACCAAACGCTGCCTCTCAAACCAATGGGCTCATTGCGATCGAGCAACTCCCGCACGATCAACCACTGCCGCAGATCAGCTGCATCCGATCCGATCGATAACTGTGCCGACCACTGCTGGAGATCCCGGTCGGAGCCCACAGACGCGGGATTGTCTTTCAGCAACTGAATCCAGTGGCTGAAACGTTCATCCCAAACCTTACCGAGTTCGAGGCGTTCATCGTCGCTGAGGCCTCGCTCCGCCCGCAGCAACGCGAGCTGCCGTTGTTCATGCTGTTGCGCTTGCCGCTCAGCACGGCGTTGGCGCCGCAGGCTGGCCCGCTCCTCGCGGGGTAGTGGTTGGATCAAGCGGTCTCGACGCCAGCGGAACAACTGTTGGTTCCCATGCAGCCAGGCCCACAGCGCTGCCAGACCGGCGAGGTTGAACGGGGTTAACACCAACTCGCCCAGCTCACACAGACTCAGACGACCCATACCCCCCGGTTGATCCGTTTCCAGCAGCTGCCAGGCCTCGACGACGGCCCGTGCTGATGGGGCGCTGTCCTGCACCTGCTCAGGGGCAGGCAGGTCACAGTGATCGAAGAGATGCTCGGGATCAATGGCACTCAGATCTCGCAGGGGTAGGCCCTGGTCACGACGTTGACCACCAAAAGAAAGAACCGCCTTGCTGCCCTTGATGGACAGAAGACGGCCGAGAAGAGGAGATCCCTTGAGAACAACCGCGACGGTGTCTCCGGGTTGAATGAAATTGTTCAACGCCCGAGGATCAACCTTCGGGGTTCACGAACGGCAGAAGAGCAACGATGCGTGCACGCTTCACAGCGTTGGTGAGATCACGCTGTTGCTTGGCGGTGAGGCCGGTGAGGCGACGAGGAAGGATCTTTCCGCGTTCGGTGATGAACTTCTTGAGAAGATCCACATCCTTGTAATCGATGGGATCACCGGGCTTGATCGGCGAGAGACGCTTCTTGAAAAAGGAGCTGGACATGAATCAGGAACAGTTGAAAAGCTGGACGAGCAAAAAGCTCACTTGATCTCTTTGTGAAGAGTCATCTTGTTGAGCTGAGGGCAGAACTTCATCAGCTCAAGCCTTTCAGTGGTGTTCCGGCGATTCTTTTCCGTCGTGTAGCGAGACACGCCGGGGGATCGCTTTTCGGAAGCGGGAACGGACCGGCATTCGGTGCACTCAAGAGTGACAACGATCCGGACGCCCTTGTTCTTGGCCATAAAGGACGTAGCGCCGCAGGTGCGAAGCGAAATGACAAACATTGAGCTTACCCCCTGACCCGACGGGGCTTAAGCAGCTCTCCCTAGGGGACTTCCTAAGATCGCGCGCTGTTTGGCATAGATCCGATGCGGGTATCCATCTCCTGGCTGAAACAGCTGGTCCAGGTGAATGAGTCCGTGGACGATCTCTCCGAGCGCCTATCGATGGCGGGCTTTGAGGTAGACGACGTCGATGACCTCAGCGCAAGGGCCAAGGGCGTGGTGGTCGGCCATGTGATGGAGCGGGACAAACACCCCAATGCCGACAAACTGAGTGTCTGCAAGGTGGATGTCGGAGCTCAGGAGCCCATCCAGATCGTTTGTGGCGCCAGCAACGTTCGTGCCGGCATCCATGTTCCGGTGGCGATGGTCGGAGCCACCCTCCCCGCCGTTGGCTTGACGATCAAAGCCGGCGAATTGCGGGGTGTCGCCAGCAACGGAATGATCTGCTCCCTGACCGAGCTGGGCCTCACGGAGCAATCCGACGGCATCGCCATCCTTGATGAGCTTCAGGAATCGCTGCCACCAACCGGGTCGCCTGTGGCGCCCCTGCTGGGACTGGACGACACCGTTCTGGAGCTGGCCATTACCGCCAATCGTCCCGACGGCCTCTCCATGGTGGGTATTGCTCGCGAGGTGGCGGCCTTGACCGGTGGCAGCTTGAGCCTGCCCGAGCTGGATATGAATCCCAGCATCACTCCGCTGAACACAGAGCTGGACGGCTGCTTCTACTCGATCACAAGGGTCGAGGGTGTGGATGGCTCCAAGCCCTCACCAACCTGGTTGCAACAGCGTCTTGAGCACGGTGGTGTGAACAGCGTGAATGCCGTGGTTGACGTCACCAATCTGGTGATGCTGGAGCAGGGGCAGCCCCTCCACGCCTTTGATGCCGATGTGCTGGAACAACTGGCCGGCCAACCGGTGGATGCCAAGAGTTTTGCTGTCCGTCCCGCTCGCGACGGGGAAACGTTCGTTGGTCTGGATGATCAGAAGCGAAGCCTCGACAGCCGTGTTCAGGTCGTCACCTGTCATGACCGGCCTGTGGCTATCGCAGGTGTAATGGGGACTCTTGAGAGTGGGGTGACCGCCAAAACCCGAAACATCTGGCTGGAGTCCGCTTTGTTTGCTCCGCCACGGGTTCGCCAGTCCGCCCGGGCCCTGGGCTTGCGCACTGATGCCAGCAGCCGATACGAAAAGGGCTTACCCATTGAAATGACGCTGCCCTGTTCAGCCCGTGCCTCGACCTTGTTGAGTCAGGAGTTTTCCTGCTCGGAGAAGGGCCGTTGGGTGGGCGGCACCGGTCCTGGAGCAGCGGAACCGGTGCTGTTGAGGCGCAGTGCTCTGCATCAACTGCTTGGCCCCCTCGATGCTGCCGATGGCCCGGAGAATCTGGATGACACCAGCATCGAAAACTGCTTGTCAGCCCTGGGTTGTCAGCTCTCAGCCCATGAGCAGGGATGGCAGGTGATTGCACCGCCCTCAAGACGGCAAGACCTGCAACGTGAAGTTGATCTCATCGAGGAAGTGGCTCGTCTTGTGGGCTTCGATCGGTTTGAGGCTCATCTGCCAGATCCGCTGGAGCCCGGTGCCCTCACACCGCGCCAGCAGGCGGAACGGCGCCTCCGGCAGCTGTTCTGTGCAACAGGGCTACAGGAGGTCACCACGCTGTCGCTCGTTCCTGGTTCCGAGCAGGAACAGCGCATCGCCATCAGCAATCCGTTGTTGGCCGACACAAGCCATCTGCGCACGAACCTCTGGGAAGAGCACCTGCAGATCTGTGTTCGCAATCTGAAGGCGTCGCAGCGGGGTTGCTCCATCTTCGAGATCGGCAACACCTACAGCGGATCCCCGGAATCCGTCAGCCAAGCCGCAATTCTGGGTGGCGTGATCTGCGGAGATCGACGCCTCTCCACCTGGGCAACCAGCGGCAAGCCGCAGGCGCCCGACTATTACCAGGCCCGTGGCGTTCTCACCAGGGTGATGGAGGCCCTTCAGCTGGAGCTGTCCGACCGTCGTCTGATCGACGATGCACGACTCCATCCAGGTCGGGCCGCCACCTTGGTGCTGGAAGGCCGTCCCTTGGGCTGTTTCGGTCAACTTCACCCAGCCACGGCTGAGGAGCTTGATCTTCCCGAAGCCACCTATCTGTTTGAACTCGACCTTGTTCGACTTCTGGATGCGGCCACTCGCAGCAATCGCTGGACACCGTCCTTCAAGCCCTACCCAACCGTGCCCTTCAGCGAGAGGGATCTTGCTGTGGTGGTCGACCGATCCAGTGCAGCTGCGGATCTAATCCAAGCCATCCGCAAGGCGGGCAAACCTCTTCTGGAGCAGGTGGAACTGGTGGATCGCTTTGAGGGCAAACAGCTTGGCGACAACAAAGTGAGCCAGGCCTTCCGTCTGCGCTACCGCGGCAAGAATGAAACCCTCACCGACGACAAAATTCAGCCCGTTCACGACAAAGTGCGCGCCGCGTTGAGCAAGCAGTTCCAGGCGGAGCTCAGGAGCTGATCCGTTTCAACAGCGCCAACGACTCAAGGTGCGTTGTTTGGGGGAAGAAATCCACAGGCTGGAGCATCTCCAGCTCGTATGGGCCTGTTGGCCGTAGCAGTGCTTTCAGATCCCGCGCTTGGGTGGCGGGGTCACAGCTGAGGTAGGCCAGCACGCCAGGGGGCTGCTCAAGGATGGTGTCCACCACGCGTTGATCGAGGCCCCGGCGCGGTGGATCCAGCACGAGTGCCTGACAGTCCTCAAGCTGAGCAGCCAGGAGGTCTGCCACATCGCCGGCGTGAAATGCACAGCGGGAGGAGAGGCTGTTGTGCATGGCATTCAGCCGGGCATGCTCCACCGAGTCAGGGTTCAGTTCCAGACCTTGAACATCAAAACCGGCCTTGGCCAGGGGCAGAGCAATGGTCCCCACGCCGCAATAGGCGTCGACCACACGTCCGCCGCCGCACTGATCCCAAAGCCAATCGCTGAGCAGCTGAACGATGCGTTCCGCCTGCGGCGTATTCACCTGAACAAAGGTGGTGCTGCTGAGGGAGAGCTTGATGCCGCAGAACTGGTCCTCAATCGTGGGAACACCGGCAAGGCAATGGGTAGTACGACCGAGAACGAGGTTGTTGGCCTTGGGTTGAAGGTTGAGGCAGACCCCTTTCACCGCGGGCCAACGCTGCACCCAGCCCTGCGCGAGGTCCTCAAGGCCAAAAAGCTGGGCATGGCTGCTGATCAAGGTGATCAGCACATCACCAGTAACGCTGGCCAAACGAAGCCCAAGGTGACGCAGGCCCTGGGCATCGAGCAGGTCATGGTCGGCCGGCCACCCCCCTGCATCCAGGTCTTGCTTGAGTGGTTCCACCAACACGTCCAGGCGTGGATCGAGCACCGGGCAGTGGCTCAGGTTGACGATCTTGTGGGTCTTCGGTCGGAAGTAACCGGCTTTCAGGCGGCCGTTCTGGTCTCGCTTCAGCGGGATCAGGGCTCTATTGCGGTAACCGAAACAGCGTTCGTCATCAACAAGAGTTGCCGCGGGGGCAACATCAATGCCCCCAATGCGCTGCATGGTCTGTTGAATCTGCTGGGCTTTCCAACGGGATTGGGCGGGATCATCCAGGCGTTGCAGGGTGCAACCACCGCAGTCATCAGAAAGAATGCAGGGAGGACGGCGTCGATCTTCGGAAAAAGAGATCTGATCCACCCGACGGCTCAACCAGCGCGACTTTTGGCGTTGCTGCAGCTGAACCGTGGCGCGCTCCCCCGGCAAGAGACCAGGAACAACGATCACCCAGTTGTTCCAACGGGCCAGGCCCTTTCCGTCGCGGTCGAGGTCAACAGCCTCAAGCTCGATGGTGAGCCCCGGCCGCGGTTCACTGCTGTTCGGGCTGTCGACTTTGGTCATGCTCTCGGTTCCCTGCCATTGCAATGGCGTAACACCCGGGCAGTGAAGGGTCTGGTGAACGGGTCGAGACCACTAAACTCCAGGAAGCCTGCCCAGTTCCATGAGCGTTGTCCGGGATCTCATCCTCCAGGCCGATGACGATCTGCGGTATCCCACCAGCGGAGAACTCCGCACCATGGTGGATTTCCTCGACCAAGGCGCCATGCGCGTTTCTGTGGTCAATGTTCTGACCGAGAACGAAAAGAAGATCGTCGACGAATCCGCCAAGCAATTGTTTGGTCGCAAACCCGAGTACGTTGCTCCTGGCGGCAACGCTTACGGTCAGCGGCAGCGTGCTCAATGCCTGCGTGACTACAGCTGGTATCTCCGTCTGATCACCTACGGAGTTCTTGCTGGCAGCACCGAAATGATCCAGGAGATCGGTCTAGTGGGCGCCCGCGAGATGTACAACAGCCTGGGTGTTCCGATGCCTGGCATGGTTGAGGCGATGAAGTGCATGAAGGAAGCGTCTCTGTCTCTGTTGTCTGAACAGCAGGTGAAGCTCACGTCTCCCTATTTCGACTTCTTGATTCAGGGCATGCAAACGTCCACCTGACTCAAAGGTCAACGCCCTCAAAGGAGCCGGGCCTTCGAGCCCGGTTTTTTATTGCCAAGTCATCGCAATTGAGACTATTTACAGGACTCAATACGCGTCTTGGATGCGACCTATGCGGCACACCATTTGTCTCGGAATTACAAGGCAAGACACTACATGAGTCCCGCAACGAGTCCTATACAAGCAATTAGAGACAACATTCATTCAGGCCATCAAAGCCGAAAAAGCCACAGCTCAGGCTGCGTACCTGTGTCAACAGCAGGTACGCGAGCTTCTAAAGCATTGAGGTGTCTTCATTTTGCGTATCTCAGATGGTGCCTGGACTGGCCCTGGACCACTGCAAGGACCTTCAAAGAAGGCTGTTTCGCGCGAAGAACAGCAACATTCTCTTTGCGTGCAACAAGCGAAACAGGGCACTTTTTGAATCTTTATAATTAGCATTTATCTCAGGCAAGACTGGTTTCAAGACTGGCCTTGTGTCTCAGCCGAGACTTACGATTGCGTTGATTGGAATGAGCCATGTCAACGCGATGGATTGAACGACGGTTTTAGCGGCTGATCTGACAATTCCGGTTGATCAGCATTGTGCCGGTGGTACTAAGCCTGCTCGGAAGCGTTAGCTGTTTTGTGATCGGGGCGATTGAAGTCTTCAATGCTTTTCTGGTGATCATGCGCCTACCGTTCAGGACCAAGATCGTTGCTGCCCAAACAATCGCCCAGATGGTGGTGGGGGGGGGGTGATTACTTCGTAATCGGCATTGCCCTGCTGATCTTTGGCTACGGCATCTATGAACTGGTGATCTCAGACCTTGATCCACGCCTTGAAGATGGCGCAGAGCAACACAACAAAATTCTCTCGGTGAACAGCCTGCAAAGCCTGAAAAACAATCTGTCCAATGTGATTGTTGTTGGCTTGATTGTCGCTGCGTTCAAAAAGACTATTGGCTTCGAAGTGAACGACGCCACCTATCTGCTGGCGCTGTGCGGCTCTGTGGCCATGCTGGCCCTCAGCACTTGGTTGATTGTTCGCAGCCACGGAACCAGCCACGAGACATAACGCAAACGTCTCGAATAAGACTCGAATCTAGTCTCATAGCGCATCTACAGCGCGACAGCTGATCAACGGTTCCGGTACAGCTCGCGAAGCAACCGATAGGCCTCATTGAGGCGCCGCATCGCATCGGTGGAGCCACCCGCATCGGGATGTTCTTCAAGAGCCCTTTGTTTGTAAGCCTCTCGAATCGAGCTAAGGGTGACCGAGGTACCTGCTTGCGTTGACAGACCCAACAGCTTCAGAGCTCCGTGCACCGTCATCGTTGATTCAAGAGTTTCGAAGGAGGTGACCTGCCGGCTGCGACGGAAACGGTTCACGAACCGACGGATCAGAGTCGGCATGCGCTCCGCCAATGAAGACGTAGCAAAGGGATCTTCAAGAGCACCTGCCACCACCATCACCCGCCCGAGCGATGGATCACTGGACTCCCAACCGACACAGAGTGTCTCAACGGCCGCGTTGGCGGCAGACCATGTGAAAGGACGCCCATCACTCGCATCGGTGCTGGACCAGACATCACGCGCCAACCAGGTCATGGCGGCTTCAATCACGGTTGGGCCCGGCGGTTGGCCATACAGGGACCTCCAGTGCTCTTCAGCTGCAGCACTGGCCTCCTTTAATTCGGCTGGGTCCACCGTTGAGACAAGGGGATCGTTCTGAGGAGATTCCCGTGGCTGCGGAGAGCGAAGGGTCGCTTTGAGCTGACTGGTGCGCTTACTGACGAACCCCGGCAGATCGATGCCCGAAGGTCCACCCCCAGAGGGAAGCCCAGATGCTGAGGTTGGAGTTTCTTCAAGGCCTTCTTGATGGTTGCCCGTTGAGATCAGAACGAGACTGGTGACCTCATCGGACCTGTTGGAGGACGCTGGTTCAGCAGCGTCCTCCAGGGGAGTGACCTCAGGATCCGAAGCTGCATCGCCAGGGTCGATCAGATCCTGCAACAACATCTCAAGCACACGCCCACGGGAACGTGCTCCGTATTCACCCTTGAGCTGGTCAATCAACGCGACCATGGGCTCTGACATCTCCACGGAGATGCGTTGACGTTTTGAGTCCTCGCCGCTCAAAAGTTCAATCCACCTTTGGGAAGGTTATCGACCCTGAAGCTGCAGCAACCATTGCTGTTGAGATCGAATCACATCGCCGTAACGCGGGGTGGTGACGGGGAGCACTGCAGGGATCACAGGAGCTGGCTTCCCAGGAGCAGGATTCGCAACAATGGGCTTTATCTCAGGAGGAGGGGGAGCGGTTTTCGGTCCCACCTTCCGTGATTTGGTGTCCGCAATTTTTAGCTGGGCGTTTCGCTGCTGTTGCTGGCGACGATGAATCATGGCCAGCTGCTGAACGGGAACAACACTGAGGAGATGGCCTGGGGTGGCATCGGCTGGATAAACCAAACTCACCTTCACAGCCTTGCGAGTACCAGGTGCCAGGTTGAGATCAGCCAGGGCCAGGCTCTCGCCTGAGCGCATGCCAACGTGAACCTCTTGAAGAGTTCGATCCTGAGCAATCTGAAGCGATCCTCGAAAGGCAGTGAAGGTCTTCTTGCCAGACACAACCGGGTGACTGAGCACGAGTTGATGGGGCCCTGTCCCAGAAACATTCAGGGTTACGTCGTAGCGAACTCCATAGGTGCCAACGTTATTCAGAGCAGAATCGATCATCCGTGTGGTCAACGGATTGACCTGAACATCGCTGGTGCCGAAGTGATGCCGCTTCGTGCTTGTTAGGGGCACATGCAGTGGACCCTGGTTGAGGTCGTGGCTGATCTCTGCCTTGTAAGCATCACCAAGGGCAACGCCGGCCACTCGGGAGAAGACGCGGCCCAGCTGAATCTCTCGAATCCGATTCAAGTAAATCCGCCCAGGGGCCAGACGCTCTGACTGCAGAACCGCAAAGAGATCTGAATCCTGCGCTGATTGCTCAGCAGCAACAACAGCCATCGTGAAAGGACCATTGCTGCGTCCCTTCAAAAGGCCGTTGGCAATGCCACGGGCGGGGAGAACAGTGCTCACCACAACACGACGTCCTCCAGCAGGGATCACGACGCGTTCGGGCAACTTGCGATCCAGTTCTCCGCGAAGCAGTTGAACGGCGGTGGCATCGCCAGGACCGGTGTTCCAGGGGCGCTTCCCGAGGGGTTTAACCCCCATTAGCCGATTCGGGTGATATGGCGCTTCAAAACTATTTTTGACGGAACCACGGTCGAAATCCAGCGTGATCGACGTCGGTCCTGGATTTGTCGCGATTAGAGCCAAGGTCATCAAGCCCCTGGATCGTCGTCCGCCGAGCTTTGACTGGTCTTGGGGGTAGTACTTGTGATGCATATGAACGCCGAACTCACCATTGAAGGTGTAAGCGGCATTGCGGAGCGGCTGATTCGACTCGGCTGCGACAGCAGACCCGGCAGCGGTGTTCACCAGGATTCCAGGTCCGGTGACGATCTCCGGTTGATTGGAATGCAGAACCGGGACGTTGTTAAACGTTCCGTTGAGGGGGCGTGCGCGCTGACCAGCCATCAAGGCGACATAAGCCTCAGCACGGCACTGCAACCCAAACTCAAGTCCCGCAAGCGAGACACAGGCTAAGACCAATAATGGGACTCGCCTGAGACTCATGCGGCTTGCTGTTGTGGTGTTCGCAAGGACGTCAACACCACTGAGTGGATGTCGTGAACCCACAACGTAGTTCCACCACCTGCCACAGCCAAGTGATTGGAGAGTCGCACCAGGCCTGGAAATCCGTCAGGATTTATGCGATTTGACTCGCTGACATGCTCCCACCTTTCTGCTGCAGCACCAGCACCGATCACACGACCCTGCGCCGCCAGCATCAAGAAAGGAAGTTGTCGATGCTGCGGTTCTGGCGTGATAGTGCAGAACGGCAGCTGTCGGCCCTCAATGCCGCCATCAAAACTCTCCAAGAACAAATGGATCGCGACGCTCAGGCGTCCAGCTGAGCAGCGTTCAACTCTTTGGAAAGGCTGTTGAGGGCGCGTTTAACCCGACGCTGAACAGTCATCGCTGAAATCCCAGGCTGTTGAGCTGTTTGCCTCAGACTCATTCCATCGATGACGACCTTCTGTAAGGCGCATTCGTCGTGTTTTTCAAGTTTGCGGAAAACCTTTTCACCCTGCTCCAGGCTTCTGAACGTTCGAGCAACTCGATTCCTTCCGGCGTGTCATTGAGCAGATCGTCGTTGAATTCTTCCTAGTGCTGCTGATTGCGGTAGTGGTCAACCACAAGTGAATCGGCTGGGCTCAGACCAGAGCCTCCGGGGCTTCGCATCATCCGCATGGCCCTTTCCTCAACGGCCCTTGGGAGTCGAATCAAACCAACGCTGTCACGGAGGAAATGAAGTATGGCTCCCCGGATGTGCGGCTTGGCGAAGCTTGGAAAGTTTCCCCACGCAGTGCGTCGTAGCGGTTGCAATCCTTGATCAGCCCCAGACATCCCACTTGCAAGAGATCACCGTTCTCTAGGCCTGTCTGCTGGGCGTAATGGCGGGCAATGGGTTGAACCAGATGCAGGTTGTCCTGGATCTGACGGTTTCGACGCTTAAGGCAGGTCTTGTCCCATGGATGGTTGTGAGTGCAACTACAGCCTTGGCAGAGAAAAGCAAGCCACGGCATCAGTGGCACCACTGCACCGTTGCGTTCCTGGTGACGTCTTTGTCACGGAGCTTTGGTTCAGTCGTCAGCGTCAACAACGGCTTGAAGCAGAGCCTCTGGTCCTGAATCCTGAATCCATTGCCGATCGGAGGCCTCAGTACTCAACAAGGATCCGGCGAAGCCGAGAGCGTTGACGCTGAAACCACGAATGCCCTCCCTTCTGCGGCGAACGATGGCCATCCACTCCCTTGAGAGCAGCAGGTTGTAGGCCCCCCGGGGGCAGTCGTCGGTGCTGGGGTGACCCAGACCGAGGTCTTGTGCAAGAGCGAGATAGCGATCTTGAAGCGTTTCACCCGTCAGGGTTGAACTGATCGCTGCGACCCGTGAACTGCGCAACAGAGGATCCTGAACAGACGAGGTTGCGTCCTGAGCGCAGCGTCGAAACCAACCGTCCCGAGCACAGATGCGCTCCCCTGCTGCACGGGGTAACAGCTGCAGATGCCGGTGCGGCTGACTCGCACCGGCATCTGGACCACTGTTGAAAAACCACAGCCCCGTCGTCGTCGCATCAATCCGGGCGAGGGACTGCCAATCCTCCATGGACAACCAACCGGTCTGGGGTTGCCAGTCCTGGGTGATGAGCAACATGTGGGAGGTCTGAACTGGATATTTGTTCAGGATCACGACGTGGGAATCACCAATCCGATCAACCTCCAGACGTTGATCCCAGGGAAGAAATGGATTCGGCTTTGGACCCGATGCTCGAAGGTGCTTTGGTGTGGCGCTGAGGAGATGCCGTAACTCAAAGCGGCTTCCTCCCTCCCCCAATAGGTGGGTCAACGAGGTGTCGAGCGGCACCAGCGCTCCGGATGCTGTCGCTGCGACCGTGACCTCTGTCGCTTTTCGAAGCAGTTCACTGGTCATGCCAAGTCAACCGTGCCAGCGAGGCTCCTGCGTAGTACCTGCCGAGAATGGCGTTGAAGGGAAGTCCCTGACTGGCCAGATGCTGTGCCCCGGTTTGACTCATGCTTGCGCCGAGATGGCCATGGGCTTCAGCACTGACTTGCGCGTTTGACGCGTAGAGGCTCTCCACAATGCCACCGCTGTAACTGAGGATCATTCCCCGGGGCTGCGGAGTGGCTGAGCGACTCGCCTGTGTAGTGCTCTTCTCCCCTGCGAATACCTGCCAACGGGTTGTGTCCCCAAGGTGATAAGCCGTTGTTGCGGGTCTGGCGAGGTGCGCCATCGCATATGAGCGAGCTGCAACGGCTTGCGCCTTCAGGGCTTTCTGATGCCACTGGCTCGGCATTTCGGCGCCAACCACTGAGGCCACATAGGTTTCCAGGGCAAGGGAGACCACAGGAAGCCAATCACCTTGGCCTTTGAGCAGCGATACATCGCCTCGATAGTGGTGCTGGTTGATCTGAAGAGGTCCGCCGGAGCAATGAATCTCCTTTGGGGTGGATGAAGCAATCCTCTTACCCAGCTGTTGAGAAGGAATCAAAGAGCCGTTCTGGTTGCGACACAAAACGTCGGGGCCTGGCTGGAAGGCTGTGATGGGACTTTGGCTGACCAAACCGACGCGGATCTCCAGTGGCACGTGATCAGGATCAGCAACCGGCGGCACCCTGGGGACAACACTGGCACCAACAGTTGAATCGGTCTCGAGCAGCTCAAGCAGGCCTGAGGTTGGCTGATCAGGCCGCTGCGGGAGTGGCCGAGCCAACCAGCCGATCAAAGCGGCCATGAGCAGGCTTCCCAGCACGGCAGGGAGCCAGAAGTAACGGTGAAGCGGCACCAGAACTGCTCAGCAGAGCCTCCAGCCGATGATGCCTGATTTCCGCTAGACGATCTCCACTCCGCAGCAAGATCACATGGTCGAAACAGCCTCGACCAACTGGATTGGCCTGGCCCTGGTGGTTGGCCCCGGTGGAATCGGATCAGCAGTGGCGGCGGAACTGAAGCAGTGCTGCCCTGATCTGAAGGTTTTGACAGCCGGACGTCATGGACCACCGGAATCCTCACTGCAGCTTGACCTCGAAAACGACAGCGACCTGGATCGACTGGGAATGAGCCTGCGTGCTGAGGGCCTGCCGCTTCGCTTGGTGTTCAACTGCAGCGGCCGTCTGCATGGTCCTGAACTTCAGCCGGAAAAACGTCTTCAACAGGTCGAGCGTTCCCAGTTGGAGCAGCAATTCGGCATCAATGCCATGGCTCCGATCCTCCTGGCCAAATCAATCGAGCCTCTGCTGCAGCGGGATCAACCCTTCCATTTCGCCAGCCTCAGCGCTCGCGTGGGCAGCATTGGAGACAACCGTACCGGTGGCTGGTACGGCTACAGAGCGGCCAAGGCGGCTCAGAACCAACTGCTGCGCTGCTTAAGCATTGAATGGGCCCGCCGTTGGCCGATGGCCACTGTGAGCCTGCTGCACCCAGGCACGACGAACACAGCCCTGTCTCGTCCATTCCAGAGCTTCGTGGCACCGGACAAGTTGTTCTCCCCCGAACGGGCCGCTCAACAGTTGGTGGAAATATTGCTGCAACAGACTCCAGAACAGTCAGGAGCTTTTCTCGCCTGGGACGGTCAGTCGATCGATTGGTGAGCGTGCTGCTGCAGCTGCTCAAGGCTGACCACCTTCAGGGCCGTGTCTTCCGTTGCTTCCAAGCGCACCAGCGGTGCGACGCCATCTTCATAGGCCTGCTTCCAACGCGGCGCACAGACGCACCAGTGGTCCCCCGGTTTCAAGCCCGGGAACTGAAAGGCGGGCATCGGAGTGGTCAGATCATTGCCCTGGGCCTTGCTGTAACTAAGAAATTGCTCGGTCATCACGCAGCAGATGCTGTGCTGGCCGAGATCCGATGGATCGGTTTGGCAGAGACCATTGCGATACCAACCCGTCATCGGCTCACAACTGCAGTTCTGTAATGGGTCGCCAAGAACGTTCATGGCCGGCGGAAATTCGGGGCTACTGCTGGACATCTGAGCGCTGAATTAAGGGGGAGTCTGCCCAAGGACTGGCACATTTTGACTTCAGACAGTTGACGAACCCCTGGGGGAGCGGGTTAAAGGTCATTCAGTCATGTCCACTCGATGGATTGGGAGTTCACTGAAGACGCTGCGTTTCTCGCGCTTTGCGATGCGTTTCGCGAGAGCGGAGAAAGCTCGGCGATCGAGTTCCTGGCCAATGGAGAGGGAGCCTTTCATTTCCAGGACCTAGCCCAGAACGCTGCTGGCGAAGGCCTTGATCTGAGCGAGTCCAATGCCTTGGAATCGTTTCAGCAAGAGGTGATCGACACAATGGAGAAGCTCTGCCAGGACTGAGCCCGGCAGAGGCTGTGTCTCCGTCACTGGGAGATCATCCGTAAAAGAAAGCGATCTCCTTGTCCTTCAGACCGTCCCATCCGGCCTCCTGGAGCCTCTGATTGAGCGTTTCCTGGTCGAAATGCTTGGCTCCGGTCTTGACCACCCGGTTGCGCATCGATTTCAGAACACCACTGCGAGCGCGCTGACTTTCCAGATCCATCACCTGGTTGTAGAGAGCGAGCATCGCTTCAGGGATTGGACTTCCATCAAGATCCACACCCGCTGTGATGGCGGCGTCGACACCATCCGGTCCGGCAATTGCCATGGTGAGAAGAAACAGGGCGCCTCAGGCTATGGGACGCCCCTCAGGCTTAGGCGCTGAAATAACGCGCCTGGGAATGGAGAGCCACCAATGCTGTGGTGCTTTGCTCCGGTTCGAGCTGGTCGCTCGCGTCCATGCTGAGACCGATCCGGTCGGCGCCAAGCCATTCCAACTGCTGCCTGGAATCAGAGACGTTGGGGCAGGCCGGGTAGCCGAAGGAGTAACGACTACCGCGATAACGCTGGGCCAGCACATCGCGCAGTGCCATGCCGTCAGGATCAGCGAAGCTAAGTTCGGCGCGAATGCGTGCGTGCACCCATTCAGCCATCGCTTCGGCCATCTGAACCGCAAGGCCGTGGAAGTACAGGTAGTCGCTGTAGCGATCGCCTTTGAACAACTCCTGGGCCACCAAGGAGGCCTTCTGGCCCATGGTCACAGCCTGCATCGGCAGCACGTCTATAGGGCATCCATCAGAGTCCAGATCGTTGAAGAAATCGGCAATGCAGTAGCGGTTGCCAGAACGCTGACGGGGAAGGTCAAAACGTCCGAGTTCCCGCGTGCCATCGGCATGGAACACCCGAAGGCTGTTGCCATCGCGGCCGGCAGGGAAGTAGCCGTACACCGCCCGGGGGGTTAACAGTGATTCGTTGATACAGCGCTGCATCCACTCCTGCAGCACGGGCTCTGCCTTCTCCGCCAGCATCGCCTCGTAATCGTCACGGCTCTGTTCCTTGGTTTTGCGGAGCATCCACTGGCCGGCAAAGAGAGCATTGCGGTCGAGGTAGCGGAAGACCTCAGCGATGTCGATGTCGGCCTCGGTGATCACAGCAGAACCCAGGAAGGGCGTCACCGGTGCGGTTTCAGCGGGGACTGCGTCCGAACGATCCGAGCTCACCGGTGGCAGATCCACTGCTGGAACATCCGTTTTGGAGGCGGATGTCTCCTCAAGGGTCTCGGAGGTTGTCGACTCTTCATCCAGGCCCACGCCTTGTGGGGCATCAGCCAGAAAGCCCTGGGTGTTGGTCCAGTTATCGCTCCGCTTCGCGTCCATCAACGCATCCATGAAGCGCAAATCAGCGAAGGCATCACGGCCGTAGATCACCTTGCCGTCGTAAACCTCGCGGCAATCCTTATTGACGAAGCGCGGTGTCAGAGCCGCTCCGCCGAGGATCACAGGAACATCGATCCCCGCATCGTTGAAGGCCTTGAGGTTGTCCTTCATGAATGCTGTGGATTTCACCAGCAGACCGCTCATGGCGATGCAATCGGCCTGGTGCTCACGCTGGGCCTCAACGATCGCGTCACAGCTCTGCTTGATGCCGAGGTTGATCACCTCAAAACCGTTGTTGGTGAGAATGATGTCCACCAGGTTCTTGCCGATGTCGTGGACATCACCCTTCACCGTGGCGATCAGGAACTTGCCCTTGCTCGTGCTCTGACCCTCGCCTTTTTCCATGTGCGGCTCTAGGTGAGCCACAGCGGATTTCATCGTCTCAGCGCTTTGCAGAACGAAGGGAAGCTGCATCTGGCCGCTGCCGAACAATTCACCCACCACCTTCATGCCATCGAGCAGGAAGGTGTTGATGATCTGCAGAGGGGGATAGGTCTGCAGCGCCTCGTCTAGAGAGGGCTCAAGGCCGATGCGCTCCCCATCAATGATGTGCTGCTTGAGCCGTTCCTCAATGGGCAGATCGGCCAGTGAGGGGCCAGAAGCACGGGCTTCCTTGGTGCTGACTCCCTCAAACAGCTTGGTGAGTTCGGTGAGCGGGTCGTAGACGCAGATGCCGTCCTCGAAACGGCGGTTGTCATTGATCAAATCTCGACACACCTTTTGGTGGTCATCGCTGATCTTGATCAACGGAAGAATCTTTGCTGGGCTGACGATGGCCGAATCCATGCCGGCTTCACAGCAGTCGTGGAGGAAGACCGAATTCAGGGTGATCCGGGCTGCCGGTGACAAGCCGAAACTCACATTGCTGACCCCGAGCACCACGTGCACGCCAGGGAGGTTCTCACGGATCATCCGGATGGCATCCACGGTGGCGCGACCATTCAGACGGTCTTCCTCGATGCCAGTAGAGATGGGAAGTGCCAGAGGGTCATAGAAGATCTCGTGGGCCGGGATCCCGAACTCCAGGGCATCGCGATAAGCCCGCTGGGCGATCGCAAACTTCTTCTCGGCCGTTCTGGCCATACCGTCTTCGTCGATCGTACCGACCACCACAGCGGCGCCGTAGCGGCGAGCAAGCTCCAAAACCTTGAAGAAGCGCCCGTCACCGTCTTCGTAGTTGGTGGAGTTGAGTATGCACTTGCCCCCGGCTACCTTCAGGCCCGCCTCCATCTTCTGCCACTCGGTGGAGTCGAGCATCAGGGGCAGGTTGACGTTGGTGACCAGACGGCTCACCAGATCGTGCATATCCCGTTCGCCATCGCGACCGACGTAGTCGACGTTGACATCGAGCACGTGAGCATTTTCCTTCACCTGGCCGCGGGCCACCGACACCAGCCCGTCCCAGTCTTCCTCTGCCAGCAGTTCGCGGACCTTGCGGCTGCCGCTGGCATTGAGCCGCTCACCAATGATCAGGAAAGAGTTGTCCTGGTGGTAGGGCGTGACGCCGTAGATCGATGACGCGGCGGGCTCGTAATTGAGGCTGGGGCGAACATCTTCATCACTGGCACGATCCCAGCGGGAGGGGCGCTCTGCAGGCTTGAGCTCCTGTGCCAGTTCTGCCAGGCTGCCGATATGGGCGGGAGTGGTGCCGCAGCAACCACCGATCACCTGCACGCCGAGGTCTTCAACGAAGTGCATGAGCTGCATCTTCAGCTCCACTGGCGTGAGGCGGTAATGGGCCACACCGCCAACGTTTTCCGGCAGACCGGCATTGGGAATGCAGCTGACGGTGAAGGGGGAATGCTCGGAGAGATAGCGAATGTGCTCCTTCATCTGCTCCGGACCGGTGGCGCAGTTCAGGCCGAGAATGTCGATCGGGAACGGCTCCAGGATCGACACCACCGCAGCGATGTCCGTGCCAACGAGCATGGTGCCCGTGGTTTCCATCGTCACCGACACCATCAGGGCCCGCCGCTCACCGGTGGCGGCAAAAGCCTCTTCGATGCCCTGGAGAGCTGCCTTGATCTGCAGCACGTCCTGACAGGTTTCAATGATAAAAAGGTCGACGTTGCCGGCGATCAGTCCCTCAGCCTGTTCGCGGAACGAGTCCCGCATCGTGTCGAAATCAATGTGGCCGAGGGTGGGAAGCTTGGTGGTGGGTCCCATGGACCCTGCCACGAAGCGAGGCTTCTTAGGAGTGCTGAATTCATCAGCCATCTCCCGCGCCAGCTCGGCTGCCCGCTTGTTCAGCTCGAAGGCCTTGTCTTCCAGGCCGTATTCCGCCAGCACGATTGATGCAGCCCCGAAGGTGTCGGTCTCGATGACATCGCAGCCCACCTCGAGGAACTGGCGATGCACAGCCTTGACCGCATCAGGTTTGGTGACTGCAAGGTTCTCGTTGCAGCCCTCCAGCTCAGGACCACCGAAATCATCCGCGGTAAGCCCCAAACCCTGAAGGCTGGTGCCTGTGGCGCCGTCGAATACCAGCACAGGGCGCTGCGGCCCGTGCAGGTGCTTGAGGAATGCAGAGGTGGTGGCTTGCCGATCTGCCTGCGTCACCACCATCAATGCACCCCTGAAGAGGGTCTGATCTTAAGAAAAGCTCAGGACGAACTTCAGGCTGTTCCTATCAGGAGATCGGAATTCGAGTCACCCAGTGCTCATAGGCGGAGTCCCGCCCTTCGGTGATCCCCACCAGCTTGGCCTTCAGCGCATCCATCACAGGCCGCTTGGCATTCAGCACCGTTGATTCGATCTGACGGATCGGCGTCACCTTGGCGGCCGTGCCGGAAAGGAACACTTCATCGGCGATGAACAACTCGGTTTTGTCGACCGGACGTTCAATCACAGGGATGTCCATCGCTTTGGCCAGCTCAATCACGCTGGCGCGGGTGATGCCCTCGAGGATGTCCTGATCCACTCCAGGCGTGATCAGTTGGCCATCACGCACCAGGAACAGGTTCATTCCACTGGCTTCACTGATTTTGCCGCGACTGTTCAACAGCAAGGCTTCGTCGAAACCGCTCTGAACGGCCTCCGTTTTGGCCAGCGAACTTGTGATGTATGCGCCGGAGATCTTGCCGCGCAGCGGCAGAGAGCGGTCCTCCTGGCGGGTCCAGCTGCTGATTCTGCAGCTCACCCCCTCCGGGGACAGGTAATCCCCCAAGGGGAGTCCGTAAATCAGGAAATCGGTCTCAATATTGTGCAGGCGCGGGGCGATGCCTAGATCGCTGGTGTAAACGAAGGGCCGCAGATAGATGGGCTGGTCAGGCTTGTTGGCCTGGAGCATCGCAGTGAGAGCCGAGAGGATCGTCTCCTCACTCAGATCCGTTAGCAGCAACCTGGCACTCTGGCTGAGACGCCGGGCGTGCCGATCAGCACGGAACAGCAGCATGGTGTTGCTGTTCTCGGGATCGGGAATAGCTCGCATGCCGCCGAAGGCACCGGTGCCGTAGTGCAGAGCATGGGTGGCAATGGAGATCCTGGCCTCCTCGAAGGGAACGCACTGGCCCTGGAACCAGGCATAGGGCAGGAACTGATGCATCACCGTGAAGGATCCGACCGCTGAATCTTCTCACCACCGGTCACCGCAAAGACGGAGAATGGGGTCATGCATCGCCTTGCCACCTGTCCGGGCCTGGACCCACCGGAAGATGTGGTGCTGGTCGAGCAGCCGGGCGCCGACGTACTTTTCCTCACCAGCGCTGGCACGGACATCAGCTGCCTCGACGCCAGCCTGCCGAGCAACCCTGCCTGGAACGATCAGATCCGGGCATTGTCCCTGAGCTGCCTAGACCACCCAGCGCAGCTGGACCACTACCTCAACACCACCGCCCAGGCGGCGAGATTGATTGTGGTGCGTCTGCTCGGCAGTCGTGGGCACTGGAGCTACGGCCTAGAGCAACTGCAGCGCTGGCGCGCCGAAGCGAAACAACGGCAACTGATCGTCCTTGCCGGAACGGCTGATCAGAGCAACGAACTGCATGGGCTGGGCTCCTGCAGTCCTGAACTGGCCGATCGGCTGTCGGCTCTGCTGCGGGAAGGCGGCATCGACAACATGGGGCAGTTCTTGAAGGTCCTCGAGGCCCTGATGGAGGGCAGCCCCCCATCACCCGACAGCGTCGCGGTGGTGCCTTGCCCCGATCCGATGCCCTGGGATTGGCGCGATGAACCGGGGACAGCCGTTGGTGTGGTGCTCTATCGAGCTCAGTTTCAGGCCGGAGATCTAGACCTAGCGGATGAACTCACGGCCGCACTGCGGCAACAGGGACTGCGACCCTGTCTGCTGTGGGTCAGCAGCTTGAGAGACCCTGCAGTGCAGGCCGGCGTCCACGACCTGTTGGAACAGCAAAACGCTGAGCTCGTGATCGCAGGAACGTCCTTTGCCTCGGTGCAGTCCGAACAGGCCGGCTTAGGCAGCCCGCTCTGGGATCGGCTGGATCGACCGGTGTTGCAACTGCTCAGCAGCAGCCGCAGCCGTGCCCAGTGGCTGGAGAGCAGCCAGGGGCTCAATCCGATGGATCTGTCCCTGCAAGTAGTGATGCCGGAGCTGGATGCCCGGATCACCTCGCGGCCCTGCAGTTTTCGTGAGCACCGGCAGACGAGCGGACCTCTGGCCACCGCCATTCCTTGTCTGCAGCCGGATCAACAGGGGCTGGCGTGGCTGGTCGAACACAGCCGTCGCTGGGTGGAGCTGCGCCAGACCACCTGCGCCGACCGGCGCATCGCAATGGTGTTGGCGAACTATCCCGTGCGCGATGGGCGTGTAGCCAATGGTGTTGGCCTCGATACACCGGACAGCACGGCGCGGATGCTCCGGTGGCTGGCGGACGCAGGCCATGACCTGGGCACGGATGCCTTGCCGGGTACAGGCGATGACTTGATGCAACAACTGTTGGCCGGTCGTACCAATGCACCGGAGGGACAGCACCGTCCACCGCTGGATCATCTGCCCCTCACCACTTATCAGCAGTGGTGGGGCTCCGTTCCGGAGCCGGCTCGACGCTTGATCGAATCCCGATGGGGGCCTCCGGAGACCGCCTGCGATCTGGATCCAAACCAGGGGTTTGCCATTCACGGCCTGCGCTTCGGTCATGTGGTGGTGCTGATCCAGCCGGATCGCGGCTACGACGCCGACCAGATCGCCGATCTCCACTCACCGGATCTGCCGCCACCACACCGGTATCTGGCCCAGTACCTCTGGCTGCGCAGCGTGCATCAAACCCAGGTGATGCTGCACGTTGGCAAGCACGGCAGTGCGGAATGGCTGCCGGGCAAGTCAGTGGGGTTAAGCGATTCCTGCGGCCCCGGCCTAGCCCTCGGCCCTATCCCACATCTCTACCCCTTCATCGTCAACGACCCCGGCGAAGGATCTCAGGCCAAGCGTCGCGGTCACGCCGTGGTGCTGGACCACCTCACACCGCCCTTGGGTCGTGCTGGGTTGCACGGACCACTCCAACGGTTGGAGGGGCTGCTCGACGAACTTGTGGAGGTTCGCCAGCTGGGGGGGCAGCGGGCCCAGGTGCTGGAACAGTCGGTGCATGCCAGCTTGCTAGACCTCAACTGGCCTGGAATCCCCAGTGAAGAGGAGATTCGCCGACAACCACAGCTGCTGGAGAGCTGTCTTGATCAGGCGGAGACCTATCTCTGCGAGCTGAAGGAATCGCAGATCCGCACGGGCCTGCATCGGTTCGGCGTTGCGCCGTCGGCAGAAGCTGCCGATGAACTGCTGGTTGCCCTAGCCCGTCCCCCCAGGCAGGGACAGCCGGGCTTGCTGCAAGCCATGGCCATACAGGCAGGTCTGGGCTTCGATCCCTGGCAGCAGGACGAAGGCGACAAGCTCTCGGAGACGGACCAGACCCGCCTGAGGGTGCTGGGCGGATCGGACTGCCGTCGGGTGGGGGATGGTTGTGCATGGCTGGAGCACCAGGCTCAATTGTTGATCCGTCAGGTCGTCCATGGGGAACAGTGCGACGGGATGGCGGAACCCTTCCAGACCTGGAACCCGGAGGATCCCTGCCTGCTGAACCTGCGCAACGACCTCTGGCCTCGCTTGAGCGGTTGTGCCGCAGCCGAAAAGGCGGCGTTCCTTCGGGGCATTCAGGGTCAGCGAATTGCTGCTGGGCCGTCAGGAGCTCCGAGTCGCGGCCGCCCCGATGTGCTGCCTACAGGCCGGAATTTCTATTCCGTCGATCTGCGGGGCTTGCCCACGGAAGCCGCCTGGGACCTAGGGCGACGCTCAGCGGAGCAGTTGCTGGATCTCCATCTACTGGAGCAGGGGGAGCCGCTGCGCCATCTGGCGTTGTCGGTCTGGGGAACGGCCACGATGCGCAATGGCGGAGAAGACATCGCACAGCTGCTGGCCCTGATGGGTGTTCGACCGGTCTGGGATGGCCCTACCCGAAGGCTGGTGGACCTGGAGGTAATCCCACCCCGCTTGCTGGAGCGACCACGGGTGGATGTGGTGCTGCGCATCTCCGGACTTTTTCGCGATGCCTTTCCCCAATTGGTGGGCTGGGTGCATCAGGCCCAGTCGATGATTGCGGCCCTCGATGAACCGGATGAACTCAACCCGCTGGCCGAGCTCACCCGTCGAGGGGGACCCCAGGGCCGCATCTATGGATCCGCCCCCGGTGCCTATGGAGCCGGTCTGCAAGCTCTGATCGACAGTGGTGCCTGGGACTCCCGAGCAGACCTGGGCCAAGCCTTCCTCAGCTGGAGCCAGTGGTCGTACGACGGTGGCGCCGCCCCCAGCCTCGACCGTTCCGGTCTGGAACAGGCCTTGGGCAGAGTGCAGGTGGTGCTCCACAACCAGGACAACCGCGAGCACGATCTGCTCGATTCCGACGATTACTACCAGTTCCAGGGTGGCCTGAGTGCCGCGGTGGAAGAGGTGTCAGGAGCACGTCCGCAGCTGTGGTTCGGGGACCATTCCCGCTCCGAACGGCCTCGCCTGCACCGGCTCGAAAAGGAACTGGACAAGGTGATGCGCAGCCGGATGCTCAACCCCCGCTGGATCGAGGGGATGATGCGACACGGCTACAAGGGTGCCTTCGAGATGGGGGCCAGCATTGATTACCTGTTTGCCTACGACGCGGCCACCGATCGCGTTCCCGATTGGTGTTATGGCGCTCTATGTGATGAGTGGCTAAGCCAGTCGCGGATTCTTGACTTCCTAAGGGCAAGCAATCCCTGGGTGCTCAGAGACATGGCCGAGCGACTGCTGGAGGCCTCGAATCGAGGCCTTTGGACTGCAGCAACGGATGGGCAGCTGCTTCACCTGCAAACCCTTGTGAACAGCAGCGAAGCCCAAATTGAACGAGGCAGCCCTATTTGTTGAGATCGCGAACCATCTGACGAAAGGGATCGATCGATCCAGGCTTCGAGGACGGCTCAGCAGAACCTGCTTTGGCCACCGGCTCTTCCTTGGGCTTCAACTCTTCTTTGCGGCCGACGGGAGCAGCATCTGCGGGAGCAGGGGTGTTCACACCCGTGATGGCTGTGCCTTTGAGGCGCTTGCTCATCTCATCCGTGCTCACCTGCGTAGCGAAGGTTTTCTTCACCGGAGTGGGGATGCCTGCGTTGAGGGTGACGGATTGTTCCTTCTTGACCACGCCCCCAAGGCCTTCGCTGCGCTTCTCAAGCTTCTCGGTTTCAGCGGCCACCTCCATGATCTGTTCCTTCGTTCCGGGGCTTGCGGCCGTGCCCGGGAAGGTGCGACGAATCGTCTTCGATTCGCGCATGTAGTTCACATCACCCAGTGAGGATGAGGAGTCTGCATCAAGAAAAAACTCGGCCGGCTTCTCCTTCGCTGGCTTGCGTGGCTGAATCGTGGAGTCGGACTCTGCGGAATCCTTTTTCAGCAGACGATCCAAGAAGCCCATGTCGACCGGAACTGAGATGAGACGAACTTAGCGGCCGCAAAGGTGAATTCCATGGGTATCGGTGCCACACGTACGCAAAAGGCCAAGGTTGCTCAGCTGACGGTCGATGGATTCACAGATCAAGGGACTTGCAGACCAGCTTGGTTGCATGTCGTAGTCGTACCAGGCTTCACCGCCATCGAAACCGAGACGAGCCGCCTCATCGATCAACACGTCATGACCAAGGCGATAACGGGCGGGATGGGCCAACACCGCCAATCCACCGGCTTCATGGATTGCCTTGACCACAGCCTCAGCCCTTAGCGGTTCACCGACAACGGCATCACCACGGTTGTAGGGCTGAAGCGCAGGGTGGTTCAGCTCGAAGCCAAGGGCGAGCACATGAACCAGGCATCCCTTGAGCAGTGCACTGATTTCCATGCCGCTCCAAACCGTGGGGAGCACGGCACCGGTGCCGCGCTGCTGTTTCAGCCAGGCTTGGATCTCCTGATGGGCTTGGCTGCTGTGGTGATCCGTCACCGCAAGATGCTGGAGCCCCCGCTCGGTGGCCTGCTGAATGAGGTCCAGGGGTTCGAGGCTGCCGTCGCTGCAGACAGTGTGGCAGTGAAAGTTGTGCGTGGTGGGGCAGCTCGACGGTCCCACCTGGTCGAGAACAGCCTTGAGCGGATGGGTCATCTCAGCCCTCATCTCAAGCTTTGGCGGAGGCTTCGGCCCGCAGTCGGCGCCAACGGGCATAAAACTGAATCGACGCCGCCATGAACACCACCAGAGCGACGATGAACCAGGTCGCTGCGCTGGTGGGGAACTGTGTTTTGAACACCACCAGCATCACCACGATCACCAGCAGCAGCGTGGGCAGCTCATTGAGGGCGCGGAGCTGCTTGCCCGACCAGGCACAGGTGCCGGCGTGGAGTTGGCCCATCAGCCGGTAACAAAACACGTGATAGGCCAGCAAAGCCGCCACGAAGGCGAGCTTGGCGTGCATCCAGCCCTGCTGAAGCCAGGAGGGCTGAGCCAGCAGCAACCCGATTGCCATCGACACCGCCACCGCCATACCGGGCGTGGTGATGATGTTGGCGAGACGTTTCTCCATCAAGGTGTATTGATCGCGGAACGGCTGCTGCAATTCCGGCGCCAGCTCCTCGGTTTCAACGTGATAGATGAACAGACGCACCAGATAGAAGAGGCCTGCAAACCACACCACAACTCCAACGATGTGCAGGGTCTTGAACCAGAGGTAGGCCTCGGGCGAAAACGTCATCAACACAACTGCTCTGGAGCGACCTTACGCAGGGTTCAGGTGAGAGCGTCAAGAAAATCGCTGGCCCGGCGCTGATGGGCCACTAGAACATCGGCGCCGATGCGATCCAGGTTGCGGGCCATCATCGCAAGGCGGTATTGGCGCCGGAAGAAGTCTTGATGGCAATGGATGAAACTCCAGAACAAGCCATCCCAGGTGTCACACCACTCGCCTTTGCGGTAGTCCGACATCTTGCGGACGTAGTTCGACCCGGAGAGATAGGGCTTGGTGGTGAAGATGCCGCCATCGGCAAACTGACTCATGCCGTAGACGTTGGGCACCATCACCCAGTCGTAGGCATCCACGAACAGCTCCATGAACCAGGTGTAGATCCGGGTTGGATGGAATCCGCAGAGGAGCATCACGTTGCCCAGGAGCATCAGTCGTTCGATGTGATGGCAATAACCGGTCCCTAAGGCATGGCGGATGGCGTCATCAATCGGAGGAAGTCCCGTGGATGCGGTGTAGAAAGCTGAAGGGATTGGTCGGTCTTCAAAGCCCCAAAAATTGCCGTTACGCATCTCCACACCATGGCGCCTGTACATCGCAGCCATGAACTCTCGCCAGCCGACGATCTGACGCAGAAATCCCTCCAATGAATTGAGGGGGACATCACCGACCTCGGCCCGTTCCAGCGTTCGATCCAGCACCTGCTGCGGCGTGAGCAAACCGATGTTGAGCATCGGCGTTAGAACGCTGTGCCACATCACCTGGTGCTGGGTGCTGATCGCATCTTCGTAAGCCCCGAATTGGCGCAGCCGCTGATCGAGAAATTGATCCAACCAACGGGCTGCATCGCCATGGGTGACTGGGTAATGGAACTCGTCCCAGCTGCCGATGCCGGCCACCCCCTCCTCGATCAGCTGCTGCCGAGCGGTGTCGACGATGACGGTCGAGCCGCTCGAACGTTTGCCAGGGAGCTCAGGAACAAGGATTCCCTTGGGAAGCTTCTTGCGGTTGTCGGCATCAAAACTCCAGCGGCCGCCGACAGGGCCACCATCAGAATCGATCAGCAGATCCAGTCGCTTGCGCTGCATCTCGTAGAAGCGACCCATCAGTGGCTTCTTACGGGATGCGAAATGGTCATCGATGACGGCCTCTGGGGTGAGCAGCATCGGAGTGGGGACTATCTCCAGACCGCAGTCATGGCGTGATGCGAAGGCGGAGATCCGTTGGGTCAGAACATCGTCCACCGGATCCGCGAGATGAAAGGACCGGTAGCCCTGATCGAGGAGCCCACCAAGGATCACAGCGGTGCTGGCCGCCTGGCCCTGAAGGATCCGCAGCACAGAGAAGCCCTTGGCCTGAAGCATCTCCGCATAGGCATTCATCGAGGCCCGATGCAAAAGCAAGCGCTGCCGATGCACCTGGATTGGCCAGCGGGGATCGGAACCGAACAGCAGCGGATCCTCGATCAGTGCCACGGCACGCCCCGGCTGGATCGCGGGATGGTGCTCAAACAGCTGATGGGGAAAAACGAGACTGAGATCCACCGTCAGCTGTCCTCCCCAGCAAGGCGGCAGGCACGATGGCCCAGGGCGGTGGCATAGGCGCGATCCACGGGTCCGGCCATGGGGCTCAACTGGCCGGCCCGGCAATTCATCACCACTTTTTCGCGATGGCCCTGCTGATCGTTGAGCCGCAGCACCAACTGCCAGTGGTTCTTGGCACTGCGGGTAATGCCATCGGCACACACGGGCCCCGTGCACAGGCCTGGGGACGCCCAGACCGGACTGGCGAGCAGAAGCACTCCTGCCAAAGCCATGCAGAGATGACGGATCATGCGGAGAGTTCCTGAGGCTGTTCTTCTAAAGCAGCCCTGACATCAGCGTCGGTGCCGTCGTCCGACGGGTGGAAGAAATCGTGGATGTCGCGGGCCAGCGCCGGGCCAACGCCAGGGGCCTTAGACAGGGTTTCAAGCGATGCCAGCTGGATGGCATCAATCGAGTGGAAGTGAGCCAATAGATCCTTGACCCGCTTGGGACCGACCCCAGGGATGTCCGACAGGCGTGAACGCTTCATCCGCTCACCACGCTGCTGGCGGTGGAAGCTGACGGCGAAACGGTGGGCTTCGTCCCGCAAGCGGCGAAGGAGCACCACCCCGAGCTGATCCGGTTCACTCTCCAGGGGCTGGCTTTCGCCAGGGAGAAACACCTCTTCGCGCTGCTTGGCGAGGGAGCAGACGTTGAGATCCTCATGGAGATCCAGCTCCCGAAGAGCCTCCATCACGGCCGAGAGCTGGCCTTTACCGCCATCAATCATCACCACATCGGGCCAGTCGTTGAGGCCGTCGGTCTGCAAGGCGCTGCCGCCTTTATGACGCAGGGCACCCACATCCACCCCCTCCGCCTTGGCCCGGGCCCAGCGCCGAAAACGGCGGCGCATGATCTCTGCCATCGCCATGAAGTCATCGCTGTGACCAGCGCGGATGCTGCTGCTGCGGATCTTGTATTTGCGGTAGTGCTGCTTAGCGGGCAATCCGTCGATGAACACCACCTGGGAGGCCACGGCATCGCTGCCCTGGATGTGACTGATGTCATACCCCTCGATTCGTCGCGGCGGGGTCGGCAACTCCAGCAATTGCGCCAGATCCTCCGTGGCCAACGACTGCTTCTCCTGGCCTTGCTTGGCGCGGAGCAACTCGAACTCCGCATTGCGCTGCACCAGTTCAATCAGATCGGCCTTTTGCTGGCGCTGGGGGCAGTGGATCTGCACCCGACGCTCCCGCTGTTCCGAGAGCCAGTCCTCCATGAGTTTCTGCTGAGGGAGAGCGTGCTGCACCAACAGCTCGGGGGGCACCTCAACGGAATCCACCTGGCTGTAGTGCTCTTCAATCACCCGTTGCAGGATCAGTCCCGGTTCCAGGCCTGAGGCGTCGGCGGTGTAGCCAAGACGTCCCACCAACTTCCCGGCACGCATCTGAAACAGCTGGACGGCCGCCAACCGTTCATCAAAGGCAAGGGCCAGCACATCCCGACTCACGGAGGAATCCGGCAGGCTCATCTTCTGGTCGGCGGTGAGCTGATCCAGCCCCTGAAGTTGATCGCGGATCCGGGCCGCCGATTCGTAGTCCATCCGCTCGGCGTACCGCTCCATCTGCTCCTGCAGCAGCTGCTGCAGTTCATCACTGCGGCCCTGAAAGACCATCGCCACCTTGCGCAGGGTGCGGTGATAGTCCTCCGAGCTGATTTTTTCCTGACAGACCCCCGGACAGCGCCCAATGCTGTAGTTGAGGCAGGTCCGGTCGGGGTACATCGGACGTGGCCGTTGCCGCAGCGGGAAAACCCGCTTAACCAGGAACAGGGTGCGACGCAACAGCCCGACATCGACATAGGGCCCGTAAAAGCGATCCAGGGGACTGCGGAAACGGCGGCGACGGGTGATGAAAATCCTTGGGTAGGCCTCACTCCAGGTGATGCATAGATAGGGATATTTCTTGTCGTCCTTCAGCAACACGTTGAAGTGCGGCTGATGGTTCTTGATCAGATTCGACTCGAGCACGAGGGCTTCCGCCTCGCTGTCGGTGACGATGAACTCGATCTCACAGACCTGGCGCGTCATCAGCCGGATCCGTGGTGACAGATCGTGGCGGCTGCGGAAATAGCTGCGCACGCGAGTGCGCAACGCCTTCGACTTGCCGACGTAGAGGATCCGGTCGTCGCCGTCCCGCATTAAATAGCAACCAGGCTCAGGGGGAATCTCCTTGAGGCGGCGTTCGAGACGTTCGGGCTGCGTCAGCAGCGGTGCACTGGAGGCGGCATCCACCAGGCCAGCTCAGCCGCCGTAATTCCAGCCGGTGCTGGCCAGGTTCAGGGCATCGCCATCGGCAATCAGACGCGCCGTTTTCACTTCGCCCACAAAAACGGTGTGGTCTCCGTGTTTGATCGAACCCACGAGCTCGCACTCCACACCACCGACGGCGTCAGTGAGGAGGGGAAGGCCAAGCTCACCTTCTTCGAAGGGTGCCGCTTCAAAGCGACCACCGAGCGCCTTTTGGGGCTTGAAAAACACGGCCGCCAGGTCCTTCTGATCGGCTCGCAACACATTGAGGGAGAACTTGCCGGTGGCCTCGATGATGGCGTGACTACTGCTGTCAGACCGAACACCCATCACCACCAATGGCGGTTCGAACGATCCCTGGGTCACCCAGCTGGCGGTGAAACCGTTGACCTCATCGCCGTTGCGCACGCCGCAGATGAAGAGTCCGTGGGGGATCTTGCGGAGCAGGATCTTCTTGGCGTCGGCGTCGAGGCTCATGGCACGAATGCGTTGGTTGAAATCTAAACATCGATCCACTGCATAGGATCCGCCCATCGCTTATTCCCGATGCGGGCGCTCTACCCCGGCAGTTTCGACCCCCTCACCAACGGTCATATGGACCTGATCGAGCGGGCAGTGAGCCTGTTTGGCGAGGTGGTCGTAGCGGTGCTCAGCAATCCGAGCAAACGGCCTGCATTCAGTGTCGAGGAACGGATCGAACAGATCCGCACGGCGACGCGCCATCTCTCCGGAGTTGAGGTGATCAGTTTCGATGGCCTCACGGTGAACTGTGCCGTCACCCATCGCGCCGACCTGATCTTGAGGGGCCTGCGAGCGATGAGTGACTTCGAATACGAACTGCAGATCGCCCACACCAACCGCTCATTGGCGGACGATCTGGAGACGGTGTTCATGGCCACTACTGCACGCCACAGCTTTCTCAGCAGCTCCGTGGTGAAGGAAGTGGCTCGCTTTGGCGGATCTATCGACCACATGGTCCCACCAGAGGTGGCGAAGGACCTCAACAGGCTCTTTAATTCGGCTTTCCCCGCCAGCTGAGATGAACGACGTCCGGTTCTCCGTTCTCGATCAACTAGATCAGTTGGAGGAAGTTGTGCTGGAGGGCAGCCGGATGCCCTTCACCGGCGGACGTCTGGTGAACGAAACCGATGCCGTTGAGCTGCTGGATGCCGTCCGCGACGAATTACCCAAGGAGCTCGAGCGGGCGGTCAAATTGCTGGATCGCCGTGACGAGTTCATCAACACCGCCCGCAGGAACGCCGAAGAAATTGTTGAGCAGGCTCAGCGTCAGCGCGAACAACTGGTGAACAACGCCTCCATCCGCCAGGAAGCGGAACGGCAAGTGAATGAAATGCGTGAGCAGGCCCGCCAGCAATGTGAGCAGCTGCTGCAGAAAACGCGGGAGCAGGGGGCGAAGTTGGAACAGGAGATGCAAAGCAAGCTGGCCCAGTTGGAGCAGCAGTTCGCCTCACGCCGCCAGCAGCTGGAGCAGGAAGGCCTGGAGCGTCGCCAACAACTGGATCAGGAGGCGATTGAGCTGAAGCGTCAACATGCTGAGCGACTCGAAGCAAGCCGCCAACAGGCCCAACAGCAAATCCAAAAGATCGAGACCAACGCAGCAGAGCTCAAGCGCCAACACGCTGAGCAGCATGAAGCCAACCGGCAGCAGGCGCTGCAGGAGCTTGAGACGATTCGCCGTGAAGCCCTGAGGATTCAGAAGGAAGGCCGGGACGAGGCCGAGCGGATTCACAACGATGCGCTGCAGTTCCGCCAGCAGACCCAACAGCAATGTGAGTCTCTGATCCAACGCAGCCGCCAGGAGGCCGCCGGAGTTCAGGACGGCGCCAACCGTTACGCCGAACAGACGCTGGGTGAGCTGGAAGTGCGCCTTAAGGAAATGACCCAAGTGGTGATGGCTGGCCGTCAGGAGCTCTCCAAGATTCAGACGATTCGCTCAGCTGCCCCTGCCGCCAACGCTGCCGACGAAGCCAAAACTGTGCCGTTCAGTCGGGCCCACCGGGCAGCGTCCCGGCTGCGGTCCATGCGGGGCAACGGCTGATCCGCTGGCTGGCCAGCAGGATCTGGCCCATCACGGAATTGGGTGCGTAGGACCCGTTGGCAATCATGCTCACGTAACGCGGTCCATCGGCGGTTTCCAAAATGCCGGAGATCGAACGAACACCTCTGAGAGTGCCGGTTTTGCCCCAGAAGCGACCCACAAGCGGGGTGCCCCAGAAATAATTGCGCAGCGTTCCCCTTTGGCCAGCAATTGCCATTGAGGCCTGGTAATTGGCCGCCAGGGGGTGTTGCGCCATGCGCCACAGCAGCACGGACAAGGAACGGCTGGTGAGGCGGTTGCCCCGTGAAAGTCCGCTGCCATCACGCAGCCGAAGACCCGTCATCGGGACCCCCTGCGCTTGCAACCAGCGGGTGGTGGCGATGGACGCACGATTCACATCCCAAACCTCGGCCGCTTCCCGCATCAGCACCTCAGCAGTGAAGTTATGGCTCTCCGTGTTGGCCAAGCTGAGCAGGGCGTGCATCGGCGCGGAATCCTCGCTGTGCAGGACCACACTCGCTCCCCTACTCCGCGCAAGGGCCGCTTCCCGGATCTGCTGATCAACCATCTGCAGATGGATCTGCCCTCCCTGCTGGCGGACTGTGGAGTTGAGGATGCTCTGTAGCCGTGCCGCTGGATCCATCACCGCCATGTGCAGAGCATTGCTGGTGAGGGCAAGACGGGTGATCGGTGCGCCGTAGGCGTAGGACCGATCCGCAGGATCCCAATCGGCGGGCCACCAGCGCTGACGCGGTTCCTCCCGAACCATCAGCTGAACAGGTGTTGCGGCGAGGCTGGTGGTGCTGCGGGAGCCGCCCTGGCCGATAGCCACCATGGCGAACTTCTGGATCTCGGCAATGCTCAGGTCGGGATCGCCTTCCCCCACGATCTCCAGTGATCCATCGGGGTGACGCAAAAGCTGCGTCTTCAAACGGAAGTCGGGGCCGAGGCGATCCAGGGCAAAGGCCGTACTAACGAGTTTCTGATTCGATGCAGGGATCCGGGGGATTCCCCCGTTCAGATCAGCCAGCAACTGCCCCCGTTGATCGAGAACGCTGACGCTCCAGAGCCGCTCTTCCGTCCCCACCGCTGATTTCAAGGCCGTCTGCAAGGCCGGGCAAAGCGCACCGCTGCTGAGAATGGCCTGGCCCTGACGATGGTCCACCGGAGGTGGTGCCAACAGTGGAGGCGCGGCCCTAAAGGGCAACTGGGGCGCCAGCACCAGCAGGGTGACCAGGGCAGAGCGAATCACAGAGGCATGACTCCGCTTACAACACCGTTCAAGCGGTAAAGGCGTCCTTCCAGCTCAACGGGCACTCCCACCTTGAGCTTGGTGCCACCGATCACAACACCGGAGGGTTTGATCTCGGCTTGGGCCTCCATCACAAAACGGGCATGCCGGGGCAGGGCCGTGCTGGGGGCATCCGCGATCACCACCGAACCATCGGGCTGCACTGCCGTCAGGGGATTGGTGAGGTCATCCACCGACACGAGGGTCACCTGACCGGCCGGTTGATTGCGGATCACGATGTTGAGGCCCGCTTCCTCTCGGGCTGAATTCAATAGCTGCTCGGGATCAGCGCTGTAGAGACTATGCACATCAACACTGACCTGCACAGGCTTCACGGCACCCGTGGCCTTGGCGACCGCATTGGAGAGCTTGGGGGACCAGATCACCCCAGCCAGCGCTGTCAGAGCAACGACTCCGGCCACAGCATCGATGGGTGAAAGGGATCGCAGCCTGTGGAGCACTGTCGAGAGGGAGCCTGGGCTCGAACCTTATAGAGACTCTGAGCCTGGATCAAGCCAGGCGCGGCTCAATTGCGCAGACCATCAAGGAAGCGGTCGACACCGGAAAGCTGTTGCTTGATGCTGTCGGGATCTTCACCGGCCAGAAGCGCTGCTGTTGTGTCCGGATCCGGTCGTTCGGGAAGCACCTCAAGTTGCCGGTAACCATCGGGATCCTGTCGAAAGAGACGCCAGTCATCGGGGAAGCAGCGCATCAGGGCTCCTCCCTCCAGGGGCTGAAGCCAATAGGCCTGCTGCCAGCTGGCCACGAAACCCTTTCGGCGCTCCCGGGCCACGCTCCCGATGCCAACGGCGGCGTCTTCAAGACGCCCATTCAGCATCAAAACCACTCCGGCATGGTTCTCACACAACGCCTGGAACTCCTCGTAATCGGCAGGGGAGGGGTTCACCGCAAGCAACAGGCGGGTGTCGGGAGCGTCGCTCTCCGAACGTTTGAGCTGATTGAAATCGAAGATCACCTCCTTGAGGTCTTCCGCATCACGCCGAGCCAGGGCTGCAGCACCGGCATCGGGCCAAACCATCAACAGCTGTTGACCGGCAGCGATCAGCGCGCGGGCCAGACGCACCGCCACCGGGAGCAGGCGAAGCCCCTCAAAGCGCAGGCTTGCGGCCCAGCGTTGACCGTCGCCAGATCCAACGGCTGCCAGGGCAGCTTGCAGCATGGCCTCTTCGGCCGCGAGCAGATCCGCGGGTAGCGCGAAACAGGGAGCGTCGGATTGAGTCATCGCCAAAGCATGTCAGGGAAAAGCCTGCAGCACGGATGCAAAACGGCCTGGAACGGCATCGAGATCCTGATCCGATAGCCAGGGGCCAAGGGTCAGCCGCAGGCCCGACTGGCGTGCAGGTCCGGGAATTCCCATGGCTGTAAGCACAACACTGTCAGTACTGCTGCCACTGCTGCAGGCACTGCCGCTGCTACAGGCCACTCCCGCTGCTGCCAGCCGTCGTACCAGATCGCGTCCCGGCAGGGGCTGGCCATCGGCGGTGGTTGCTAGCAGCGCGATGTGATGAGGCAGACGCTGATCGACTTGAGGGCCGCAGAGCTGAAGCTGGGGCAGCTCGAGTAATCGTTCGAGCAGTTGATCCCGTTGACGACGGATCTGCGACGAGCAGCCCGGGGGGACGGGTTGACTGGCGGGGTCAAAGCTGGGGAGGTCCATCAGGGCTTCGGCCATGCCGCTGACCAAAACAACGGGTTCGGTGCCAGAGCGCAGGCCGTGTTCCTGACCTCCACCGCCCTGGAGCGGTGAAAGTTCCACACCCGGGGCTCGAATCAGCAGCCCCACGCCCCTGGGGCCACGGAACTTGTGAGCCGAGAGGGTCAGCAGATCCACTCCGAGACTCTCGAAAGGGAAGCAACCCTGGGGCACAAGCTGGGTGGCATCGCTGTGGATGACGATGCCGCGCTCGCGGCAGGCCTTTGCAATCCTGCTCACTGGTTGCAACGCACCAACCTCGCCCTGGGCTGCGATCAGGGAAACCAGCCGGGTTGGAGCAGACAACAGCCCTTCGAGCTGGTCGAGCCGCACAACGCCCTGGCCATCAACAGGCCATTCAGCGATGCTCCAGCCCAGCGCTTCGAGTTGGTGGGCCGCAGCGACCACCGCCGGATGCTCCACCGCAGAGATCACCAACCGGCCCGGGACAAGACCATTGGCACTGCCGAGCAGGGCGAGGTGAACGGATTCCGTCGCTCCTGAAGTGACGATCAACTGATCAGGACTGACAGCAAAACGTTCGGCAATGAGCCAACGGGCTCGCTCGAGAGCTTCCGCAGCTGCCAACCCGGCCTCATGGAGGCTGCTGGGATTCGCCCAGGCTGTCTGCTGGAGCTGCTGCATCACTGTGATCACCGCCGGCAGCGGCGGTGTCGTGGCAGCTGCATCCAGATAGATCTCAAGGTGTTCCACGCTCGAACCGTGCCTTGGTGCGCTGCTCCAGGGACTCACTGGCGAGATTGAGCATCGAGTCGAGGGACGTGCTGCTGAGGAAGGCCTGCACCTTTTGCTGCGCCTCATCGCGGAGGCAGCGGCCGGGGCGCTGACATTCGTCAGCGCAATCCTTGGAGCAATCGAAGTCGGCTGCGGCCGTCTGCGCAGGTGGAGCAGAAGGGGCTTCACTGATCGACGCCGTCAATGGACCTGCAGGCACCAGATCGGGCGTCAGTACCCCGTCAAACACCGCTTCGGCAGGTCCTGTCATCAGCACGGAACCGGTGCGATCGCGCCATTCGATCATCAGCGGTCCACCGAGCAGCAGCACCTCGGCGCAGTCATCGGCGAGGCCCAGCAACACTGCCGCCACCAGAGTGGCGCAGGCACCGGTACCGCAGGCCAGGGTCGGTCCTGCACCCCGTTCCCAGACCCGAATCTCCAGCCGCTCACGGCTGTGCACCTGGAGGAAATGAACGTTGGTCTTGGCCGGGAAGGCCGGATGCACTTCCAGAGCAGCTCCCCAGGCATCAAAGGGAATGCTGGCGAGGTCGTCGACGGGCACCACCACATGGGGATTGCCCATGCCAACGGCCGCCACCTTCAGCTGCTCGCCCTCCAGAAGCAGCACCCCCTGCGGCAGACCCTCTTCGGGCATCAGGGTTGTGGGGATGCCTTCGGAAGTGAGGAAGGGCGGCCCCATGTCCACCCGCAACTGGCCATCGGCCATCAGTTCAGGGCGGATAATTCCCGCCAGGGTTTCGATGTCCCAACGTCGCCCAGGCGCATCACCGTCAGTGTCGGCGAGGTAGCGGGCCAGGCAGCGAATGCCGTTGCCACACATTTCGGCCTCACTGCCATCGGCATTGAGAATCCGCATCCGCAGTTCTCCCTCCGCCTGTGGGGGAAGCGCCAGGATCAGGCCATCGCCGCCCACGCCGAAGCGCCGATCACAGATGCGCCGCACCCAGGTGGGATCCGGATTGCTGATGGCATCAGGCAGTTGTCCCTGCCGCCCTTCAACGATCAGGAAATCGTTGCCAAGTCCCTGATATTTGCTGAACTGCAACATGCGTGGCCGGTATTCCTCCCGAATCCTATGGAGACATCTCCTCTAGATCCAAGCCTTCCGGGGGTTCGGTTGCTGCAGAGCTGGATCCGTGAACAGCTGCCCCTCAGCATTGCGGTGGTGGGAGAACCATCGAGGGGCGTCTGATCTGGCAGGACCCTGAATTTCTGGCCATCGAACGTGCGGGCAGCAGCCGGCCCGTGTTGATCAACCGTCGTCAGATCAGCGTGATCCGCTCCCTCGGCTAAACACCAGGCATGTGGCACGATCGCAACCTTGCCGAGCGCTGGTTCCGTGAACGCTGCCAACCCTGCCGTCGACACCAGTGCCCAGACCGGTCGTTATGACCCCGCTGCGCTGGAGCAGCGCTGGCAGGAGAGCTGGAAGGCAGATGGAGTGGACAGCACCGAAGAAAGCAGTGAGAAGCCGGGCTTCTTTGCCCTGTCGATGTTCCCGTACCCCTCGGGCAGCCTGCACATGGGCCATGTGCGCAACTACGTGATCACCGATGTGATCGCCCGGGTTCAACGGATGCGGGGCCATGCCGTGCTGCATCCGATGGGCTGGGATGCCTTCGGACTTCCCGCGGAAAACGCGGCGATCGAACGCAATGTGGACCCTGGCGAGTGGACCGACCGCAACATCGATCAGATGCGGGCGCAGCTGGACCGGCTTGGCTTGTCGATCGACTGGAGCCGCGAGCAGGCGACCTGTCACAGCGACTACTACCGATGGACCCAGTGGCTTTTTCTTGAACTTCTCGAAGGGGGGCTGGCCTATCGCAAGAACGCCACCGTCAACTGGGATCCCATTGATCAGACCGTGCTGGCCAATGAGCAGGTGGATGGTGACGGCCGCTCCTGGCGCTCCGGAGCCCTGGTGGAACAACGCCAGCTGAACCAATGGTTCCTGCGCATCACCGACTACGCCGAGCCGCTGCTCAACGACCTGGATGCCCTCAAGGGCTGGCCGGAACGGGTGCGCACCATGCAGGCCAACTGGATCGGCCGCTCCGAAGGCGCGGAGATCAGCTTCACCGTTGAAGGGGAGCAGGATCAGACCATCACTGTGTTCACCACCCGCCCCGACACCCTCGCTGGGGCGAGCTATGTGGTGCTGGCTCCGGAAAACGAGTTGGTGGACAGCCTCACCAGCACGGAACATAAGGGGACGGTGGAGGCCTTCCGCAAGGAGGTGGCTCGTCTCAGCACGATCGAACGCACCAGTGATGACCGGCCCAAACGGGGGGTGCCCATCGGCAGTCACGTGATCAACCCTCTGACAGGGGCAGTGCTGCCGGTGTGGATCGCCGATTACGTGCTGGCCGAGTACGGCACCGGCGCCGTAATGGGAGTGCCGGCCCACGACCAGCGGGACATTGCCTTTGCCCAGTCGAATGATCTGCCGATCCAGCAGGTGATCGATGCCGAAGGAGCTGCTGAAGCCATCGCGGCCGGTCAGGCCTGGACGGATGCCGGAACACTGATCAACTCCGGCACCTTCGATGGCACCGCTTCCATCGAGGCCAAGGGCGCCATCATCGGCCACGGCGCCGAGCAGGGTTGGGCCCGCAGCAAGGTCACCTATCGCCTGCGCGATTGGCTGATCTCGCGCCAGCGCTACTGGGGCTGCCCAATTCCTGTCATCCACTGCGATGACTGCGGTGCTGTACCTGTGCCGCGCGAAGAGCTGCCGGTGGAACTGCCCCGGGGCATTGATCTCTCCGGCAAGGGTGGTTCGCCCCTGAGCCAGCAGAGCGACTGGGTCAACGTGACCTGTCCGACCTGCGGCAAGCCGGCCAAGCGGGAAACCGACACCATGGACACCTTCATGTGTTCCTCCTGGTATTTCCTGCGGTTCGCAGATCCCTACAACACCGAGAAACCCTTCAGCAAGGAAGCGGTGAACCGCTGGTTGCCGGTGAAGCAGTACGTGGGCGGCATTGAACACGCGATCCTGCACCTGCTTTATGCACGCTTCTTCACCAAGGCACTGAAGGATCGAGGCCTGATAGACATCAACGAACCGTTTGAACGACTCCTCACCCAGGGCATGGTGCAGGCCATCACCTACCGCAATGCGACGACCGGCAAGTACATCGCTCCAGCGGATGTGGCAGATCCGGATGATCCTCGCGACCCCAACACCGGCGACAAGCTCGAGGTGTTGTTCGAGAAGATGTCGAAGTCGAAGTACAACGGCGTCGACCCCGCGGCGGTGATTGATCGCTACGGCGCAGACACGGCCCGGATGTTCATCCTGTTCAAGGCACCGCCGGAGAAGGATCTGGAGTGGGATGATGCCGATGTGGAAGGCCAGTTCCGCTTCCTGCAACGGCTCTGGCGCCTTGTTGAGGCGGGTGCTGCCCGCATCGACTCACTCGAGCCGCAACAACGGCCGGCCGATTTGAGCGATACCGACAGTTGCGTACGCCGGGCGCTGCACCTGGCCATCGAAGCCGTCAGTGAAGATCTCAGTGACGAGATTCAGCTGAACACGGCGATCTCCGAGTTAATGAAGCTCTCTAATGCCATCAGCTCCACGGGCATCGATGCCCTCAGTGTTCCTGTGCTTCAGGAGGCTCTTTCGGGGCTGATTCGACTGCTGGCTCCGTTCGCGCCGCATCTGGCAGAAGAGTTCTGGAGCCGTCTGGGGGGAAGCGGCAGCGTGCACCGTCAAAGCTGGCCGGTGCTGGATCCAACGGCTTTGTTGCAAGACAGCGTTGAAGTGGTGATCCAGGTGAAGGGCAAGGTGCGGGGCAAACTGCAGGTTCCGGCCTCCGCCGGCAAGGAGGAGCTGGAACGGCTGGCTCTGGCCAGTGACGTCGCCAAAAAGTGGTTGGAGGGCGCCGCCCCCCGGCGGGTGATTGTTGTCCCTGGAAAACTGGTGAACCTGGTGCCCTGAGCCAGGGAAGATCAGCCTTTGCTGAAGCGCATCGAGGCGGGCTGGCTCCAGTCGCCCTGGGCACTAAAACCACGCTGGTTGCCGGTGAGATGACGCAGGATCCAGAAGATGGATTCGTCGGTGCCATCCGCGAGGGCCAGGCGAATCTCATCGGCGGAACGGGCCACACCGTCAGCCAGGATCGCCTCCACACGGCCTTGCAGGTCGAGAATCGCCGCCGCTGCCTTCTTGCCGGCTTCAACGCCGGGCTGGTGGTAGGCGTTGATGTTCACAAGTTCGCCGTAGAGACCGACGGCGCGCTCGAACAGAGCAATCAAGGCACCGAGACGGCGTGCATCAAAGCAGCGCATGCTGATCGTCATGCTCTGGCGCCCACCCTCGGTGAGGGCTGAGCGGGTGCCCTGCAGGAAACCATCGAGGAAGTCGCCGGGGCATTCCCCGTCAATCGTGGGGATATCGCTCACGTCCTCGAGCACCTCGATGAACGTGGCGAAGAAGTTGTCGACACCATCGCGCAGTTGCTGAACATAGGCGTGCTGGTCGGTGGAGCCTTTGTTGCCGTAAACAGCGATGCCCTGGTGAACGACCTCACCGTTGCGATCCAGGCGCTTGCCCAGGGATTCCATTACCAGCTGCTGGAGGTAGCGGCTGAACACCTCCAGGCGATCGCGGTAGGGCAGAACAACCATGTCGCGCTGACCGCGACCGCCACCGGCCACATACCAGGAGGCGGCCATCAGGGCCGCTGGATTGCGACGCAGATCCGCTGCGCGGGTGGCGGCATCCATCTGAGATGCGCCGGTGAGAAAGTCGCGGATGTCGCAACCGATCAGGGCACCGGGCAGCAGACCAACGGCACTGGTGATGCTGGTGCGGCCCCCAACCCAATCGAACATGTCAAAGCGCTTGAGCCAGCCCTCGGCCTGAGCCTGCTGATCCAGCTTGCTGTCGAGCATCGTCACGGCAACGGCCTGGCCGGCCCACTGGCCACCAGCGGCCTCGAGGCGATGGCGAGCCTGCTCCAATCCGAGGTGGGGTTCAGGGGTGCCCCCCGACTTGCTCACCGTCACCACCAGGGTGCGGTCAAGACGACCCTTCAACCCGGCCAGGACGTTGCTCATCCCGTCGGGGTCGACGTTGTCGAAGAAATGAAACGGGAGACCCTCGTCTGGGTTCTGCAGGGCCTTGATCATCAAGGCGGGACCCAGACCACTACCGCCGATGCCGATCCAGAGCACATCGCTGAAGCTTTCGCCGTTGGGCGCCTTGATCGTTCCGTTGATCACATCGCGCCCGAAGGCCGCGATCAGATCGATTTCCCTGGAGATGTGCTGTTGCAGCTCTGAGGAGGGGGCGAGTTCGGGGGTGCGCAGCCAGTAGTGACCAACCTGACGCTGCTCATCCGGATTGGCGATCGCACCGGCTTCCAGCTCCTGCATCGCAGCGAAAGCCTTGTCCATCCGCGGCCGCAGCTGCTGCAGGTCAGCGGCGTTCACGTGCATCCGGCTGATGTCGAGCCAAACGCCGAGATCGTCGTGATACCAGCTGAGATCGCAGAAGCGCTGCCACTGGATATGAGCGTCGGAGGCGTTGAAATCCGGGAAGCTCATGCCGGGCGGACGATGCAGACCTGCCGAACGTATCCAGAATCTGCCGGGATGCCCACGCAAAAGGACACCCCGGCTAGTTTCATGTCACATTCCGCTAACCCGATTTCCAGCCCCCATGGCTGAGCCACTGCGATTGACCACTGGGCTGCTGGCGATGGCAGCGAGCCTTTTCCTGGTCGGTCAGTGGTCACAGCCAGTCGCTGAGCTTGAGGATCAGTTGCCTGTGGTGGTGGAAAACAGGCTCGAGCCGACCGACTTCACACCGCAAGAACTGAAGTTGCTCCAAAGGCGCTTCGGGGTTCACGGCCCGCAGACGCAGCTGGCCCAGTTGTTAACAAGCAGCGTCGATCAGCTCAAACCGCTGCGCTCATCAACCTTGAATCGCCTGCGGAAGCTGAAACCGGTGATCCTGCGCGAAGCAGCGGCGCATCAGGTGAATCCGATGTTGATCACGGCCGTTCTCTTCGACGAGATCCAGCACTCCAAGCCGGGGGAGAGCCTCCCCTTCATCGCCCACTCCGGCCTGGTGAAGACCCATGGCCTCGCACAGCTCGGCATTGCTGAGCTCATTCATCAGAAGCGACTTTCCGAGAACCCAACGCCGGAAGAAATCACCTGGGCCCGCAATCAACTGCTGGACCCCAATACGAACATCACTCTGCTGGCGGCGAAGTTCCAACGTCTGAAGTTGGCTCTTGGCATGCCAGACAACTTAATCCTGCAAGCAAGTCGCTCGTATCTCGATGCCAAGGCGATAGCCACCCTCACGTATCTGCACAACGGAAAATTGGATTACCCAGCGCGGGTGCTGGGCTACATGCAGGACCCTGAACTGCACGGGTTGATTTACGGCGGTCATCAACCGAATCCAGACATCACTGTTTGAAACTCCACGGAGCGGACTGGTTTGTTACGCAGAGGCCGATCCAATCCCTCGTCCCCCTGACCCCTCAGATGAGGGATAAAAGCCTCACCCAAAATCCCCCGATAGGGGGATTTTGATATTTAATGGTTGTTGTTTCATCGATCCAATACACAAATCGATGAAACAACTCCTGACACCGATTGCGTTTGGTCTGCTGTTCCCAACCGCAGTATTGGCTCAGGTGGATGGCGAGGTGGCTGCCCAGTGCGAGGACGCCAGGGATTTCTATGGCTGCATCAGAGCCTTCACCGCTCCTCCCCAATCCAGCGCTGATCTCGGCCCTCTGGGTGGAGCCATGGGTCAGATGGCTGCAGATCTGATCTGGGCCCAAGTTTCCGCAGCTCGCCTGCCAAAGACCCACCAGGCGTGATTCCGGCGGGTCTTGTGGAGGGAATCCTGCGCGGCGTTCTTCGCTGAACCGACGCAGGTTGCATTCACTTATGGCAGCTCGCCCGGAACCGATCGGAGCGGCTGGTGGCGGCGTGTTTGGTTTTGCGGCCACTCACCCGCTTGCGCCAGAGCTTGAACGACGACGCTTTCATCTGTTGCCGCATCACAGCAATCACCTGCGGCTCGGAGAGTCCGAATTGAAATTCGATCGCTTCGAAGGGAGTGCGGTCTTCCCAGGCCATTTCAATGATCCGATCGAGATCTTCGCTGGGGAGCGGTGTCAACGACGCACTGAACAGGATGCCGAACGCTAACCACGCCTCAGCTCACGCAGAGGTCCCCGAGGGCAGCGAGTCGCGTCTGCAGTTTCGACCAGTCAAAACTGCGCGGATCACCGCGTTCTCCGCCCAGATCCACATGACGATGGGTGGTGATCGCCGCCGGCGGCAGATTGAAAGAGCGGATCCAACCAGACAACACCAGGGCCAACGCGTCGTATTGCTGGGTGGTGTAGCCCGAATGAGAGCCATAGGCATTCGCCCCTGACAGCGGGGTTTCCAGGCTCAGGTGCAAGGCAAAGTTGTTAACGGAGCCCTTGAGCTTCTTGTTGGTGATCGCCCACTCCCCCAGAAAGGCGGAGTAACCAGCGCCGTAGGCACGACTTAATGGGTCCACCAGATCAACAACGCGCCCGTCCTGGCCCACCAACGTGTGATAGCTCACTTGATCTTCATCCCGCAGGTGGGGCGTCATGAAGGTGTTCAAGGCGGAGCTCAGCGAATAGACGGTTTCATGCAGCACCACCACCCGCGGCATGGCATCAATCACACGGCCATAGGCATCCTTCTCGTAGCGCTCACCAAAATTGGTGGGATCGATCTTCACGAAGGCCCGCCAGGAACTCGAGCGGGCTTCGAGCTGGTTCAAACGTGACCGCAAAGCGGTGTCCACACCCGAGCACTGGCGGGCCAGTGGCGACCGCCAGGAGCGCGACTTCGGTGGCAAAGGCAACGATGAGGAGGGGTTGTCCTCCCGTTGGCGACCGCGTTCCATCACCACAGGGGACAACTCCTCTTGATCCATCAACATCCAGCCGGTCAGTCCAAGAGCCAACGCCCCCGCTGCAGCAACGCTGATCGCGAGCGGCCGATGCTCATTAACGCGGTTCAAAACACCGCTCCAGCAACGGCTTAAACGATCTCGAACCATCGATCCCGTAACTGCCGTTGTTCTGTTGTGCACCCAGGATCCCAATCCAAAACCCAATGGTCCACACCGGTGTCGGGGAAAAGCGGGGTCTCCTTGAGCAGGCTGCGTCGTGAATAGGTGACGCGTACACACTTCTGCTTCTCAAGCAGAACTGATAGGTCACTGCTGCGACGCACCCGGTAGCCGTTGATCGCCAACAGCTCATCGCCCACCACAAGCCCAGCCCCTTGGCCGGGACTGTCCCGCCGCACCCTCTGAATCAAAGCGGCACCCTCAACATCCTTCAGAGTGAGTCCGTGGTCGGGATACTTGAGCGGAACAGGGTTCATGCGCAGCCCCAGAGCCTCCACGCAATCAAGGAGGGGAAGAGCCACGGGCTGGTCCAACCATTGACCCAGATCCGTCGCAAGATCGGCATCCCATCGAGCCAGGGCGGCCTTGATGTCATCACGGCTGTAGCCACGGGCCTGACGGCCGGGGCCCTGCCACAACTCCCGCAGGATCGCGGCCATGGAGTGGCCGCACTGCCGCAGGCGAACATCCAAGCAGAACGCCACCGCAGCACCGAGGCGGTAGTAGCTGATCTGGCTATCCCGCGAGGCTGGCGTCGCCTTATAGAGCTTGATCCACGCCTCACGGGCACTGGCCGCCAGCGACTGGATCGAACAGCCGGGTGACATCAGCACGCTGGACAGCTCTTCCCCCAGATCCTTGATCAGAGTCGGCCGATCAGAACATCCCGCCAGCAGGGGCAGGCTGAGGTCAAAGTAGCTGGTGATTCCCTCGGCAAACCAGAGGCCTTCGGTGATCACCGCCTGCCCGTAGTCGTAGGGCCGCAGCTCAACAGGGCGCAGCCGCCGAACATTCCACTGATGCAGGTATTCATGGCCGATCAACTGCAACAGCTGCCGGTAGCCCTTGGGCTTGGCAAGTGCCGACCAACTGAACTGCAACACAGCACTGTGATCGTGTTCAAGGCCGCCATAGCCCTGATCGAGCAGTTGCAAAACCAGCTGGTAGCGATCTCCCGCCGGAGGTGGCGTTCCAAGCAAGCGACAGGTGGCGCTGCACACCTTCTCGATGTCGCTGATGAAGCTCGGCGGCCAACCCATCGGCGGCGTGCCGATTAAAAGCAGCTCATGGTTCTTGCCCTCCACCGTGAAGGGTTCCGCCTGAAAGGGTCCCGCATGCAGCGGGCTGTCCACAAGAGCATCGAAATCAGCAGCGACCCAGCCCTCAGCACTGGCCTCCAGCGGCAGATGCACACTCCAGTGCTGTGGGGCCGTCACGACAACGCGGTGCGTTGACCAGCGGCAGCCGTCGATCTCCATTGCCACTGCGGCAAGGCAGAGCGAGGCGAAATCGGGATCCAGCAAGCCGGTGCGGACAGTCAGATCCCGGGCCTCAAGCTGATAGTTGAGCGTGAGCGGGCTCAGATCCGGCAGATCGCAGAGCCATTGGTGCGTCGCCATGCGACGCACCGGAAGCTCCTCACCATTGGCATGCAGCTTCAGGCTGTGCAGGTGCTGGGCGTGATCACGCACCGTGTAAGACCCCGGCGTCCACACCGGCAGTTGGAAGGTCTGGCGATGGGTCTGCGGTGTCCACTGGATGGACACCGAGATGGTCTGGGTTTGGGGATGGCTCAGATCGAGCCGGATATGAACCGGTTCGAGCACGTCAGTGGGTCTGCACAATCAGTTCGACGGAACCCATGTCACCGAGGCGCACCTGGTCGATGGCATGGAGCAGGGCGTAGCGGCGGGTCAGTCGCTGCAAGCGCTGTTCAAGCCCCGGCTGGCGGCTGATTCGCTGGATGTCGCCATGCATCACGATCGCTCCATTCTCTCGCTGGGTCCAGCCCAGGGGCATGGCTGAGCCCTGAAACGCGAGCACATCAACAGCGTGGGAGTCGTCCGCGAATCCCTGCAATTCGGTCGTTCGCTCCACCGTGAAGCCCTCATCACAAAGGGCCTGAACCAGACGCTCGAGGTCGGTGAAGACAGTCGGCAGGATGGAGAGATGGGACATGGACCGAACCCCGCTTTGACTGACCCTAGCCACGACAATCGAGCTGACCAGGCCCCGCTTCAGCTGGGGGTGATGGCATCCGGAAACGGCAGCAACTTCGAGGCCCTGGCCCAGGCGATTCAGGCGGGGGACCTCAACGCGAGGATCCAGCGGCTGGTGGTGAATAATCCTGGCTGTGGCGCCCAGCAGCGTGCGGAGCGTCTCGGCATTCCCGTATCGGTGCTCGACCATCGCCTGATCAAGGACCGGCGCGAGCTGGACGGCGAATTGGTGCGCCTGTTTCGTGCCGACCAGGTGGAACTGGTGGTGATGGCGGGGTGGATGCGGATCGTCACCGAAGTGTTGATCAGCGGCTATTCCGATCGCCTGATCAATATCCATCCCTCACTGCTGCCCAGCTTCCGTGGCCTGGACGCCATCGGGCAGGCTCTCAAGGCCGGGGTGAAGCTCACCGGCTGCACGGTGCACATCGTCACAGAAGAGCTGGATGCCGGCCCGATCCTGGCCCAGGCCGCCGTCCCCGTCCTCGAAGGGGATGACCACGCCAGGCTCGCCAAACGCATTCAGGAGCAGGAACATCTGCTCCTTCCCAGGGCACTGGCTGGCCTGCAGCCAACCTGGCGTCAGGGATAGAACGACTGCAACGGCAGCCCCGTCTCCGGAGCAAGACCCGCCATCAGGTTGAGGCACTGCACGCCCTGCCCGGCCTGACCCTTGATCAGGTTGTCGATGGCACTCATCAACACCAGCTGGCCCGTGCGGTTGTCCACCTGAACAGACAGCAGAGCACGGTTCGTGTGGCGCGCCCACTTGGTGGCGGGGTAGGTGCCCACCGGCAGGACTTCAACGCAGGGGTGGTGGCGGTAGATCGCATCCAGAACCGTGGTGCAATCCTCCGCGGTGAGACCGGGGTCGCGCAAGCGGGCATAGACCGTAGAGAGCAGACCACGCACCATCGGCACCAGGTGAGGCGTGAACTGAAGCCGCACCTCCTGGCCAGCCACCTCCATTGCCATCTGCTCAATTTCAGAGGTGTGGCGATGGCCGATGACGCCGTAGGGCGCGATGGATTCCGAGGCCTCGGCCAGCAGCATCGCCTCCTTCGGCACCCGACCCCCCCCGGAGGTGCCGGTCTTGGCGTCAATGATGATGCCGCTCGTCTCAATCAGACCCTGCTTAAGGAACGGCAGCAGAGGCAGCAGGCTGGCGGTGGGGAAGCAACCGGGAGCTGCGACAAGCTTCGCGTCAGCGATGGCGGGGCCGCTCCATTCCGGCAGGCCGTAGACGGAACTGCTGCAGAGCTCGGCGTCCTGACGGTTGAGGGAGCCGGCCTCCCTGGCATAGACCTGCAGCCACTGCTCCAGAGAGCGGTAGCGGAAGTCGGCGGAGAGATCCACCACCCGCACACCCCGCTCCAACAGTTGTGGTGCCAACAGACAGGCCAGTCCGTTGGGGAGGCTCAGTACAGCGAAATCGGAGCAGGCCGCAATCCGATCTGGATCCGCCGATTCCACCGTTGGGTCGTCCGGCAGGGGAAGGAAGGAACAGACGGAGCTCCAGCGTTGACCAGCACTGCGTTCACCACCCAGAAAGCTGACGGAAAGCCCCGGGTGGCTCTGAAGCAGACGGATGGTCTGCAGGCCGCCGTAGCCGGAGGCGCCGATCACAGCAACCCGTCCGCCCTTCACCGTTGCCATCGCTTCAACCGCCGACGTTGTCTTGCCTGCCATTGAACCAACCAGCCAACGATCGATCGTACAGAGATCAATAATGAAGGCATCTCCCGACGACCAGGCTCCTGAATCCCAGTTCCCTTGACCCCACGAACGAACCCATTGCGTTCGATGCGATCAGCGACGCCCTTGCGGCGATCCGCAATGGGGAGTGCGTTGTCGTGGTGGACGACGAACAACGGGAGAACGAGGGTGATCTGATCTGCGCGGCCCAGTTCGCCACCCCTGAAGCGATCAACTTCATGGCCACCGAGGCACGGGGCCTGATCTGTCTGGCCATGGAGGGGCAGCGGCTGGACGAACTGGATCTGCCGCTGATGGTGGACCGCAACACCGATGCCAATGAAACGGCCTTCACCGTGAGCATCGATGCCGGCATCGAACATGGGGTGACCACCGGCATCTCCGCCGAAGACCGCGCCGCCACGATTCAGGTAGCCCTCAACCCAGCCACACGGCCAGCGGAACTTCGCCGGCCCGGGCATATTTTTCCTCTGCGCGCCCGCCCCGGCGGCGTGCTCAAACGCGCCGGTCACACCGAAGCCGCCGTGGATCTAGCTCAGCTGGCGGGCCTCAGCCCCTCCGGAGTGATCTGTGAAATCCAGAACAGCGATGGCTCCATGGCTCGTTTGCCGGAGCTGCGCAGCTATGCCGATCGCTGGGGGCTGAAGCTGATCAGCATTGCTGACCTGATCCGCTACCGGCTGGAGAACGAGCGCTTCGTCTGCCGCATGGCTCAGGCCCAATTGCCCAGCCGCTTCGGCAGCTTTCAGGCAGTGGGATACCGCAACGAACTGGATGGCTCCGAACACGTCGCTCTGATCAAGGGCGAGCCCAATGCCCTGAGCGAACCCGTGCTGGTGCGCATGCATTCCGAATGCCTCACTGGTGATGCCTTCGGCTCACTACGCTGCGACTGCCGGCCCCAGCTGGAGGCGGCCCTGCGCCAGATCGAGTGGGAAGGCGAGGGTGTTGTCGTCTACCTGCGCCAGGAAGGTCGAGGCATCGGCCTGATCAATAAATTGAAGGCCTACAGCCTCCAGGAAGCGGGGCTCGACACCGTTGAAGCCAATGAGCGGCTCGGCTTCCCGGCTGATCTGCGCAACTACGGCGTTGGCGCGCAGATCCTCTCCGACCTCGGCATCCACCGGCTGCGGCTGCTCACCAACAACCCTCGCAAGATCGCCGGCCTCGGCGGCTATGGCCTGCAAGTGGAGGAACGGGTGCCGCTGGTGATGGACCCCGGCGCTCACAACGCTGACTATCTGGCGGCCAAGCGAGAGAAGCTCGGGCACTTGTTCGAATCCGAGAGTCCCTGCGTGGTGCTGGCTCTGGCGGTGAACGTGGGCCCGGAAAGCTGGCCCACCATTCGCCAGGAAGTGGAAGCCATCGCCCAACGCCAGGGCTTCAGCCTCGAGGCCCTGCATGAACCACGCCTTTTAGCGCTCTGGGATCGACCGCAATTTGTGTGGAAATTGATTCCCGACGGTGCTGATGCAGCCCCGCTGCTCAAGAGCCTGGCGGTCTTGGCAGCGACCGAACGTGTGGGGCTGATGCGCGTTCCTACCGAGCGGATGGCTCTGCACCCGCCCCAGACCCTCGAACGGGTGGAGCATCAACTCAATGAGTTGATCAACTTGGGCAGTGACGAACTGCTGGAAAACGGCCCGTCACTGCTGCACTGGACACGGGCCTGATCAGCCTTCCTGGATCGTCACTTTGTTGATCTTGGAACCGTTGGCGAGCTTCAGCACCACATCCATGTTGCCGGTGTGACCGAACACGGTGTGCACGCCATCAAGGTGGGGCTGGCCTTCATGGCAGATGTAGAACTGCGAGCCACCGGTGTTGCGACCGGCATGGGCCATGGCCAGGGTGCCGGCCTGGTGCTTCTGCTGATTGATCTCGCAATCGATCTGATAACCGGGGCCTCCAGTACCAGCCATGCCGCGGGCGCCCTCACGACTGTTAGGGCATCCCCCCTGGGCCATGAAGCCGGGGATGACGCGGTGAAAGGCAAGACCGTCATAAAAGCCGTCCTTGGCCAGCTTCACGAAGTTGGCGACTGTGTTCGGTGCATCGGCTTCGAACAGCTCGAGCTCGATCAGGCCTGCTTCAGTGTCCATCAAGGCCTTGGTCATGGTGGCGCGAGCAAAACTGGAGTGTAATGAGACGCTGACCATGCCCGACCTCTCCAAATCTCGCGTCGGTGTGATCGGCGGCAGTGGCCTCTATTCGATCCCCGGCTTGCGCCAAGTGGAGGAACGCACGGTCGATACCCCTTTCGGGGCAACGTCCGATCAATTGCGACTGGGAGAGCTCGAGGGGGTCGAGACCGTCTTCCTGGCACGCCACGGCCGCCATCACCATCTGCTCCCCAGTGAAGTGCCCTACCGAGCCAACATCTGGGCCATGCGTTCACTGGGGGTGCGCTGGCTGATCTCGCTCTCGGCGGTGGGATCACTGCAGAGGCATCTGCAGCCGCGCGACATGGTCGTGCCCGATCAGTTCATTGACCGCACCCGTGATCGACCCGCCAGTTTCTTCGGCAACGGCTGCGTCGCCCACGTCAGTCTTGCGGACCCCTTCTGCCCCCAGTTGAGTGCCCTACTAGCCGATGCCGCCGAGCAAGGCTTACCGGAGGGTCGACAGCTGCACCGCGGTGGCACTTATCTCTGCATGGAGGGACCCGCCTTCTCCACCCGGGCGGAGAGCAAGCTTTATCGCTCCTGGGGCTGTTCGGTGATCGGGATGACCAATCACACCGAAGCCCGCCTGGCCCGAGAGGCCGAACTGGCCTATGCCTCCCTAAGCATGGTCACCGACTTCGATTGCTGGCACGAAGACCATGACGCCGTCTCTGTGGAGATGGTGATCGGCAACCTCCAGGCCAATGCCTCGGCCACCGAACCGATCCTGACTGGGTTGATGCAGCGGTTCAAGCACGAGCTCCCCGCCTCTCCAGCCCATACAGCCCTCGCCAATGCCCTGATCACGCCCAAGGATCAGGTGCCAGCGCACACCCGCTCCAACCTCGATCTGTTCACCGCCCCCTACTGGGGAACGTTCAATCAGGCCTCCGCCAGTTGAGCGCCGCAGGCCTCCAGGGCTGGACGCAGCTGTTGGTCGTGCTGCAGCAGCAGAGCTTCGGCCTGATCCACCGACAACGAAGCAGCGGCCATCAGTAAGGCGAGTTTCACCGATCCGCCGGCGTCCTCCAGCAGCGTCAGCCCCCGCTTCCGCTCCACGCCAGCCAGATCACGCAGAATCCGCAATGAGCGGTCTACCAGCTTGCTGTTGCTGGCGGCCACATCCACCATCCGATTGCCATAGACCTTGCCCAACTTCACCATCACGGCTGTGGAGAGGGTGTTCAACGCCAGTTTTGTGGCGGTTCCAGCCTTCATCCGGGTGGATCCCGTCAGCAACTCAGGGCCCGTGAGGAGGCGGATGTCAATGTCGCAGGGCAGAGGGGCTTGCTCCGCCGGAACGCAGGCCATGGCGATGGCAAGGGCGCCGATATTTGTCGCGAACGCCAGTCCACCGCGCACGTAAGGGGTGGTACCGCCGGCAGCGATGCCCACCAAGCAGTCCTTGGCGCAGAAGCCCCGCTCCTCCAGATCAGCGCGACCGGCGGCCTCAATGTCCTCAAGCCCTTCAGAACTGAGAAGCAGCGCTGCGGAGCCACCGGCGAGAACGCCTTGTACCTGCTGGGGATCACTGCAGAAGGTGGGCGGACATTCCGCGGCGTCCAACACCCCAAGCCGTCCAGAGGTGCCAGCACCGAGATAGAAAAGGCGGCCACCGGCACGGAGACGCTCGGCAACAGCATCAACCGCCTGGGCCAGGGCTGGGGCCACCGCGGCGACTGCTTCCTGGGGGCGACGATCCTCGTCTGCAAACAACTCCACCAGCGCCAGTGTGTCGAGTTGATCCAGCCGTGAACTGCGCTGGTTGTTCTGCTCGGTGAGCAGATGGCCGCGGTCGCTGGAGGGTTGCAGATCGGGGTCAAACACGGCCATGGCTCAGAGCAGACCTTCCAGGCGCCGCCGCAGCTCATCCAGTTCAGGATTCGATTCTGATTCGGTCTCCAGTCCCTGGCGCGCCGGCTCCACAGCCTGCTGCCCAGCCATCGCGTCGTCGGAACCAGCGTCGTCTTGCCAATTGCTCACATCGCGGTTGCTCTGAGGCGGTGCCATAAACAGACGCTCCTCGTCGTTGCTCGGCACAAAACCCGACTCGATCAAGCGAGCCTCATAGCCGGCCTCACGGCAGAAGAGATCAACGTCTTCTCGGTCGAGGGCCTCCACCGTGGGAACAGGAAAATCCTGGGCTTCCAGAAGACCGGCATAACGCTCGGCATCGTCGGGGTTCTCAAACAACAGAACCACCGTCCGTCCGGCGATTTCAAGCGAGTGGATGCCTTCGCTTTCCGTACCGGCATCAAAGAGCAGGACGTGGACGCGCATCGGGAAAAATCGTCAGATCAACCGGTCCGGAGTCTCACCCATCGTCAACCACCCTGCTCAGATTCGCTCGCCAGTTCCTGAAGCCGCCGGTAGAGGGCCCGTTCCGCATCGCCCAGATCCGAGGGGATCACCACAACAATCTCCACCAACTGGTCCCCCCGCTCGTCATCCAGCTGCAGACCGCGCCCCCGCAGCCGCAGCAAACGTCCACTGGATGAGCCTGGAGGCACCTGCAGCGTCACGGGTCCATCAAGAGTGGGTACATCCACAGCGCAGCCCAGCGCCGCATCCGGCGGGAAGAGCATCAACTTGTAGAGCACGCGCAGACCGTCAATCCGCAGCCCATCGTCGGTCACAACCCGAAGCTGCAGGAAATGATCACGGCCACCGGGGGCAACGCCTTCAAGCCGCAGACGCCAGCCATCCCCTGCAAAGGGAGGTGTATTCAGCTCGATCATCGTGCCGTCATCGAGCGTCAGTTCCACCACGGTTCCCTGGAGCGCCTGATCCGGGGTGAGATGAACAACTGACTCGAGATCTTCCACAGCACGCACCGGCGGCGGTGGCGGCGGTGCCGACACCGGACTTCGAAAAGGTGGATCGGGCTCTTCCACAACCTCAGCGCCCGATTGAGCTGATCCGCCGCCAAAGATCACATCGAGGTAGTCCTCAAAATCAGGGAAGCCCTGGGCAAAAGGATCGGCGACATCCGAGCTGGATCCACCCCCCTGCTGCCAGGCATGACGCCGGCGGGGATCGCTGAGCACCGCATAGGCCTCATTGACCAACTTGAAGCGCTCCTCAGCAACGGGGTCATTGCTGTTGAGATCGGGATGCCAGCGGCGTGCTTCCCGGCGAAAGGCCCGTTTCAGTTGCTGATCCGTGCAGTCGGCATCGACCCCCAGCAGAGACCAGTAATCAGGCTCAGCGGTAGATGTCATCGTCCCAAGGTGCAGGATCACGACGGCTCAGACCATGGCCACGTTCACCCGGACGGCTGGGGGGCCCCCAGGGGTCGTCGTCCCAGTCATCGGCAAATAGCTCATCTTTGAGGGAGCCCAGGGTGTTGCGAATGCCCTGAAGCGGACTGCCATCGGCCTGACGTTCCGCCGACAGACGACGGTTCAACCCGAACAACGCCTCCTCCAGACCACTCACGCAGAGATCAAGCTCCTGAAGGTCGTCGTTGGCGAGACAATCCTGCACGTCACGCATGGCCATTTCAACGGCCCGTTGCTGACGTTCGGCTCCATAGGGCCCCAGCTCGAGCGAGGCATCCCGCAGCCGCCGTTCCGCCTGGGCAAGCAAGGTCTGAGCCCGGTTTCGGCGCTCAATCTGGTTGCGTTTGCGCCGGTCCTCATCAGCTCTGGCCTCGGCTTCCGCCAGCAGAGCGGTCACATCCTCCTCGTTGAGGTTCGAGCCGCCCTGGATCGACACCGACTGCTTCCGGCCCGTGGTGCGGTCGGTGGCACTGACCTGCAGCAGGCCATTGGCATCGATGTCAAAGGCCACCTGCACCTGGGGCACCCCCCGCGGGGCCGGTGGTATCCCGGAGAGACGGAAACGACCGAGGGATTTGTTGTCGGTCGCCATCTGGCGCTCCCCTTGCCAGACATGAATTTCCACGGACGACTGATTGGCTTCCGAGGTACTGAACACATCGGACTGACGAACCGGAATAGGCGTGTTGCGCGGAATGAGCACCTTCATCAATCCACCGATTGTCTCAAGTCCGAGCGACAGGGGGGTGACGTCGTTGAGCAGCAGATCCCTGAGTTCACCGGTGAGGATTCCGGCCTGCACCGCAGCACCGATCGCCACCACCTCATCGGGATTCACCGATTGGCAGGGGTCGATCGGCACCAGGGTGCGTACCAATTGCTGCACCATCGGCATCCGCGTGGCACCCCCCACCAGCACGACGTCATCGATGTCGTCGGCCGCCCAGCCGGAGTCACGCAGGGCCGCTTGGACCGGACTCAGCAGACGATCCAGCAGATCCGGGCAGAGCCCTTCGAAGGTGGCGCGGTCCAAACGCGTCTCAATGTGAAGCGGCCCCTCGCTGCCGGTGGCAATAAACGGCAGCGAAATCGGGGTGCTCAGCACGCCGGAGAGTTCCTGCTTTGCTTTTTCAGCGGCTTCCGTCAACCGCTGTAACGCCTGACGGTCGCGCCGCAAATCAACCTTGTGCTCCTCCTCAAAGGCATCGGCCAGCCAGTTGACGATGCGCTGATCGAAGTCGTTGCCGCCGAGTTGGGTGTCGCCGTTCGTCGCCTTGACGTCAAAGACCCCGTTGGCGATGCGCAGCAGCGACACATCAAAAGTGCCTCCACCCAGGTCAAAGACCATCACCCGCTTGACGGCGCTGCGATCAAATCCGTAGGCCAGGGCAGCCGCCGTGGGCTCATTGAGGATGCGCTCCACTGAAATCCCGGCCAAGCGTCCGGCGTCGCGGGTGGCTTGACGCTGCGCATCATTGAAATAGGCGGGGACGGTGACCACCGCGGCTTCCACCGGTTCACCCAGATAGGTGGAAGCATCATCGACAAGCTTGCGAATGATGCTGGCCACCAGTTCTTCAGGCGCGTACTCCCGCTCGGTCACCGGGCAGGGCACCCGGACCTGTCCCTGTTCGTTGGCACGAACCGTATAAGGCACAGACAGGCTGCTGTCCTCCAGTTCGTCCCAGTCACGACCAACGAACCGCTTCAGGTTGGAAAAGGTATTGCGGGGGCTGAGCACCAGCTGGCGCCGGGCCAGTTGCCCAACCAGCAGTTCCTGATCCTTGGTGTATCCGACAACGGATGGGGTGGTTCGTCCGCCCTCGGCATTTGCGATCACATGTGGACGACCTGCCTCCAGCACAGCGACAACCGAATTGGTGGTCCCCAGATCGATTCCGACGATCCGCCCCATATCCCTGAAAACTTGATCCCTACGCTAACGGCAGGTACAAATCTGCTCCAGCCCCCCGCTTAAACCGTTCTTGATGACCTCCAGCGGTTCGGGTCATACGTTGTATGAGCGCGCCCTTGGATGCATGTCCGACCCGGACAGTCGTTACTTGCTCCGAAGCCGTCCACCTGCGGAAAAGTTGGTGGACAACAGTTTCAGAAATCTCGCCATCGCCATGGCTTCCGTTGTGGCGATCGTTCTCTTCTCCATCCTTGTGGTCGTTTTCCAGGGGGGCCTGGATTCCATGGCCCGCTACGGCTGGCAATTTCTGGTCACCTCGGACTGGAATCCGGTGGACGATCAGTACGGGGCCGGGGCTGCGATCTACGGCACCTTGATCACATCGCTGCTGGCCTTGTTAATTGCGGTGCCCCTCGGGGTCGGCACAGCCATTTTCATCACCGAAAACATCATCCCCAAGGGAATCCGTGACGTGATCGGCCTGATGGTGGAACTACTCGCAGCGATTCCATCAGTAGTGCTTGGCCTATGGGCCATTTTTGTGATGGAACCATTCATCAGACCTGGGCTTGAACTTCTCTATCAACTGTTCAATTGGTTCCCCCTGTTCAGCACCCCGCCAATGGGTCCAGGCACCATTCCTGCAGTATTGATCCTCGTAGTGATGATCCTGCCGATCATCACGGCGATTTCCCGTGATTGCCTCAATCAGGTCCCACCACAACTCCGCCAGGCGGCCTATGGGGTTGGCACAACACGGTGGGGCGCAATCATTAATGTAATTCTCCCTGCAGCTATTTCCGGGATCATCGGAGGTGTGATGCTGGCGTTGGGTCGTGCCATGGGCGAGACCATGGCCGTCACGATGATTATCGGCAATTCGAACAACTTCAGTGTGTCGCTGCTGGCACCTGGAAACACCATCGCGGCGATGTTGGCCAATCAATTTGGTGAGGCGGATGGTTCACAGGTGTCATCGTTGATGTACGCAGCGTTTGTGCTGATTGTTCTGACCTTGTGCGTGAATATTTTTGCCCAGTGGATCGTGAAGCGTTTAAGCCTGAAGTACTGACATGACACAGACGCTCACCCACGACCAAGCCGGGTCAGCACCTGACCTCAGCTACAAGCACTTTCAACGCAGAAACATCAGCAGCGGAGCACTCTCGTTCTTGGCGGCACTGTTTGCCGTCATCGCTGTCCTGCCCCTGATCCTGGTGCTGGGTTATGTGCTGGTGCAGGGGGGCAGCAAGATCAGCCTGGCCCTGCTTACGCAACTTCCTCCGCCGCCAGGCCTCGAAGACGGGGGCATCGCCAATGCCATCGTTGGGACCCTGGTGGTGACGGCTATTGCGGCACTGATTGCCGTTCCAGTAGGCGTCGGCGGTGGCATTTTTCTGGCTGAATACTCCCGCTCGGGATGGTTCGCTCAGTTCATCCGGTTTGGCACCAATGTGCTGGCCGGGGTGCCGTCCATCATCGCCGGTGTGTTCATCTACTCAACAATCGTCACCAGCCGAATTCTCTTCGGGAACGCCTATAGCGCCGTGGCTGGCGGCATGGCACTAGCTGTGCTGATGCTTCCCACAGTGATCAAAACAACGGATGAGGGCTTGAAGCTGGTGCCCGACGATCTGCGCCGTGGAGCCTTGGGCGTGGGGGCATCCCGATTCGTCACCATTGTTCGAATCACGCTCCCTGCCGCATTAACTCCGATTGCAACAGGGGTGGTTCTTGGCATCGCCAGAGCAGCAGGAGAAACGGCTCCCTTGATTTTCACGGCCCTGTTCTCACCGTTTTGGTCGGATCTGCTCACACCGGAAGGGATCTTCGCTCCCATCGCGACCCTCTCCGTAATGATCTACAACTTCGCGATCATGCCTTACGAATTTCACAACGAGTTGGCATGGGCCGCATCGTTTGTACTCGTGGTGATGATTCTGGCTCTAAACCTCCTCTCGCGCTGGCTGGCGCGAATTGCTGCCAAATAAACCACTTCCCACTTAAAACAATGACGCTTCTTCAACAGCCTCAAGCCACCGAGTCCCACAACGCAGACGTCGCTCTTTCCCTTCAAAACGTCACGATCAGCTACGGCAATTTTGAAGCCGTCAAAAACGTCTATTGCGAGATTCCCCGAGGCAAGGTGACAGCCTTCATCGGCCCATCCGGCTGTGGAAAGTCAACGGTGCTTCGTTCATTGAATCGGATGAACGATCTGATCGAAGGCTGCTCACTTAAGGGAAGCATTCTGTTTGGGGGCGTTGACCTCTACGGGCCCAGGATTGATCCCGTGGAAGTGCGCCGCCGCATTGGGATGGTGTTCCAACAACCCAACCCATTCCCGAAGAGCATCTACGACAACATCGCCTTCGGCGCTCGCATCAACGGCTACACGGGAGACATGGATGAGCTTGTTGAACGATCACTGCGCCAGGCGGCGGTTTGGGATGAATGCAAAGACAAGCTCAACGAGAGCGGCTGTTCGCTGTCCGGCGGACAGCAACAGCGCCTTTGCATCGCCCGCACGATCGCGATCCAGCCGGAGGTGATCCTCATGGATGAGCCCTGTTCAGCCCTCGACCCCATCTCCACCCTGAAGATCGAGGAGACGATGCATGAGCTCAAGAAGAGCTTCACCATCGTGATCGTGACCCACAACATGCAGCAGGCCGTCCGTGTCAGCGACATGACTGCCTTCTACAACGCAGAGGCAGTTGAAGGCGGAACCGGAAAGGTGGGTTATCTCGTGGAATTCAACGACACAGACAAGATCTTCAACGCCCCCCAACAGCAGGCCACCCAGGACTACGTCTCTGGTCGTTTCGGCTGATCGTTCTGTCAACCAGTCACGACCAGGGCCTTAGTGGGGTTTTAAGCCTCTAAAGCGGCAAAAAAAATCCGGTCCCTTAGGACCGGAGAAGCGGAGAGCGAGGGATTCGAACCCTCGATAGAGTTGCCCCTATACAGCATTTCCAGTGCTGCGCCTTCGACCACTCGGCCAGCTCTCCACCGGCTAAATGGGGCAGGTGAGAATGTAGCAGGGCACTGCCAGGTGACCTTCATGCGTCCCAGCCACAGGATCACGATTCATTGGCGCCAGGAGGGTCGCACCATCACCCACGACGTCCCTGAAGGGGACTACATCCTTCGCAGCTTTGAAGAGCAGGGCGACCCACTTCCCTTCTCCTGCAGGAACGGATGCTGCACTGAGTGCGCCGTTCGCGTGCAGAGCGGCAGCCTCGACCAGCGCGAAGCCATGGGTTTGTCGCAGGAGCTGAGGGCCAAGGGCTACGGCCTTCTCTGCGTGGCCCGCGCCGTCGGCCCCCTGGAGGCTGAAACCCAGGATGAGGACGAGGTGTACGAGCTCCAGTTCGGTCGCCACTTCGGCAAAGGGCGCGTCACCGAACGAATTCCCCTCGAGGAGGAGTGAACATGCAGGAATCGATGTGCAGCCGGGCCGCCCGCAAGTGCGGTCTCACCCCAAGCGATCTGGAGCGTCTTGTCGCCGTGGCCCGCTCAGCGGCCGATGCCGGCGGCCAAGAACTGATGCGCCATTACGGGTGCCTGTCGTCCATCGAAAGCAAAGGCCGCATCGGCGACCTTGTCACCAATGCTGACGTTGCAGCCGAGCGCATCGTCTTGAAGCTGCTGGCAGACCAGACCCCTGAGATTGCTGTGCTGGCAGAGGAAAGCGGGGCGGCCGGACAGCAGGACGGCCTGAGGTGGTGTGTTGACCCCCTCGATGGAACGACGAACTTCGCCCACGGCTATCCCTTCTTTGCAACTTCAATCGGGCTCACCCTGGGCCAACAACCGATTCTCGGTGCCATCGCTGTGCCCTTTCTCAAGGAGATGTACTGGGGAGCGCCGGGGATCGGAGCGTTCTGCAACGACAGCCCGTTGCAGGTGAGCAGCTGCGATCGGCTCGAGGACTCCCTGCTTGTGACCGGTTTCGCATACGACCGGCATACCCGACTCGACAACAACTACGCCGAGTTCTGCTGGTTCACCCATCGCACCCACGGCGTGCGCCGAGGCGGTGCTGCAGCGGTGGATCTGGCCTTTGTGGCCGCTGGCCGCCAGGACGGCTACTGGGAACGGGGCCTCTCTCCCTGGGATCTGGCAGCTGGAGTTGCGTTGGTGGATCTGGCCGGTGGAACCGTCACCGGGTATGGCCATCAACCCTTCGACCTCTCCAGAGGCCGGGTCGTTGCCGCTGGTGCCAGCTTGCATGCGGCGATCACCGATGGGTTGTCTCAGGTGAAACCACTGTCTGGAGATGCTTTCGGTGCGCCCGAGGTCACGGCCATGGGATCCTGAGGCGTGGCCGAGAGGACGTGAGATGGCGCTGCAACCTGCAGCTGGCGCAAAGGATCTGAATCCACGTCAGGTGGAGACCAACCGACAGCTGACGGAACGTCTGGCGTCGGTTTACCGCCTCTGGGGCTACGACGAGGTGTCTCCACCCCGGGTGGAACGCCTGGCCACCCTGATGGCGGGCGGTGCCATTGACAGTTCAGACATTGTTCGTCTGGTGGCGGATGACCCCCTCGGGCTGCGACCGGAGATGACGGCTTCCATCGCCAGAGCCGCCTGCACCCGATTTGCAGATCGCCAGAGACCGCTGCGGCTCTGGGCCTCCGGCACGGTGTTCCGCACCCGTTCCGCCGATGAGGGGGGCCAGTGCATTGAAGAAAACCTGCAGAGCGGCGTTGAACTGTTCGGCGTCAGTGGCAGTGAAGCGGAGATGGAATTGCTCAGCCTATTGATGGCCTCCGTTGAGACCCTGGGGCTGCAGGCCAGTCAGAAGCCGAGGCTGCTGCTGGGCCACACCGCGCTGATGGATCTGGTGCTCCGTCCGTTCAGCGGAGCGTTGCGCGATCAGATCCGCACGGCACTGATCGATTTCGACCGTTTGGCCATTGAAAGCTTCGATCTGGCCGACGGGCAGAAGAGCAGACTGCTCTCCCTGATGGACTGCCGCGGCACCCCCGACCTGGTGCTGGCGCAGCTCGCCAGCACCTGTGGGGAACAGCCGGTTTTCGACGAGCTGCGTCGCCTCTGTGCCCATCTCGCCTCGGAAGCTCAGGCGCAGGCCGTGACCATCCAACTAGACCCAACCTTCCAACCCCATTTCGAGCTGTACACCGGACTGGTGTTCCAGTTGGTCTGTGATGGCCGCAGTTCACCGGTGGTGATTGCCCGCGGCGGCCGCTACGACGACTTGGTACGCCGTTGCGGCGCAACGGATGACCGGGCCTTTGGCACTGGGTTCAGTCTGGCGATCGACCCGATCCGCGAACTGATTTCGGACCTGGATGCTGCTAAACAAGATCAGTCCGATGTTCTCGTTGCGTTTTCAGCGGCCTCGAATCTGGAATCCGCCATGGAGCGTCAGCGCAGCTGGCATCAACAGGGACGCACAGCAGTGATGGTCCTTGAAGCATTGGCGTCCAAGCAGGAGGCTGAAGAGCAGGCGAAGGCCCAGGGTGATCTGAAGCTGGATTGGGTCGATCCTTAGGATCCCGCTGTTCGGCAGGACCTCCATGGCTCATTCCATCGTCACTGACGTTTGCGAGGGCATCGCTGACTGCGTTGATGCCTGTCCAGTGGCCTGCATTGACCAAGGAAAAGGAAAGAACAAAAAGGGAACCGACTTCTACTGGATCAATTTCGACACCTGCATTGATTGCGGCATTTGCCTGCAGGTGTGTCCCGTTGAAGGAGCCATCGTTGCCGAAGAGCGTCCTGACCTCCAGAAGACGCCCTGAACCAGAAGGAGGTACGGAGACCCCCCTGAAACAGCCGTTGAGCCGGGGTGAAACCTGTCTCTAGTGTCTGGTTTTTCGCAGCAAAGGAATGGCGGTGCTGGAGGAACAGGGTCAGATTCAGATCCATACCGAAAATATTTTCCCGATCATTAAGAAGGCCGTTTACTCCGGCCATGAGGTGTTTCTGCGGGAACTGGTCAGCAATGGCGTGGACGCCATCAGCAAGCGCCGGATGGCCGCCATGGCTGGCGATTGCAGCGAAGGGGACGACGGAGCCATCCGGATCACTGTGGATCGGGAAGCCAAGACGGTCACCATCAGCGACAACGGCATCGGCATGACCGCCGATGAGGTGAAGCGCTACATCAATCAGGTGGCCTTCTCCAGTGCCGAAGATTTCCTGGAGAAGTACAAGCAGGAAAACGACGCCATCATTGGCCACTTCGGCCTGGGTTTCTATTCCAGCTTCATGGTGGCCGAGCGGGTGGAGCTGCTGACCCGTTCAGCCCGGCCCGACGCTGAAGCCGTGCGCTGGAGCTGTGATGGTTCCCCGAACTTCAGCCTCACTTCCGCCGAAAAAGACCAGCCCGGTACGGACGTGATCCTTCATTTAATGGAGGACGAGCTCGAATATCTCGAACCGGCTCGGATCCGCACCTTAATCAACACCTACTGCGACTTCATGGCAGTACCGGTGGAGCTAGAGGGAGAAACCATCAACAAGATGGATGCCCCCTGGCGCAAAAGCGCCAGAGATCTGAGTGATCAGGACTACATCGATCTGTACCACTACCTGTACCCCTTCCAGGGCGATCCCCTGCTTTGGGTTCACCTCAACACCGACTATCCCTACAACCTTCAGGGCATTCTTTTCTTCCCCAAACAGACCGGTCGTGCCGACTGGGAAAAGGGAGAAATCAAGCTGTACTGCAACCAGGTGTTCGTCAGCGATTCGATCAAGGAAGTCGTGCCGCGCTATCTGTTACCCCTCCGGGGGGTGATCGATTCACCCGACATCCCCTTAAACGTGAGCCGCAGTGCCCTCCAGACCGACCGACGCGTTCGCTCCATTGGCAACTTCGTCGCCAAGAAAGTGTCCGACCGGCTGCGGAACCTAAAAAAGGAGGATCCCAAGAGCTACGCCGAGGCTTGGGATGCCTTGGCACCCTTCGTGAAGATCGGCGCCATGGAGGACGAGAAGTTCGCCGAGCAGGTGTCTGAATTGATCCTGTTCGCCACCACCGCTGCAGCAGGCGAAGAGGACGACGCTGACCCGATCGCATGCGATGGCCGTGCCTTCACCACGCTGGAGGGATATCGCAGCCGACTGGCCGCTGATCAGAACAAGCGCGTGCTTTACAGCACCGATGACGTTGCCCAGGCCGGAGCACTCAACCTCTGGACCTCCCAGGGCGCGGAGGTGCTGAAGCTGGAGACGGTGATCGACACCCAGTTCATCCCCTGGCTGGAGCATCGCCATGAGGAACTCACCTTCCAGCGTGTCGATTCGGAACTGGACGAAAGCCTGAAGGACAACGATGCCGAACTCACCGATCAAGACGGCACGACGGAGTCCGACCGACTGCGGGATCTGATCAAAGCGGCCCTGGCCAATGACAAGGTGACCGTTCAGGTGCAGGCGCTGAAAGCCGAAGGAGCACCACCGGCGATGATCCTTCTGCCGGAACAAATGCGCCGGCTGAACGACATGGGCGCCTTGATGGACCAACGCCTGCCAGGCCTTCCAGAGCATCACGTTCTGCTGGTGAACCGTCGTCATCCCCTTGTGGAGGGCATGCTGAAATTGCGTGCCGGGGGCGTGCTGGTGGGAGCGGCGGAAACGTCTCCAACCGCAAGCCTGGCCGAGGATGTGGCGTGCCATCTGTATGACATGGCGCGGCTGGGCGTCGGGGGGCTTGAGCCCAATGAGCTGGCCGGATTCCAGACCCGCAGCGCTGAATTGATGGGTGCCCTGATGCAGAGAGGACTATGAACTGAAGACCTTTTGCTAAATTGGTTGTTTGGAACTGGTCTCTCAGCTCCAAACAACCTCTCAGTAGAAGGACATCGTCATGTCACGGGTGTGTCAGCTCACCGGTACTCGCGCCAACAACGGCATGGCCGTGAGCCATTCCCACATCCGCACCAAGAAGTTGCAGCAGGCCAACCTGCAGCAGCGTCGCCTCTGGTGGGCGGAAGGCAACCGCTGGGTGAAGCTGCGTGTCACCACCCGCGCTCTGAAAACCATCCAAAAGAAAGGCCTGGGCGCCTATGCCAAGTCTCTGGGCATTAACCTGGCCAAGATCTGAGATTTTGAACGGGTGAATCGGCGGGAATTACTAGTCAAGTCCGGCCTATTCCTTGCAGCTTTGACACTCTCACCCTCGCGGGCTTTGGCCCTCGGGGGTGTTGTTTTGGAAACGGGCACGACCGTTCCCGATTTTGATCTGCCCGGATCCAGCCAGTCCGAACCCGATCGGAAGCAATGGGGCAGCCGTGATCTTCGCGGCCGTTGGCTGGCGGTTTATTTCTACCCAAGGGATTTCACCGGGGGATGCACGATCGAAGCCAGGGGCTTCGAAAGCCTCCACGCCGACTTCCTTCAGGCTGGGGCCGAGGTCATCGGCATCAGCGCTGACAGCGTTGACGACCATGAATCCTTCTGTGAAAGCGAGGGGTTGAGCTTCCCTCTGCTGTCCGATCCAGACGGAACCGTGAGCAAGGCCTATGGGTCCTGGATGGCGCCATACTCACTACGCCACACCTTCCTGATCGATCCCGAAGGAATCTTGCGTGAGCGTTGGGTAGCGGTTAGACCCAACGGTCACGCCCGGGAGGTGCTGGATTCGTTGAAGTCTTTTCAGAACAAACCCACCGTTTGACAAAAAAGGCCTTTTGCTGAAAGGTGGAACGCACGAAGCGATGTTCAGATAAATGGGTGCTGGTCAGAGTTCGTTTGTAATCCTCTACCACCGCACGCCGTTCGACGAATCAAAAGACAAGAACGGGAAAAGAGTATGGGTCGATCAGAAAAGCCCTAACGGAATTATTCCGACACTTCGCAATCTTTTTCGCAGTTGCGAAAAGGGAACCTGGATTGCCTGGAGACGCGTCGACGATCAGTCGAATGGGGGCACAGAACGGTTTGAAATGAACAAACCTTCGCCGTTCACTCTGTGCAGGATCCCCCTGGAAGACGAACAGATTTCTAGTTTTTATCACATCACCTCCAAAGAATGCTTCTGGCCGATTCTTCATACATTTCCAACTTACTTCAATGTCAATAATGCGAACTGGAAAATCTTTGAAGAGGTTAATAAGTGTTTTGCCATGGCGGCCTGTGCGGAAGCCGCTGAAGGCGCAACAGTTTGGGTGCACGACTACAATCTATGGTTGGCTCCGGGATACATCCGAGCGGAACGTCCCGACCTAAAGATTGCCTTTTTCCATCACACTCCCTTTCCAGGAAATGATGTTTTCGCCATCCTTCCCTGGCGTGAGCAGATTCTGGAAAGCTTGCTCTGTTGTGATGTCGTCGGCTTCCACATTCCCCGCTACACAGAAAACTTTGCCCGTGCCGCCATCACCCTGGTTGGCGCAAAACGTGGCCCCAAAGTCCCGGTGGACACGAAATTCATTGAGGTCGGCACTGCTCTTTCAGAAGGCACGGTGACCAGTCACCTCGAGCACAACGGGCGCACCATTCAGCTCCTCAGCTCTCCCGTGGGCACCTCACCAGATCTGATTCAGGAGTTGTGCTGGAGTCCGTCGGTTGAAAGCCACGGAGAATTGATTGTTCAAGACACCAAAAAAGGCCGAAAGCTGATCCTCTCCGCCAGTCGGGTTGATTACACCAAGGGGAACGAAGAGTTACTGCTGGCCTTTGAACGTCTCTTGGAACGACGCAAAGATTTGCATGGGCAGGTGGTGTTGATGCTGGCCTGTGTTGCCGCTGCCAGTGGAATGAAGATCTACGAAGACACCCAACGCTCGATCGAAGAAATGGCCGGCCGCATCAATGGCCGCTTCAGCCAGATCGATTGGGTCCCCATCCGCTTTTCCACCCGCCGGATCCCCTACGACGAAATGATCGCCTGGTTCTGCCATGCCGATGTTTGCTGGATCACTCCGCTGCGGGATGGCCTGAATCTTGTGGCCAAGGAATATGCCGCTGCTCGACGCAACCGAGGCGGGGTTCTTGTGCTCTCGGAATTCACCGGAGCCTCGGTTGTTCTCGATGGCGCTTTGCTCACCAACCCCTATTCGAATCGCCGTATGGATGAGGCCATTGAATCGGCACTGGAAATGGATGAAGAAGAACAACGCGATCGAATGAGCCGCATGACCGATGCCGTTGAGAGCTACACAGTTAGCGACTGGGCAAATGAACAGATCTCTGGTCTCTCGTCCTCGACCCCGCAATGAACCTGCGCCTCTGGCTCGTAGGCAGCGCCTTGGCTCTGGCGATGGCCTTGGGAGCGATGGTTGGATCAGCCTCCTTTCGAGCGGAGGAGGTGAGCATCCTCATGCCCTCGTCCTTCACCGATGCCAGTGCTGATTTGGTGAAGGCCTTCAACAGCGAGCATCGCGGCCGGATTCATCTCAAGTTGATTCGAGGTCCTTTAAATACCGAATCGATTTCAGATCTGGCAATCAGCAGTCTTCTCCTTGGGGATGCGCCGTTCGACGCGCTGCTGATGGATGTCACCTGGCTGCCGAAATATGCAGCCGCCGGTTGGCTGGAACCGCTGGATCCCTGGTTTGATCCGGGCGATCAAGAACAGCTTGTGCAAGGGGCACGGCTCGGCAATAACTACGACGGCCATCTCTACCGCTGGCCGCTGGTGGCCGATGTGGGGCTGCTCTACTGGCGCACGGATCTGATGGATCAGCCACCGACAACGCCCGACGCGCTGGTGAACATTGCTGGACAGCTGGTGCAGAGCCAAGCCGTTGCTAACGGTTTTGTCTGGCAGGGGCGTCAGTACGAAGGTCTGAGCTGCGACTTTCTTGAAGTGCTGCAGGGCTTCGGCGGTGACTGGATGGACACCACCACCAACACCATGGAGCTCGATACGCCTGAGGCGACGGCCGCGGCGGGATGGTTGAACGATCTGATTCGCAAAGGCGTCAGCCCTTACGCCGTGACCAATTACGCCGAAGCAGAGTCGCTTCAGGCCTTCAAAGCCGGAGATGCCGCTCTAATGCGGAACTGGCCCTACGCCTGGGCTGAACTGCAGAAGGACGACAGCAAGGTGAAAGGCAACGTCGGCATCAGCCTGATGGTGGCCCAACCGGGTGAACGTCCAGGAGCCACCCTCGGCAGCTGGGGGCTGAGCCTGATGCGGCAATCGCAGCACAAGGAGGCAGCGGTGGAGGCGATTCGCTACCTCACCAGCGAAGCCGCACAGAGGGCGCGCTTTCTCAACAACGGCTACACCCCCATCCAGGCGGATCTGTTCAACGACCCTGAGATGCTGAAGGCCTCCCCCGTGCTGCCGGATCTGCTGGTGGCCTTGAACCATGCGGTGGTTCGTCCGCCAACCCCGCTTTACGCCCAGCTGAGCGATGTGGTGCAGCGGGAACTCAATGGCTTATTCACCGATGCCGGGTCCGCCGATGAGGCCATGGCCACCAGCCAGCAGCGGAGCCAGACCCTGCTGCGTGCTGCGGGAGCCATGCCATGACCATGCTCCTGGCTGCTCCGGCGCTGCTGTTGATTGCGGTGGTGTTCGGCTGGCCGATGCTTCGCTACGCCTGGCTGAGCTTCCACGCTGATTCCGTTCTCACGGGCCTTGAACCGGTGGCCAACGGCGGGGCCAACTGGTTGCGACTGGTGGCTGATCAGCGCTTTTGGCTGGATGCCGGACAGACCGCGCGATTCGCCCTGATCTCGGTGGGTTTGGAGTTGTTGTTGGCCCTGGCCATTGCGCTGCTGCTCCATCAGCGCTGGCGCGGCAGAGGCGCCGTTCGTGCCCTGACACTGCTGCCCTGGGCCCTGCCCACAACAATGATGGCCCTGGGCTGGCGCTGGATCTTCAACACCCCCTACGGCCCGATCGAGGTGCTGGCACGAAGCCTTGGCCTCAACTCTCTGGATCTGTTGTCCACCCCATCGATCACCTGGCTCGTAACCGTGTTTGCCGATGTCTGGAAAACAACGCCCTTCATAACTCTGATTCTTCTGGCGGGGCTCCAGAGCATTCCCCAGGACCTCTACAGCGCCTTTCGCCTGGAAGGGGGAACCCCCCCTCAGGCGCTTCGCAGGGTCACCTTGCCGCTGTTGCTCCCCTACATCCTGTTGAGCCTTCTGTTCCGCTTGGCCCAGGCCTTCGGGGTGTTCGATCTGGTGCAGGTGCTCACCGGTGGTGGCCCCGCTGGCAGCACCGAAAGTATCGCCCTTTATGCCTACCTCAACGGCATGCGCTTTCTTGATTTCGGCTACAGCGCCACGGTGATGCTTGCGGGATTTCTGCTGCTCACCGCGCTGATCCTGGTTGGCACGTTGCTGCTGAGGAGCTGCGGTCTGCTCAGGCCCCTGGACCGATGAGGGATGAATCGATGACACGTGGATTAAAGAAACGACGCACCTTCTGGGTTGCACTGCTGCTGGTTTGGTCTCTGGGTCCGATGCTGTGGCAGCTGGTGAGTTCCTTCACTGCCGCAGATGCCTTGGTCAATGACCAACTGAGCTTCTGGAGCCGTTGGACGCTCAACAACTACCGGGATCTGCTCACCACTGATCCGCCGTTCTGGCGTTACTTGTTCAACAGCAGCTTTGTGGCCTCCATCACCACACTGCTCACCTTGATTCTCGCCATCCCAGCCGCCTACGGCATGGCCAAACTCCCGGATCGGTGGAGGGGAAGCCTCCGAGCCGCAGTGGTGGGAGCCGCCCTGTTTCCCTATGTGCTTCTGTTCCTGGCGCTGCTCGAACTGGCCCGCACCTTTGCGCTGGGCAACAACCTGATCGCCATCGCCATTCCCTACAGCGCTCTGTCGATGCCACTGGCCCTGCTGCTGCTGACGGCAGCGTTTGAAGCCCTGCCCAACGATCTAGATGACGCGGCAAAGCTGGAGGGTCTGTCGTTGTGGCAGCGGCTGCGTTGGGTGCTGATCCCCTTGATTGCACCGGCCTCCGCCAGCACGGCAATCCTGGTTTTTCTGTTTGCCTGGAACGAATATCCCGTGGCCCTTACCTGGCTGAGCCGCAGCGATCTACTCACCTTGCCGATGGCGATGGCCCGAATTGCGGGATCATCGACCTATTCGGTCCCCTACGGCACCTACGCGGCAGCCACTGTGCTCGGTGCCATTCCTCTTCTGGTGCTGGTGTTGGTGTTCCAGCGCCAGATCGTCAGTGGACTCACCAACGGAGCCATCAAGGGATGACACTGCAACTTCGGGCCATCAACAAGCGCTTCGGCGAGCGTCAGGTTCTCAACCAGCTATTTCTCGATGTGGCGAACGGCGAGTGCGTCGCTTTGCTTGGGGCCAGCGGCTGTGGGAAAAGCACGGCCTTGCGTCTAATTGCCGGACTCGATCACCCGGATCAAGGATCGATTCGCATCAATGGTGCGGAGATGGTCGACGTGCCCGCTGAACGTCGCCGTGTGGGGATGGTGTTTCAAAGCTATGCCCTGTTCCCGCATCTGAATGTGTGGGAGAACCTCGAACTGGGACTGCGCATGCGGGGCGGCAGCGCCGGCACCCGCGATGAACGGATCCGCAGCGTCCTGGAGGTGTTGCAGCTCAGCGGGCAGGCCGGGCAACGACCCTCACAACTGTCCGGCGGACAGCGGCAGCGCGTCGCACTGGCCCGCGCCCTGTTGCGAGATCCCCTCGTCTACCTGCTCGATGAGCCGATGAGCAATCTGGATGCCCAGTTGCGCGAGGACCTGCGACCTCAATTGCGCCGTCTGATGATTGGCGGTGAACAGCCTGTGGTCTACGTCACCCATGACCAGCAGGAGGCAATGGCGCTGGCAGATCGCATCGCTGTGATGCGCGAGGGATACATCGAACAGATCGGAACGCCCCGTGAGCTGTACCTGCAACCGGCCAGCACCTATGTCGCCCAGTTCATCGGCCGCCCGCAGATGAACCTACTGCCAGCCAAGGACGGGGTGATCACGGGCATCCGACCAGACGACCTGCGGCTCGATCCCGCCGGCTCGCCCTGCACGATCCTCAGCCGTGAATGGTTCGGAGCCAACCAGATGTTGCTGATGCGCTGCGATCGCGGCGACCTGCGGCTGGTCTGCCCCGGAGAAACAGAAATTGAAGCTGAACCACGCGTCAGTTGGCCCAGCGCTTGCGAGCACCACTTTGATGCCATCAGCGGCCTTCGGCTGCCATCCGATTGAGAAGCTCGCTGTGCGCTGACGCCCGGCGTCGCAGGGCTTCGGTCTGATCAGGATCCGCTGGACGATCCACTTCTTCCCGCCAAAGGGTCAGCAGATCATCCACAGAGGGAAGTGACCGCAATGGCGTGCAAGGCACGTTGGCCATGCCTGCTGCGGCCTCCACCTTCGGGTCATAGCTGAGGGCAGCCATGGGGCTGTTGGCCAGTCGGGCCAGGACTAGAGCATGCAAGCGCATCGGCAGCACCAGGCGCGCCCGCTGCACCAAGTCAGACACAGCCTCCAGGGACTGGGGCACCAGGGTTGAGCTGCGCGCTTTCAATCGCGCCGGCAGTAAGCCTTGATCACTTAAACGCTGCAGCAGCGGTGCGTCCTGGGTGTGATGGAACGCCAGCCAGATCACCGGCGCCTCCAAGTCGGAACTAAGCCGATCCAGAGCTTCCGTCAAGCGACGCCAGCCCAAGTGATCCAGCAGAGGAGTCGGACGCCAGCTGAGCACGATGGCGTCGCCACCGAGCCAAGAGCGCGCCGGCATCTGCCAGACCGGATCGGCGGCCAGGACCATCGGCAGCTTTGGGGCCCAGAACTGAGCCCAATCAAAGGAGCGCTGATCCCTCCAACTAGCTGCCTTGCAGAGGGGCAAAACCGTACGAACCAACAGCCGACTGATCCGACGCTGCAAGGGTCCAAGGCCCTGCCCCCATAGAACCACCTGGGCGCCACCGAGGCGGGCAACCGCCATCAGCAAGAGGTAATAGACAAGGCTGCTGAAGCTGGTGCTGTCCTGCAGCAGGCTCCCGCCACCAAGCACGAGCACATCCGCCCGCAAAGCCGCACGAAGGCAAAGCAATAAAGAACGACGATTCACTGTCTGCGCCGACGGAGCCAAAGCCAGAACGGGTGCCGGATCGCGGGCGGTAATCAGGAGCTGGTGCGGCTGAGGAAGTGACGACACCAGCACCTGAAGCAGTGCATCGTCGCCAAGGTTGCGCTCTCCGTAGTAGCCGCAAAGCAGCAATACAGGCGCAGTGGGGCGGACCACGGACAGCAGCCTGTTCACTCCGTGCATTATCAACCGATTCCTAGGATTCAGGGCATGCACGCGTTATCGCTCGGAACCTGGTGGATCCACGTCGCCTCCGTGGTCGAGTGGTGCGTTGCGATCGTCTTGATGCACCGGCGCGGGCTGCCGGGAATGGCCTGGGCCATGCTTCCGGCCCTAGTGAGTGCAATGGCCGCCTGCACCTGGCATCTGTTTGACAACAGCGAAGCGTTGCGGGGCCTGGTGACCCTTCAGGCCATTTTCACCGTGATCGGCAACTGCACCCTGGCCTTTGCGGCTTGGCAGCTCCAACGACGCCGGGTTGTGGACAGAGTCAGCGCTCCATGAGCTTTGATCCCGCACCGCTGTTCGCCGCCTCACTGATCCCCTATCTGCTGTTTCTGTACTGGCTCAGGAAAAGTGAGGCGCTTCCGCTGATGGCGGAACGGGGCTTCCAGCTCACCCTGCTGTTTGTGGCCGTCACGATTGTTGCCGCCATTGCCGCCCTGCGCTGCTGCTCAGCCGAACTGGTGGAGATCGACTGGTTGCATGGTGGGGCAGAAGCCTTTCTCACCCTCAGCAACACGGTTTTAGTGATCGGACTGTTGTTACCAACGCCAAAAAAAGGGTGAACAACTCTTAAGAGAGTCAGGCAAGGCGTCCCGATCACCGGAAAATGAGATGTCGCTCATTGGCTCGAATGCTGACCCACCTTTTCGCGATCGCTCCCGCCTCAGTGTCTTGGTCTCCCAAGGTCGCCCTGGTGATGATCCTCTGCAATGTGGTTGCAATCATGGTCGGCAAGGCCACGATCAAGCACCCGAACGTTGGTGCTGGACTCCCCAACGCTTCCTTCTTCGGCGGAATGGGCCACGCAGCCCTGCTCGGCACCACCAGCCTGGGCCACATCATTGGCATCGGCGCCATCCAGGGTCTTGCCGCCCGCGGAGTGCTCTGAAGCACATGACTTTGGGGAGGAGCCGGTCTTCTCCCTGAAACAACTGTTGTCTCAGAGCAGATAAGGCAGCAGACGAAGGCCGTAACGCTCGAAGTTGTACTCGAACAACAGCTCGGAGAGAGCTGGGGCTTCTGTTGAAACAGAAAGCCCATGGATCAGACGTCGGAGACGCCGATCCGCCCTTGGATTGTCGAGGCCCCACCAAGTGCGCCGCGCGAGGCGGCCCGACACCAACCAGCGCCAACTCCGCTGGGCCTTGAGCTGATGTTGGTAGCGACGGGCCATCGTCGAAGAATCTCCCCAAATCCCTTCAGCGATCAACAGATCGGCCAGTTGATCAGCGCCATCCATGGCATGGCGGATCCCTTCTCCCCCAAGCAGATTGGCGGAACTGGCCGCATCCCCCACCGCCAGCAGCGCCCCGGCCACCAATGGTTCGGTGCGGGAAATGCTGCTGGACAAAGGACCGCCATGGCGATCCAGCACCGGGCAGGAGCTCAAGCCGCAGCGATGAATCAAGCGCTTAAGGGGCCCAGCCAAGCTGCCGGGAGTCGATCGATCCGCCGGTGGAAGGTGACAGACGCCCACCTTCAACCGTTGCCCTTGCATGGGGAAGATCCAGGCATATCCATGGGGGATCCAGGCGGTGCCCAGGAAGAAACTGATCCGATCCCGCCAGGCCGCAGCCTGACGGTCGTCGGCTTGGAGCAACCACTCAACGCCAATGCCCTGCAGCAGCGGGTCCTCCGGATTGGGCCTGAGGCCGGCCTGCTGCAGCAGATCTCGGCGTGCACCCGTGGCATCAATCAGCCAACGAGCTGAGCGCAATGTCGTCTGCCCATCGCGCATCTGCAACCGGACGCTGGCCCCTTCGGCCGTCAAAGAGCTCAGCGAAGCCCGGCAGTCCGAAATCAACTCCACCCCATGGCAGCGCGCCTGCTCCCAGAGCCAGGACCGAAGCCGACCGAAGTCGAGCACCACCCCCAGATCGCTGGCAGACCACCACTGATGAACGAGACCGGAGGGATCGTGCAGTTGCCAGCCCTGCCAGGTGGCGGCAATGGCTTCATCCGGCAGACCAAGCCGACGAACAGCGTCCAATGGCAGAGCACCACTGGAGTAGGCATTGCGATTGGGATCGGCCAAGCGATCCACCAGGGTGACCTCAACTCCCGCCCGCGCCAGTTGAATCGCCAGACGAGCACCGGACGGCCCCGCGCCAACGATCAGAACCGACACTGATTCCTCAGCCTTAGGCCTGGAGGGCCTTGATCGAAGCGCTGGAGGGCAGATCACCAGAGGTTTTGCTGAAGCGCTCAAGGATGCGTTCAGCCATCTGCGCAGGAGTCAGGCCGAGAGTCTCCTTGCTCTGCTGCGGCGTTGCGTGATCGACCATCTGATCGGGGATGCCGATGCGCAGCATCGACACGTTGATGTCCTGATCGATCAACGACTCAAGAACCGCTGCACCAAAGCCACCGGGGAGCGCCCCCTCTTCCATGGTGACCAAGCGGGGGATGCGTCGCGCCAGGGGATGAATCAACGCCTGATCCAGGGGCCGCAGGAAGCGGGCGTTGATCACAGTGGTGGAGAGCCCGGCTTCCTCCAACAGCGTTGCTGTGGCTAGCGCCGGAGCCACCATCGAGCCGTAGGCCACGATCATCAGATCGTTGCCTTCCCGCAGCAGTTCACCACGGCCGATCGGCAGTGATTCCCAACCTTCCTCCATCAACGGGACGCCTTCACCGGAGCCACGGGGAATCCGCAGCGCCGTGGGCCCGTCGTGATGCAGGCAGGTCACCAGCATCTGCTGAAGCTCAGCCTCATCTTTTGGCGCCATCACTGTGAAGTTGGGAATGGCACGCATGTAGCTGATGTCGTATTGACCCTGGTGAGTCGGGCCGTCAGCGCCGACGATTCCGGCACGATCCAGCACGAAGGTGACCGGCAGCTTCTGGATGCCCACGTCGTGGATCAACTGGTCGTAGGCGCGCTGCAGGAAGGTGCTGTAGATGGCGACGACGGGGCGCAACCCCTCGCAGGCCATGCCAGCCGCCAGGGTGACGGCATGTTGCTCAGCAATGCCGACGTCCACGTACTGATCCGGGACAGCCTTCTGCAGCAGATCGAGACCGGTACCGGTGGCCATAGCCGCGGTGATGCCGATCACGCGGCTGTTCTGCTCACAGAGCTTGACAAGGGTCTGCCCAAACACCTTGCTGTAGCTGGGTGGCTTCGGTTTCGACGACGGAATCGCCTTACCGGTGCCGAGATCAAAGGCCGATTGGGCGTGATAGCCAACCTGATCGGCCTCGGCGTAGGGGTAGCCCTTGCCCTTTTTGGTGACCACATGCACCAACACAGGGCCGCCCTCACGATGGGCCGCCTGGAAGGTGCGCACCATTTCACCGATGTCATGGCCATCGATTGGCCCCATGTAGGTGAAGCCCAGTTCCTCGAAGACAGCACCCACCTTGGGAACTGCTAGGCGACGCATGCTCCCCTTGAGGCGGTTGAGTTCCGCAGGGATCTCACCACCCATGAAGGGCAGGTGCCGAACGCTTTCCTCAACACTGCCTGAGAGGAACTGCATCGGTGGACTAAGCCGCGCTCGGTTCAACACATTCGACAGCGCACCCACAGGCGGAGAGATCGACATGTCGTTGTCGTTCAGCACCACCAGAAGTGGTGTACTGGGAAGGTGTCCGGCGTGGTTGATGGCCTCCAGAGCCATGCCGCCTGTGAGGGCTCCATCACCAATAACGGCAACGCATTTGAACGACTCACCCCGGTTGTCTCGCGCCATGGCCATACCCAGCGCCGCGGAGATGGACGTGCTGGCGTGGCCAGCTCCGAAGTGATCGAAGTCGCTCTCCGAGCGCTTGAGGTAACCCGCGACCCCATGCTGCTGGCGCAAGGAATCGAAGTCGTTGAACCGGCCGGTGATCAATTTGTGGGGGTAGGCCTGATGGCCCACATCCCAGACCACACGGTCATGGTCGAGGTCGAGCGTCTGGTACAGCGCCAGGGTCAGCTCTACAACGCCAAGACCAGGACCCAGGTGACCGCCACTGGTGGACACCACCTGCAGATGCCGCTCGCGAATCTGCCGAGCCACATCCTCGAGCTGAGCCGGGCTGAGTCCGTGCAGTTCATTCGGATGCTTCAGATCTCCGAGATGCATGCACTGCCAACTTCAATACATTCAATCTACGGGAAACGACCCGGATCATGTCTGGATCGAATCCTTGGAAGAATGATGGGATGACCGACTACCTGCAGCGGATCCTGCGCGCCCGCGTTTACGACGTGGCGCGGGAAACCCCCTTGGATCACGCCCCCAATCTGAGCCGCCGGCTGAACAACGCGGTCTGGCTGAAGCGTGAGGATCTCCAGCCGGTGTTCTCGTTCAAGCTGCGCGGCGCCTACAACCGAATGGCGCAGCTCAGTGCCGACGAACTGAAACGCGGTGTGATTGCCTCCAGCGCCGGCAACCATGCCCAGGGCGTCGCCTTAAGTGCCAAGCGACTCGGCTGTCGGGCCGTGATCGTGATGCCGAGCACCACCCCAGAGGTGAAAGTGCGCGCCGTACGGGCCCTGGGCGGTGACGTGGTCCTCCATGGCGAGACCTACGACGAGTGCTCCGCTGAAGCACAGCGACGCTGCAAGGCCGAGGGGCTCACCTTCATCCACCCCTTTGACGATCCAGAGGTGATCGCAGGTCAGGGGACGATCGGCATGGAGATCATGCGCCAGGCCGAGCAACCACCCAACGCTATCTATGTAGCTGTGGGCGGTGGTGGCCTGATCGCAGGAATCGCTGCCTACGTCAAACGGCTCTGGCCGGAAACGGAGGTGATCGGCGTGGAGCCGGTCGATGCCGATGCCCTGAGTCGCTCCCTCGAGCAAGGCCAGCGTGTGGAACTGGAACAGGTGGGTCTGTTTGCAGATGGCGTCGCGGTCAGAAAGGTGGGCCAACACACTTTTGAGCTGGCTCAGCAATTCGTCGATCGGATGGTTCGGGTCAACACCGATGCCATCTGTGCCGCGATCAAGGACGTCTTTGAGGACACCCGTTCAATCCTGGAGCCAGCCGGTGCTCTGGCGGTGGCTGGGCTCAAGCAGGACGTGGCCGATCGGCACCTGGCGGGGCGCAATCTCGTGGCGGTGGCCTGCGGGGCGAACATGAATTTCGACCGCCTGCGCTTCATCGCCGAACGGGCTGAGCTCGGTGAAGAGCGAGAAGCGATGTTGGCAGTGGAAATTCCCGAATCACCCGGCAGCCTGAGGCGGCTTTGCGAACTGCTGCGGGAGCGCAGCCTCACGGAATTCAGCTACCGCATGACCGATGGCGCCACGGCACAGATCTTCATCGGTGTGCAGGTAAAAGATGAAAGCGACCGTGCCTCACTGCTGAACCAACTGGAAGATGGGGGCTTCCCCTGCCTCGATCTGAGCGGGAACGAATTTGCCAAGGTCCACCTGCGCCACATGGTGGGGGGTCGTCTGCCGTCCTCAGCGCGCACAGCCTGTGCAGGTGAATGCAAGGAGCTGCTGTATCGCTTCGAATTCCCGGAACGACCGGGTGCCTTGATGAGCTTCGTGGATGCTCTGCACCCCGGCTGGAGCATCAGCATCTTCCATTACAGAAACCACGGCGCGGACGTGGGGCGCATCGTTGTGGGGGTGCTGGTACCGGAGCAGGAGAAGGAGGGCTGGACCGAATTCCTCAATGCCCTGGGGTATCGCCACTGGGATGAAACAAAGAACCCTGCGTATGGCCTGTTCCTCTGAGTTTCAGGGCGGTAACTTGAGCGCTCTAGAGGGGTTGTGATGACGTCTGCATCCCTGCCCACGCGGCTCGAGGCGATTCTCTATCTCAAAGGTCGGCCCGTCAGCGTCGGCGAACTGGCCGAGCTGGCCGACTCAGACCGCCGCTCCGTGGAAGAAGCCCTCGTAGCCCTGACGGCCTCTTACGCCCAGCGGGACAGTGCCCTTGAGGTCGTTGAACAGAGCGGTCGCTACGGGCTGCAACTCAGGCCGGGCATGGGCGATCTGGTCAAAGACCTGCTGCCGGTGAATCTCTCCACGGCAACCTTGCGAACCCTTGCCACCATTGCCCTGAAGAAGCGGATTCTTCAATCGGATCTTGTGGATCTGCGGGGCTCGGGGGCCTACGACCACATCAAGGAACTGCTGACGCAGGAATTCATCGAACGGCGTCGACAGAGCGAGGGGCGGTCCTACTGGCTCACCCTCACCGAAAAATTCCATCGCACCTTCTCCGTACTTCCTGATCTCGGGGCAACCGATCTGACGGAAGCTGCATAAAGTCGAAGCAGATCAGCCCACGTCATGGAATCTCTACCCGTCACCCTGCTGCAGGTGCTGTCCCAGACCCTGCAGATCTACTCATTGGTGCTGATCGTTCGAGTTCTGCTGAGCTGGTTCCCGAATCTGGACTGGGGCAATCCGGTGCTGAGCAGCGTGAGTGCGATCACCGACCCCTACCTCAACGCGTTCAGAGGCTTGATCCCACCGCTTGGGGGCATTGATCTCTCCGCCATCCTGGCCTTCCTGGCCCTAAATCTGTTGCAGAGCCTGGTGGGGCGGTCGATCAGCGCCTTTTACATGTCTGGCTCCACTTGGTGATCACTGCTGATTGATGCCGCGTTCCAACGGCAGCAAATCATCCTCGTCGGCATCAACGCGGGTTCGGACCGGGGAATTGAATCCACGTGCCCGAGGATTTTTAATCACAAACGGGCCGGGGGTTCCGGCAGGCACTGAGATTCGCAGAGCGAATGGGGAGTGACCGGGGTTCACATCCCCGATCGATCCCACCCGGGTTCTGTTTGGAAGAACGGGTTCACCACTGGCATCCAGGATCCGTGCGTACACATCGGTATCGATGACGCTGTTTTTGCCGCGGTTCTCAACGTCTCCCGTCAGCACATAACAGCTGGCACCCACCGGCCGGCTCAGTTCCGGTTGATTGCCAGCATCTAGCTCTCCGCAGGGATCCAGGCGAACCTCACTGAGTTGAAGTTCAGCGGCATCACAAGGGAGTGCCAGTCCAAGCAGCAGAGGCAGGCTGCACAACAAGGCAAGGAGTCTTTGGAGCATTAGGAGATCAACGTTGGTCACCGCTGCCGCCGATGCGCCCACGGGCAGCCCGGCTCGACAGTTTCTGCAGGTTGGCTTCAGCCACCTCATCCATTTCATAACCCAGTTCGCTGGCCAGCTGAGCCACGTACCAGAGCACATCTCCCAGCTCCAACTTGATTGCTTCGCGGGTGTCTGCATCAAATACACCCTTACGATCCCGAATCACCTTTTTCACCTTGTCGGCCACCTCGCCGGCTTCACCGGTCAAACCAAGGGTCGGATAAATGAGATTACGGCCCACATCCGGGTAGGCAGCCGTCTTTCGGGCGGCGTCCTGATAGGAATTCATCTCCATGGGGCCGGTAGGGAAACGCCCGGATGGTAGTTTCCGCAGGGATTTTCAGCCGCGATATGGGCCAGTTCGACCTGAACCGACGCACCAAGATCGTGGCCACCATCGGCCCTGCCACGGAGAGTCCGGAGCGGATCAAGGAGCTGGTCAATGCTGGTGCCACCACGTTCCGGCTTAACTTTTCCCACGGGGACCACAGCGAACACGCCGCACGCATCACCACGATTCGTCAGGTGTCTGAGGAATTGGGTCAGACCATCGGCATCCTCCAAGACCTTCAGGGCCCGAAGATCCGACTCGGGAGGTTTGCGGAAGGGCCGATCACCCTGGCCAACGGCGATCCCTTCACGCTCACCTCACGGCAAGTGAGCTGCGACAAGACGATCGCAACAGTCACCTACGACAAGCTGGCCGACGAAGTCACTGCTGGGAGCCGAATCCTGCTCGACGACGGCCGCGTTGAGATGAGGGTCGATACCGTCGACAAGGCGCAGCAGACCTTGCACTGCACCGTGACCGTGGGCGGTGTTCTTTCCAACAACAAAGGCGTCAACTTTCCGGACGTTCAGCTTTCCGTTCGTGCCTTAACGGACAAGGACAAGACCGACTTGGCCTTTGGCCTCAGCCAGGGGGTGGATTGGGTGGCCCTCAGCTTCGTGCGCAATCCCTCCGATATGGAAGAGATTCGCGGACTGATCCGTGAGCAGGGCCATGAGACCCCTGTGGTGGCGAAGATCGAAAAATTTGAGGCCATCGATCAGATCGATTCGATCCTTCCGCTCTGCGACGGTGTGATGGTGGCTCGCGGTGACCTTGGGGTGGAGATGCCAGCTGAGGAAGTTCCGCTGCTGCAGAAGGAACTGATCAGCAAGGCAAATAGCCTTGGCATCCCCATCATCACGGCCACCCAGATGTTGGATTCCATGGCCTCTAGCCCCCGGCCGACCCGAGCCGAAGTCAGCGACGTGGCAAACGCCATCCTTGATGGCACCGACGCCGTGATGCTCTCCAACGAGACCGCGGTGGGGGATTTCCCCGTGGAAGCCGTTCAAACGATGGCCACCATTGCTCAACGGATCGAAAGGGACTACCCCCAACGCTCGATCGACAGCCACCTGCCAAGCACCATTCCCAACGCCTTGAGCGGAGCGGTCAGCACCATCGCTAGCCAGCTCAATGCCTCCGCGATTCTTCCTCTCACCAAAAGTGGGGCCACGGCTCGCAACGTCAGCAAGTTCCGGCCTGCGGCACCCATCCTTGCCATCACTCCTGATCGCACCGTTGCCTGCCGTCTTCAGCTGGTGTGGGGCGTTACACCGCTGGTGATTCCTCAGGGCGAACGCACCACTCAGACCTTCCAGGCAGCGATGGTCAAGGCCAAGGAGCTCAATCTGCTCAAGGAGGGTGATCTCGTGGTTCAGTCCGCAGGCACCCATACCGGCGTTTCCGGATCCACAGATCTGGTCAAGGTGAGCATCGTCGGCAACGAAGCTGCGGCGACACTGATCTGAACGAAGCCAGACCATGAACCGGCGCATGCCCGCAACGGAAACGGTGCGGATGGCACTGTCCACCTTGCGAAGCAACCGCCTGCGCAGCCTGCTGACGATGGTGGGCATCGTGATCGGCAACGCTTCTGTGATCACCCTGGTCGGAGTTGGTCGTGGTGCTCAGGGGTTGGCGGAGGAGCAGCTGACCAACCTTGGCGCCAACGTGCTGTTCGTGGTTCCGGGCAACAACAACACCCGTCGCCAGGGAGCAACGCGACCCAAGACCCTCGTGCTGGAGGACGCCGAAGCGATCGCCACCCAGGTTCCCAGCGTCAAGCGCGTCGCCCCTCAGATCAACAGCAACCAGGTGGTGCAAGCGGGTGCACGTAGTTCCACCAGCGCCGTCTATGGCGTGACACCTGAGTTCGTTCCGGTGCGCAGCTTTGAAGTGGCCAAAGGCCGTTTCATCAGCGCCCAGGACGAAGCCGGTGCACGGGCCATTGCTGTGCTCGGCTCTGATCTGCGCACCAAGTTGTTTCCCACTGGCCCAGCGATTGGCCGGCAAGTACGCATCGGCAATCAAGGCTTCGAGGTGGTTGGTGTGATGGCCCCCAAAGGGGCCGTATTCGGCAGCAACCAGGACGAAAACGCCTACATCCCGCTCTCAACGATGGTGAATCGGATCACCGGAAGGGATCCGATTTACGGCGTCAGCCTCACCTTCATCAGTGTTGAAGCAAAGGATGAGCAGAGCACCAATGCAGCGAGCTTTCAGGTCAGCAACCTGCTTAGGCAGCGGCACCGAATTCTCCGGGATGACGATTTCGCGGTGCGGTCCCAGAAGGATGCCCTCACCATCGTGGGCACCATCACCGGAGGACTCACCTTGATGCTCGGAGCCATCGGAGGGATCTCCCTGCTAGTGGGCGGCATCGGGATCATGAACATCATGCTGGTGTCCGTCAGCGAACGAACCGAAGAGATCGGCCTGCGCAAAGCACTGGGGGCTCGCAGCACTGATGTACTGCAGCAATTTCTTGTGGAATCCCTGGTGCTTGCCAGCCTGGGCGGCGCCATCGGCACGTTGGTGGGGCTTGGAACCGTCAGCCTCGTGGCGGCGGTCACGCCTCTCCCGGCAGCGATCGGCGCCACGACGGTGATGGTCACCGTTGGACTCTCGGGATCGATCGGACTGTTCTTCGGTGTCGTACCCGCCCGTCGAGCAGCAAGACTTGACCCAATTGTTGCCCTGAGAAGCCTTTGATCAAGGCCTCAGAAATCAGACCGACTCCTTTACACTAGTTCACGAATTTCCTCAGCTCATGAATCAGCGCTGGCGCCTTCTTGCCCTCTGGCTGTTGCCAATCGGCGTCGTGTTGCTGATCGGCTGGCAGGTGGTGAGCAACGGAGGCATGAATGGCCTCAGCCAAGACAGCAATGGCACCACCGTCGCCCCCCGCAATGCTGCGGTGGCCCGCATGAGCTATGGACGCTTCCTTGACTATGTCGAAGCCGGTCGCGTCACAGCCGTTGATATTTACGACGGTGGCCGCAACGCCGTGATCGAAGCCGTCGATCCTGATCTCGACAACCGTGTTCAGCGGCTGCGTGTTGATCTGCCCGGTCTCGCCCCTGAGCTGATCAATACCCTGAAGACTGAAGGCATCAGCTTTGATATTCATCCCCCCCGCACAGCGCCTCCAGCCCTCGGCGTGCTGGGCAATCTGGCGTTCCCGCTGCTGCTGATCGGTGCCTTGATCTTCCTGGCGCGCCGCAACAGCAACATGCCTGGCGGTCCTGGTCAGGCCATGCAATTCGGCAAAAGCAAAGCTCGCTTCATGATGGAAGCGGAAACCGGCGTCATGTTTGATGACGTGGCTGGTGTCACTGAAGCCAAGCAGGAATTGCAGGAAGTGGTCACCTTCCTGAAGCAGCCCGAGCGGTTCACCTCCGTGGGTGCTCAGATTCCCCGCGGCCTCCTGCTGGTTGGTCCTCCCGGAACCGGAAAAACTCTTCTTGCCAAGGCCATTGCAGGTGAAGCGGGCGTTCCCTTCTTCTCCCTATCTGGCTCTGAGTTCGTCGAGATGTTCGTTGGCGTGGGTGCCAGTCGCGTCCGCGACCTGTTCAAAAAGGCCAAAGAGAACAGCCCCTGTCTGATCTTCATCGACGAAATTGATGCCGTTGGCCGCCAGCGTGGTGCCGGCATCGGTGGAGGCAACGACGAACGCGAACAGACGCTGAACCAGCTCCTAACGGAGATGGATGGCTTCGAGGGCAACAGCGGCATCATCATCATTGCCGCTACTAACCGGCCTGACGTTCTGGACTCAGCCCTGATGCGTCCCGGTCGTTTCGACCGTCAGGTCACCGTGGATGCCCCAGACATCAAGGGCCGCCTCGCCATCCTGGATGTGCACTGCCGCAACAAGAAGCTCGAAGACGAGCTGTCCCTCGAAAGCATCGCCCGCCGCACCCCTGGCTTCACTGGTGCTGATCTGGCCAACCTGATGAACGAGGCGGCCATCCTCACCGCTCGTCGCCGCAAGGAAGCAATTGGTCTGAGCGAGATCGATGACGCTGTCGATCGCATCATTGCCGGCATGGAAGGCCGTCCTCTCACCGACGGGCGCAGCAAGCGTTTAATCGCGTACCACGAAGTGGGTCATGCCCTGATCGGGACCCTTGTTAAGGACCACGATCCTGTTCAGAAGGTCACCTTGGTTCCTCGTGGTCAGGCCCAAGGCCTTACTTGGTTCTCCCCCGACGAAGAGCAGACTCTGGTAACCCGCGCCCAGCTCAAAGCGCGCATCATGGGAGCACTCGGTGGACGTGCCGCAGAAGATGTTGTGTTCGGTCATCAGGAAGTCACCACCGGAGCCGGTGGCGACATCCAGCAAGTTGCTTCGATGGCACGAAACATGGTTACTCGGCTCGGCATGAGTGATCTCGGCCCTGTTGCTCTCGAAGGCGGAAGCCAGGAAGTGTTCCTGGGTCGCGACTTGATGTCCCGCAGTGAAGTGTCGGAATCGATCTCCCAACAAATCGATATCCAAGTGCGCAATATGGTGAAACGTTGTTACGACGAAACTGTGGAGATCGTGGCCGCCAATCGCGAAGCTATGGATCGCCTGGTTGAATTGTTGATCGAGAAAGAAACCATGAATGGTGATGAGTTCAAGGCCGTTGTGGCTGAATTCACCGCTGTTCCTGAAAAAGACCGCACAGTCGTCACCCTGGACTGATCTTCAGTTCAGCAACAAAAAGCCCCCGTCTTATTCAGGCGGGGGCTTTTTTATGGATTGGATTTACTCTTTCGTCGACGGCAACGTTCGGAGCAATAGATAACATCATCCCAGCAATTTCTCCAAGCTTTACGCCACTCAAACGGACGATCGCAGACTGGACAGATCTTGCTGGGGCGGATGTTTTTAGCTTCCCGCTTCTTCAAGCGACAGCCTGAACGGGACGCTTGTCGATCACCGAATCAATCAACCCATAGTTCACTGCTTCGGTAGGTGACATGAAGAAGTCACGGTCAGTATCCTGTTGGATGCGATCCAGAGGTTGCCCGGTCCGATCAGCCAGCTCCTTGTTGAGGCGATCCTTCAAGAAGAGGATTTCATCCGCCTGAATGCGGATATCACTGGCTTGCCCCTGGGCACCGCCCAAAGGCTGGTGAATCATGATCCGGGAGTGCTGCAGGCTGCTGCGCTTTCCCTTGGTGCCGGCGCAAAGAAGGAAGGCACCCATGCTCGCGGCCAGACCTACACACACCGTGTGCACATCCGGTTTGATGTGCTGCATCGTGTCGAAGATGCCGAGGCCGTCGTAGACCGAACCGCCGGGCGAGTTGATGTAGAGGTAGATATCTTTCTCGGGATCCTCAGCTTCGAGGAACAACATCTGGGCCACGATCCGGTTGGCAGAGTCACTGGTAACAGCCTCACCAAGGAAGATGATTCGCTCGCGCAGAAGCCGGGAATAAATGTCAAAGGCCCTTTCTCCCCGGCCGGACTCCTCAATCACAATGGGGATCATCTGAGCATGAGCGGGGTCAAGTAATCCTAACGGCGATGTCTGCGGCGCTAGGGTTTCAGCCATTCATTCTGGGACTGCACGTTGGCCGCAAGTCAGACCATCGCCGACAGCAAACGAGCGTTTCATCAGGCTTTCCCCCACGTCATTGCGCCGCTGTACCGCCGCCTTGCTGACGAGCTGCTGGTGGAGCTGCATTTGCTGAGCCATCAAAGTCGATTCGAAGCCAACGAACTCTTCAGCGTCGGGCTTTGCAGCGTGTTTGACACCTTCACCAAGGGCTACCGGCCAGAAGCACAGACAGACGCACTGTTCAGTGCCCTCTGCAGCAGCAATGGCTTCGATGCAGCAAAGCTGCGCAAGAGCAACGCTTCGCTGGTCGAACAAGCCAAAGGCAAGGATCTCGAAAGCCTGAAGAGTTGGCTGTCGTCCCACAGTCTCAAAGATGGCAGCCACTACTCACGTTTGATGGCCGTGGGACTGATGAACCTTCTCAAGGCGGCCGCCGCGGATGCCAGTGGCTCGGAAACTGAGGCCATCCTCAATCAGAGCAAGGAACTCGCCGAAAGCCTGGGTTTGCCCAGCGATCGCGTCGAGAAAGATTTAACGCTGTTTAGCTCCAATAGCGAACGGATGGATCAGGCCGTTGAACTGGTGAATGAAACGATCGCCGCTGAAAAGCGCAAGAAGGAGCGCCGTTTGGCAGAGCAGGCTCAAGGCACCTCCAACTGAAGGCGAAGCCGTCCGGTCTGTTTCTGCATCGGCAGTGCTGTCATCTGAAGGTCGAGTGGAGATGCGTTGCCAATCACCCAGGCCAGCCCGGACCAAGCCAACCCAGCCGAACCAATTGATCCTGTCTCCCTCGAAGGCGAAGTCGCTGTTTTCCCACCCTTTTCATCGGTGAGGGGCCGATGGTCCGGACGTCCCCCAAAGCAAGCAGCAGCTCCACCCGATCCTGCGTTCCAGAGGTCAGCGACCATCCACCTTGGGGGTTCCCCTCGGAATCGAGCCGAACTTCGGCGACACGGTTTGAGGGTCGACCATCCGGAGACAACAGGGGGCGTTGCTCCAATAGAAACGTGCTTCGACAAGGCAGTCGCAATGGCATCAAGACTTCGCTTGATCCAGTCGATTTGATCAGCAGCAATCATCAACCTGGCTTGAATAGAGGCCTGGAAGCGGCCAGCCTCGAGCGCGTCCACCCGCACAACGACAGGCGCGGCGAGCAAAACATCACGCAACTCCTGCGGAAGTCTGTAGCTGCTGTTGAGTTGTTCTGCGATCAGTGGATTGTTGAAAACGGATCCCAGCAAAGGCTGCAGAGCAACACTGTTGAGCTCCACATCGGCCGACGCTGGATCAAAGCGGACGAAATTGGTTTGATCTTTCGCCTGGCCAGCCTGCATAGACGCAAAGGGGCTGGACGCTACCGGTCCTTCAGCCATCAGACGGTCGCCCTGCAGAGCAACACGCAAACTGCTATGGGACACGCTCGCCAAGGCAGGAAAAAGGGGACCACTGATCGAGGCCAGACCTGACGGTTGCCACAAAACGGCTGTTCCGCTGGTCAACCGCTGCAAGCAGCTCTGCTCCAAGGCCGAAGGCTGCCTTCGCTGAAGCGATTGGAGTTGATCAAAACTGCTTCGATGTAATGCTTCAGCGAACAGCAGATCCAGGGAAGACGAATTCGAAGCGGACCGATGAGCCAGAAGGGGGTCCCCGTCCTCCACCAGATCAGCCACCAGATCCCGCGGCAATGCCGGACCCAGCGATCAGGGGCTGCAGAAGGACCCAGCCTCTTCTGCCAGACCTTCGGCACCGACCTGGAGGCATCAGCCTCAAAACTCTGAACCAAGCGAGCCCGCCGACTGAGCTCAAACAGTTCTGCTGTTCCACGGCGATTCAGAGAAGGCGTCAACAGGCTGGACGTGCCGAAACGCAGGGCGGGCAAAAAAAAGCACAACCCCAGAAGAAGGGTTGTGCAGAGATGATTTTGAAGTTCGCGTCGGGTAGACGCAATCAAAGGGAGGATTTATCTGAACCTTAACGGCGTCGACGGTCTCTCCATTCGATCGTTGAGAGATAAATCACTGCAACGCTGACGAAGACGAGAAGCACTGCTGCCGTGACCGCCAGGGCCTGGGTGAGAAGTGGTGCGTCTTGAAGCACAGATTCGATCAGAAATTCAGGGTGCCGTCACCGTTGCGTCCCCAGACCACCATGGCGATGGAGAAACTGAACATGGCGGCCAAGGACGCCCAACCCAGAGTGAACAACATGCGCTTGACCGCTTGAATGTTGAGATCCTACCTAGGATTCGGCACCTTTTCGTCCGTCCGGAGGCAACTGTCATGACCAGCTCAAGCCCCGGTTCATCAGCAGTACTGGAGCGTCAGGAAACTACTCAGCGTTACCCCCAGGCTCGCGTGATCGTTTTGGACGACGACGAGAACACGTTCCAGCACGTGGTCGATTGCCTTCGCAAGATCATTCCCGGAATGAGCGAAGACAACGCCTGGAACCTCGCCAACAAAATTGATGGGCAGGGTTCGGCTGAAGTCTGGTGCGGGCCCCTGGAGCAGGCCGAGCTGTATCACCAGCAGCTCCAGGCCGAAGGGTTAACAATGGCCCCTCTGGAACGCTGCTAAGTCAGGCCGCCGGCTTACGGCTTGCTTTGGTGAGTCGCAGCAGATCAGCCACCTGCAGACGCTGCAGCTGCTCGTCCATCACGAAACGCACAACGCGGCCAGGGCACAAGGCCAGGCCGCGAACCTCCGTTCCGTGCACCTCAGCGGTAAGCATGCGGGCATGGGGTCCACATGCATCCTCCAGCGGTCCGCTGATCGCGTGGTGGAGAGCGTCAACTGATTTCAGCATCACAGCCCCAGAGCGCTCTCTCTGGCATAGCCAAAGTCGCTAACTTTCACCAGTTCTCGGGTTTTCGTTCAGCTTTGGGCCGGGTAGTTATCACCCACAGCACCTACGTGGATGGCTTAATCCCGTGGCTTAAGGCCTTGTCCCATGAAACGAGTATCCAGACGATCACCCCTGCCGTGATCAGCCGCGTGCGTGGCCGCAGTCCCGAACTACGCCTGCGAGTGTCCACACCGATCCATGGGGGTTACAAGCTGGTGGCTCGCAAAGGCACTTCAGTCCAAGAGGTCTTTGTGGTGACATCGATGAGTCGGCCCGACCTGGAACAGGCGGTTCTGCATCACCGCCCCTGAGGGGATTGGCCTTACTGGAATCCTGCATCACGACAAGCCTCAGGATGACCAACAGCAACGCTGAGTTCACTGGCACAGAGATCAGCCCAGTCGGATCGTCGGAAACATTGGGGAAGGATGGCCCGGCATGCGACTTCAGCGTCATCCGGCAGAAAGAAGGCAGCGTCAACGGCGGGGTGCCGAAAAATCAACAAGCAATCCGCCTGCTAGTAGCCCGAAAAAAGGTGAGAGCAACGAAGCCAAATATTGAACGTTGAAATATCAAGCGACAAAAAACGAGCCTAAACAACAATAAATCCACTAAAACTCAGTTCACAATGATCAACAACAACGACATCAATTACTGGCGTCAGATGGAGGAATCTTGAATTCCATAAAAAGAGCCTCCGCATCAGCATAATCTTTCTTTTCACGCAAATAAAAAACTTGAGCTTTCCACCAATCCCAGGTTTCCATTTGAATTAGCTCATCCAGGCGAGGATCACGCATCGCGATACAGCAAGGGACCCAAAGCTAAAGACAACCAAAGCACTGACAAGCTTTGTTCACACAGTAGTAAGCATCATCGACTACACAACGGTTGAGCGGTAGCCTTTGTTCGCTCAAGCGACCGAACGATGCCCCTGGAAATTACCGTCAAAGAAGGGCAACTAACAACGGAGATCATAGGAAGCTTCGACGATCTCGAAGACGCTTTGACCGAATTCAATGAATTGATCAATCGCCGAAACTGGAATCCAAGCGTGACAACCATTGCGCTGAGCGACACTAATAAAAACAAATGCCTCGCCCAATACGCGCTTCAAGAGTTCAACCACTCCAAGAACTAGCACCACAAATCCGATCTACCCCAATCCGGACAAAACGAATCTAAAATTCTGCAAAGCAAAATTTTCAGAATGAACGGCAAAATCCTAGTGATCGGCATTGGTTCATTCTTCCTTATATTTTTTGTGATCGAGTCTTGGTTGATGAGGAGTTTAGCCCATTAACCGAAGTTAAATTTCTTCCAGGTAAGAACCGAAAAGAATTTGAATACTAACCTGGAAAGTTCAAATTTTGGACGTATCCAGAGCAACACCCAAGCAAATTGATTTGCTGATGCTTATGTCAGAGCCAGGCATCGACCAAGCAATGATTTGAAGAGGGTGAACCACCATGCCGTGCGAGCCCCAGTGGTCGACCTGGAAGAACCAGAAGGGGCGACAAAGTGGGGTTTCGTTTCCGGCTGCATGGCCGGTTTACGTCACCGTCACGACAGTCTCCCCAAGTCGAAAGAGAGTCAGATCAGAACACTAGAAAAAGGCCGTCACCAACACAGCAGTTCACTTACAACCCTAGTCCTGACTCTCGCTTTCGAGCGGCCAGATCCGGCGAATGGCGGCAAGCGCTGACTCGGCCTCATCGCGCCGATTCAAGACCGTGTCGCTCTCGAGCAGCAGCGTCACGTGCCCCAACTTGCGCCCCAGTGTTTCCGGTGACTTGCCATACCAGTGCAGGTGAAGCCCCGGCATGTCCTCTAGAGCCTGAAGCCGCTGATCCAAAGGAGCATGGCGCTCCGTATCGAGACCGAGCAGGTTGACCATCAGGGCACCGCGGCTATTGAGCTCGGGATCTGGCACAGGTAGCCCGGCTGCAATGCAGAGCTGCTGATCAAACTGACTGCTGGTGCACGCCTCGATCGAGAAATGCCCGGAATTGTGAGTGCGTGGGGCAATCTCATTCACCTGCAGGCCGGCTGGCCCGTAGAAAAACTCCAAAGCCAACACCCCCACGTAGCCAAGCTTCGTCATCAGCGATGCCGCCACGTTGTAGGCCAGGGCTGCTACCGAGGGTTCCACCGGTGCCGGTGCCAGAACCCAGTCACAAACCTGCTGGTGCTGGTGGGTCTGAACTAAGGGGAAATGACGGATCCGGCCGCGCTGATCACGGCTGACCACCAGAGCCAACTCCAGCTCGTAGTCCACCCATGATTCCAGCAACCAATCGTCGGCCGGAACGGCGCGCAACAACTGCGCCAGGGCATCGATGTCGCGCAAAACCAACGTGCCCTTGCCGTCATATCCCCCGCGGGATGCTTTGGCCATCACGGGGAAGGTCCAGCCCTGTGGAAGTGCCGGTTGAGCGGGCGAAATCAGGCTCAGCGGACACCAAGGCGGGCTGGGAATCGCTAGGTCATCCAAGAGCTGACGTTGAGAGAGTTTGTCGACCAGGGGCGAGAGCGCGGCCAAAGACGGCCGGAAACGAACCCCCTGCTGCTCCAGCGGCAGAAGGGCATCGATGTTGACCCACTCGTTCTCGAAGGTGATGCCATCACAGCCCACCACCAGCTCCCGGGTTCCAGCCACATCCCTCGGATCCGCTGCAATGAGACGCGAGGCCAAGCCAGCGGCGGGATCCGCTGCATTGGACGTTTGAACGGCGATCGGAACTTCACGTTGCGCAGCGGCCTGCACAAGCATCCGTGCCAGCTGACCACCTCCCACAACGCCGATCATCGTGCCCGAGCTGATGTCCGCAGCTTGCCACTTTGCAGGGTCGATGACAGCGTCAGATCAGCGGCCGATCGCCGGCAAAGACCAACCGAATCATGGTGAACAGCAACACCAACAGAAACAGCGCTAGGCCCAGGGTGCAGGCGTAGCTAATCTCCAACTCAGCAAAGGCCTGGTCGTACACGTAATAAACGATGGTTCGCGTGGCATCTGCAGGACCTCCCTGGGTCATCAGAAACACCTCCTCGAACACCTTCGTGGCCGCAATCGACGACACCACTGCGACCAGGGTCACGTAGGGACTCATCAAGGGCAGAGTGATGTCGAGATGCTTTCTCCATCCCTCGCTGCCATCCAGCTCCGCTGCCTCATAGAGCTCCTGGGGAATGCCCTGCAGACCCGCCAGAAAAATCACCATGTAATAACCAAGACCTTTCCAGAGGGTCACCAACATCACGGAAGGCAGGGCCAGCTGCGGCGTGGTGAGAAAACCAATCGGGCTGAAGGCATCGCCGAGCAGAGCGCTCAACCATCCATTGATCAGTCCGTTCTCGGCATACAGCCAGCGAAAGGCGATCGCTGCAACAACGATCGACACCAATACGGGGGTGTAGATAGCGCCCCGCAGCAAAGAACGACCGGGCAATCCCTGGTTCACCAACACCGACAGCGCCAGCGCTCCGAAAACGATGGGAGGCACCACACCGATCAGATAAAAGAAGGTGGTGACCAACACCTGCCGCGCCATCGGATCGGACAGCAAGCGCTCCAGGTTGGCCAAACCCACAAAACGCAGGGGTTCACTGACATCAAGCCCGGTGGAGGTGAAGCTCATCACCAGGGCCATCAAGGCCGGCACCAGCACCGACAAACTGATCAGCACCACCGCCGGGAGCAGGAATGCCCAGGCCGAAAGGGAGTTGCGCACTGATCTCTCGCGCACAGGACCAGCGACACTGTTGCGAGAGTAGGTGGGTTCCAACGGTTTCATGACCACAATCACCCCGTTGCATCACATCCGCGTTGCGCTGGAGCGCAATCCGTACGAGGTGGTGATTGGAGCCGGCGGCCTGGCCAGACTTGGTCAGCAGATGCTGGACGCCGGTGTGCAGGCTGGTCGGCGTGTCCTGGTGGTCAGCAATCCGGATGTCGCCAGCCCCTATGGCGATGCCTGTCTGAGCAGCCTCAAGGAGGCAGGTTTCAGCGTTGAGCTGCTGGTGATTGACGCCGGCGAACACCAGAAGACGCCCGTCACGGTGGCTGAGATCCACGATGCGGCCTACAACGCCAAGCTCGAACGCAGCTCCTTGATGGTAGCCCTCGGCGGCGGCGTAGTCGGGGACATGACGGGTTTTGCAGCAGCCACCTGGCTGCGCGGCATCCAGGTGGTACAAGTGCCCACAACGCTTCTGGCCATGGTGGATGCGTCCATCGGTGGCAAGACCGGGGTCAACCATCCCCGCGGCAAAAACCTGATCGGCGCCTTTCACCAGCCGCGCCTGGTGCTGATCGATCCTTCCACCCTGAACACCCTTCCCAAGCGCGAGTTCCGAGCCGGCATGGCGGAGGTGATCAAATATGGAATCCTCGGCGACACCTCGCTGTTCGAAGAACTGGAGGCCTGCGTCGACCCAAGCACCCCCGCTGGACTTGGAGCAGAACGCCTGAGCTTGATCCTGCAGCGATCGGCCGCGGCCAAGGCCCGGGTGGTGGCCGCCGATGAAAAGGAAGGTGGCTTAAGAGCGATCCTCAACTATGGCCATACCTTCGGCCACGTGGTCGAGACCCTCTGCGGCTATGGCACCTGGCTGCATGGTGAGGCAGTCGCCATTGGCATGGTGGCGGTGGGCGAACTCGCCGTGCTGCGAGGAAGCTGGAGTCGCGACGCCGCCGAGCGGCAACGTCTGCTGATCGAAAGCGCCGGACTACCCACCGCCTGGCCCGATCTCTCCGCAGATGCGGTTCTCGACAGCGTGCAGGGCGATAAAAAGGTGCGCGACGGTCGCCTGCGCTTCGTGATGCCCACCGGCATCGGATCCGTTGAAATTCGCGATGACGTCAGTCGCGTCGAGATTCTGAACTGCCTGGAGCGCCTGAAAGGCTGAAGCCGCCTCCAGGCAATCCGCGCCCATAGGTGAGCCAGCGGAACGCACCCAAACCCGCAGGGTCCACAAGCCGAAGCAGAGCTTCGCGGCGTTGCAGGGCCTCCGCCAGGTGTTGGCCCGGCAGCTGCTGCAGCCCATACAGACGCTGTGCAAGCCCCAAGGCGAGAAGTGCTTCGCCCTGCTTGGCCTGATCACCCACCAGCCAGCCATTGCGCTGGGCCGCCTCATGCACAACCTCGATGCAGAGGTGTGCCGTGAGGTCCTGCTCGCCGGGCTGATCGAAGGGCGACAGCCCCGCCTGCTGAGCACAAACAGCCATCAAGGTGCCGTCGGAGCGGCGGGCCGCGTAATAACGCTGGGCCTCCAGGGCGTAATCAATCACCAGCAGGACGCCCGCATCCACGGCAGCCGCAGCAGCAGCGAACCAGTCGGGCAGTGCGCTACTCCACTCCGTGGTCCACCCCTCTTCGGCATCGGGGGGCGGCAACTGAATGCCGGTTTGGCTGCAAACACGCTTGATCTCCTTGTGCAACCCATCCGGTAAAGGGCGATGCGTCGAGAGCAGGCCACCGTTTGGATCAAGCTCCACCCACTGCTGATGGAGGGCTCCCTCCCGCCAGATCAATCGCTCCACCGGGAGGGCATCCAGCAACTCATGGGCGATCACGACCCCATGAACCGGATCGCGGCGCAACTCGTCCAGGGAACACCAACGCAGCGGCAGATCATCCACTTCTTGCAGCAGGGCCTGTTGTCGCCGCCGCATGCCGGGATTGGCCTCCACCAACACCAACTCGATCTGGCCCAGCAGCTCTGGAGCCGCACCACGCAACGCAGCGACGAGATCCAGGGCCAGATGACCTTCACCAGGGCCGATTTCCACGATCGACAGGCGTTGAGCAGAATCCGTCCGGGGAACCGCAGCCAGCCAGGCCAGAAGTTGGGGCGCCAGCAGGGCTGCAAAGTCACTGCCCATAGAGGGAGATGTGACGAAATCACCCTGGGCGCCGATGCGTGCGCGGCCTGAACCGTAATAACCATGCTCCGGCTCATTCAGAGCCAGATCCATGAACCGGGAAAACGGAACGGCACCCCCTGCTTGATGCAGATGCGTTGCCAACCAGTCAGGAGAGGACGCAGCCATCGGTTTCATTGGAGAGAATGCCGGTCGCTGCAGCAGTTCCATGGGAACACATCACATCCGACATCTGTGGAGCCTTGTCGTCGTGACTCTGGTCAGCCTGGGTGTTCTGGTGACCCCGGCTGAGGCCTACGACAACCCAGAGCTGCTGCCGGATCACCCCACCCCGGTGATCGACCTCGCCAAGGTGTTCAGCGACACCCAACGGGCTCAGCTGGAGGCATCTCTCGCGGATGTGGAGGAACGCACCGGCTGGAAAATGCGGGTGTTAACCCAGTACGAGCGCACACCAGGCCTGGCCATACGCGAGTTCTGGGGGCTGGATGAAAGCAGCCTGCTGCTGGTGGCCGACCCCCGTGGCGGGAACCTGCTGAACTTCAACGTTGGCGATGCCTACTTCGCGATGATGCCGCGCACCTACTGGGTGGAGCTGCAGACCCGCTACGGCAACCAGTACTACGTGAAAGACCACGGCGAAGACGGAGCCGTGCTGGATGCCCTCAATGCCGTGGAGATCTGTCTGGACCGGGGTGGCTGTCAGGTGGTGCCTGGTCTTCCCCAGGAACAGTGGCTGTGGACGCTGACCACCTCGATCTTTGGCGGCTTGATTGCTGGCTTTGCCGCCTACCCCCGGAAGGAGGGCGAAACCATCGCCTGGGCCTGGTTGCTGCTGCTTTCACCGCTGTGGGTGATGCTGTTTGGCGTCTTTGGCGTCGCTCCCGTGGTGACGCGCACCTCAGACGTGATGCCCCTGCTGCGCAATGGGGTTGGATTCCTCGCCGGGGGCATTGCTGCCTATCTGATTGCCCAGGCCACCGTCGGGCAAAAGCTGCAGAACGACGCCGAAGGCAGAGGGACTTAAAAATTCTCGAGGCTTCTCAGAGCCGGGTGGCGCAATCGATGCGCGACCCGGTGCACAGAGCCGGCGGAGGCGCCACCAAGGCTTGTCGCTTGACGTCACGCAGTCGACGCAACTCAGCAAGATTCACGTCGTAAAACGAGCGAAGGCGCGCGTATTTCTTGACGGGCTGGCCGTAGTAGCTGCGACCGGCAAGGGTGGGGAATGAGGCCCACTCGGGAGCCAGCATGGCGGCGAGAACGGGGCTGAGAACACCGGTATCGGTCAGAGACAGGGCTTTGCGCCGCTGAATCAGGAACAAAGCACCCTGGTCCTGAGCTTCAGGCCCGAAACCGCGCACTCCAATGCTTCGCTGAACCAGGTTCCAGGTGAAGGGCATGAACTGGTAGGCCCCGGCAGCTGCACTGGCGTAGCGGGAGCTGTAGATCACCCGGTTGGGATGACGGGCAAAGGAAGGCATCAAGCCACCTCCGAACATCACTCGATAGCCCACATCCAGGCCACCTTTCCAGGTGCCTTCAGCGAAGCGGATCGTGTTGAGCATCGCCCGACGTTCGGGCGTGATCACGTAGGGAATTGCCCGGCTGGGCTGAATATCAGAGGTATGAATTAACTGTGCCCGCGAGGAGGGGGGCAGCAGGCTCGCCTGAGCGGGCAGAGGGGAAATAAGAACAGGCAACACTCCGACGATCACGGCCGCTGAGAGCGTCTGACGACCGAGGAATGTAGAGATAGCCATTAAGAGCGTTCAAAGAACAAGCCCGAGAAAGGGCGAAGAGCAGATCAGAAGCGGATGAAATGCTCAAGCGGAAACAAATCCACCGGATGCACCTTCTCGAACCAAAGGTTTAAAGCAATAGGTATATATGCCAGTGAAGTAATCGGCCAAGACATCAACGTGGAAGCAAATCAGCTCAAAAAGGTGTTGATAAATACCAAAAATTACAAGTGATCTTCCACCCAGTTCACCAGTGCTTGCGCGGCTTCTGAGGCCCCTGATGAAGAAAGAGGGGCGTCACTTGGCGCCATCAACGGCTGGTCCAGCTGCCATGCCCCAGCATCCAGCTCCTGACGGCTGAGGCAACGGTGCTGACCGTGGCGACGCAGACCAGCCATCAACGCCGAAGCTTCAGCGAATTCGCTGCGCTCCACCACGTGCATCCCAACCCCTTGGGCCATCGCCTCACAGAAGCTGCTGAAACCGGGCTTGCCAATAAAACGGGAGCAACGGCCGAGCACATCAACGGGACGCAGCTCATCCGGCAGAAGCGTGAGGTTGGGGAGCGCCGCCAACTTATGCGCTTGCAAGGCATCTGCTGAAGCCGGAAGCAGGAAATGGTGGTTGGGCCAGATCTGAAACAGATCCCGCGAAAGGGACAAGCCCAGGCCTCCAAAACCCACCAACACAAGGGGAGCGTCCTGGGCATCAAGGAAAACCTCAAGATCCGCCGGGACGGACCGCGGGCTGGCGCAGACCAAACCGAGCCTCCGTTCAGGCAACCCCCAATTCATCGCCAGATCAAACGGACAGCGCAGCAGCAGATCACCGCAGCGGTAGGACTCAGTGGCAGCGTCAGCCCAGCGTTGGAAGGCAGCCCCCAAGGGGCCATAAATGTCATCCCAACCGAAATTGCTCATCCAAACCAAAGGTGCATCGAGGCGCTGGGCCAAGGCGGCCGCGGCCGGAGGAATGTCCCCGACGATCAAAACCGGCTGCCCCTGGGACGCCAGCCAGTTGATCTCAGCCTCGATCAGGTGCGGCAGCCGTTGCTCCAGCTGATCCAAGGCGCTGAGGGTGGCGGCGCAATCCACACCAAGCGCATCGGCCTGCACCATGCCCACATCCCATTGACAGATCCGTTGCTGAATTGCTGTATCGCCCAACAGCAGCGTCAGCACAGGGGAGGGCAGACCCGAGCTCATCACCAAGGTCCACTCAGGACGTAGGCGGCGCAGGCGCTGCATCACTGCAGCATCGCGGGCGGCATGGCCGTAGCCATGGCTGCTGCTGCAGAGATAGATCAGCACGGCAGCGGAGCATCCATCGGCAACAGCTCCTGATGGATCAACTCAGCATCGGGGGTGTACCAGCGATGGGCGAGCAAAGCGAGACGGGAACCCTGGAATTCAGCCCAGGAAAGGTGCAACAGCGTCCGCCCTTGCCCATCAACCCCGGAACGCGGCACACAGGCGGCGTTGATCAGCGCGGTTCCGTGGCGATGACGCAACAAATTCTGGCGGAAACCGGAGCCGCGCTTGAGGGCATGGTGCATGTGGCCAAAGATCACCAGATCGGCAGGTCGGCCCTTGGCCATGCGATCCAAGGCGAGGGCCAGATCCTGATCTCCCCAGTCCACCTCCGGTGTCTTCCAATCGCGCCCGCAAGGACTGGCAGCATCGGATCCCAACCCAGAGGGTCCACAGTGGGCCATCACGATCAAGGGTTGATCAGCGGGAACATCAGCTGCGGCCTGCACGATCCGCTCGGCTGAAGCCTCGAGCGACACCGGGCCGTACACCGCCTCCACTGCATTCGACAGGTCAAAACCTCCACCTGCACTGCAGGGACGCGCACCCACAACCGTCAATGGGAGCTCGGGCCATTGGATCGAGCGCCAGGCACAGTGCAAATCGCCGAGCAGAGCAAGTTGTTGCTCAAGGATGCGGCCACTGCGATCCCGTCCGCGGTCGTGGTTCCCCAGGATCACGGCTACGGGAAAGGGAAGCCGCGTGATCCGGCGCGTCAGCCGCAGATCCCCATCAGCGAGATCACCAACGAAGAGAACAGCATCGGGCTTGAGCTGCTGCAGCAGCTGTTCATCAGCGTCGCCCCAGGCGCCGTGCAGATCACCGGCAATGGCGAGACGCAGGTGCTTCAGAGCGAATGCCTAGGCTGTATCCATCCTGCCCGAATCGGTCCTGATGAGCGCTGACACCGCCCTTGTTGCGGCGATCAACCGGCTTCGCCAGGACCGCAACGCCGTGATCCTGGCGCACTACTACCAGGAACCGGAAATACAGGACATTGCCGACTTCGTTGGTGACTCCCTTGAGTTGTCGCGCCAGGCCGCCAGCACCGATGCAGACGTGATCGTGTTCTGCGGCGTGCACTTCATGGCAGAGACCGCCAAGATCCTCAGCCCGGAAAAGACCGTGGTGCTGCCAGATTTAGAGGCTGGGTGCTCCCTTGCGGACGACTGTCCCGCCGATGAGTTCGCCCGCTTTCGTGCAAAACACCCCGACCACTTCGTGGTGAGTTACATAAACTGCACAGCAGCGGTGAAGGCGCAGAGCGATCTGATCTGCACCAGCAGCAATGCCGTTGATCTGGTGAACCAACTGCCTGCCGATCAGCCCGTTCTGTTCGCCCCCGATCAAAACCTGGGGCGCTGGGTTCAACAACAGAGCGGTCGCGAGCTAACCCTCTGGCCGGGACGCTGCATCGTTCATGAGACCTTCAGCGAAGAAGCCGTGCTGGCCCTTAAGCACGAACATCCCTCAGCGGAAGTCATCGCCCACCCCGAATGCCAGCAAAACCTGCTTGACCTGGCGGATTTCATTGGGTCCACCAGCAAGCTGTTGAATTACGCCGAACAGAGCCCCTGCAACAGCTTCATCGTTCTGACGGAACCAGGGATCCTGCACCAGATGCAGCAACGGGTCCCTGAGAAAACTCTGCTTGACGTGCCAGGGGTCGATGGATGCAGCTGCAATGCCTGCCCCTACATGCGGCTCAACACCCTGAAGAAATTGAAGGCATGCCTTGAGACCCTCACGCCTGCGATCGAGATGAATGAATCGATGCGCCTGAAGGCCATGAAACCCATGCAGCGCATGCTCGAGATGAGCCGGTGACGCGCCAACGGATCAGGGAAATCGATCTGATCCGAATAAATTTTCAAGAATCCACCCCGCGCTGCATGGCACCTGTAACCCAACCCGAGTGCATCAGGCTTCTGATCGTGATGGCAGCGATGACGGGGACAACGTGCACTGCAGCAGCTGCAAAACCCTGGAACCAACCCATCCCTGAACCCGTAACGGAATCCACAGCACAAACGATCAAGTTGGCCGACCAACTCAACACAGTTGGCGCCAAGTTTTTTGGGGCCCATTGGTGCCCCGCCTGCAAAGAGCAGATGAAACTCTTCGGCAAACAGGCCGGTCGCAGCCTGAACTACGTGGAATGCGGTTTGCCCGACAAATATCCCGACCAGCTCAGCCAATGCAGGGATGAAAACGTTCGATCCATCCCTACATGGACAAGGCCCGGATCAACGCGGCTGGAGGGCGTTCAATCGATCAACACCCTTGAGCGCTGGAGTGGCCTGAGGCCTGAATCAAAGAACTGATTACTCCTTGCGGCAGTAGCCAGCACCAACATTCATCCAGCCGGAGGGGCAGGCTTCACCATTGGTGGGCATCATCTTGTAACAGATCGGTGAGGTACAGGTGGTGCCCAGAGTGTTGACGTAACCCAGGGGGCATTGGTTGTGGCCTTGTGCCTTGGGAATCTTTTTCTGAACTAGAGCAGGACTGAGCACAGCGAGGGCTGAAACAACCAGAGCAGCAGCGAGAAGCTTGATCGCAAACAGGACAAACACGATCAAGTCACGGGGCTTTCAGACTGTCTGCAGCGATCAGCAGCGGAGCTTGATCGAACGCACGCCAGAGGGGTTGTATTGCCAAGCTGCAAAGGCCTGGGTCGACCCTTGGCGTCCAGTTCCTCGGGCTCTGATCACCCACGCCCATGCCGACCACGCCCGACCCGGATGCGGGGAATACTGGGCTGTGGCCTCCAGTGAAGGGGTTCTGCGCCAGAGGCTCGGTCAGAACATCACGCTTCACCCGTTGGCCTACGGCGAAGAACACTGGCTGGGGCAATGCAAGGTGTCGTTTCACAGCGCCGGACATGTGCTCGGTTCAGCGCAGATCCGCCTGGAATCGGGGGGTGAGGTGTGGGTGGTCAGCGGTGATTACAAACGGGATGACGATCCCAGTTGCGAATCCTTTGAACCGGTGCACTGCGATGTGCTGATCACCGAAGCCACCTTCGGGATGCCGATCTATCGCTGGCAAAGCGGGGCGCACGTAGCCCATGACATCCATGCCTGGTGGAGCGGTGATCGCAGCAGGCCGTCACTGCTGTTCTGCTACGCCTTCGGCAAAGCCCAACGCTTGCTGGCTGAGCTCAAGGCCATCGGCGTGGAAGAGGAAGTGCTACTGCACGGTGCCGTGGAGACCGTGACCCGTCACTACCGGGATGCGGGGGTTCCCATGACCCCCAGCCGTCCCGTCAGCGAACTGCCCCGCAAGGATCCGCTCCATGGTCGATTGATCCTGGCGCCGCCATCAGCCCATCGCTCCAGCTGGATGCGCCGCTTCAAGTCACCCCAAACAGCCTTTGCCTCCGGCTGGATGGCCGTGCGCGGTGCCCGACGCCGCCGGGGCTACGAGCGGGGGTTCGTGCTCAGTGATCACGCCGACTGGCCTGGACTGATCCAGACCGTTCGAGACAGCGGCGCCCGCAAGGTGTACGTCACCCATGGACAGAGCGACGTCCTGGCCCGATACCTGCGGGAGGTGGAGGGTGTGGATGCGGAGCCGCTGGAGACCCTGTTCGAAGGGGAATCCGACTAAAACTTGGCGATGCCGTCCGGCAGCTCGGGAAGTTTGAGATTCGCCTGACGGCCTTCAATCGCGGCATTGAGCGACTCGATCATCATGGCGTTGCCGCTGTCTTTAATGGCTTCAAGTGCCTTCTGCAGTCGACGTTGACGGTCGGAAGGATCCTCCGCTGTTTCCGGAACAGCCGCAGGAGTCACCACGGCAGTTGCTGACTCAGTGGCGCGGACAGTGTCCAGTTGTTGCGCCAGGTTGTCCCAGAGAAGTGCCATCCGGCTGATTCAGAAAGCTGTCGCTCAGATCAACACAAGTCTGCGCCGGATTTCCAGCACTGCTCACAAAATGTCTTGTCAGGATGGCGGTGCATTTCATCCATCCCGTTCAAGCGCGCATGCGGGCCTTTCAGGACCTGTTCAATCAGCTGGATCAGGTCACGGGCACCAAGGCCAAGGTGCGGGCGCTGGTGGATCACTTTCAGGGGGTCGATCCAGGGGAAGCGGCTTGGGCGTTGACGCTGCTGTTGGGCAAACGCCGCCGCCGCTTGATCACCGGTCGCCGACTGCGCGACATCCTGCGGGACCGGGGTGGTTTGCCGGATTGGCTAATCGACGACTGCTACGGCCAGGTGGGCGACTCAGCCGAAACCATCAGCCTGCTCTGGCCCGCCGTGCAAGAGCGGGTTGAAGCAACCGATCCCGGTCTACCCAGCTGGGAGGGAGACATGCCCCTGCGCTGGTGGATGGACACCCTGCTGCCGGCCATCAGCACCAGAAGCGATGACGATCAGGCCAATGCGGTGATCTGGCTCTGGCACCGAACCCCGCGCGATCAACACTTCATCGTCAACAAGTTGCTCACGGGGGGATTCCGTGTGGGCGTGTCGACGGGACTAATCAGCCGCGCCATCGCCGAGGCTTTTGATCTCGAGGAAAGTTTGGTGGTGCAACGGCTGATGGGGGGCTTTGAGCCCTCCGCTGATCGATTTGATCAACTCACCGCCCATGCGACGCCGGATGAGCACCGCTCCAGTGGCACGCCGTACCCCTTTTATCTCGCCAGCCCCCTGGAACCCGAACGACTGCAGGAGACATCTGCAAAAGATTGGCAACTGGAGTGGAAATGGGATGGGATCCGCGGTCAGCTGATTCACCGCGGTTCTGGCGTCTACCTCTGGAGCCGTGGAGAAGAACTGGTCAACGAGAGCTTCCCTGAACTTGTGGATGTGGCCCAGGCTTTGCCATCCGGCAGCGTTCTCGACGGCGAGCTGATCTGCTGGCAACAAAACGCGGCCACACCGCTTGGCTTTGATCAGCTGCAACGACGGCTCGGCCGCAAAACCGTTGGAGCAACGTTGAAACGGGACTGCCCGATGCAATTCATCGCCTACGACCTGCTGGAACATCAGGGCGTTGACATCCGCCAGCAGGGATTACGCCAGCGTCAGCAGCAACTGGCTGCGCTGCTGGGAAACATCGAGCATCCCGAGTCGTGGCGACTGCAGCAGAGCCCGTCCTGGTCGATCAACACCTGGGAGGGACTGGAGACACAACGCAACCAGGCCCGTCAACACGGGGCCGAAGGCCTGATGCTCAAACAAGCGGAATCGCCTTATCTGAGCGGACGCAAACGCGGCAACTGGTGGAAGCACAAACTGGAGCCGATGACCCTCGACGCTGTACTCCTCTATGCCCAGGCCGGCAGTGGGCGACGCGCCAACCTGTTCACCGATTACACCTTTGGCCTCTGGACCAACGCTGAAGAGCCCCAGTTGGTGACCTTCGCCAAGGCCTATTCCGGCCTCAACGACGCCGAAATGCTCGAGATTGACCGCTGGATTCGACGTAACACCCTACAGCGCTTTGGGCCAGCACGATCTCTGAAAACCGAGCTGGTGTTTGAAATCAGCTTTGAGGGCATCCACCCCTCAAAACGCCACAAATCCGGCATCGCCGTCCGTTTCCCGCGCATCCTGCGCTGGCGACGCGACAAACCCGCCGATGAAGCGGATTCACTCCAAACAGCGATGGCGTTGATCCAGAACCGCTGATGGCAGCTTCAAAAGCGAAGGCAAAGGCCAAGTCAAAAAGCAGCGACCCTCGGTTGAAGCCGATTCATGCCTGGTTCGCGCAGAAAAACTGGGCACCGCTCCCGTTCCAACAGGAGACCTGGATCGCCTATCTGGTGGGGCGGAACGGGTTGATCCAAGTGCCCACAGGGTCCGGCAAAACCTTCGCCGCTGTAATGGGACCGATTGCGCGGATGTTGGCTGAGGAGCAGCCGTTAAAAGGAATACGTCTGCTCTACATCACGCCCTTGCGCGCCCTCAGCCGCGACTTATCACTGGCGATCCGCGAACCGATCGAGGCGATGGATTGGCCGATACGGGTGGGCATCCGCAATGGCGACAGCAGCAGCAGCGAACGCACAAAACAGCTCAAGGCACCACCACAAATCCTGGTCACCACTCCCGAATCCCTCGCTCTCCTGCTCAGCAATGCCAAGGCCGAAGAGCTGTTTGGCCAGCTGCAGACGGTGATCCTCGATGAATGGCATGAGTTGATGGGGAGCAAAAGGGGCAGCCAGGCAGAGCTGTGCCTGAGCTGGTTGCGCCAGCTGCGTCCCCAGCTCCAGACCTGGGCCATCAGTGCCACCATCGGCAACATCGACCAGGCAGCGCGCCATGCCCTGGGAACGGCAGGGGAGCCACATCTGATCGGGGGCGCCCCTGCCCGCAGCACGGAGATTCAGAGCATCCTTCCGGAGACGATCGATGGCTTCCCCTGGGCCGGACACCTCGGGTTGCGGATGTACGAGGAGCTGGTGGCACGCCTCAATCCCGGGATCAGCACCTTGCTATTCACCAACACCCGCAATCAGTCCGAGCGTTGGCACCAGTGTCTGCGCTTCGCCTGCCCGGAAATGGAGGAGGGATTAGCTCTACACCACAGCGCCATTGATCGCAGCGAGCGGGAAGCGATCGAAGCCTCCGTGAAGGCTGGCGGCATTCGTTGGGTGGTGTGCACCAGCTCCCTGGACCTCGGGGTGGACTTCCAACCGGTGGAACAGGTGGTGCAGATCGGCAGCCCAAAGAATCTGGCGCGGCTGCTGCAGCGAGCGGGGCGGTCAGCGCACTTGCCCGGCGGAACATCCCAGGTGCTGTTCATGCCCACCAATGCGCTCGAACTGCTCGAACTCAGTGCTGTGCGTCGGGGATTGGCGGAGGGTCTAGTGGAACAACGCAAGCCGCCGAACGCTCCTCTGGATGTGCTTCTGCAGCACCTCACGGGGTTGGCCTGCGGCCCTGGTTTCAATCCCGAGCAGACCTTACAGGCCGTGCGGAGCTGTGCGGCCTATGCCGAGCTGAGCCAGGACGACTGGGACTGGTGCATGCTGTTTCTCGAGCAGGGCGGGGAGTGCCTCGGGGCTTATCCCCGCTACCGCAAGCTCGAGTGGGAGGAGACAAGCCAGCGCTACCGGGTTGGTGAGAAGGCCATCGCCCGGCTGCACCGTCTCAATATCGGAACGATCACGGCCGCACCCGCGATCACCGTGCGCTTTGTGCGTGGTGCAGTGCTCGGCCATGTGGAGGAGACCTTCATCAGCCAGCTGAAGCCGAAGGATGTGTTCTTCTTCTCCGGCCGCCAGCTGGAGTTCGTACGGCTGCGGGACATGACCGCTTACGTGAAGGTGAGCACAAAAAAAACGCGCACGGTGCCTGCCTGGGCTGGGGGGCAGATGGCCCTCTCCGATCTGCTGACCCATCACCTGCGTCTCGAGGTGGACCGTGCCAGCCGTGGTGATCTCGACAACGCCGAACTGCAGGCTCTGAAGCCCCTGTTTGATCGGCAACAGGACATCTCAGTGTTGCCGATGGTTGGGCAGCTATTGATTGAGACCTGTCACACCCGGGAAGGCACGCACCTGTTTGCTTACCCCTTTGAAGGACGGTTCGTGCATGAGGGCATCGGCTTCCTCTGGGCTTCGCGGCTCACCCGTCTGGAGCGGGGCACGATCACGGTTTCGGTGAACGACTACGGCTTTGAGCTATTGGCACCGAAGAGCTACCCCATGGCGGAATTGCTGGAGGACCACATCGATCTCCTGCTTGATCGTCAAAAACTGGAGCGGGATCTGAAAAACGCACTGAATCTTTCCGAGCTGCAACGGAGACGCTTTCGCGCCATCGCCCAGATCGCTGGCCTGATGAACCGGGGATTCCCTGGATCCAGCAAAAGCACCGGTCAGCTTCAGATCAGCGCCTCGCTGCTGTTCGATGTTTTCAGCCGCCACGAACCGAACAATCGCTTACTGCTGCAGGCACAGCAGGAGGTACTCGACGACCAGTTGGAGATCTCACGACTGGAGGCAGCCTTGGAACGCGCTGCGAGCCAGGAATGGCTGCACGTTGAAACCCCGCGGCCCAGCCCATTGGCCTTTCCACTGTTGGTGGAAAGGCTCAACAACAGGATGAGCAATGAATCCGTTTTGGAGCGGGTTCAGCGGATGAAGGATGAAGCCATCCGCAAAGAGGGTTGAGATCGCTTTCCACTGCAGTGCCCTTAGGGTTCAGCAGCGGAAAGAATTAGCAACGTTGGCCAAGCTCGGGGAGATCAAACTCAAAAAGATTCCACAACTGAATACGGCCAACAGCTCGCCGTTGATTCGGAAACACAAGGAGGTTCTGAATCTGATGATGAAAACGCTTTCGCTCGATACCTACGGCCTCACTTGGGCCCAGTTCATCAAGGGGTTTGGTTGTGGTGCCTTGGCCGTTTGGCTGCTGATGCGCTGAGATCAACCGTGACGTACCGGCCTTCCGCCCTGTCGCAGCGACTCCAACATGCCCCTTTCCAAGGCCGTCAGTTTTGGTGCCGGCTCATTCAGTGCAGCTTCCGCCCGTGACTTGGCTGCGGCAATGAATCGGTCTGTCTTATCACCAGAATCAAACGCCAAGATGCCTTAGCAAGTACCAACAAATGTATGAATCGGTGGCCGTTAAGGCTCAGGACTTAAGGAAAAACCCTGAACCCAAGAGATGAGGGTGAGAGCTCTCGGCAACCATTCCCTCGATCACTTGTTCGTTGCTATCGGTTGGAGGTTGCAGCACCTCGATGAGCCGTTACCCCGTCTTTTATTGCTCTCCAGCGTCGGTTGACGCCGGCTTCATGCCTGTTGAGGCGGAGGACGCCTATGAGGCTGAGCAAATCGTGCAGCGCGAACACCCCGGTGCCGTGACGGCATCCCTGAGCGAGCGGATCACGAACGCAGAGGAAATCCGCCGATTATTCCTGGCCTGGCTCGAAAAAGTCTGAAAATCTGGAGCCACCGGGGGGTGCATGGGACACAATCCGTTGTCGGTCAGGCCCCCCAGCTGGCTGGACATCGATGCCGACAGCTACAAACGGCTGCTGAACCGCACTGCTGTAACGATCACCAAGCGCGCCAGAAAGCGAGGAGCCACATACCAAGTGAGGGAGGCCATTGATGCCATTCACTCAGCCTTTCAGCGTTGCGACGGCACGGATCCCTTCGACGGACTGCCGTTGGACAGCCAACTTCATGAAGGAAGCCGCAGTCCGACGGTCTCCCCGGTGAGCAGCAGCAGCGCCGCGACCTTTGAGATTCTCAGCCTGCAGACGAAAGAAGCCAAAGGGGAGAGGAACGCCGAGGAGTTCATCGCCCACTGCCGTGCCGTCGTTGCCCATGCCGACGACCCATCAACAGCCCAGCGATGAGCAGCGCAAAAAAGTTGTTCCTGGTGGTTCTGGGGGGCCGTTGCAAGGGCTGCCATGTCGAGCAGCACGATGTGCGCTGGGTGGTAGGTGAGACTATTGAGGCCACGCTGCCGGCCCTGCGGCAGGAATGGATCGGCCTTCGCAGTGGCTTGCACATCGACACCTATCGCTGCATCGACCATGTCGATGGCCATCGCGTTGAGGTTGTTGAGCAAGCGCAGGATCGATCCAGTGCTGATGGTCAGCAGCTGTGGTTCGTCAACCTTGGCGCCTATGACCCCACGTCAATGGCGGAACAGCACGCCTTTGGGGTGATCGTGGCCCGTTCTTCAGCCTCTGCAAAAGCGCGGGCACGCCAGCGTTGGCTGCAAGGACAGGAGCAAGTCCACAAGGATGACCTTCACCCTGTCGAAATGGACAGCGCGCTCGATGATCTGCTGCCGATTAACGGCAATGGCCAATGGCATTTGAAACTGATCGCGGATCCCCAAGTCGATGACATCCCAGCCCATCCCGATTGGTACGGCTACTGGACGATCTGACCACAGAACAAACACAGGTCAGCTACAACAAACCCCACATTGAGGATGTGTCGTGCTGATCCTGATCCTCCTCGTTCTGACGGGCTCCTATGCCGGACTATGGGCGTTGCGATTCGTGCTCGAACAAAGCACAGACACCGAATAGGCAATCACGGCCCAAAGCAGCATCCAGTCACACTTGACCGGAAAGCTGACATGGTTTGCAGGTGGAGCCGCAATACAAATTTTTAGTCAACTGAACAACCACGAGACTTGTTCAACGTCTCGGCACCGCCATGCTTTTCGTGGGGGTCACCGGAATCGGCCTGAGTCCTGCAGCTGAAGCCCATCTCGATCACCACCACCACAATCGCCACTCCCACAAGAAGCAAAAGGCCTACGACAAGGGCCACAGGAGGGGCTACAGAAGTGCGATCGGCATATCCGTCGCCGCCTCGTCCGTCCGATTTACCGCAGCTATTCCCCGGTGCACGGCCCCATGGGTTTACCTGTGCCCTGGATGGTTCCGGTTCACCCGTATCACCACGGAAAGCGGGGCAGTGGCGGTTTCGGGTTCAATCTGTAGACACAGATCAATCCACCATGTCTGATCGATTCGGCAAAGACGCAAGCGAAGCCTGGCGCGACCATGTGCTGAAGCAGGTGGTGGGTTATCTAGAGACCCATCGCGAAGCAATCCTCGATCGCTTTGAAGCTGACAACGCTTACAACTTGAAGCGTGAGGACATCGAACAGTCAGATCTTCTCGATTTCGATGTTTCAGTCACACTGCACCGCGATCAATCCTCATCCTTCGGCCTTGGATTCGGTTTTTTCAAGGCCAACATGATTCGCTGAATCAAGCTGCAGGCTTCCAGAGTTCGTCGGGATCCTGGCGTTGCAGTGTTTGTTCAGCCAGCTTGAGGTAATAGAAGTAGCTCTGCCTGTCTTCAGATTCAGCAGCTTTGTTCATTAAGTGCAGATAGCTGAGACGCTGATCGCTTTTCATGCGTTGACTGGAAGAAGTCCAAACAATCACCTTCTGGAGCCTTGAGTTTCGGTATCGGAGCGAACAATCGATACAATTTTGGGTATCACCACGGCACTTTTTAACTTTTTCTTTTGAAGACTTTGCCTAAAACCTTTCCCGACAATGCAATCAACAGGGCTGGAAGTTCTTCGTGACAGCCGGGCCGCCTCCAGGAGGAACGAAACAGCCAGAATCGATTTTCTGCTCAGGCAACGCAGGACCTTTAAGTACAGGCCCTTCTGGGGATGCCGGACCCAGGCCCGGCCGGATCAGTTGAGACGTGACGTTGAACGCCAAGCCGCCAAGCAAACCCAGCCCCATCGAGGCCGAGAAAGCGATGAAGAGTTGACGCTGACGGTTGTTCATCCCACTGCTCGATCCCGGTGAAGGTGGATTGGCCGCGAGCTCTGGCCTCAATCTCAGTCAATAACGGAGATTTGACAGATCAAAACAGACCGCCGGATGATCCGCCTGCTGCAATCAGAACGATCGAAACACAGTCTCTGCTGACGCTGCTCACCCCCTTCCTCGTGTTCGGAGCGTTGTTTGTGGTGCTCCTGCTGGTCTGGGACCGATGACAGCCCCCGTTGCGGGACTGTTCTGGACGCCATACGCCGATTGGATTTACACCGTGGTGAGCCTCAGTGGTCTGATGCTGATCACCTTGTTGGTGCTGGGTCGCAGCAGCCGTAGCTGACGCACCTCAAAGGGCGTCAGGCAGCAAGCATCTCCATCTCAGGCTCAAGCAGCACATCGCGGGCTGTGTTGAACCGCGTCATTACGTCAGGTTCTCCTCCTTTGTCCGGATGATGTTGAACAGCCAGAAGTTTGTGGGCCCGCTTCACCTGGGCAACGGTCAACCGCCCGGTCAGCGGCAAGCCAAGGCACTGCCTGGCCTGAATCGCCTCAAGGCCAGGATCGCGCCCCATCGGACATTGATCGCGGCGATGGTTTGAAGTGCCTGGCTTGCGCTTTTTGCTGGCTTTACGTTTGGCCGAGCTGGCCTCACCCCCAAACCCTTTCGATTCCTGCACGAGCTGATCGCCGAAGCAGGCCACAATGACTGATTGCTTGGCTCAGTCACCCAAAAGCGACCACCAGCGCACGATGCGATCGGTGGAGCCGTACCAGCTTTGGCCGAACAATCCGCCGTGGGCCGTATCGGCAAGCTCAATCCAACGGGCATCCCGCAACAGGGCTGATGAAATTGGCACCAGGCCATCCCCCTCCAGATCCGGGTCGTCCATGATCTGGCGATAGCTGCGGGCAGAGCTGCGCCTCGAGAAGCTTGACGCATTCGCTCCCAGAGGATCCAGCCGACCCGCAACCGCGACGTAATCCACCCGATCGGCTTCAGGGCAACCCGGAAACTCACGATCCACGCGAGCCCGCATCGGTGTGGCACGCAGAGCCTGATGGGGACTGCCGAGAGTGATCAGGCGATTGCATCGGGCTGCACCGTTGAATCGACGTCCCAGAAAGCTCGTATCGGCCAGATAGGGACGCAACATCACCCCACCGGAACTGTGACCAATCAAAGTGACTCGCCCGGTGGGCGACTGGGTTTGAAGCTCGCGCACAGCGGTATCAACGCGATCAAGCAGGCGACACCAACCGAAGCCCCAGCTGGTGGCCAGCCAATCCAATTTGGACGCAGGCACGATGCGCACTGCAGCACCAGTGGCTTGATGAATCCAATCAGAGAGCGGGCGATAGGCCTCTTTCGTGATAAGAAAGCCACCGAGGATCACTACGGGCTGATCCAGCGAAACCGTTTTAGGATCTAGTTTCTTCAGTTCTGACAACGGTTTTGAGCGGTTGGGCGATGAGTAAGTGGTGGCCAGCTTCCGGATTATGCGGGATGATGCTGGCAAGAAATTAGGCCCAAATCAGGCCCATTTCCCGCCAAATCTCCAAATAAGCCACCGAGAGTCAGCCCAGTTGGACCTGGACCTCACCACTACTAACCAAGCCCTGCGTAATCGCGGGGCAAAGCTGACGCTGTATGTCGTGCCCGGCAGGGGAACCATCGGTGTCAGAGGCACCTGGACTGATGCAGCAGGGGTGAGGAAACAGCGGAAGGCCGGCCTCGGTTGCCCTGCAACGCCGGGCGGATTGATCGAAGCGGAGCAGATCGCCACCGCTATGCACCAAGCGATCAGCGAAGGGATCGATCCCACCACGGTGGTGCTGCGGGCAAAGCATCAGCCGGGCCAGGCAATCCCTGAGAAGCCCGTCACCGTCGCAGAAGCGATCGCGACATTTGAGAAGGACTACTGGCAGACCCGGAAGCGACTGCCCAACACCGAGCTCACCTGGCAGCGATACCAGATGATCCTCAACCGCTTGCCCGCCAACGGTGTCCTGAGCCTCGGTCTTCTGCAGCAGATCCTGCTGGAAACAACGGAACCGGACAGCAGGACAAGGCAGATGACCTGCATGCAGTTCGAGCGGCTGCTGAAGAAGTCAGGGGTGGAGGGCAGCGAACAACTCCGCATGCTGCGGGGCAACTACAAGCCCCAGGAGCGAGAGCTGCCGACCGATGAGCAGCTGGTGCAACTCATTGATGTCATCAGGCCCACGAAGTGGGGATGGTGCCTCGCAGCGATGGCGACATTTGGCTGCAGACCCGGCGAGGTGCCCAGCCTTCAGCTGCATCGGGACGGCACCGCCGAGTGCCTCTCAATCAAGGAGAAGCTGCGCCTGCCAACGCCCCGAACCTGCTTCGCTTATCCGAAGGAATGGATCGACCGCTGGACTCTTCATGAGGTGGAGATCCCCACGGGGCCGCTAGAGGAGGCCAGGTGGATCAAGCCTAACCAGTTCGACTCCGCTGACAGCGAGAGATGGGTGGCTGCATGGCGCGGCGCCCGCCAGGCGCAGATCTACAAGGAGACCATCGCCGAGGTTTTCGGAGACGACTATCGATTCGATATCTACGACATGCGGCACCGCTGGGCCGTGCGGTCCATCGAGGCCAACGTGAACCAGAGCCTTTGCGCCCAGAGCATGGGGCACTCCCTGCAGATGCACGAGCAGCGATACCAGCGCTGGATGACAGCAACAGACCTCAGAGCCGCCATGGCGAAGCTCACCATGTAGCTCCGCAGCACCTCGAAAATCGAACGCTTAATGGCTTGGGGAGAGGCCTAGTGGACCTCGATCCCCATTGGTGTGGGAGGAGGCCAAGTGGTCCTCGACTCCCAGCTGCAGAACCCCCTGGGTCTGCAGGGTCAACATGCGCCTGCCATTCGAACGGTCTCCCGAAGCCTTCTGTTTTCTTCCGGCCTCCAGGTTGTCGAATCATTGGAGTGGCTCATTTGGTCGCTGCCAGCACTTCATTAATGCGGCAACAAGTCAGTGGCCGGGGTGATTGTGTCTTCGGAGGGTTCCTGCAGCCTCCATCCAATGGGTTCTCCAATGACCATTGGGCGCTGATCACTGCACTGACTCCCTGAGGCGATGCGGGGAGTCAGGTCAGCGTTCTCTACACGCAGTTGACCTCGCCGTACCACCAGTAGTAATACAGATGTACTTAGAGTGATGTATGTCGGTTGATCATGCAAGCGCTGTTGCAGCGCCCAAGTCAGACCCCGTCTTTCTGCACGTCAAAGCCGGAATGACTGTGATCGTCAGTGACACAGAAGGTGCCTGGCGGATGGCTGATGTCCTCTGGGTCGATGGCGGTGCCAGGAACCCAAAGGTTCCAACGTTGTTCCAGGTGGCTGATGTCGATACCGGCGTCATCAACTGGGTGAACGCTGACCTGGTAACGCACATCGTTCCAAAGGTCTAAGCAGCTGCCATCCTTGGTGCACGTCGCAATCAAAGCAATGCGCACTTGGGGACAGGTCTTGGTTGCCTTGATGGCCCTAGGGCTGTTGGGCTGCCTAGTGGATGACGACCCCCAAGGAGACATTGAGGCACTTCCAGGTCTCGCCATGTTTGGCGGAGTTGGGGCCTACCTCTGGATTGATGGACAGAAACGTCTGGACAAACTTCAAGCCCTTTCAGAGGCAGCCTTGAAGTCCAACAGAGAGTTGGGCCATATCGACTGCCTGAAAATTAGCGGGAGCCTCCAAATCCCTGAGACTCAAGTCAGAGTGAAAATCGCTAGGGCTCAGAAAAAAGGTTGGGTGCCTCACGGCATTGAGATGAAATAACTCCTTGTCACCACTCCCTTCGGCACCTGGATCGCTGCCATCATTAGCGCATGACAGAGCTCGGGAAATTCCTTCTAAGCGTTGTGTTGACGGCGTTCTTTGCCGTGTCTCTCGTGCCTTACGGCTTCCTAGGGCTGTTTGGAGCAAGGTTTGTCGGGCAAATGCTGGACGGGTTGTTTTCCCAATTCGGTACAACCACCCCGGTTTGGCTGGGAATGGGTGTTTTGGTTCCGATGGCGATTGCGTGGGTAGCCGCACCCATCGCTCTTTTGGTCCTTGGAATTAGAGGTATCTGGGCGAAGCCAAAGAGCTCTCGCCTCCCTGAGGGCAAGAGCTGAAAGCGCTGCCATCAACTGGGTCAACGCCGACCTAGTGAGTCACATCGTTCCAAGGGTCTGAACCGCTGCCATCCTTGGCGCATGAGAAAGCCACCGAAGATGACGATGGGCTGGGTGAGACGAGCTGTGCTGATCACCTGATCAGCGCGCATTGCGGGGCCTTGATCAGGTCGTAGCCACGACGAATGCGACTTCCACCAGGCTCAAGAACCGTGCTCAGCTGTTGATCCTCGGAGGAAGCCTCGAGAACAACCTGCTGACCGATCAACACGATCCTGAAGCGCCAGGGGAGAAGACCCGGAAGGGTAAAGCTCATGGAAGTCCTGGTTCTCGCCTAACGCTGCCGCAATTGAGGCCAGCGTCCATCCCTTGAATTCGAAGGAAAGACGAGGAATTACTGGAGAGGTTTCTCCGTCATAACGGCAAAGAAAGGATCTCCCTTGCCACCGAACAATCCCATCACACCTTCGGCGCGGGTGTCTTCAGCAACTATCTCTGGCTGGGGCCAGCCCTGGGCCATCAACACCTCAGCGACATAGCGGAGGTGATCGCCGTTATCACCATCGGTCCAGACCTGCGGAGCCTTGGTGAAGAACATTCGATTCGAAAACGCCACGATCACCTGGCCCCGGGGACGGGTGATCCGCAACAGCTCAGCAGCGATCAGCTCGGGCTGTTGCAGGTACTGCCAACCGGCCACGATCAGGGTGGCATCGATCGAAGCGTCCTCAACCGGGAGGGTTTGGTCGCGGTTGAGGTTCTGAACCCAATGCCGATCCAATCGGGGGTTGGCGCTCAGCTCATCTCCATTGAGACCATGGCCAATCACCTTGTCGTAACTGATGTCTTCCGGCAGGTGGCTGACCCAACTGCTCATCAGATCAAGCACCTGGGCACAGGGCGGAATGCGCTCGCGGTATAGAGCGGTCAGCCGAGCCCGAAAACCCGCATCCAGGTGGTGAACGAAACGAGGCTCGCTGTAAAAGATCGCGTCATCGGTGGCATCCAACTTGAAGCGTTGGGAGTCCTTGAGAACAGGAACAACCGTCATCGATCAACCCAACTGCAGGTACCAGTGCAGAACTGCACCAAGCTGACCCGCAATTCCCAAGCCTGTGGTCTTTTCAAACACCACGGCAGCCGCGAAACCGAGCATGGCTACCCGGCCATTGAGACGCTCCACATCGGTCAGAGCTGACCGGTTCCAAGGACGTGCCGTGGTGAGCGACTCGCCGAAGCGTTCCGGTTCTTCGTAGCGAAAAGCAGGCCGACTCATCGCATTGCGCAAATCCAGCGGACCTTAACCACGGTTCCATCGCGTCCGGGGTAGACGGTCCAGGAACCATCGGCCCGGCGTTGCTCCAGCTGACCGTTGGCGCAGTTGGCACGCATCGGCAGAACCCGTTGGCTCCACTGATCCTGGCCAGGGCGCTGAATTAACAGGCCTGCCTCCACCTCAACGGCACCGTCCACGGTTTTTGGGGCCCGGATGTATTCAGCCGCCTTGAGCGCGGGAGTGTCGAGGGCCTCCATGAAGATCCAGCCGTCGCCGGGCAGCAGCTCGCCGCGACGCGATTGCCAAACCGCCGGCTCCTGCATCGGCTGCCATTCCGCCAGAGCAGGCAATGCACTCAGGGACAAGAGTGAGGCCACAGCAACGTTGAAGGACAGAGAACAGGAGGCCATGGGCAGAAGGATGCGGGCAGAGCAGCTTTCAGGGGGACTGTCAGTTGCTTCAAACAGCTTCACGAAGCGTTGAAACGCAAACATGAACGAATGGTTATGGAATTCCACCTGGCAGGAGTGCCAGCTTGAAGCGACTGATTCATCGGCCCATGGCCAGCATTACTCAGGGACGGGCTGCTTACACCGTCCGCCACAAGACATCCAACGGAGAAAAGCTGGAATCCTGCTTTTACGCCACGGATGCGTTTGAAGCGCGTCTGCTGGCCATGGAGTTCAACGATTACATCCGTCAGCACCCAAATTGCATCGATTCGATCCTCAGGACGGAGGCTTGAGCGGCGCTCGCCGACGCTCCACCTGAACGAAGACAAGCCAGGCCAGGCTGGCGAGGCCTCCTCCGATCCAATCGCTGCGCAGCAGTTCAACCAGGGCGATGGTGCTGGCCCCAATGCGCAGTCCCCGTAGAAGCAGGTCCGTTAGGGGAGGTGTCCGGCGCTTGTCGCGCTCCATGGGCCGACTCCGAAAAAATAGGGAGGTTGCAGAGCCCCATGATCTCAGCAGTATCTGGTCCGCCTGCCGCTGCCCTTCTTGCGCGAGAACGTCAGAGCCGCCGAGAGGGAAGCGGCATTCAGATCGAGCAGTTGCCGGGCTGCTGGATCTTGCAGCAAACCTGGAATCGCAATGGTGATGCGCCGCCGCCCGGCACGGCAACACTGCTGCGTTGGCTGGATGCCAGCCTGATTTTGAGCCCTTGTGACCAGGACCTGGGCATCACCAATCAGGTGTCCCTGGCCGGGTTCCGATTGAGGTTCAGTGGTCATGCCCAGCTCAAGGGGTCAAGACCGCTGCTGATGTTCAGCTTCACGTCGATAGAGCTGTCCTGGTCGAGTCAGCTGCTGCTTAAGCGAAGCCTGCCTTCACCACAGCCCCAACGGCTTCCTTTTTTTGCCCTGATCGAGCTGAACGATCAGCAGGGAACGCTGACGGCGCGGGGCCGGGGCGGTGGACTGGCTCAGTGGTCGCGGCTCAAACCGGAGGCGCCATGAAGCCCGCCGTTGCCCTGGCCATGCTCCAGCGGGAAGGGCAATGGCTGCTCCAGCTGCGAGACGATGTCGACTCAATCATTTATCCGGGCCATTGGGGGCTGTTTGGCGGCCATCTCGACCCGGGAGAAACAGCTAGCGAAGCCGTGCACCGCGAACTGCAGGAGGAGATCGATTGGTCGCCCAGCGTGCCGCTCGAGCCTTGGTTCAGCGACGACAGCGGCAACCGGGTGGCCCATGTGTTCCATGGAGCCCTCAGCGTGCCCTTGAGCAAGCTGCAGTTGAAGGAGGGCCAGGAGATGAAGTTGGTCTCCCTCAGCGACCTTGTGCGTGAGTCGATTTGGAGCGAGCGGCAGCGGGAGATGCGGCCCGTCGCGCCCCGCCTGTCGATCGTGATCGAACGGCTGCTGGAGGAGGGCCATGACTGCTGAAACCTGGCTCGATCTCTGCAATGTGGAGGCATGGTTGGGCGATCGCCCGGTGCTGCACAACCTCAACCTGCATTTGAAGCTGCGGCAGTCCACAACGGTGTTGGGGCCCAACGGCGCAGGTAAAAGCAGCCTTGTGAAACTGATCGACCGCAGCCTGTATCCCATTGTTCGGGCCGACGCGCACCTGCGGCTTTTTGGCAGCGAGACGGTGGACCTCTGGGCGCTGCGCAGCCGCCTTGGGGTTGTGTCCAGCGAGTTGGAACAGCGGCTTCATCCCAAAACAGCGGTTGATGAAGTGGTGGTGAGCAGTTTTTTTGGTGCCACCCGGCTGGGCCGGGATCAGAACCCAAGCGGTGAGCAATGGGAGCAAGCGCACGATCTACTCGATCAACTGCAACTCCAAAACATTCGTGGGCGCTGCTATGGAGAACTGTCGGACGGACAGCGGCGCCGTCTGCTGATCGCTCGCGCCCTGGTGCACGACCCCGAGGTGCTGGTGCTGGATGAGCCGAGCAGAGCCCTTGATCTCCAGGCCTGCCATCAGTTGCTGAACATCCTCCGGTCCCTGATCCAAGCGGGGACAACCGTGGTGCAGGTCACCCACCGCGTGGACACGATCCTGCCGGAGATGGAACGGGTGCTGTTTCTGGCGCAGGGACGCCTTGTTGGGGATGGGAGTCCGCGGGAGATGCTGCGGCCAGCCGAGCTGAGTGAGCTATTCAAGACCCCGCTCAACGTGGTCGAAGCCCATGGCTTTCGCCAGGTTCTCCCGGGATAAATCCAAACGCAGCACCCTGCTCTGCTAGGGATGAGGGCCAGACATTGCAATCGCCATGGCAACGGCAGAACAGAAAAAGACCATCACCAAAAAGCGCCTGCAGGAGCTGCGCAACCAGTGCCGTGACCACTACAACGTGGTAGCCGATGGTGTTCTGCCCGACGGTGCCGATGTGCGCGTCACCATGGGCAGGCTCCAGGAGCTGATCGAACTGCTCGATGGCAAAGCCAAGTGGGATGACAGCGAAGCCTCCTGAGCCACTCAAAGACATGCGGGACGATCTTGATTACCGCGAGCCGTGGGACCAGGCAGATTCCAAGCAGAAGGGATCCGATCAGGATCATTCCACCAGGGAATTTCACTTCCGAGAAGCCGGCGTTCAACGCTTCAACGACATCTACGACTGGGACGACGACGCGCGCTGATCCATCGATCAGAGTCGCCGCAGAACCCCCTGACCAGGGGCCAAAAGGAAGGCGAGCACGAATTGCGCGGTTTGCGCCAGCACGATGCAACCAGCGGTGGAGCTGTCGGTCCAATAGCTGATGAACACCCCCAGAACACTGGAGAGCACGCTGCTGGTGACGGCCAGCAGCGTCATCCGATCGAACCGATCGGTAAGCAGATAGGCCGTGGCACCGGGGGTGACGAGCATGGACACCACCAGAATGATTCCTACGGTCTGCAGACCGGCGACGGCGGCCAGGGAGAGAAGCCCCAACAGCATGTAGTGCAGGAGTCCGGTGTTGATCCCGATCGATCGGGCGTGGGTGGGGTCAAAGCAAAAAAGCATCAGGTCCCGCCGGAACAGCAGCAGCAGCACCAGCACCAGCACGGAAATCACCAGGGTCTGTTGCACGTCCCCGGTTGAGATCCCCAGAACATTGCCGAACAGGATGTGGGTGAGATCGATGTTGCTGCGCGTCTTCGAGACAAGCACCAGACCAAGGGCGAAGAAGCCGGTAAAGACAAGCCCAATGACGGTGTCTTCCTTCACCCTCGACTTCTGCTTTACAAATCCGATGGCGGCAACGGAGCCGACACCGAAGACGAACGCCCCCAAGGAGAAGGGGAGTCCAAGCGCATAAGCGACCACCACGCCAGGGAGAACGGCATGGGAAACGGCGTCACCCATCAACGCCCATCCCTTCAGCGTCATGAAGCAGGACAACAGCCCACAAACACCGGCGACGAGGGCACTGATCAACAACGCCTTGACCATGAAGGCGTGACTGAGGGGTTCCAGCAAGAGCTCCATCGGTTCAGTATGGGCGCGCTGCAGCCGGTTCGATGCCCCGCGCCTCCACCCATACCGCTCGTCCCGCGCTGCGCCGGCTACCCACCCGCCCAAGCCGGATGGTTCAGACCGTTGTCAGCCGCCTGCTTCCACTGCTCTTCCGCAGTCAGGGGCTCGAGATCCGCCATGGCAGTGCGGCAGAAGGCTTGGCGCGGGCCTTTGCAGCGCAGCAGTCGGGCGGCTGCAATCTGCTAATCGCCTTTCGCCACCCCAGCACCCGCGATCCGGTGGTGCTGGCGGATCTGTTCTGGAACCGTGTTCCCCAGGCGGCACGGCGGCTCAAGTTGCCGTTGCCACGTCCCATCCAGTTGCGGTTTCTCTACGACCGTGGCATTCCGATCTGGGCTGGCCAGGTGATTGGTTGGCTGCTGCAACGCAGCGGTGGCATTGCAATCCATCGCGGTCGGTTGGACCGCCCGGCCCTCGCCCAGGCCCGTGCGGCTCTGACCCAGGGGCGCTACCCGCTGGTGGTGGCACCAGAAGGAGCCACCAACAACCTCTCCGGCGAGATGGCACCGTTGGAACCGGGAGTGGCCCAATTGGCGTTCTGGGCCGCTGAAGATCTGGAGAAAGCCAACGACGTGCGGCCACTGGAGGTGTTGCCAATTGGCATTCACTACAGCTGGAGACAACACAACTGGGATACCCTCGATGCGCGGTTGACAGCCCTGGAATGCCATCTCGGCATTTCCAACTCCGACGCCGACCCAGAGAATTCCGAGGAAAGCAGGCGCGACCGGCTGATCCAGATCGGCATGAATCTGCTCAAAGCGCTTGAGCAGCTCGAACGGCTGAAGCCCGATCCAGATCAGACCTTCGGTGAACGGATTGGTGCCTATCGCCTGCATGGTCTTGCCAAAGCCGAGGGCCATTTCGCCTTGCGTGCCGTCGGCAATTTGCAAGAGCGTTGCCGTCGGATCGAGCAGGCCGCCTGGGATCGGATCTACAGGGAAGGTGTTGATCAGCTCTCACCCTTGGAGCGGAGCCTGGCGGACTGGGAGGCACGGGAAGCCGACCTCCAACTCACCCGGATGCGACTGGTGGAGCATTTCACCAGCGTGAGTGGTCACTACATCAGCGATCAGCCCAACTTTGATCGTTTGGCTGAGATGTTGCTGCTGGTGGAGGAGGCGATCGGCTGGATTGAAGACAAGCCCTGGAAGGGTCAGCCCAGCCTCGGACCACAACGGGTAGAACTGCGTCTTGGACGTGCTTTGCCCGTGCGGCCTCGACTGAACCAGTACCGCAGTACCCGACGCGAGGCGATGCATCTGTTCATGCAAGACCTGGATCAGGCTCTCGCTGCCCTGATGCCTGACGCTTCTCGAACAACAACGACTGATGCTGGTAAGTCCTAATCAGAACTTCTCTTCCGGGGAACTGTTGCCAGTAAGCAGATCGGGGGGCACGCCGCCGAAGGTCATGGCCAGGTTCTCGGGGGTGAAGACTTCCGAGGTTTCCCCATAGGCGAGCACCGTCTTGTTGATCAGAACCACAAGATCACAAAAATCACGGACGTGACCCAGGTCGTGGGTGGAGATCAGGATCGTGCGTCCTTCCTCGCGAAACTGAAGAAACAACTGGGCCATCAGCTGCTCAGTGCGCACATCAACCCCGTTGAAGGGTTCATCCAGCAGCAGCACATCGGCACGCTGGGCGATTGCCCGGGCCAGGAACGTGCGCTTGCGCTGACCACCCGAGAGGGTGCCAAGGGGACGATCAGCCAGCTCCAGAAGATCGACGCGCATCAAGGCGTCCCGCACAGCCACACGATCCGAGCTTCGGGGAATCCGCAGTGGATTCATCGCGCCGTAGCGACCCATCATCACCACATCCCTCACAGAGACAGGGAACTGGGCATCCACCCCATCGCTCTGGGGCACGTAGGCCACAGCCTGATGACGCTGGGCTTCGGCAACACTGCTGCCGTTGATCCGGATTCTGCCCCGTGAGGGACGAACAAACCCAGTGAGGGCCTTGAAAAACGTCGATTTGCCGGCACCATTCATGCCCACCAAACCGCAGATGCATCCTGCTGGCAGATGCAGACTGGCGTCGTACAAGGCAACGGTGCCGTTGTAATCCACACAGAGCTGGTCGGCCTGGATGCGCATCAGCGGTTGCTCTTGGGCAGGTCCAAGCCCTTGCGAATCAGACCCACATTGTGCCGCTGCAGGTCCAACAGGGTGGGTGCGGGCCCGTCCGGAGACGACAGGGAATCCACGTAGAAGGTTCCGCCGAATCGCGACCCGGTCGCCGCTGCCACCTCTCGTTGGGCTTTATCGCTCACGGTGCTTTCACAAAAAATGGCTGGCACTTCCCGCTCTCGCACCGTGTCGATCAACCGTGCCATGCGTTTGGGTGTGATCTCGCTTTCGGCATTTACAGGCCAGAGATAGGCCTCCTCGAGCCCGTAATCGGTTGCGAGATAGGTGAAGGCCCCTTCGCAACTCACCAGCAGCCGTTGCTGGGCCGGCAGCGCAGCAATCGCCGTGCGGAGCTCCTCATCGAGGGCCTGGAGCTTGGCTTTGTAGGCCGACGCGTTAGCAGCAAAGACCTCGGCCCCGGCAGGATCGAGTTGGCTGAACGCCCGCTCGAGATGGTCCACATAGCCCATCGTGCGCTGGGGGGACATCCAGGCATGGGGGTTGGGCTTGCCGGAATAGGCGTCTTCAGTGATCAGCAAAGGATCCATCCCCTCCGAAAGGGTGATGGTGGGCACATCCCCCGCTGCAGCCGTGAAACGCTGGGCCCACAACTCCAGCCCCAACCCGTTCTCAACAATCAGATCCGCCTTGCTAGCTCGCTCGATGTCACTGGGGGTGGGTTGGTAGCCGTGGATCTCGGCACCAGGCTTGACGATCGAAGCCACCTGCAATCGATCACCCGCCACATTCCGGGCCAGATCGGCCAAAACCGTAAAGGTGGTGAGCACCTGGGGGCGTGAATCCGAGGGGATGCCCTGGTCTCGGCTGCGGCAGGAGGCCAGCAGCAAACCCATCACAACCAGCAGCACAGCCGCCGAACGTTTCCAGTTCAACAGGGACAAAGAGAACTGACCTGACCTAATCGAGGATGGCATCAGGCGGTCCTAAAACAACAGCGGCAACAGCAGGGAATCGCTGCAACGAAGCGATGCAATCACCGAAGCGCCAAGATCACTGCACCCACTTAATTCCCGTGCGCAGGTCAGAGCGGGTGGAGGTGATCCTGCAGCGCCTCCACGAGCAGTACCCGGAAACGCCGATCCCCCTAGATCACAGTGATCCGTTCACCCTGCTGATCGCTGTTCTGTTGAGTGCCCAATGCACCGACAAGAAAGTGAATGAGGTCACGCCGGCGCTGTTTGCCGCCGGACCGACACCCGCCGCCATGGCGGCACTCGAGGAGGAGCAGATCCTCGCCTTCATCCGGCAGCTCGGGTTGGCCAAAACCAAGGCCAAAAATGTGCGCCGCCTCGCTCAGATTCTGGTAACGGCCTACGACGGCGGCGTTCCCCGGAGCTTTGAGGAGCTCGAAGCGTTGCCAGGAGTGGGGCACAAGACAGCCAGCGTTGTTATGGCCCAAGCCTTCTGCGTGCCCGCCTTCCCCGTCGACACCCACATCCACCGGCTGGCCCAGCGCTGGGGATTGAGCGACGGCAGCAGTGTGGTGCATACAGAACAGGACCTCAAGCGCCTCTTCCCAAAGGAGCACTGGAACCGGCTGCACCTGCAGATCATCTTCTGGGGCCGCGAGTTCTGCACGGCACGGGGCTGCGATGGAACCGTGTGCCCCATGTGTCGTGAGCTCTATCCAAAACGGCGGCGTCCTGTGATCACCCGCAAGCCCTGATCAAGACAAGTGCTCTTCAGCGTTGGCCTTGATCACACAATCAGCGGTGGGATAGCTCACACAAAGGAGGGCGAACCCCTGGCCCATCTGATCATCATCGAGAAAACTCTGATCGGTCTGATCCACCGAGCCACTCACCAAACGGCCGGCGCAAGTGGAACAGGCTCCGGCCCGACAGGAATAGGGCAGATCAACTCCGGCCTCCTCTGCTGCATCGAGGATGTAAACGTCATCAGGGCACGAAAAGCTGGCACCACCCTCGATATTGATGTTGAAAGAGGCCATAACGCGGTAGATCCTGAAGGGTTGATAGCTGGATCAGACCATCGGTGCCAAGGGCGCTGGACCTGCAACGACCTCCCTTGCATTTGTGGGGGAGGCGCAAGCGAGGGAACCTGCGCTCGTTCAACTCCCCGAAGCGTTGGCAGTGATGCTCGCGCCGACCGAACCATTACTCGAGTAAGAACAGCTCTTACCAAGCAGTCATGCCTGAATGCGTGCGGATCGTTATCCGCGAAAACTCCAGCGTCATGGACAGTGCACGCGATAGCACCGATGCTTTCCATGCGTCACGGAGGGGGTGGACTGAGGAGCCTGCTCCCTTTTTGGCTTGAACTTGAGGCAGGAGGCCACCTGACCGCCCACACTCGTCATTGCTAGTACTGGTGCACTTGTAGCGTGGTCATGGGAGAGGGCTGGCTCATCGATAGTGATGGCCGTTGGATCTGGCGATTCCATCGCGATCAGAAGGGATGGATCAACGAGCCAAAGGTTTTCATCGACAGAGGCCGTCGCCTGCCTGATGGCCCTCCCCTGCTGAAGGAGCCGCGACATCTCAGAAAGGCCGAAGCAGAACAACTCTGGGCGTCATTGCAGACCCAAGGCTGGAAGCGCCTTGCGTCTCCGGCCTCGGGCGATGCGGCTGAACTTTGAGACGGGCCGATGGTGCCAACCGGGAGGCTGTCCATCAGCAATCCCATCGCTCGCCTCGTGTTGGCATTTTGGAGGGGTGAGGAATAGCGACTCGCAGGGTGGAAACAAGGTCACACTCCTGCGAGTCGTTTTGAAACCCCTGCCTTCGGCAGGGGTTTCTTTTTGCCTGGAAGGATGCCCATGGAATCCGTCATCAACGAAATCGAGTTCGACTTCGAGCAGACCGTCAGCATCCGAACTGACGTGAAGCTGAGTAAGGATGACGTGAAGCAGATCGTCTCAGAAGCTCCACCAGAAACACTGGAAGAGATCGTTTACCAAAGCCTGGTGACAGATGAGTTGTACCTGAGAGCGAGAGCCAAGGAGATCGCCACCAAACTGAAACAAGACGACCTTGAAGTGAGAAGGATCGAGTATTGGGACGACAAAGGAAACAAGGTCTGACAGTTGCACCTGGTTGTCAACACCTCTGGGAATGACATTCACCAGAGGTCTGCCTTGCCTCAGCGGAGGGGACGCTTACGACTGCCTCGATTAACCGCGACATTCAATTTTGTTGAGAACAAGCTCCAGATTCCAGTTGTAACCGCGAACGATTACATCAGCGCGCTGCTTCAAAGGGTGAATGAAGCGTTGTTCACCTGGCAGCATTTCACCCAGCATCTGGCGAATCACATACAGAACCGACCGCTGCCTCTCGCGTACATCACGCCAGAGACGACTGACCAGCCTCTGGAGAAGAGGGGTTTCGATGTACACCACAAGCGAGATCGGTACCGCCTCCAGCAAATGTTGCGGCCCATAGGAGCCTTCAACCAGAACCAGGTCATAGGGCTGATTCAATGGCCTTGAGCCAACCTTGCGGCTGCGCATGTCGTAGCTGCGCAAAGAGCCCAGCCGCCGATAGCGAACAGCGCTGAGCTGCATCCGCAGCTGATCCACGTCAATGGCATCCACCGTGTCGAATCCATAGCGAGAGCTGGGGAGCCAACCACTGCGGTAGTAGTCGTCGCAGGCGATCAGAAGTGGACGCCGTCCCCTGCCACGCAGCTGCTCGGCGAGATGGGCCGCAAAGGTTGTCTTACCAGCCGCAGACGGCCCGCAGATGCACACCAGAGGGACTGCCTCAGACAACCGCCGCCTTCATCCAGACCAATACTGCCAACGCCCCCAAACGAAGCAGGAAAAACAGTAGCCGTTGATACAAATTAAGGCTATGGTGTGGTCACGTTGAGCCTCTTCAACAGGCAGCAGTCAGATCCACGCCAAGCAACGGGGGCGTGGGCACCGCGCAAGAGAAAGATGAACACCCTTCAACTGATCAAGGCACGGACTGTGCGCAATCAGGCCATCGAAACGGCCAGAACACAGATGGCACGGGCCTACCGCCACCAAGGCCACACCGACCGGGTGCACACCCCGGTGGGATCCAAAACCAAGGTGCTGCGCTATCGCGGCGTTGTCTACGAAGCGATCGACCCACAACAACACCCAAGCGGCGGGCGGGAACTTCGTTACCGCGGCGTGAGTTACGACGTGTACTAAGGCCAAATTTCCATTCATGATTAAAGCGGGGACATTCCCCGCTTTTTTTATGGCCGTTGAGGGTGACAAAGCAGCAGTGGCGCATTGTGGTGATCTCAACTGCGGCAGTGGCCTTCAGCGTCACAGCAGGCCTGGAACCTCCGCTGCGAAACCTGGTCAACTTCGCCAAGGCGGGGACGAGTTTTATCGCCAAACAGCTCTGCAGCGGCTTGCCTATGGCTGGGATGGATCCAGACCAAATGCTGAAAGAAGACCTGGCCGACGGCCAGGGGATGATCCACACCCAAATCGAGCCAAGCGCTGGTCGCGTTAAAGCGAGCTCCCTGTTCGGGCTGATTCGTGCTGAAGCAGTTCAGAACGGTGAACGGGGCTGCACATGGAGCATCAACGGCCAACCAATGCCCCGAACCCTCAGCCAAAACAAGCCTGGTCTGGCAATTCCAAGCCCACTGGAGCCCCTTGGCCCCTGATCGCCACAGCTCAGCCAGAGCCACCTGAAATCGATCGCCAAGCGCTGAACACGGCTCTCGATCGCGCCTTGCAGGAGAACGATCCTCTCCTACTAAAACGAACCCGGGCTGTGGTTGTTGTGAGAACGGCTGGGTGGTTGCCGAGCACTACGCCAAGGGCATTCAGCCCCACATGCCACTGATTGGCTGGTCGATGAACAAAAGCATCACCCATGCCCTGATCGGACGAGCCATCGACGAAGAGCTTCTGGATCCCGACAAGCCGCCGAGGGTGCCCGAATGGAGTAATTCGCTGGATCCACGCCAAAAAATCAGCCTGGATCAGCTGCTGCGAATGAACAGCGGGCTGGCATTCGAAAAAACGGGAGCACTGAACTCGGATCTGATGCGGATGCTGACCCAGGAAGCCGACATGACAGGGTTCGCCGCCAGCAAATCGCTCAGCAAAAAACCAGGGAAAAAGTGGAACTATTCATCCGGAACCACCAACACCAACATCCTCAGCCGGATCCTGAGACACGCCATCGATGACGATCAGCGCTACTGGAGATTCCCCTCACAGGCGTTGTTCGGGCCTCTCGGGATGACTACTGCTGTTCTCGAAAGCGACAACAGTGGAACTTTGGTGGACTCATCCCTGGCTTGGGCAAGCGGACGCGATTGGGCCCGGTTTGGCCAGCTTTACCTGGATCAGGGCAGCTGGAACGACAAACAACTTTTGCCCGCGAACTGGGTTCAGCAAGCTCGAACGGCGTACAGGGGATCCAAGCAGGCCTACGGAGCGCACTGGTGGATCAGCCGCCGCAAATCAAGGCCTGATCTGCCCACAGACAGCTTTTCAGCGGAGGGCTATCAGGGGCTATTGCTGCTTGTGGCTCCATCCCAGCGCGCGGTGATTGTGCGTCTGGGACAGACACCCAAAAAGCCAGGTTTTGATGCAAATGCTTTCGGGGCTGATGTTCTCTCAGCCCTTCGATAAAGCGAACGGCAAAACTCAGTTGTTGTCGCCGCCCTTAGGAACAAAAGCCTGGGATGCTGCGACGAGAAGACCGGTGATGAGCAGAGCAGGAAGAATCACGGTCGGACCGCCTTGAGCTGTCTGAGAGGCGAACAACAGCATGGTCTGGCAACAAAAACCACCGTTAACCCTGACAGAACGGGGGGCAAACAGCGACTTCTGCAAACGTTTGTCGCAGAGACCAAGGCTCAGCAGATCACAACTGGAAAGAGGAAGAGCTCTCCTTGCACGGCATCACAAGTTCGAGCTGCAGCGGGCGGTCTGGCACGAGGCTTCGCTGCTGCTGAGGCCTTCACCGGGAACGCTTTGCGCGGACGAATCAAAGAATGACGCATCCACTCGTCAGCACAGAAGGGGGCGTAAGGAGAACTCGTAGACATGAGCTTCAGAGCAGTACATCTGTTTTAGTGCGCATGTACTACACCGTCAACCCTGCTTCTCCCCGCAACAATCAGAGGCCCTCCCGCCCCTCCGCAGATGACGCAACAGGACGACGCCATCGCCAGCCGCTTGAGCCGGATCGAAGCGCGGCTCGCCAAGATCGAAGAACGTCTGCTAAGCGCAGTGGATTGTGAAGACCAGGACCTCATGGCAACGCAACAGCAGTGCTACGAAGAATGGATCCACTATCTGAACAACACGCCTGACGCCGTCGAAGCTCACCTCACCGCCCACGAGATGGCCGCCCTAAAAGCCTCTATCAACGCCCATGTTCCAAGCGATTCGTAGCGTTATGCACAGCTTTTCCACAGGACTTTAATACTTGATCCTGACGAGCACAGCGGTTTCGGCAGTCGGCGTGGAAAACAAACCTCAGACGCTCACCAGTACCAAGCGAATCCTCAAGTTCGTTGACAAGAATGCTGTGTTGGCAGTTGTTTTCAAGGAACCAACGCATCAGTGATCCTGAGAATGCATCAAGTCCAAACGAAGCGCTTTCTGCCGTGAGCGAAGCAAAGAATCCTCAGCAGGAGTCTCAGCAGGCCGATGTGCGACAGGGGTCAGAAAAAAAACTGTGGAAAAACAAAAGCTTTTTTTGTGATCACTGCAGACAGCCTGGGAGCCAGCATTTCCGCGTCAGCACGGAACGACTCGCTAACTGGATATTGGTGTGCGAAACCTGCTTGCCGAACTTTCGAGAACAAGCTGGTTATCGCTACGGAGGAACCCGCAAGGCGAGCCGCCGAAAGCGAAAACGGCGGTAAAGGGACTCAGATCAGTTCGCATTGGTGGCGAACCACCGAGCCACGGCGTTCCCAGAATTCCGGCGCTGAAGCATCAACAACACGCCACCACCAACGGCCATCGGTGTAACTGGGCTCACCAGCATTGTTGGTACGCGGAAGTTGCAACTCCACGTCGCGCCAACGCAGCAGAATTCCATCTCCCGGCAGGGTTCCCTCCAACGTGTTGGGAATGCCTTCCGGCAGACCGGTGAGATCGACGGCTCCTCGCGTGATCTCAACACTGAGCCGATCTCCATCGCAGATCCAATCGGCCCATAAAGGCTGGGGCGCCACCAACATCCAGCAGAGCAACAACGCCAGGCCCAAGCCCTTCGCGACAGAATTCAGCAATGCTGTTAACCCTCATCTACGACGGCGGATGCCCATTCTGTCGAGAATTCGCCCTGCGCAGTGAGCTCCAAGCGGGTGTTCCAAACCTGCGCATTGTTGACGGGCGCGCCGATCACAACATCCGTCGCGAACTCAATGTCCTCGGACTGCCTCTGCGCAATGGGGCCATTTTGATCGAAGGAGAGCATCGGTGGCATGGCAGTGAAGCCATCGCAGAACTCAGCCGGCGCATGAAACCCAGCGATCCCCTGTTAGGGCTGCTGGCCAAGCTGTTCGGTGACAACCAACGTTCGGCACTCGCCTATCCCGCCCTCTTGGCAGCCAGGCGCCTGGCACTCGCCACACGCGGCCTGAGCGTTGACCCGGATCAAGCTCCATCACGCTGAAGCAATGAGCCAAAACACGGGTGGTCTTAACCGATACCCCTGAACTACCGTCGAGGCACACCTAAAGATTCTCTTAAGCATCGATTCCGATCCCTTTGTTCCTGACGCGCTGAGTCATCAGCAACTCAACGCCTTGCTGAAAGCGGCGATGGACACATCCGCCCTTCCTGAAGGTCAACTCAGCGATGACGAACTGCTGCGCGCAGCACTGAGTGCGTGGGCAGACCAAACCCAGGAGTTGCTGCGTTGGATTGAAGGGCAGGGTGATGCTGTTAGCGACACCCGGTCACCCAAGCAGGTCATGGCTCTGGGAAGTTTTCGCACCCATCTGGTGATGGGCCTCAAAGCACTGCGCTACTCCGAGGGCTGAGCCCTCTGATGTTCCCGACGGGCATCACAACATTCCTGGAGAACTAAAAGAAACTGTTCCGGCTCCGGTTGATCATCAAGATCGAAGCGGCATTGATGACGTCATACAGCTGATCCAAACCTTCCGTTTGAGCGTCAGCAAAGACGGCACGAATGCGAGCCAACATCAGCAAGCACGCTCAAGTTCAACGACAGAAACCTCTGCATTCACATTGGAGGCTTCGTCTGCAAGCTCAAGCAGTTCTGCATTGAGCTCCAACAACATCAGTGCCAAGGAAGAAGCAAATTCGATGCAAAATGATTCGTCTTTCACAGCACCACCGCATTGATTGCAGAGTGTCTAAACAATGCAGGAAGTTGACCGTGGATCCCGCAATCCTGCTTCACATGAATATCAAAAAATGAGAAAAATTGGCTCAATATGTATCGAAAAATCAAATCAGCCGCAGATGTTGTGCGGGTCCGCTATGGGATGCAGGGGGGCTCAGGCCGCCACCGGTTCGAGCATGGAGCTGACACTCGGCTGAAATCCAAACTCACGCAGTCGAGCGTTGCTGACACGGGCATTGAAGATGCGGGCTCCGGGGCGATCGTGGTTGTCCCAGATCACAGGAGGCAAACCGAAGTCATCACACAGGGCATTGGAGAGCTGACGCCGGGTGAACTGGAGATCATCCACAAGGTTGTAGATGCCTTGGAGGCTCCGACCGAAAGCAAAATCAACGCCACGGACGATGTCGAGCAAATGAACCCAGGCGTTGATGTGATTACCGTTCTTGCGAACCGACTGTCCAGCAGCACTACGGATGTACGACGGGATGTCCTTACCAGGACCGTAAATACCACCCAGCCGCAATACACAAGCCTGAGTTGAGGCGTCGTTTAACGAAAGAACAGACGTCTCGGCGCTGGCCAGAAGAGCGTTGGCATTGTTGGAACAATCAGGAGGCGTCAGCTCATTGCAGATCGCGCCGGACTGATCGCCATACACCCCAGCACTGCTCAGGTAGGTCACATGCAGAGGCCGACGCCCCTGGCGTTGACGAAGCGCATCAACGAGGGCCGGCACCGCCTGGCCATAGACCTTCTCGTATTGATCCTCTTCAAAGGTGGTTGTAGTGGGAGCTATCGCAATCAGAACACCATCGAGCCGATCCAGGAAGCTGGTATCGGCCATGGAGTCGCCCGCGCTGTAAAGGCGGGGGTGGTCGACTAGATCGCAGAGTTCAGACAGCCGTTCGGGGGTTGTGGTAGTGCCAACAACCTCGTGGCCTTGACGCCTGAGATGAGCTGCAACAGCAGATCCGACATATCCACAACCAACAATTCCGTAACTGCCCGACATAACTGGTCAAACACATTTTACAGAATTTAACGAACGAGCATTGCGCCTGCCGTGACAATGGAGACATGTTCTCGATGATCCTCAACCTCCTCTGGGTTGTTCTCGGCGGACTGCCAATGGCTCTGGCCTGGTGGCTGGCAGCACTGATCTGCGCCATCACCATCGTTGGACTGCCATGGGCGAGGTCATGCTGAGTGATCGGCTGTTTCTCGCTCTGGCCTTTCGGTTCCGAAGCCATGAGCCGTCGTCAGCTCAGGGGACGAGGCGATCTGGGGACGGCCCCCCTGGGTGCACTCGGCAATGTGATCTGGTTCCTTGTGACTGGCTGGTGGCTGGCCCTGGGTCACCTCAGCAGCGCCCTGGCCTGTTTTGTCACGATCATCGGCATTCCCTTTGGCATTCAGCACATCAAGCTGGCTTTGATTGCCCTGGCCCCCGTCGCCATGACGGTTGTGAAATCAAGAAACTGATTTGAGCAGAGCTGATCAGAACAGCAGCTGAATCAGCCAAACCATCACCAAACCGAGCACGCCAGCCAACAGCAATCCGCCAACCAAGAAGGTGATCGCAGCAGCCAGCCCGATCCTTGCCATAGTCTCTGGGTAGAGAAGGAACAGGGTCAGGCCAAGGGCCACAGGCCACAACGGCGGAATCAACAGGCAGACCCCGGCGAGGATCATCAGCTTGCGATCACGCTTTTGCTTGGCCTCAACCTGGATGGCCACGGCATCAGCTTCACGATCAAGCTCAGCCTGCTCATCGTCACTGAGCCAACGGCCACGAGCCTTGGCACGATTGAGATCGTCCTCCAGCCGTTCAGAGGGGTTGCCCTTGCTCATCGATTCAGCTTAAGGAGCCTGGATCTACGATCAAATCAAGGTTTCGAGCGCACTGCTCTTGCGTTCAGAAGCTCGCAATGAAGCCTAAAAGCCACAATTTCAATCGAATAGGTAATCCTTTCTAGGTATTTACCCTCCGCAATGATTTCATTGCCTAAAAAAGTGAATCACGATAGTGTCGCTCTGCGAATTGAGAATGACATGCTGAATACAAATCTAGAATCTCCAAATGCAGCCCAAGCCTGCGTCACTGAATCACAAGTAAATGCTTATTTTGAGTGCCTAACACTCTGCAATCTAGATGACGGAGTCTGTTATGAGCAGTGCATTCTCGTTCATCTGAAAAACGAGGTTGATGCATGAAAAGCTTGAGTCATCAAACACAAATGAACTTGGCATCCCTTGCCTCGACGATTGCTGTTGCTCTTCTCGTGATCGGTTTTATGGGCATGGCCCAGCACATCAACGCCAGCCCGCTCTAAAACACTTGTTCACTTCTGGCGTTTAAAGGTGTAGCAACCACCGTGGTAGCCGGTAAAGGGTTGGGCGTAGGTCACCAATTCCCAGCCCTGCTCACCCAATTCATTCATTAACCCCACCAGGCTGACGTCCCGCTGTGGGTGGCTTCTGGAGATCAGCTGGCGATCATCCAGCCAAAGTTCCTCGATTTCCCCGGTCCACGACTTCCCCCGGGGCACGAAGCGCAACTGGGTGTATTCCCACCGCATCACCAAGCATTAGCCGAACGACGCACCATCTTCACCGCAGACAGGACCAACCGGAAGCGACAATTCAAGAACATGCGGTTCTTTGATGCGTCGTCTGCTCGCCCAGTTCGTTCTGCTCATCGGCCTGCTCACGCTCACACCGGGCTTGTGCGAAGCCTTGGAGGTAACCCTGCAACGCATTGATACCAACGGCATTGGCGAGTCAATCGGCAGCATCACAGCGCAAGACACCGACCAAGGTCTGGTGATTTATCCCGATCTGGCGGGACTGAGCCCTGGGGAACACGGCTTCCATCTCCACAGCACGGGAAGCTGTGAAGTGGGCGAAACCGCCGACGGCACCCCAGTTGCCGGCCTTGCTGCAGGTGGGCACTGGGACCCTGACGAAACTGGCCAGCATCTAGGGCCCTTCGGAAACGGTCACCGGGGCGATCTCAGCAGGCTGGTGGTGGATGACGATGGCAAGACCAACACAAGCGTGGTGGCGCCACGGCTCAGCACAGCTGATCTAAGTGGTAGGGCTCTCATTGTTCACGCTGGAGACGACACCTACAGGGACGAGCCCCCCCTTGGTGGAGGTGGAGCACGGGTTGCCTGTGGTGTGGTGCCGAACGGGCGCTGACTCAGCCTTTCACCAGGCGGGCGTGGATGCGACAAACCCTGATGGCCTGTGCGGGAGGCTCCTGACAAAGGGCACCGAGCTCCCTGTTCAGCTGCCTGAACAGGGAAAGATCCGCTCCAGGAATCGAGGGAAACACCAGGAACAAACCAGAGGCGATTAATCCGATCACGGCACCGCTCCAACTCTTAAGAGAAGCCTAAGCCCGCATCGATTAAGGGTCGTGTTGTCCCTGCAGACCACGGCCATCAGTGCATCGATGTGCAACATCAAACCAGCGCGCCAGGCAGCGTCATCGTCACAGGCCTTGATTGTCTCCAACACAACCAAGCCCTAACGCTCAATGATCAGGTCATAGGCGGCTGGCATCAGAGCGTTGCAGCGCCTCCCCATTCAGTAGGCAAACCGCGTCTGGCACATCCCACAATTGAGGGAGGTCCTCGGCAGGAGAACATGATGAAAGGCTCGAACTCTTAAACCGTTGTTCAAATCACCCCTGTTTCGGCGTGTCGGGATATACCTCGTGCTCAGCACGGCAGGCGTCACAGTCGTCAGTCAGCTCGAAATTGAACAGCAGAGTGCCTATCAGATTTATATCCCGATGTTCATTGGGATCTATGTGCTTTCGCGTTGGCTCGACAGTCGGCTCAACCAGGCCTCACAACAGCAACCGGCCAACGCAAAACATGAGAGAGTCTCACCATCCACAACCGACCGCGGTTTTGGACAGTGAGGTGAATCAGGGGTTCAAGTGTCGGTGAACGATCACCGGCCCATCCCCCTTGGGCTTGTTTTGAAGCTCAGCGGCGGGGTTCGGCCTTACGAACGGAGATGGCACGGCCCATCCACTCAACGTTCTGCAGGTCGTCGATCGCCGACTGCTCATCGGCTTCGTTGCTGAGATCCACAAAAGCGAAACCACGCTTGCGGCCCGTCTCCCGGTCGAGGGGCAAGGAGCATTTGCTCACCTCGCCGTACTGACTGAACAGATGCGTGAGATCCTCCCGCTCAGCGTCCCAGGAGAGATTTCCAATGAAGATCGTCAAAAAAAAAATTGATCAAGACTCTTACCTTCGCACACAAGCGGCCCAGGCGAGAGGCTTCAGAGGGAATGGCTTATCGGTCAGATCGAGGCTGAACAACCATTCCCCTCAAGGGTGAATTCCATAGAAGGTCTTTACTTCGAGCCCAATTGAGCTTCAAGAGAACCAGGCTTGAGCTAGTTGAGGCATTGAGATGAGTGGACTCAGCGGCACCAAGACAGATGATTTCATCAACGCAGCCAAAGCCCGCGGCGAGGCTGCCCTGCAGTACCAGCAGCCCAAATTGACGAAGCTGGAAAAAGCATTCCGGCATGCCGCGATCCGGCGGCGAGCTGAAGATGCCCGCAAAACAGGGCACCAGGCCTAATTGAGGGGCCGGCCTTTCCAGGTCCAGCCGCGTCCCGTACGGGTGCGCCAAATCGAGACAGGGCCAATCGCACCCACCAGCAAACCACCGGCCCCCATCAGCCACCAATAGCTGAGGGGCACGTCAAAGTTGCTGCGCGTCCACAGCCGCAGCAGCAGCTGTTGAAAGATGGCCAAGCTCGCCAGGGCCATCAACCACCACCAAAGATTCGCCAACAGGGGCTGGAGCCAGAGCAGCACGAGCGATGCCGGCAGTAACAGCCAGGGCACTGTGAACATCAACAGCACCACCAAGGCTGCTCCGAGGGCTTTGACGGAATCCCGATCCAAACCCAGAAACCAGTTCTTGGTCCAGCCCTCCCAAAGAGCCGCCAGGTCGCTGTACATCCGCAGGTCGACCGCATCAAGCCCCAGGAGATAACAAAGCCGATGGCCGCCGCCCTTGATGGCGCGGGCGAGGGCCAGATCTTCCACCACCTCACCAGCCAGGGCCCTGTGGCCACCGATCTGCGCGTAGGTAGACGCCTTGAACAACATGAAAGGTCCCGCCGCAAACGCCACCGGCGATGCCGGGTCGTTGGTTTCAAGGATGGGAAAACCGAGGCCCAGCAGGCTGGCCATGATCGGCTGCACCATCCATTCCGCCAGGCATCCGCAGCTCAACCGCGGCGCCAGGCTGAGCAGATCAGCATCCTCATCAAGGGCCTGTGCAAGGGCCCGTTGCAGCGCATCGGGCTTGAGCCGAACATCGGCATCGATGAACAACAGCCAATCGCTGGAGACCTGTTCAACGGCCTTGCTGCAGGCCCAATTCTTGCCCACCCAGCGTTCATTGACGGGCCTGGGGCCGGCCTGAATCAGGCGGAAGTGGGACGCTTCAGAGCCAGCGCGACTAGCGATCTCCACCGTTGCATCGGTGGAATCGTCATCCACCACCAGCACCGACCAATCCCGGCAAGGAGGCTCACTGGCCAGCACGCAGCCAACACAGGCTTCGATGTTATGTGCTTCATTGAATGCGGGGATCACCACAGTCAGCGAAGTGTCCGGAGCAGCGTCCGACTGAGCCGGCTTCAAGCGCGGTGCAACAGCAAACACGCGTTGCAGACCCAACTGCAGGATCAACAATCCCGCTGAAGCCGAACCAGCCGCAGCAAGAAACAGCAGTGGCTCAAGCAAGGCAAGCGTCAAGGCCGGGCAAAGGTTTACGAACAATCCGTCTCAGTCGACGGATGCTGCAGCTTCCACCATCGGCCACATCGCAGCAAATTCGGCATCCGAAACCACGGCAGTGACGTCGAACTGAATGCCGAAGTCTTTGATCCAGGGGCCGAGATGCGCCCACACCTTCCCGATGTCACTGGCAACGGCAATAGCAACACCACTACCGCTGATCGGTTCACAGACGCGGTATTTGAGAGCAAAGCCGTCGAATGCATCACCAGGTGCTCCCGCATTGATGTAGTCAGCAAAACCAGGGCACGACTCCCAGGCCCCCTCAACGGTCGGGAAGGTCCAAACGATCAAGTAGTGCTGCATGGTGAAGGGGGCAACCACTTGCTTCGTAGCCATGAACGAGCATTTAGGCGGAATCGCAACTGAATTCAGCAGTTATTCCGCAGGAGCCTCAGGCGCAGCTGACAACGGGCTACAGCTGAAATAGGTTCCAGCAAAGCCATGACTCTCCACATCGCCAACGAGATGGATGAAGTGGAAGTGGCCGTCTGGTGGGATTTATCGCGCATCGTCCGTCACTTCGAACGCCAAGGACTCGAGCGCCGGGAGGTGAAAGCTGCTGTGATGAATGCGGCGCTGCGCCTGATGAAGGATGAAGGCGAATAGAGCTGAACAACAAGAACAATCGTTGATAACTCGCCGTTAAGACGAAAAATGATTGCGCTGGTGCGAATTCACCAGCACCCCTTTTCCATTTCGACCACCTGCAACGGTGATCAAAGCATTGAAACGTTGATCAACCGTTTGATGAAGCAATTGCTGCTTCAAACTTTCAGCATCAGCTACCGACAACGTTGCCCCAACCGCATTGAGATGATCGAGGGGGCCAGCGTTGTTCTTGAGACCAAGCAATTTCGCCACAGCCAAAGGATGGTGATGACGAGACATCCACTGTGCTGCATTGGTTCTTTTGCTTTCTTCGTAGGGACGAGCGGTTGAATGATCCGAACAATCAAGCAGGGATCTTGCGACGCTTTCAGCCACCAAGTTCACGACTACAGGAATCTTTTTCAAACCCAGCAGCTGCGCCAAAATCAAACGATGGTGTCCATCGATGAGCAGGAGATCGCCATTCGCGGCCAAGGCAACTTCCACGTTGTTCTCAATCGAGTCGGACCGCCGATACCCGTTTCGCTCGATATCTTGATACATCGCGTCGGACCACTCTATTTTTCCGATAGAAACGCCTTGAAACCTCATTTTCTATAGCTCTTTCCCTTCATAAACTGCTTGTATTTTTTCTCAAAAAGCACTGAGTACTTGGTTTGATGCCAGTCTAGACCCTCAACGAATCGTTGACGCATTGCATGAACATGCTTGCATCGTTGCAGACGCTTCCCTGGCTTTAAAGACTGATCGGCAATCACCATGCCGAAGTAGCGCTTGTTGCCATAGATCCTGGCCGAAACGTTACTGGGCAATCCAGCCTCATCGAGCACCCGTGAACGCAGAAAATGCGTAATCGCTGCGTGATTTACCTCAAGAAGCAAGCAGCGACGTCATTCCTGGCCTTAGATTAATATAACTTTAAACTAAGCTTTAACCCTAGATTGTGATCGAACGCTATGAATTCAGCCGCTTACGATTGCAATAACTATTCCCAAAGATTCTGAGCAATCAACTTCAGCAGAGAGATTGATCAACCATCAACGTTGTGCTTGCTGCACAAACAACGCTTCCTCCGGTGAGCTCACCTGTCCAAGAGCAGCATTGCGATGTGGATAACGACCAAAGCGCTGCAGCTGGATGAGATGGCGGCGGGCGACATCAGCGGTGGCGACGTCGGCGAATTGCTCCAGCACAGGGATGGCCTGGACCAACACCTCGTGCTCTTCGCTGTGCAAGAGAGGCATCAGCCAGAACTGACGTTTGGCTCGCTCCTGTTCCTGTTGAATCCAACCCTGTTGCAAGGCCTTCTGGCTGAGGGCCTTGGCCTGCTGGTCGCCGGCGAAGGCCTTTGCCTCACCGCGCCAGATCTGACGGCTGAATTGATCCAAAAGCAACACAAGGGCGAGGCCGCTCGATGGCGTATCAGCCCAGGCCTCAAGCTCGCCGGCCAGTGCCCTCTCCACAAGAGCAGCAAAACGATCGCGCACCAGCGCATCGAAGCTGTCGCGGCGGCGAAACCACTGCCAGGGACGACACTGCTGAAACCAGAACTCCAGAACTTCGTCTGCTGTCAAGACGAACAGCTGTAGTGGGACACCCCACCAGCGCTGAAGTACTCCCGCGGTTTCAAGCGGTCGTAGCGGGCCGCCAATTCAGGGGCAGGGGTGTCGTAGGGCGTGCTGAACAGCTGCTGCAGTTCAGCCATCAAAGAGGTGTCTCCTTCGGCTGCCTGCTGGTAGGCCGGAGCGATCAACCACTCGCGCCAGGTGATCGCCGGATTGACCCGCCGCATACGAGCGGAGATCTGCGCCGGATCAACGCCACTGGGCCACTGGGCGCGCCAGCGCCGCAACCAGTCCTGCCACTGGGATTCAAGGGACGCTGAAAGGGGCAGATAAAAACAGTCCCGCAGCGGATCGATCTGCTCGGGCAGATCCGACAAGCGGCGGAACAACATCGAATAATCAGCGCTGGAATCCACCAAGAGCTGCAACAGCTCGCGCACCAGGGCGTCGTCGGCACTGGACACGCCGAGTTTGCTGCTCCACATCCGTTGCATGGCCTCCTGCATGGCCGCGGGGAAGCCCTCCAGCAACTGGTCCAGTTGGGCCTGGGCCTCCGCCTGGCCCTCCATCAGTGTTCGCAGTGATTTCCAGAACATGCGGTAGTTGGCCTCCGCGGCCACCGGCTGGTTGAAGAAGCAGAAGTGGGCGCCGCCACCCGTCCAGGGCTGAAAGCGCAGATCGAACAGCTCGCAGAACCCAAACGGGCCGTAGTCGAGGGTGAAGCCGCCGGCGGCGCAGTTGTCGCTGTTGAAATTGCCCTGGCAGTAGCCAACCCGGATCCAGTTGGCCACGAGTGCGGTGAGGCGATCACGGAACAAGCGCGCCGACAGCACAACCTGGTCGCTGAACGGCAGGCCGGGATCGATCTCCTGGCGGTAATTGCGTTCGATCAAGTGCGCCACGATCTGGTGCAGCTCTTGGTGCGCCCGGGGATGGGCCTCACTGCGGGCACGGCGGGCGAACAACTCAAGCTGACCCACCCGCAGAAACGATGGCGCCACCCGCGTGCTGATGGCCGCCGGGTTGTCGACCATCACGTCCGGGTCCATCGAGCGTGAGTTCTCGGAATACCAGGGGCGACGCACCGTCTCTGCATGGGAGACGTAGAGCGTCAACGAACGGGAGGTGGGCACACCAAGGGCATGCATGAACTCCTGGGCCAAAAATTCACGAACGCTGGAGCGGAGCACCGCACGGCCATCGGCACCACGGCAGTAGGGCGTTGGACCACCGCCTTTGAGCTGCATCTCCCAGCGGCGCCCTTCAAACAAACCCTCAAACACCGACATGGCGCGGCCATCGCCGTAGCCGTTGCCATTTCCAAAGGGGCACTGCTGGGTGTATTCGGTGCCGTAGATCGAGAGCGCATAGCCCGTGGCCCAGCCCCAGGGCCGCATCGGACCTGTGGCCACACAGAGATCACCAGAGAACATTCGGCGGAACTGATCATCCTGGACCAGGCCGTCGCTGAGGCCCAGCTCGCTGAACAAGCTGCGGCTGTGCGCCAGGTATTGGGGCTCAGGGATTGGGGTGGGCGTCACCGGCACGTAGTGACCGGAGAGAACCTGGCGAGGACGGTGGTCCTCCCCATCGGCTGTCGCCTCGGGATCAGGCGTAAGGGCTTCCAAGAGGGAGTAGTCGGCCCGTTCGGCGAACTCAGCAAACGTGGCGGTGCTCATCGGGCCTTGACGCTGAGCCCATCATCGCCAGAGCTGCGGCCGGGTGTTTTGACCGATGGCCAATGGTGAACAGAGGCCCTACACCGAGGGAAGCATTCAAGACGAACCGTGGGCAAAGCCAAGAAACTTCGCTCCGATAACCGGCAGGAGGAGCTGATCACCAGCCTGATCGGCCTCACCGCGATTTTTGTGGCAACCGCCATCTGGTGGAGCGTGGCTCCCCAGTGGCTCACCAGCAGCTGGCAGACCTTTAAGTAGACGGCCTAATAGCCGGGCTAGTAGTCGGGCATTGACGCCTCAGCACGCAGCGTGCACCAGGGCTCAAGCAGGGTGGGGCGGCCGCAATGGGGGCAATCCTGCCCCCGCTTCTCCACCTGCACAAAGGGGATCCAACGGGAGTTGGCCTGCCCCTCGTAGCCGCAGTGCTTGCAGTGAATCCGGTACTCCGCCATGGCTCAGAGCCCGGGCTTTTCCTGACGTTGCACGGCCTCATGGGCTTGGCGGAGGCCATGCACCATGAAGCAATAGGCCTGATTACAGACCAGATATTTGCCTTCGCCGATGGCGTCGATGGTGGACCCGCGCGAAGTGGCAAAAATGCGGCTTTTGAACTCCATCTCATCTCCAGTGCTGACCTCACTGTTGTGGGGACATGGAGCAGCCGCAACCGGTGTAAACGCGCATTTTGCGCTGGACTGACTCAGTCCACGCGCTCGCAATGGTCCCCATCACACTGCAGCCCGCATTGGGGTTGCTTGGCGCCGTACTGCCAGGGACGACGCATGGCCCAGTACTCATCCACCAAACCGAGCAGGTAGGTGCCGATGCGCCGGAGCAGGGAAGCTTGTTTCATCCCCTCAAGCTGGCAACAACGCCGCAAGCCTGCAACCGAAGGCGACGAAATCAATGTGGCAAAACACAGCCTGGGTGGGTTAGGCCCGGTGCAGTGCTGTCGACCCATGACCACCACGCAACATTCAAACCAGCTGCTTGAAGAGCTTGTTGCTGAAGAGATCATTATTCAGATCGATCAGATCGCTGAAAGCCTGCAGCGGGAAGGCTGGCCAATCTCCATGGTGAAGCGGTTCATGCATGTGGCCGTGGAGCGACTGCCGGAATAACTCCAGGGGGCGACTAGGTCAAACAACTCATCCGCAACGGGCTGTTGCGCTTTTAACAACAGCGACCCAGGCCATTCATCAACAGTTGGGCAACGATTGCGCCATTCCCGATGAATGTCGTCACTGCTTTTGCAGCCGTTGGCCTTACCGCGGTGTCTTGGGACGACACCCTCAGCCGAGCTGGGGCTAGGGCGTTCCGGCATGCCCTCGACTATCGCGAGCCCTACTGCCGGATGAGTGAGAACGAGGTAGTGCTGCTGATGGATGCGGTGCTTGCCATGCGGCTTGAGCGGGGGACGAAGGCGCTGATGCTGGAGGCCGCCAAGGTGCTCACGGCCGATCAAGCGCTCACGGCCTACGCCATGGCCTCAGAACTGATGCGCTCCGATGGGCCCTATTCCGCCGAGGAGCGACGACGGCTCGATGTGCTGGCCTTGATGCTCTCGATTTCGCAAGTGGAGGCTGAGCGCATCGATTCGGTCTTTGAGTTGCTGCACGCCCCCCTGCAGCCAGCCGTTCTCGTCAACGGCGCGACCTAGGCCGCACGCTTGTCATCACCGAACCAAATGCCCCGGCGGCTGTCGGGAAGGCGAACAACGGCGCGCTCATAGCGCTGGCGGCAGCTTCGGGCACGGAGGTGTTCCTCTGCCTCCTGAAGCAACTGTTGCAGCCTGACGTCGTCCATGGCGTTGCCTTGATGCCCACCCATTCAGGCCACGATCTGAGCGGCGTCAATAGGCCACATTCAACTCGTCTGATCCGTAGCGGAGCAGCAAATCCGCTTCGGATTGATCGGAAAGCAACAGACAGGTGTAGTCGTTGGCGCCCGTTCGATAGCAGTAGACGTCGAGCTCTTCAGGGTTGCGGTTGGAGTGGATGATCTCTCCCGTCCGAAGCACGTAACGCGTTGCCATCAACATCGACCAACGGATTCCCCCGCGATAGCGCTGATTCAGCCCTACCAATCATCTCTGTGCTGAGCTGCGAACAGGAGGTCATTCGTTGTCGACGCGGATGAAAAAGCGACTCTCAACATCCATCTCGTCCTGCTCATCGGTCTCCTCCGGATCACCCTCCACCAACTCAACGGCGAAGTCTTTGTCGTCCAGTTCATGCACAACGCTCTGACCGTGCACCAGGTTGTGGACGAGCAGGAGTCGTTTCATTGTTGGAAGAAGACACCATTCGACAGGTTGATAGCAACAGCTTGGTGGGAACGGGTTGCTCACCCAGCCGCTTGACGTTTAACGAAAGCCGAAACCATCGCGGCTCGGCTGCTTAGCGGAATACTCCCGAGACAGAGCATCAAGCATCAGGGCGATGTAGCGGTCATCCATGCCAATGTCCTGCTTCAGCTGACGCATCAGGCCGTTGATGCTCTTGAACGCGTCTGGAATGTGATGGTCTAGATGCTCCTTGGTGGGTTGATAGGGCATCGAAGCCAAAAAAATTCCCCGTGAAACCTAAAGGAACCAGGGGGAATGTGATGTTTGCGCTGAACCGGTGATCAATCCTCTTCTTCGGAGCCGCCAACGGGAATCAGGCGGATCTGCTTGCGTCCAAGCTTGATCTCATATTCATCACCGGGCTGCAATTCCAACAGGGCGGTGTAAGCCTTGCCGATCAAGAGATTGCCATTGCCCTGAACCACAGCTTTGTAGGAAAGCTTGCGACCTCCCTTGCCCACACCGGATGCACCGGTGGAAAACGATAGGCCCTTGGCCTCCAGCAAAGCCTCGTAGAACGCGGTGAATTTCACCTGTTCAGAGCCGTCTTTCTTTTGGACGACATAACCACAACCTCTGGCCAGATCTGTCTTGGCGCAATCACCAAGTTCCTTGACGCGGTTGAGCAATTCAGCTCCGGTAAGCATGGGTCTTTGAGGTCATGACTTCTCTATTAGAACAAATATTGTGCTGGTCACAAGGGGAAAAAAGACTGAATTCAGTTGATTTGCTGTGAAAACAAAAAATCAGCATGTGTGGGTGGTTTGAAAGGCCCTCAGCATCAAACAGTTGGCCCCCGACCAATGAGTTGAGATGACCCGCGGATGGTTGGTGAGTACAACCCAAAAGCCGGTGGTGCATTTCAAGGCAGAACCCCTCAGCCATCCCCGGGTTCTGCGTCAGAGCGCCATCGACACCTGGAGCGTGTGCTGATCACTTTCGTTGTTGTTGCTACTGGATCGGCATTCAATGGCATCAATTGCCGAGGAATGCCTTACTTGTTGCTGTCAAAGCCAGATCACGATCGATAGGTTGCCGCTCAGGAACAGGTTCAGTTGTGAGCGTCAGTTCAGTTCAGCCCGCCCAAGCCATCACCACTCCCACCGTTCATGGCGCGTGGCAACTGTTGAGCTACGAGGTTGAAGAACAAGCCAACGGCGAAACCTTCGCGCCGATGGGCGAGAACCCCACGGGCTATGTGATCTTCACGGCGGAGGGGCGTCTCTCCTTCATGCTCTCGGCGGAGGGTCGCCAACCAGGCAGCAACGTCGAGGAGCGATCTGCCCTTTTAAGCAGCATGATCGCGTACACCGGCATCTACCGGCTCGAGGGTCACCGCTGGATCACCCATGTGGATGTGGCATGGAACCCGGAATGGGTGGGCACGGAACAGACCCGCTTTTTCGCGATCGACGGCGACCTGCTCACGGTGCACACCCCCTGGCGGGTGATGCCCAACTGGCCCGACAAAGGTCTGACCCGCAGCATTGTTCGCTTTCAGCGCTGCCGCTGAACTGGTTCCGGCAAATCCTCAGGCGTCGGTCTCGCTCTTCTGGCCACCACAGGCATGGCGGGGTTGGTAGCCCTGCTGCTCGGCCAGGTAGCGGAGATAAACGATCTGATGACGATCCGGCATGCCCACGGCAGCAATCAGACCCAACGGACCAAAGAGAAAACCCGCAACAGCCCAGCGGTTGCTGTTACGCGCCTTCTGGGCGGCAACGGTTTTCGAAAGGCCAGCGCTGATTAGATGAACAACCAGAACCACAACCAGGGACTTGACTTCCACTGAGAACGCGCGGCACACCACTTGAGATAGCCAGCACCTGCAGCACTGTCAGCCTTAGAACGGCAGCTCACACCGAGCTGCGATGGCCACCACCCCCCTCCCCACCACGGGCGCCGTGAGCGGACTGGGAGAAACCCTGGCCTTCTTCACCCAGGCGGATTTCGCCCAACGGCGCTTCCAGTTCCACGGCGATGTGTTCGAAACCAAGCTGCTGGCCCAGCGGATGGTGTTCATCCGCGGCGAACGGGCCATCGGCGATCTACTGGGGCAAAGCGACTCCCTCGAGGGCTGGTGGCCTGAGAGTGTGCGGCAACTGCTGGGAAGCCAATCGCTGGCCAACCGAACAGGCCCCGGCCACAAGGCTAGGCGGCGCGTGGTGGGGCAGCTGTTCTCCAGCGCAGCGCTGGCGCGCTACACCCCGTCCATCCAGAAGTTGGTGGAAGAGCTCTGCCAGGAGTTAATCAGCACAAACACACCGCTGCCTCTGGCGGCGCGGATGCGGCGTTTCGCCTTTGCGGTGATCGCCACCACGGTGCTGGGGTTGGATGGCGTCAGCCGTGACGCACTGTTCGCCGATTTCGAGATCTGGACCCGGGCGCTGTTCTCGATTCCGCTGGCGATTCCGGGCACCCCCTTCGCCAAGGCGATGGCGGCACGCCAACGGCTGCTAAACCGCATCAAAAGAGTGCTTCAAGCGGGGGGCAACCAAGGAGGCCTGGATCTGCTGAGCGGCGGCCTGGATGAAGCCGGCATCCCCCTGGACAATGACGACCTGGCAGAACAGCTGCTGCTGTTGCTGTTTGCCGGCTACGAGACCACCGCCTCGTCCTTGAGCTGCCTGTTCCGGGCCCTGCTGCTCAACCCGGAGTTGGAGCGCTGGTTGCGCGAGGGCTTGGCGGACGACCCGACATCACCACGGTTGGACGCGACGGTGTTGGAGGTGATGCGGCTGACGCCGCCGGTGGGGGGATTCTTCCGGCGCAGCCTCGCGCCGATCAACCTGGCGGATGTGGCCGTTCCCGAAGGCAGCGTGATTCAGGTGGTGCTGAGCCCGACGTCCAACAAAGATGACGACGATCTGGTGACGTTCAGGCCGCAACGCCACCTGGATGGATCGTTCAAGCAAACGCTGCTGCCCTTCGGCGGTGGCGAACGGGTCTGCCTTGGCAAGGCCCTGGCGGAACTGGAGATCCGCCTGATGGCTGTGGGACTGCTGGAGGCGGTGGAACTGCAGCTGCAGCCGGATCAAGACATGACGCTGCAGCTGATCCCCAGCCCCACTCCTAAAGACGGCCTGCTGGTTCAGGCTGCAGCACGGTGACGGCGACGGCCCAGGGGTTCGATCCAGTCCACCAGCACTTCCTGGTGGCGCAGCATCGGCTCCGGCAGGCGGCAACCCAGATTGATCTCGCCTTGATCCATCAAGCGCCCAAGGCGGATGGCGGCTGCCTCTTCGGGCCGATCGAAGTTGGTCTGGTGGGAGGCCAACCAGTTCACCTCATGCTCGGTGATCACCCCAGTGGAAAGGCTTTCCAGAAAGATTTCTCCGACGGTCATGAGAGGTTTGTAACGAATTCGTTACATCCTGGCGCGCTAGGGCGCCGGCTGTGGATTGATGCCGCTCAAGAGAGCCACTGATCGGCGTCCATCACCTTCTTGATCAACAGGCCGAGGCGCTTGAACTCCGCAAAGTTCACATCCTTCACCGCCTGATCCAGACCGCAATCCACCCAGGCACCATCACGCTTCTCCTCAATCGTGAAGTCCTGCTCGAGGGCGTCTCGGCGGATCCGATAGGTGATGCCGTCGTCGTGGAGGTAATCGGCGGAAACCAGCTGCAGACCCATCGATCGCTCGCGTCAATCCAGAGATGGTGGCGTGAAGGTGTCGGCCACCGCAACAATCCAACGGGCCGCCGCCGCCGTCACCTGCTCCTTGGTGACGCTGAACTCCAGATCATGGCCTTGCTCAAGCAGGTCGGGAATGATCGTCTGCCAGGCCATGCCGGCGGCACTGGCATTGAGATCGCCAATCAGCACGAAGGCCTTGGCCGCCCCGGTGACGGCATCGGTGTACTCGGGATTGGCACTCACCTTGCTGCGGTACCAGTCACCCACCAGATCCCGCTGGGCTTTGCTCAGGAACGGCGGGGCGCCAACGAGATAGGCATCAAGCACCAGCATCGGGCTGGGCACGCTCTTACCGGGGTGTTTGAGCTCGAACCAGGCTTGGCCGATGGAGGCAGCATCGGGCCAGTGGCAGAGAATCGCGGCATCCTGGCTGTCGAGGGAGCGCTGACTGGCCAGCTGATCGATGCTTTCCAGCAGGGCGGGCCCGGCGAGGGGCGGTTCACAGCGGGCGTGCTCGGCGCGGGCTTCATTGATCGCCTCGGCCACGGCCGCCTCGTTCTCGTTGAGCTGCTCGAGGGCCCGCTTGAGGTTGGCGTCGGCGGGAATGGCCACAAAGCATCGAGCGGGGGTCAACCCCAAGATGTCATTGCCGTCGCCAAGACGCAGCAAAGGCAACAAACACGCTATTGATAATTTTCCACCTGAAGGTTGTAAGCCGACACCAGCAGATTTTTATCCAGACAGATCTCGGCTGGAAATTTTGGCGACGCCGATTTAATCAGCCGCAAGTGAACATCAATCGGCTTGTATCCCACTCTCAGACAGCTTTCAAAGAATTTGGAGACAGCAACTTCGAGGACTTCAGCACCAAAGAGAGGTGTCACTTGACCGCTTTCATGCACCAATAGCCCGAAGTAATGCATCGACCCAATTAAAGAGTCGAGACTTTACAAAACCGAGAATCATTTGCAATAAGCATAAATACTCACCAAATATCTGTCCAAAACGTGGGGGCTCTCATAAAAAAGCAGGAGGGTTGCCCCTCCTGCCCTTACTGCTCAACTCATCGCTGCAAGCAGCAATGAATCAGAAGCGGCCGTAGTTGAACTTGCCGCCATACATGCGGCGGTAAGCAGCGTTGCGGGGATTGCTGACGGCGTTCGTGTAGGAGAAGCCACCACGATCGCTGTCATCTGAATAAACAGCAGCAGCAGCGAAGGAATTGAGATCCATGCTGAAACGCTTCACCAGGGAAGGGCCGGTGTACATGGCGTTTTCAGAGCTGGCATTGGCCGGAGTGATTTCGGCCATACCAACAAAGGTGGAGCAGGAAGCCCGTGCTTCCGACTTGAAGCCACGCAGATAAGGAACCGTGTCGGTTCCGAAGGTTTCGAGGTACTCCTCCGAGCGAACGAGGCTGTCAACGAAAGCGTCGAAACCCTCTGCAGCGATCAGCTGAATGCCAGCGCTCACTTCCTTCTGATTGATCGGAGGGCGACCCAGCAGGTGCTTGGTGGTGAGCTCGATGCCGCGCATAGGAGACACGGCGTGGAAAAACTTCTGCTTGTAAAGCTCAGATTTCACCAGGCCTGCCATGAAGCCCTGCACGTTGATGCGGCCGTCACAGAGGAAAGCCTCCAGTGAGACGAGACGCTGGTTGTCGGAGATACCGATGTTGCCGAACACCTGCTTGTAGCCAGCGGTGATAGCAGCTTCTAGAGCCTGGCTGCCCGTTGAGGCATAGGAGTGGTTGATCGCCGAGAAGGGGCACTCCTCATGGATCCGGGGGCCCATACCAATGCCCATAGCGGCGCACTGGTTTTGCTTGTACTCAGCAGGTGTAGATGCCGCCTTGCCCTTGTTGGAGCTGGCACTTTTGGCTGCATCTACGGAGTTCGCAAATGCGAATGACACCCGCTGTTCGTGGGTGAAATCCCGCTTGTACTTCAGGGCTGGCATCCGAGAAAACAGTGAAATCAGGTCAAAGATATGGCGATCGCTTCATCAATGGAGATGAACTTAGTAATAGTTAAAAGCTGCGTTGCAGCAGCAATAGGCGTTGATTGCTTCGGGCCAAATCGAAGGCCTGGTCTCGGCCAGAACACAGGCTCTTCTCAAGGGTGTTGGCCGCAACCCTTGGGAAGAGTTGGTCTTGAATCTCAGCCGCCATTGCAGTAGCGAACAGCTTCAGCTTGAGAGCGGCCCTCAGCCATAACAGTTTCAACGCAGCCGTTGAACAGGCGGCTCTCCTGCTTCACGGCGCACAGGCCAAAAGCAATGGCCGCCAACGACACGGCCGACACAACGGTGGCAGAGATCTGAACCAGGCCATAGGCGAGCATCGCCCGCTTCTTGCCGCCACAGGACTGCTGGTTGGTGGTTTCTTCGGACATTACACAAAAGCAACCAGACACCCTATGGATCGAGCGTTGGCAACCGAAGCAAGATCACACCCGTGATCACCGAACAGGCGATCACTGAACAGCCCCCCAGGGCTCAGCCGAGGGGATCGATCAGGCCGTAGAGCAACGCCATCACCGCCAGCTCCCGCTCGGTGAGCTCTTCAATCAAGGGCGGCAGGTTCGTTGCGGCGCCTGGGCTGCACCGAGCTGGCGTATCTCCTCGGGGAGATACACACCTCCTTCAGCGAGGGTGTGAAGGGCTTGAACGAAATCACCCTTGCCGGTGCCGAGGCTTGATTTGAAGATCACCGCATCGGCATAGGCCTGCATCGCCTCCTGCACCACGGCCTGGGTTTCACGCACCAGCACGATCAACAGCTGACAGGTGGGCAGCTCCGCCTTCACCTGCCGCAGCAGGTTCATGCCGTAGCCGGTCTCCAGATCCGAGCTGCAGATCAGCAGGCTCGGCTGATGGCGCAGCACCAGCTCAAAGCCTTCCTCTTCAGTGGTGGCAGCCCCCACCACGGCACGACGAATCGGTTCCGCCAGACAAAGGCAAGCCAGGATGAGGCGATCACCGCAGCAGGCCGCCACCCGCTGGTCTTGAAAAACTGCGCCGTCGCGTCGATGGCTTCATGCAACGCGCGCTACTCGAGCCGCAGCTCCATCCCAAGCATTTACGAATGCTTTTCTTCTAACGGCGTTTGGATAGCTCAGCTGCAGAGCCATCACGCCCACCATCCCGACGCACAACACCACGGATGCAGTGGGGATTCGCTCACGCCCCAGGCGCCAGGCCTGGGCGGCATCGACCGCCTGCACCGTTTCGGTCTGCAGCTCGCTCTTGCGCTGAAGAATTAGTCCATAAAGAGGAGACATCACAACCGGCGGCGCGCTTCCTTATTCAGCAACAAGCGATTGGATTCCACATTCCTCAGTTGGGGGAGCCGTGTGGGTGGTTGTATCCCTCAACTGAGGAATACAGCGCAATGACCAAGCGGCAAGCCACCTTCGTGTCATTTGGCACAACAGCATTGATGTGGAGCCAGCACATTGATGTTGTTGCTTGAAAGCTGTGGCCAGCAGGCTGCGTCGTTCCCTGCTTCAACTGGGTGACCGTGTTAGCCGCCGAGTGCAGCGCTGGCCTGAGGGATCCTGGCCTGATGCCATGCAACGCAGCCCCCGCCGCGTACGCAGCACCGCCAAGGATGTGATCAAAAGCACCGCCCAAGCAGCTCTGGGGCTGGGGCGCCGTGCTGCACGCCTCGGGATGGATTCGATCAAACGCGCCAGCAACCGATGAACAGTGGCTTGCTGGTGTTGTCTGTTCTGTTGTTTGTAGCGGGTGTCACCTTGATCAGCATGGGCTGATTAAGCACAAGTACTCAACTCGATTAAACGGATCGATCGACAACCAAATTCAAAAAAACGACAGCGGTTGATACAGCTTGCCGCTGGAATTTAACTGATTATTGATTCATCAAATCCCAAAGCAAATGGAATTCCTAGTTGCCAGCTGCTTCATTTTTCCGCTCTCAGCCCTGTGGATTCAATCCCGGGAAGACGACAACAATGAAGATGAGATGGACTTCCTCTGAATCAAGTTCTGTCGGACGGCAAGACTGAGGCCTTCAATAAATGGGCCAGAAGTTCCGCCGCCAGCATGGTGAGAGTGATACACCCAGCACAATTGACATGCCCTGATTGTCGCCGAGACGACAACTACATTCCTGGCCAATTCCAGATATTTGTCCCAGAAGAAATACATCACCTCCAAGCTGATGCCTGAATTCAAAGGCCATAAGCCTTGGCAATCCAAGTGATCAAATGAAGACGGGATGGACTTTCCCTGAATTAAGCCCTGGACGATGGCAAGGCTGATGCCTTCAACTCATGGGACAGAAGATCTGTGGCCAGCATGGTCAGAGCAACACCCATCAGCGCAAGAGCTATGCCCTGATTCTTGTCTGACGCAACAGCTACATTCCTGGACAATTCCAGATGTTTTTCCCAGGAGAAACGCATCAGCTCCAGGCCTATACATGCTTTCTAAGGCCATAAGCCTTTGCGATCCGAGTGATCAGCGGTATTCAGAAATGTTCTGTAATGACAGCAATGCATTGAGATGAGCATTCTTTCCTCAAATCGGTTGCAAGTACTACGTTTTTGATTTGCAGCAATAAAAGTTCTCGGGTACGTTCCGCTCACAAAGCCACAAGCCAATGGAACCGATCGCGTTGACTCTGGGCCAGAAATTTGAAGTCGAGAAATTCTCACGCGAGATCGACAACTCGGATGACCTTGCAGCCCTACGCAGCATTGCCAAAGAGCTGTTGGTGGCATGGAAACAACAGCAAGCCGCATCAGCCTGGATCGTGCGCCAGCAGTCCCAGGGCCTTTGAAATCAGCTCCCTTCGCTCTTAGCGCCAATGGAAGGCAACCAAATGATCACCACCATTACGTTGGAGCGAGATGTTCTGCGTCTTCTGCACCGTGTCGTGGCTGAAGCTCACGACAACTGGCCCGGCGGTGATGCCAACGAACAGGCCTGCCTGTTGAACATGAAGACCCAGCTCTATGCGGCCTTGATGGACCACCTGCTGGAATCGGGGTCCATCTGAGCTTTAGTTGAGCATGAAATAAGTACTTTTCCTTTACCCAGTAGAAAAACTCATGTTGAGGCAGGAGCAGCGGCAACAGACTTGACCCGGCCGTGGAGTTCACCATGCAATCTGATCGCTCCCGCCTGCGCGAACTGGAGATTCGTGTCGCCAACCCGCAGCACTGGAGTTCCGGCGAAAACCAGATCAATGTTGAAAACCTTAGGCAGCTGCGCTTTCAAATTGAAGATCAGCTCAAGAAACTGCACCTGCACAATCAGCCCTTACCTTGATCGGGCAGCTTGCATGTTCAGCTCGCCTCAGGCTCGGCCTGCGTTCGGCTGTGGATGAAGTCCCATGCCTCTTTCGCCGAGTCCGAGAAATGAATCAGATCGAGGTCGTCATCTGAGATCAAGCCCATCTCAGCGAGGTAATCAAAGTCCACCAGCCTCCTCCAAAACTCTGTTCCGAACAGAACAATGGGCATGCTGCCTTTGGTGCCGACTTGCCGCAGGGTGAGCAGCTCAAACAGTTCATCGAGCGTGCCAAAGCCGCCCGGGAAAAGGATGGCTCCAATCGAGCGCATCACAAAATGGAATTTACGCAGTGAGAAATAGTTGAACTTGAAGCAAAGGTCGGGGGTGATGAAGGGATTGGGATGTTGTTCAAACGGAAGCGTGATATTCAGCCCGATGGAACGGCAGCCAGCCTCAAAGGCACCTCGGTTGGCGGCTTCCATAATTCCCGGTCCGCCACCGGTCACGATCACGTGGGATGCGCATCCATGGCTTTGTCCTTTATCCGCCTGACCATGCTGGGAGGCCAAGGCGGCAAATTCTCGAGCTGCATCGTAAAAACGGGACAAATCCACGAGCTGTTTTGCGTGGATGACTTGCCTGTTCAACGCCGATGAGCCTGGAGTTGCGCTGAGCCGTTGCTCTGCTTGCGCCAGCTTCGCTGCAGCAGCGTCTTTATCGACGATTCTGGCGCCACCAAAAACAATGATCGTCGATTCGATCCCGGCAGTTTCCAGATACAGATCCGGCTTGGTGATTTCAAGCAACATGCGCACACCACGCATGGCATTGCTGTTCAGCAAGTCGGGATCTTCGTGGGCAATTCTGTAAGTGGGGGAATTCAGAATCGCATCGAGGTTGGCTCGTTCAGGTGTTGAAGGTTTTGGCAATTGAGTCATCTGTTCAACAGTCGTTGGTGTCGGCGATCACGGCGATGCCGTCTTGCGTCAGAGGATGTTGGCGGCCAGTTCGGCCAGTTCGCTGCGCTCTCCTTTGGTGAGGGTCATGTGTCCCACCAGGGGTTGGCCTTTGAGCTTTTCCACCAACCAGGTGAGCCCGTTGCTTTCGGCATCCACATAGGGATTATCGATTTGGTAGGGGTCACCGGTGAAGACAACCTTGGTTCCTTCACCCACCCGCGTCACGATCGTCTTCACTTCCAGGGGCGTGAGGTTCTGCGCCTCATCCACCACCAGGAACTGATTGGGAATCGATCGGCCGCGGATGGTGTTGATCGCTTCAACCTCCAACAAGCCCATGCCTTGCAGATCGGCCCAGGCGTTGCGTGGTTCGCGGTGTCGCTGTTTCTTGGTCTGCTCAGCCTCCTCGCCAGGGGACGAACCGGTAATGAAGTCGATGTTGTCGATGATCGGCTTCATCCAGGGGCCGAGTTTCTCCTCGAGCGTGCCGGGCAGGTAGCCAATGTCTTTGCCGAGGGAGATCGGTGGGCGCGTCACCAACAGACGAGCGTAGTAATGGGTATCGGCCACCTGGTGCAAACCCGCGGCGAGGGCCAGCAACGTTTTGCCTGTGCCGGCCTTGCCCACCAGAGTCACCAGAGCAACAGAGGGATCGAGCAGCAAATCCAGAGCGAAACTTTGCTCGCGGTTTCTCGCCTTGATGCGGCCCAAATGGGCACGATTCAGCCGGTGAAGCGGCTTGATGCTGTTGCTGTTGCCTTGATGCCGAGCCAGCAGGGTGTGGCTGTCGTTGTGCTGATCCACCAGAACGACGCCTTCATTGGCCTGGAGATGCTGCCCATCGGGATCGGTGAAAGCCTCCAGAGGCAGCTGATCCTCGTCATGCAGGGTCTTGATCGTCTCCGCATCGGTGCTGAGTTCACGGAAGCCTGAGTAGAGATCGTCAATCGAGACGTTGTCGTTGACATAGTCCTCGGCCTGCAGGCCCACCGCATCAGCCTTGATTCTCAGGTTGATGTCTTTGCTGATCAGCACAACCTCGGGCGCCTGCTTCAGCCCACTGCATCGCATCTGCTCGAGGGCCACCGCGAGGATGTTGTTGTCGCCCCCGCCCCCCTGAAGCTCTGCGGGTAAGTCTTGAAGGGCTTGGGCCTGACAGAAAATCACCTGCAGCATGCCATGGTTCGTTCCCTCGATCGGAACGCCATCAGCAAGGCTTCCGCGGGCACGATAGGAATCCAAGAGCCTTGCAATCCGCCGGGCATTTCGGCCTTTTTCAGAGTGATCTCTCTTGAAGCGGTCGATTTCTTCAACCACTTGCATGGGGATCACAACCCTTAAATCACCAAAGCGGTGCGGCGCCTCAGGATCGTGGAGCAGCACATTCGTGTCGATAACGACAATTTTATCTTTCATTGAATCGCACCATTAATTGATCAACTGGTGTTGAAAAGGCCATAAGGGTCGTGATTTGCAAATATCACCGCAGCAGATTCCTTTCTCCCCGCTGTTAAAACACGGGGAGATCAGTGGATGTCAACAACAAACATGGGCAGGTCAGCCAGGGTTTGTTGTTTAAACCAAAGGGAATCGATTGCGTTGCCTTGATGACGTCAGCTGAGACGTGCCGTGCTCAGTCGTCGTAGATCTTGCAACCAGGCGCAGTGGGGGACTTGTCGCAACGTTCCTCCCAGTACAGATCGTGCTGAGATTTCATCGCTTGCCTGGGTCTATCAGCCTGCTCTGGATGCGTCTTGTCAAATGCATTGAGGGGAATGCATAGATCGAAAAAACCTGAACAGATCGTGACCATCTCTCTCCTTGTCGCTGACTTATCTCTACTCCTCTCCCCTTCAAAATCAATAGGTACTTAACCCATGCCTTTACACAAAAAAACCGTTCTTCCGAAAGGGAAAACGGCCGATGGAACGCACAGCTGGATGAACCAACCGGCGATCTGGTCAGTTGTCTGACGGATGCTCAGGCAGCCTGCTGGTTGCCTGTCTCTTCTTCCTCGGACCGGATGAAGCGCTTGCGTTGAGCGGATTCATTTCCAGAAAGGTCGTTTGGCTTCGACGACCCATCGGATTTGGGTTCTGGTTTGTCCAGCCCCATCAAAAGTGGATGAATACCTCTCCTGCTCATTGGAGTTTCCTCTTATTAGGATCTCGCGTCGTGGTCTCTCGGCCCTTACGCGTGAGATAACTATCGCGCAGATCGGTTTCAGACGCGGTGCGCAATGCTTAAGAGAATCTTGCGAGTCGGCCAGCAAGGCCGGCCTGGGAAGGATTGAGGCAGCAGAGTGCGTTCATGAATCGAACGCAACGCACGGCGGAGTGCTCAGATGAATTGCATTCGAACCAGCCTCGCTGCGGCCAGCCTCGCTATCTCCACAGCAATTCCAGCAGGAGCGGAGATCGTTGCCTCAACATGCCGACTGCTCAGCTACAACGGCTCCAACACCACCGTTGAGACCTTCCGCTGTGACTTCATGCAGCGCGGCGGCAACGTGATGGTGAACAGCGCTGAGCATGAGTTCAGCTTTCTGGCTGCTGATCAGGGCGAGACCTACATCCGCATCAACTCCATCCCGCTTCGCTTCACACGCACGGGTGTATACACCCTGGAGGTAACGCAAGCGCCCTGGCTGCGATGACCGTTGCGACACCCACCCCAAATGAGGGCATCGAGAAGCGCATGCATGGGAGTTGATTGATCACACCGGCGGCAGATGTTGCAATATGTCTGCGGTCGTCGAGCCAGTGCCCTGAGGTTCTCCATGCTCTTGGGGTCTTCCTCCTCGAAGCCGAGAGAGCTTTGAAACCCACTCTTTCGGGTGGATAAGAAAAACCCTGGAGCCGTCACTCCAGGGTTTTCTTTTTTGGAGCAGCTCGTGGTGTAAGGAACGTGGCAGAGGAGAAGCAAAAAAAAGGAAGCCACCGTTCCCGTTTGCCTGCCGCCATAAAACAGAACCGTGCGTGGATGAAAGCGTGACCAACCAATGAGTATCGGGTGGTTACTCAATTCAGGATTTCTTCCGTGAATCTTCGGGGGGCATTGCCTCAGCAGGCATCTCGATGCTCATAGCGTCGAAGCAGTATTTAGCTCCCCTATGTGCCCACTTGACCTTTCCAGTCTCAAGTGGGGCGATGACGGCGAGTTGTCTCCCAACGACACCCTCAGCTTGGTGGAGCGATTGGCTACGGCAGAAGAGATCAGCCAAGGGGCCGACCAATCGAGTCTCAACTCCAGTTCCATTCCCCAGGAGGAACCAACGCAGGATTCCTGATCTGAGCAGATGGATCGAACAGGGTCAGGCTGACCTTGGACCTGCCCACGCCTGTCCACCCTCAGCTGAACGACTCAACCAACCAGCCGGTCATCGGAATTCATAAGTGCCTTTCAGTTCGAAACTCTCACCACTTCGCCTGAGAGCCCAGGACTTTGATAGATGACGCGATACACGTTCGTAAAAGCAAGCGATTTGGATCGTGCATTAACGAACGCCTTGAACCCAGTCTTGAAGCACTGCTTTTGAACCCATTGGTCAGCACCATTGCTTCGCTCAACGCAGTACATCGTCGGAGAAAAGAGGACAAGCAGCCTGATGAGGCTGCGGCGGCTTGCCCTCGATCTACAAGCCAGCTTCGGGATGACGTCTTCAGTTGGTGGCGCGGAGCTTGAAGCCGTCACGCACCAAGATTGTGTTTGTGTCTAAACGTCGATCACGCCTGGATGCACAAGACGGAATCACATCGCGTCGAGCGATGAGGGGATGCGATTCCGCCACCGGTGTGCCCTCGAACTCACAGCACGGCATCCCGGTTGTATCCCCACTCAGCGGATCGGAATCGAGTCACTTACTACCGATGCCCGTTCTTGCTTGAGCCCTCAGGGTGTGATCGTCAACACCAGAGACGATTCCAATCCTGAGACCAAATCGTGTTAAGTTTCGATAAGCGGTTCCAGGTAGATGCTGAAAGCTTTGTTCTCCCTGGTGTTTGCAGCAGTGATGTGGGTTCAGGTGCCCCAGTGGCAGCCGGACTGGTCGCAGTGCTCAGTTGATACGCCGGATGTGGATTGTCACTGGTACGTCACTGCACCAGACAACACCTTTGGCGAAGGCTTCAGCTGGGAGAACGCACCCTGGTTCAGTGCCGAAGGTCTTCGTGATGTGGGCGATCTGAACAACACAATGACAACGATTCACAGCCAGGCCCTTCCAGCCAGCTGAACGACGCTTGCCAATGTGGCTCAAAGCCTCTTACTCACTGGCTCCCGTACAATCAACGCAGAGAGCGAAGCGTCAGCCCTAACCTTTCATTTTGGAGAGACCTCGGTGACCGACTACTCAGCAGCTATCACCGCTCTCATTGTGGTCACCGTGGTCATTTCAGCTGCCGTCGTCTACGTGCTGGCTCAGCCGACTGACCTGCCGAGATACAAAGAAAACAAGGACCAATAGACGTCATCACGTCGGTAAATACTGACCTTGCCACCCACATCGCCTCCAAGGCCTGAATCCAGCACTAGGTTCTTCCAACTTGCGGCACACACCTCACATGAAGGTTCAGAATTTCGCATTAGTAGGTGGCTCATTGATCGTCGCGATCATGGCTGTAGTTGTTTTTATTGGCGCCGCTAACGCCGGTGACTGCCCTCGAAGCAAATCGGCTGAAGCGACCTCAGTTGAGGCCCATCACAATGCGGATGACAAGGCTGACGTTGAAGCTTGATCTGCTCAAACTATTCAGCCAAGAGGGGCAACTCCTCTGAAGCGATCATCTGGAGCGTGATCAACGCCTCACCGATGGTCTGCCCAACCAAGACCCATCGGTCAGCACCGCACGAAGCAACCCAGCTCGAGGATTACTCAAGCCGAAATGCGAGCGGAGCTCGAATTTTCTGGTTCTCGCTTCTCAGTGCAGGATTCCATTTGAGTTGCTGCGACAAACCAGTTGTGGCACTAGCCGTACCTCGTTTCAACTGCACATCGAATCACTCCTCAGCTTGATCCGCCCTCGCGCCCTGGTCTTTGCTGTTAGCCCTATTTTCAAGCGGTTCGGTGCTAAGGGTGTCGGCAAATATTTTCACTTTTGAAACTATTTCGCGAACAACACAGCCGAACTACGAGTTCAGATTGATACGCATAAACGGTATCCACGTGAACCTGCATCAACAACTATCATGCATCTGAGAGGTTTTTACTTGTAACCAGTAGAGTCATGCGGCTTGAAAAGACTCGTGCTTCGCAGGTCTTCTCCTCTCTCAGTGCCATTCCGTGTGACCAATCCCAAACCTAAAAGGTGGAGAACCTCCATCAAAGCAAGAGAGAATCAGCTAGTGACTCTTGCCAAAGAAGCTTTGCAAGAGAAGAAGGAAAGAAAAGTAATTAATTTTCTGGACTATATCGATCAGGACATCGCTACATAGCCATCATTTGGTGCGGCAAATTGAACACATCCGGCTGAACCACTACCTGATTGACTGCGCTGTAGCCCTCTGCGGGAGATTCACCACCCAGAGCAGGGAGAACACAAAAAGGCCTCTGGAGATCTCACCTCCAAAGGCCCATGTCCCTCGTTTGACGACAAGTCCACTTTCTTCCAGATGAGTCGTGAAAGGAAGTGGGAGAACCGTCTGAACAAGTCGCGAACACCGGCCACAGTTTGGTCGCCCACAGGCAAAAAAAGCGGCAGGGAATTCCGCCCATCAACAAGGGAGCGAATGCATTACAGGTGCTGGTGTCCCAGCGATACCACCCTCTTCAATCAGTCAGCACTGCCGTGGGCATCGTTTTCGAACTGCCAAAAAAATGGGGGCGTTACCTAAGCACCCCCGCATTTGACGCATCGCCCCTTCACCGAAGAAGCATTCAAACAATGACGTGGGGTTCAGCGACTGGTCGTCGCCATCACGACAAAACGAGGGCTGGGTTCAGCAACCCAAGAAAAAGACAGGGTTCCTTCGCCGCTACGGGTAAAAGCGCTTATCGGCGCTCTCTGGTACCGACCGCTACGACAGCGCTGCTTCAACCCGAGTCATTACTGAAGCAGGCCACAACACAACCTTCATGGAGTTCGCACTGCTTGCGTTGTTTACGTGCTCGCTTGCTTCAGTCATCGCAACAGTTTTCCGCGGGACCTACTGATGAGGAGCACGTCCCGTAGGTTTGCCTTGGAGCACCGCTTCGCAAGCACCGTGCTTTGGTCGCTTTTAGCTGCTCTGGTCTTCCAAGCACTGGTGAGTCGATAGACAGGTTCATCTGCACAAGCAATTAAAAACCCTTCTTGCGACGGGGTGAATGTCACTCCTTGACAAACCGCCGAATTATGCAGACATAGCGTTGAACTCTTGCCTGTTCTTCAAAACTTGAGCATTGATGTGCATCAAAACATTATCTGCTTCCTGAATAAATTTTTCCCGATACCATTCGTCCGAAACCCTTCCAGCTGCATCCATCAGAGTGATGTATTGCTCTTCAAGCGTCACCTACTTTATGCAGTTAATTGATAATGGCAGGGCTGACACAGGGCGCAGTAGTTGCTGATACCTGAGGCTCGATAAAAAGCATTCTGCTCGCTACGCAATTGGGCAATCAAAAAAAGACCTCCGCCTAAGGCAGAGGTCTCGAAACGATCTCAGGGATGCGACCTTGTTTCCATCCCATGAGGCGTTTTCCTCACAAGTGAATCGTGTCCAGAGAATGGAAAATCGGGAAGTCTTCTGTGGACAGCCTGTTGGTTGCCCCTCTGTCTGGTCGCTCATCTGAAGACGGTGGGGCGGTATCCCCACGCCCCAGTCCATGTTCAAAGCTTTTACAACGAACCGTGGGCGCTAACCAAGAAAAAGTCCTGGTGTTCGATGCCGGGACCTCCGCCTCTCATGCCGCGCCCAAGACCCAACAGACGACTAAGTATTGATGCGTATGGCGATACGACCAGCTTGTAGCAGATGGCACGTCTAAGCCCGTTTCGACAGGGCTACGACTGAAGTGCCCCGGGACGGCCCGAACCACTCAGGGGCGGCGAAACCAACTTCGAGCGGTCATCTGACCGGTAGTTTCGCCTGAGAAAGATCTGCAGAACCTCTCAGCTCCGACCAACGGCCTTGGCAAGGGCCTGATCCAAACGGATATACAAGGGCAGCAGCTTCGAGGGAACCTGCCTGAGGAATTCCCTTTCGGCTTTAACCGTGGCCAACGCATGGATCACTTGTCCCTTCTGGTCTTCGTAGGTGAAGACCTGAAGCCCTTCTGGTGAGACTTCAGCACCAACCTTGTTCCCGTCCCTAAGCAAAAAGCGCGCCACTTTCATTTGAAGCTCGGGTTGATTCTCAGATGGTTTTTCTCTGGCAGAGCTGCTGTCTGCATTCCGAGACCTGATCTGCCTCGCGCCGTGCCAACGAGGGCTTCAGACCCTTGGAACGATGTGGGTCACATAATCGGCGTCAACCCAATTGATAACGCCGGTATCGACAACAGCCACATGAAACATCGTCGGAATCCTGGAGTTCCTGGAACCACCATCGCCCCGGATCACGTCCGCCATGCGCCAGGCCCCATCCGTATCAGTGACGATCACGGTCATTCCCGACTTGACGCGCAGGAAACTGGATCCGACTTGGGCGTTGAAACGCCGCTTACACGATCAACCGCCACACCCATCACGCTAGTGCACCAGTACGGCCCCCAAGTAGCTCAAGGGGCCAGGAACAAAACCTGAAGGCTCAGGGAACAGGCTGAATTCGATGCCGGTTTCGGTCGCCAGTCGCCGTCGTAGTGGAGATGTGGATATTGATTGACGTACCTTTCCGGTCACAAAAAAGAGCCTTGCGGATCCGTGGGATCCCCAGCAAACGGAAGGTTTTGAAAAATGGAACCGTAGACAACGCTGATCTGATTCCCTGCATCGCCAGCAGGGAGTCAGTGCAGTGATCAGCGCCCAATGGTGAACGAAACAACCATTGGAAAGAAGGAGCCTTCGTCTGCGCCTTCCTGTTCCACCATGGCTTGGGTGGAAGCGGACAGGGAGCGGCAATGACACATTGAGACTGCACAATTGACGTGCCGCAATATTGTGACGCTCAAGAAAACAGTCTGATCACATCCATCTCGGCCTCCTCCTCACCCCGATGGTCTAGTTCAACACCCAAGCTGCTGCAATCAGAATGACCAGCCGAAGGGCATGACTGCAGATCCACCATGGTCTCGCCCTTTGGTGGCCAAGTCGTACATTCCCCTGGCATCTTTTTGCGGCTCATTAAAAACCCTCTTCATCAAGAAGGAAGAGTTCACCGAGGAACGGATCGTTGGTACCCGGTTCATCATTCCCGAGAACGACCTCGCGGATGGCTTCATCTGCCTTGAAATAAATGAGGTCATCTCGTTCAAGATCAACTCCGCGCATCTCTGGATGACCACCAACAAGCTGACGCGCTTCCTTCCATTCAGATAGTCGCTCGTAGAAGAGCTTACCGAGATAATCAAGCAACGCAAAACTGGAAAGCAATAAGAAACAAACATTGAGGAAGGCCATCTGCTCTCCTGCTCTTTATTGGCAGCATATTCCTTAAGCTCGAATACAAAAAGTCGTGCAATTACTACAGTATTTATACTGGTTTATCCAAGTGAACACGCAAAAGAGGACCAGCAGAGCTTCTAACAACAGCACCGTCCTGTTCAAGCAACTCCTGTTTGACATCTGCCAATACCTTCGCATGGGGGTATCAGGCTTCTCATATAGATGAGAGATTCATCTCACGCGGAAGGGCCGAAAGGCCACGACGCGAGATCTGCATAGGAGGTCTCAACAAAGAGAAGAAGAGGAATACATCCACTGTTAATGGGCTTGGACAAGCCAGACCGCAAAGTCGAGGACAAACCTTTGGACAGGCCGGACTCTCAGATGGCTGGGCTTGAGTCACCTCAAAACAAGCATTTCCTTCGTGCCGCGGCAGAAGAGGAAACACAGGCCAAAGCCGGCTGAATGAGATGAGTCCGACCAAGCTGACCAAAGCGCCAGCAGGCTTTGATTACTTCAGAGTTTGCGATCATCAAGGCATCTGCCATGTGGTCAGAGGAATGCGGGAAGTCCAGCAACTTCTTCATCAGAGGCCTGGCCTGACTGTCACCAAGATTCCTTGATGAAAGTCCTACGCTCTAAAGGGCTTGTCACTCACTACCGCTCACTTGCTTCGAGGAGGGAATGACCTTTCCCCCAGACCAAATCCGACATGCCCGTGAGCTGGCGAGAGAACGAAGGAAAGATGACGCGATTCAGCACCTGCTGAACGATGAGTTCAACTTGCGACCCGCCCAGTGCCGTGCGCTGCTCATTACCGCTCTAGCAGACGAGAAAACTGCTTAATCATTTCTCGAACATGACTACCGGACTGTGTTAACACCAATAGTTGTGAGTAAGGACAACCCTTGTACTGCATCCATCAAGAGGACGCTCCTGACCATTGGATCAAAGACTTGTGCTTTAAAACTGAGGTAAGGACCTATCTCCGAGCACGTGTCATGTCGAAGGTCAAGGCGTGCAGTTACAGAGTTGTCGCCCAGACCACTAACGATGTGAAAGCAATCGTTCGCGACGGCCAAGATTTTATGGGGTGACTGGAGTCCCCATTAGCTCTTGCCTTCGTTTGAAGTGAGGGCTCACTGGCATTCGATGCAAGCCCGTTGCATAGGTCTACCTTGCAACCGTCGTCCTTTTTAGGGACATGGGATTAGACGGTGTCGACAAGACAGACCGCTTCATCATTGCCGCGAGGAGACGAGCCGAAGCTGCGTTGCATGAGACGTCTCCAAAGCTGACGGCACTTGAAAAAGCGATGTGGCTCAAGTTGAAGAGAGGGGAGCGACCCTGCAAAAACAGCAAGGCCAGAACCTGAAGAACAGGTGCTCTGGGCTTACCCGTGGCAAACGGAGATGGGCTGAGATCCTGAAGCGGGCTAACCCCAATGCGGAAACCACTGAGGAAGAAGTCCTGCACGTGCTAGGCCAAGTACGACAGCAAGTGTCACCAGCTTCACTCCCGTCAGGATTCCTGCGGTCTTCCAGCTGAACAGTGATTTCGTAAGAGTGAACACCACGAATGCTCGGCCAAAGCACATCATGTGCCATTGACGAGCTGGGCTCCTGATTCTGACTGGGTCCCTTGCTCACTGGTCGCCAACTGAAGACATGATCCCGAAGCTCATTTGGAGATAGCAAGCGAGCAGCTCCACCCTCAGCAAGCTGAGAGCCTCAATGGATACAGATGATGTTCTGCGTTGAACGAAGCGATGGGCCCGACATTTGGTTTCAGGAACAGTGCTTCGAGACTGAGTTCAAAGCTTTCACCAACGCCCGGACCAAATCGCTAAATACTTTCGGGCTTTATCGAGTCGTCTACGAAAGCTCAGGCAACTCAGGTGAGGTGCTGAGGATTTCAAAAGGGAAAGCGATCCTGGCTGAAGATGACCGACTCGTTGGATAAGTGCTGGTGCCCAAACAGCGGAAATTCCGTGGTTTGGGCGGGTGCATCAAAAGCATTGCTAGAGCAAGGAACCAGGCAATAGCTGTGTACAACGTCGTTAAGCAAGAAGCTCCCGACCGTTGGGTCAAGGAGCTCTACTTCCAAACTGAATTCAGGGCCTACTTGTGTGCCCGCACAAAGTCGAAAGCGCTGATGTGCACTTACATGGTGGTTGACTCGACCACCAACCAAGTGACCTCGATCGTTCGTCATGGCAGGCCCCTTGTTGCATGAGTGATGATGACAGCGCCATCTGCCTGATCTGGGATGACATCGGCTAGCGCCACACTGTTGCTTTAGAAATTCTTCTGCTACTCATGCTGGCAGTGGCTCTCCTTCTACTCAGAAGGATCGCGAAGAGGACATATTCACGGTCCTACAGGCTTCCGCCACAAGATTTTGACCTAGAAGACTTGCTCCGATAGAGCGAAGAATAAAGCACCCAACATCAAAGAGTCTTTCGAAGACGAAAACCATCGACATGCCACTGACAGAAGCCCTGCAGCGTCTTCTTCAGTCCTTCAAAGTCAAGCAATCGCTGCCCACTCGGAATCTGGGCATGCGCATATGCATCCCACCAGCCGTCACTGATCAGCTTGTAGAGCTCCGAACGACTTGGATCCAAGAAGCTTCGCAGCGGCACTCACAATTATGAGTTGCATTGATCTGTCTACTTATATCTCTAAGTGTCCAATGTTTGGACAATGACTGTCTAGATGATCAACGCGCCTTCGGATGGCCTGCGTTGAGTTAGTCTAGAAGGACCACTAAAGAGTCCACCACTGAAGACCTCTCTCAAGGCTTATACGGTCCAACCAATCTAAAAGTAATTCAGCTTTGCCCCCAGTTAAAACCGAATTTTTTTGAGGCAGCGAACTCCATTTCTTTCCGGAGCTGCGACATCGCCTCGCGAGCAAACGCCTTCTCATTCTCCTGTGCGGTGATGATCTGTTTAGTAACCTCGCGAAGCTTATCTAAGTCTTGGCAGGCATCGATCTCTCGAAATGCAGCTTCGAGATGAAACCTTTGCTCAACTGAAAGATGGTGATTTGTCATGAGGGATGTAGAGGGAAAGGGCCTGGCGATTAGTCAGGCCAATAATTGCTTTAATCTCAAACAGTCGAAATGCTGAAAGGAGCCGCAGGGAAGCTAGTTGGCATAGGGTCGGACTTACCTTCTGCAAGTGCTTTCGCACGGATATACATCTGACTATTAGTTGCACCTTGAGCTTCCATCAAAGCAGCAACGACAGCCCAATTACGAATTTCGGTGGTCATGGGATTGATTAAAATAACTCAGTTACTCTCGCCAGCCTTAGAAGCACTGCGTGAGTGAGATAACCGAACCGCAACCGAACACCTTGCAAAAATCGAAAGCGCTAAACAAGAAATCAATCAAGCACCAGGGAAGTCAAGACAAGATAATGCGAGGGAAATGAACTCTTGAAACGTTAAAGTTTAGGATTCGAAGATTCACTATCATTACCTTTACGTGGTCCAAAACCAAACACATGCTGCACGGCGGAAAAAATTAGCAACGGTTTGAGAAGCACCATCAGCACTGAGGTTGAGACGGGAATCATGACTCGTCCTTCCATAGTTGTGAGGCAGCAAAACGCCAAGCGACGATTGAACTTGCAGAAGCACCGAACGCGAGAAATGCGATCAGCACCTGAGAAGTATTCATGGATAACTAACGGTTGATGAGTTTCTAGCTAGTCACTAACGATTGGCGCTTTTGTTACCGATAGGGGGTGTCTTGGCGGCTTAGCAAAGTCCAATTCTGGATCGATATAAAAATGGAGGCCGCCCCTCCCAGGTGGAAGAGACGGCCTAGCTCGCTCGCTTGTGCATCTTTAAAACCCATGATGTGATCAAGGGTTGAGAGACCAGCCCACCTACGACAGGAATGGGGTGACCTCTCCTATGGCTCGCTTCCGACACCCCTGAAGTGGCAGATCAGGGGCCATGCCGTATGTCATTGCTGACGTCGGGCGAAGCGTCGGTCTTTCAGGTACCTAGGGCCATGACGTCCAGGTGTTGGGCTGGTCTCCTACTGGGCACCTACGAACGGTGCGGAGGAGAGAGTCGACTGTTCTGACGTACTGCAGTGTCGTCACAGACGAGTAGCCCACGGTTGGGTGGAAACTGTTGGAGAAGGGACCTAAAAGTCAGGCGACTTCTACAGCTTGCTCAGGTGGAGTGTCGGCCGTCATTGGCTCCTCCGATCTCGATGGACTCACTCTCGGCAGCGGTCACGCACGAGGCAATCAGCCTTAACGCTCATTGCCTTTCAGGCCCTAACCATCCGATGTTGGTTTCGATTTGCTTTGCCAGGGAGGCAGGGGCAAGCAGTTTGGCGATCAAGGAGTGCCAGCCCGTCAGGAAGCCATAGGACTTTTCTTGGGGGACTAACCGGACACATCGGACATCCGATCTGTTTCTGTAACTGAGAGCAAAGTGGCAGCAGCGGCGAGAAACCCCAACGCTGACCCTCAGGATTTACACCAGCTCCAACCACCCCACTGCCCATCAGTTAAGTGATTATGCAGAGATCAGTGGAGGGCCATCAGCCTGATCTGATCAGACGAATCAGCGAAGAGGGTCAACCTCAACCGGAGCAATGGTCTGGAGCGTGTTCAACGCCTCACCGATGGACTGCCCAACAAAGATCCCACCGGTCAACACCACAGCGAAACAACTCAACCCGAGAATGAGTCCAGCTGCAATGCGAATGGAGCTCGTGGTTTCTGCTTTGCGTTGCTCAGTACTGAAACCCATCTGAGTTGTTGCGACAAACCAGTTGTGGCTCAAGCCGTCGTTCCTTTCAACTGCTAATCGAATCACGAGAGATGCTTGATGCTTTTCAGCACCCTTCCCACAACACTGGGCTGACTCCCAGGACATTTCACTGGCAGAGGTGTCAGTGGTGTTGTGAGCGTGCAGTGGACTTGGCGCCCCTTGGATTTAGATTCCGTTGCCGCAGAACGTTCAAAGACACCACCATCCCGGCTATGGGTTGAGAGCGGTTCAGACTAAATAGGGGGAGTATCCCTTGAGCCCAAGCAACGTCGCGGTGGATGCCTGATTCATGGAGTCCTCAGTCTTGGCTTTGCGTTTGAGACCCGTAGATAATTTGAACCAAAAACAGCACCAGGCCAGCGAGGGGCAACACAAGAGGAGTCATGTCACAAGATCCACTATTGATTCCACAAGACCACTGCATGAGCAAACCGCACTTGCAAATATCACGTAGCGCTGTTCAGACGCCAATCACGCTGAACTGACTCACCCCTGGTCAGAGAGAAGCCAGCTTCCTTGTCAGCGCCCAATAGTTATGCAGGTTCCATTGGATGGAGGTGATGGACGCTCCAACGGCACCGTCGCCGAGGCCATCGGTTCAGTGACGACCCAATGGGGCAATGGCAGTGGTGCCTCCGAATGCGTCTAGAGGGATGGCTGAGGGGCCGCCCTCTTTTTTGTTATGTCACCCACCCGTCGAGCAGATTGGGCGTTCCAGAGAATCGCTGCCATGCTTGGCGCATGGGCAAGAAAACCAAAGAAGCGAAAAAGGCCAAGGCGACCAACTCGGTCCTTCTCTGGCATCAGACTTTCATCAAGCGGATCAGGCAGCGGTTTGGTCTGAGCAAGTACCAAATGCTCTGGCTCACCTTCGGCAAAGGTCTAGTGATCGGGTACGTCCTAGCGTTCCTGGCTCACCGTTGAGTTCTGAGCACCGACGACTGAATGGACTCGACGCAGAAACTCATAAAAAAGCTTGTAGAGAGACGAATGCAAAACACTGGAGAGTCTCTAGCGGTAGCCACTGCAAACGTGATGGCAGCTTTCGAAAAGCTCAAAAAAAATGAGATCTAACCTGAAGCGAATCGATGGACATTGTTTGAGGCTCGCAAGGTCCGTGGGTGCGGCTTTACAGCTGAGAAAACCATAAATCCAAGGTGCAGACAAAAAAAACCGCCCCTAGATGTGGAGCGGTTCGTCGAAGCCGTGCAATCCCCATCACCCGGCTGTCTGCACCAGACATCGATGCACTGGTCAAATAGTACCCATAGATCACCTAGACATGGCTCCCTCCACAGTCACTTAAGGGTGCGGTGCCCTTCAAACTCGTTTGTTCTTGAGGTTGATGCGACGCTGCATGTAGCGGTTACTAGCTTTAGATTTTCAGCCCCCTCATCACCTGGCCCGCTCTTGAAGTGGGCTTTTTTGTAGCTCGACACCAAATATTGGGGAGCAGTTACTCAATGATGCGTCTGAACTTCTTTTTTTTGACCACACAGCCAGCGACACCACAGATCACTTCGTGGGTCTCGTCGCTCAGTTCGATGAGAGTTGGTGGCTCAAGTGATGCCAGGCGTTTACCAATCTTGCGAGCTGCCATAAACCACTGAAAGTCCATCTGTCTGGAAGAAGAGCAAGTGAATAAAAAGGCAAGGTCGTTCCCCTGCCTCCCCTTTTCACGACGCAGGCAAGCCGCCAAACTTGCCCCTCAATTAGTTTGTGCCCTTCCGATACAAAAGAAATCGGCCTAATGGCTCATTGCCATAGGGGTAGTCGATCAGACCCTTATGGCTCAACCGTTACTGCTGTTCCGCTGGCGTCCAACCAAATCCACCTGTGGGGTTCCCCTCCTATCGCTTCAACAGAACAAGAAGCAGTGTCAAGGAGCATCAAACGAGGGGCAGACCACTGCGAATGGATCACTTACACAGGTCTTTTCTTGAAGGATGCTGAGGCGTCCACGGCTAGAGATGAAAGCCCAGGCTCAGCTGCGCTCAATGCCTGAATGCTTTCTAAAACAGAGCCGCCGAGCTCCTCAAATACGTCGACGTCACTGTGTGTTCTGCATCCATCGAACAGTGCCGTAGACAAAGGCCATCACACCAATGATTACCGCGCAGGCTGCAGCGGTGAGGAAGAGGGTGTATGCATCTGAGCCTCCCTTCGCCTGACCTTTGGCTAAATCTGCCGCACAGAAATACAAAGGAGGAGACCGCCCTTTTGCGTTCGTCTTACCGTCTTAATGACCAGGTCAGTAGATGTTGTTCTCATCACTCACACCATTCTCTCCCCCACACTCAATCCATTCAGCATAACGATCTTGCCTACCGGGCCATAGGCATGACTTCTGATCCGCCAAGGGCTCTTCCTTTGGTCGCCAAATCATACATTTCTTGGTGAATGTTATCTGATTCCTTGTTGAACCAATTGGCCAACACTGGCTGCACAACTTTTTTGGGGCCCAGATCAACGAATGAATACTCAAGCGTGATGAAATCACCTCCAACAGTTCGATAACCAAGCTCACAAAGCATCTGACCACTTGCAGATGGATTATCAATCTGTGCTTGCGTTGCATTGAGGCTGAGCTCCTCCAGCTTGCTCGCAACAGTTCCATCGCCGCATGCGTCTCTGATTCTGATCATCAACGCTGATCCTTTACTTTGCCTCAGCAGGAGCTGAGTTTGCTTCCTCAAAACCCATTGACACGAAATGGAATTGGGGCCAACCGAGGTCTTGAAAAACGAGAGATCTTCCTTCCGGTTCTGGGCCTTTTTGTCCTGGTTGAGCCAACCAAGCCTAGAGAGGAGCCATTTCATCGCATGGTTTTCAACCGAAACAGTAGATAACCCATATTGGGGCTGAAAAGAGAGATTCTTTTTAACGCTTAACTCAAGTATCTATTGTTACCAAGAGGCTTGAACAAATGACATTGTCGAAGTGTGAGCGTTGTAACGCCCAGATAACAACGATGGAAGCCATGACATGGGTGATTTGCCAGAAAGCTCAATGGCTCACGCAGACTTAATCGCTCAGACCCCGCGCGGTTCGTCCATCCAAAAAATCGAAGCCGGCAAGTTTCTGGTGTGCGATAGCGAAAACGTGTGCTTCTTCACGCGCAGCCTCTATCTCGCCGAGGAGCAGCTGGAGGAAATGGAACTTGGCTACCGGTTCCCTTATTCAACCAATTTCTGCAAAGCACGCGCCTGACCAGTGGAGCCATGTGAATAACGAATTTCGCTGAATCGACTGGCTTTTGTGGCTTAAGCACGGCCAGTCCTGGCCTCATGCACCTAGCCCGGGACGCGGACCCATGTCAGCGGCAACTGCTGGGTCCGTTTGTCCAGTAAATCCAGCCGGGATCCCGTTCCCCATCAATCAAAAGGCCTGTAGAAACCTCTTCACAAGGTGGGGGCAATCGAGGCTTGAATGAGTCCGTATCAATCGCAACCATCATCTGGATCTACCGAAATTTTTGGAGGATCAGAACATCTTCAGAAGTTCCCCGCAAGCCTGCTGAATGGCCTGATCATTGGACCCTCAGTTGCCTGCACGCCAGATGTGGTGCTGAGCAGTACGGGGAGAGCGAGCTTAGCGCTAGCAGAAGAGTTTCCCCATCGAGAGCAATCGATAGAGAAACCCCTCCGTATCTTAAAGCTGTAGAAATCCAGTGAATCAGTCACAAATCGATATGAAGGAGCGAACATGATTAGACGGACTCGCATCGCTCGGGGAGGACCAGTTTCTCTTCGCGGTTCCGTGGCTCCACATCGTTAAGTCGCAGCTTGGTTGAAGGTCAGCCATCGCGGCAGAAGGAGCTGCTCGAAAACGCCAGTCACGCCCTGAGAACCATTCGGTCGAACGAGGCCTTGATGAGAAAATAATGAAAGAAATATAATTACCCATTTGCGATATTTAAAGCTTTGAAAACGAGCAGGCAAGCAAGTGCTTAAGTCATCCCGTTATTTCATGGAGGACAGTATGCACAGTCAGAAGAACTCCCCAGCCTGCTTTTTACGCTGGTCTGTGAGCAAGGTTGCTGACAGGCTTTATGCGGTTGCGGCGACGGTTGATGGAAAGGAATACGACTTTGTCGGCAATTTCAAAAGCGTTCGAGAAGCCCAACAAGCAGGCCGCCGCTACGCCGAAGACTTGGTTCACAACTCGATGGCCGGCGGTCGCTTATCACTGAAACAACAGCCTCTAGCTGCCTGATCATTTCCATTTGAACCTGACTTGAACAGAAGCATGGGTTCCCCTGGAGAGTGCACCTCCGGGTTTTTTTCAACCTGAATCCATGGAACACTTGGGCACCGCCTGAGAGCCAATGGCCAGCTTCGACAAGTCCACACCCTTCATGTTGCTGGCGCGAATCCACGTCAAACCCGGTTGTGTTGACCAGTACTTGGAGCTCGCCCGCGTCACCGATGAAGCCGTTCAGGCTTCAGAGCCAGGCATGATTCACCACACCTTTGATCAGGACCCAGACGATCCCCAGGCGTTCGTGTGGTCGGAGGTCTACGCCAACGACGAGGCGTTCAGTGCCCATGTCGCCAATCCTCCTGTCCAGGAGTATCTGCAGAAGCACGCGGAGCTTGGCGATGGCTTCACCGTTGAGGTTTACGGCACGGTCGGCGATGAATGCCGGCAGCTGATGGAGTCGTTTGGACTTCCACTCAAGATCTTTAAAACCAAGCTCGGTTACAGCAGAGTCTGAAGAACCTGGCTAAAAACATCGCTCAAGTAGTGGAAGTGATGCCTACGAGTTGCTGTTTAGTTCATTCTTGAGCTTGTCAAGACGCGTTGTGAGTTGCTTCGCACGACGGGTTGTGGGTTTGTCGCCATGGCACTTCAATGCTGTTTTGATCACAGCAATCTCCTTCTCAAGCTTCCGTCTCCTGGTGAAGAAAAGCGCTTCCTGAGCAAGGCCGATCAGAAAATCGCCCCGCGGGGCATAACAAGGAGGAGCTTCACCTGAGTTGTTATGCGCGGGCGCGTCCTCAGGTTCAATCATGATCCAAGGTTTTCTCTGCAACATCGGCCGCCACAAGAAATACATAGGAGAGTGCATTCATATGACTGGCCAGATCTTTGATCGATGCGACGATCTTCTTTCGCGACAAACCACTCTCTCGCTGAAGTCGAATGATGTCGTGCGTCAAACGGGTCACATGGTCGCGACCATAGTTGTAAGCAGTACCAAAACAATCCTCACTCTCCTCATCACTTCTGCAGGCTGAGGCAAAGTCTGAGGCGATTTTTTGGGAAAAATCTTCAACCTGATGGCAGGGCATCGCTTTCTGGATTTCCCGGAATGTACGGAAGGAAACAATGAAGCACCAATAACTTTTTCGACCAATGATTTAAACTTCGAATTCTTGCTTATCGATCAACAACAAAACTTTATGTTTTTCTTAGAGAAAAAAGATCCTCGAGATCTTGCTCGAGAACCTGGACTCACGCATCTACCAGTGCAAAGGTGGTTCGCCTTGGTTGGACTGTGGTCGCAAGCCAAGGTCACCAGAAGCTTCTCTCAAGCCTCGTTTTGACTGAGACAAGCTTCTTTTTCTCGAGCACAACAAACGCACCCATCAATGTTCTGTTGGACTCGCCAGCGCCCTTGAGGCATTGAGGCCCGAAAGGCTTCCTGCTCGAATCGGGCCACCGCCCAAGCTGCGAATTCGCCATCGTGAAGCCGGGGAGTTGCTCCGGCAGCAGTGCTTTGCAGAGCTGTCTTCTTTTGCCGTCGCCCCAGCCCCCTTGCCCCTTACCGCGCCACACATGAACCACCGCAACAGACCTGAGGGGAAGGCTGGCTGGTAAACCCAGAGCAGCAGAAGGTGGTGCAGTTCAAACGAGACGCAGCCACCGTTCATGCCCAATGGGTGGCGGTGCGCACATACAGATGGATTCCGCCCAATCCACCGGCGCCCCAGAACCGGCGGCGGATGCTGCGGCACAACTCGATAGAAGCCTGAAACACGATGCTCAAAACAGGCTGGCGGAGCTGTTCACCACCCGTGCGCTGATGGCATCAAAAACAATCAGCTAGGCCTTAGCCCTTTCCGTTGGACTCCACAGTTGTGGCTTGGGTGCAAGAGGGGAAGCATGAGCGCCATGGCGCCTTGACGAAAGGGCGATCAGAAGTGGAGATAGAAGCGTCAATCAATTTCCATCGAGGCCTGCATCGGAATCGAGGCCGACATCGTCGATGCAGGCTTGTTTGTCGGCTTGACACAACAGCTGCATCAGGTTTTTTCGATCAAGAGCTGACAACTCACCGTTGATTTCCCACTTCAGACAGGTTCTGCGCTGGCAGCTACCGGTATGACCCTTGAGGACCTGAAACATGACAGCCTCCTTTGGGCTGATGATTCGATCCCTAGGACGGATTGATCGAGTAATTCAAGAGCAGCAGTACCTACTTGCCTTGGTGCTCGCCAATGATCTCCAACCTTGCGCTGGTGAATGTCAGTGACGACTGCTGGACCCCTGCAAATTCTTTCGCCAACGTGATTGAAGTTGCGATCAACCGATGACCAACGGATCCGGCACCTGGACCAACAATCAGCCCCCAGCAGCAGCTGAAAAACTCTGGAGAGGCCTGGCTCTGGTGGGAGCCTTCCACATCGGAGGAATGCTGATCAACGTCATCTTCCAGATGATGGGCAACAACAGCCTGGATGGAATTCCGGCCAAATTCCTCGGCCTCTGAACCGATCAGCCAAGAACAACCACGTTCTTCAACCCCTGCCCATGGCAGGGGTTTTTTATTGGCGGGTGGCGACGCATTAAATGCGACGCAGGCGCAAGAGCAGCCAAAGCGAGACCCAGCCCTCTCAGACCGAGCACAATTGCTCATTGTTAAGGGAGATTGCGCAGCATTAAGTTCTCGGCGCATGCATGAGTCGTTCCCGAGGAGTGGGCTCTTTGGGAACTTTTTTTTGGGTAAGTTCGCATCAGGACTGCGATGTATCCCGTAGGTGGGCCTGCGGATACATCTCTTCCTATCTGTGGGCCGCTTCTCCATAACAGCGGAACGGAGCAGGGGAAGGAACCTGCTGCCTATTTCCTCCAAAAGCGATTGCCGTGGCGCTCGCGTCAACACAATCATCGATCAGGCGGGGATGATTCTCATTCAGCAGTAATGCCAATTTCGTCTCCTGAGAGTTCTCTGAGAAACGCTCCACTCGTCCCGCAAGCAGAGCTCAGCTGATCCACTCTTGAGGTGAAGGCAGTGGTGCCTTCAATGCGTCAAGCAAGAGCGGGCTGAGGGGCCGGCTCTTCTTTTTGAGGAGAAGGTCAGCAGTCCGCTTCACCAGCCACAAGACTGAAAGCAGCCGATCCACCGCCGTGCTCCACCCGCTCAAAGCGTTGCTGCTGGCGCTGAGCCTTTGGAGCATCCTCCCCGCAGCTGCAACCCCGATCAGTCGCGACGATCCGGAATCCACCGACCCTGGCCGCAAGGACATCTCAAGCGCTAGCGGGTCTGCCGTGGTGGTCACCGCCAATCCCCTCGCCAGCAGGGCGGCGCTGGCGGCGTTGAGCAACGGCGGCAGCGCCATCGATGCTCTGATCACAGCGCAAGCAGTGCTGGCGGTGGTTGAACCCCAGAGCTCCGGCCTGGCTGGTGGCGGTTTTCTGCTGCACTGGAATACCCAACAACGACAGCTTTCAGCCCTGGATGGCCGTGAAGTGGCCCCCGAACGCAGCCGCCCCGGGGACCTACTCGACGCCGCAGGGGATCCCCTCCCCTGGCGTCAGGCCACCAGCCAAGCCAACGCCATCGGTATTCCCGGCACCGTGGCTCTGCTCTGGGAGGCCCATCAAAACCACGGCCGTCTGTCCTGGGCACAGACTCTGCAACCGGCGATCGACCTGGCTAGTGCTGGCTTCCTGCCGAGCCCGCGGTTGTTGCGCTCCATTCGCCTGGCTCAGCGTTTCGGTGTCGCCCACAGCCCTGGATTTCAAGCGCTCTACCTGCCCGGCGGCAAGCCACCAGCAGCGGATCAACCCTTCCGCAACCCAGCCTTGGCTCGCACCCTGAGGCTACTGGCCAAAGAAGGGGGCCCAGCCTTTTATCAGGGGCCTCTGGCACAGCAAATCCTTGGTGGGATCAACGCCCTGCAAGCCAGCGAGCCGAACTTCCTTGGCTGGAGCTCCGCTGATCTGAGCAGCTATGCCGTGGTCCGGCGCCCCCCCCTCTGCAGCCAGGGTTTGCAGCACCGGATCTGCACGATGCCGCCCCCCAGCAGCGGTGGCTTGGCGCTGCTGCAAACCCTGGCGCTGCTGAACAAGACCACCAACCTGGCCGGCTCCAGCGCTGGTGAGCCGCAGGTGTGGCGGCAGCTGGCCCGCGCCCAGGCCTGGGCAGATGCCGACCGCCTTTATTGGGTGCATGACCCCATTGATGGCGCGGTTCCCAGCACAGCCCTGCTGGATCCGGCCTACATCGCCAGCCGAGCCAGAGCCGTGCGACGCGAGAACGGCTCAAGGCCAACGCCGGGTTTGCCGCCAGGCATCGATCGCTATCCCTACGGCCGGCCGGAACGCGGCACTGAACAGGGCACCAGCCAGATCACAATCGTGGACGTGGGCGGCAATATCGCCTCCTACACCTCTTCGGTGGAGACGATCTTCGGGAGTCGGCACCTGGTGGGAGGCATGGTGATGAACAATCAGCTCACCGATTTCGCTTTCAAGCCCAGCCTTGGCGGCAAACCGGTCGCCAACCGCCGCCTGCCCGGACGGCGGCCGATGTCGTCGATGGCACCGACGCTGGTGTTTCGCAACGGCGAGCCGGTGCTGGCCCTCGGCAGCCCCGGCGGCCGCAGCATTCCGCATCTCATCAGCCGGGTGCTGCTGGCGTCATTGGCCTGGAGCGAACCTCCCGCACGGGCGGTAGCTCTTCCCCATCTCTCCCGCCGGGGCGCAACTTTGGTGGTGGAAAGCGATCCGCCGCTGCCCTGGCCGTTTCCACTGGAGCAGCTCACGGGCGAGGCAAGCCTGCGGCGTCAGAGCATCGGCAGCGGCACCGCTCTGATTCAAAAAAACGATGCTGGCTGGCAGGGGGCCGCTGATCCGCGCCGAGAAGGAACGGCCCTGGCCCTGCCCTAATGCCGCCAACCGCCGATCAGCCCTTGGAGCGCAGGTGCTTGAAGCTGGGAACGCCATTGCCCCAGGCACGGGTGATGGCCAGGATTAGCGCCCCGATCAGGGCCAGGTTCATCGCAAAGCCGCTGTCCACCGGGAAGGTGTGAAAGATCAGCGTGGTGGGTACCAAGAACAGCAGCAGCAGCGAGGCCCCCAGCACCGTGTTGCTGCCGAACACCAGCAGGATCGATCCAGCGATCAGCACCACAATCGACGCCACCAACAGCAAAGAAGCCAGGGGTTCGGGAATTCCCTTGGAAGCGATGAAACCTGCGGTTTCACCAAAGTTGGTGAACTTGGCCGGCAGGGCATTCACAAATACGGCCGCCATCAGCACCCGGCCGAGGAAATCGAACAGCTTTGAAGCAGTCATGGAGATCAGTAGCCCGCAGGGGCAGAGGAGTCGTGACCTGCACCCTAGAGAGCAACTGTTCAGCAAGAACATTCATGCGCCACCAGAGGATGAGCTGATTCAGGGATGGAGATCAGCCGTCAAAGGCGGTAAGACGGAGTTCAGCAGGGTCGGGATGGGCCGAGCTGTCGATGCTGGAGATCAGGCCTTTCACCCAAGCCGACCTCGAGGTGGTCACGGCCCTGGCCCGTGAGCAGGATTTCGCTCCAGGTGTCGGCGACATCGAGATCTATGCCAACACCGATCGCCAGGGGGTTTGGCTCGCCTGGCAAGACAACGCACCGGTGGGGTGTATCGCGGCGGTCACCTACAACCCCGACTACGCCTTCATTGGCCTTTTCGTGGTGAAGCCGGAGCATCGGGGCCAGGGGATCGGCCGTCGCCTCTGGCAACACGCCTTAAAAACCCTCAGCGGCGTGCAGTGCATCGGGCTGGAGGCCGCGGTGCAGATGGTGGACTTCTACGAACAGGCTGGATTTCAGAAAAACTGCATCACCACACGCCGGCAGATGCTGTTCCGCAACGAGGGATCACTTGACGCAAGTCACAGCCAGCGCAGCGACGTTGCCGTCGTGCCCTTGCGCGAGGTGTCGCTGGATGCGATTCAGCGCTACGACGAACGCCATGAGATCAGCCCAAGGCCCCACTTCCTTGAATTATGGCTCCGCCATAGAGCGGGAGATGTGTTCGCGGCGAGAGATGCCGAGGGCGAATGCCATGGCTACGTGCGCATTCGGCCTTGCCTGCTGCCGATCGGCGAAGGATGGCGGGTGGGCCCCTGGCTCGCCGAAGACCCCGGCATGGCCTCGCTGTTGCTGAACAACGCCCTGATTCACCACAACGGTGTTGTGCTGATCGACACCCCCGGCCACAACCCGAGCGCCAAAACCATCCTCAGCGCCAGGGGCTTCAAACCCATGACGTCAACGGTGCGGATGTACAAGGGCGTGATGTCAAGGGGGCACGACCGCAACGTTTACGGCCTGGCCTGCCTCGAGCTGGGTTGAACGCTGAAGGATCACTCCACCAGAAATTCGCTGCGTAAGGCCCGCGCATCCTGGATCCGCTGCCCCACTGCGAGCTGGCGCAGGCGGGTGTTCAACCAGGCGCGCAATCGGGTGGATGACACCGACTTGTTAAGCAGACCATCCGAAGGCTCAGGCATGCCGAAGGGAATGGTTATCAGCCACACATGATGGGTCAGGTTAATCAGATCGCACCCACACCAACACCACTTTCAGCTGGTTCTCCACTGAAAGGCAATGCGTGTTCGTGCGGATTGCCAGGGCCTAACCCAGCCCCAAGACTGTGTGCATCGAGATCGGAGGCGTCCATGCGAGACGACGGTCCAACCGAGCAGACGTCAGAAGCAAGCTGACTTTCAGGCCCCTGCTCCAACATTTTTCACACCTCTTGTTGGGTGCACCCTTCGACAGGCCTTGTGCGAAAGGCCAGGCCGATCGGCAATCCATCTGCACCGTACCAGGTGCCCTAAGGAGCTCCCATCACCCGACCCATTGGAACATGGCCCCAGGCGCCATAAGCCAGTCGCTTCGACCTTCCTCAGCCACACCTGATGGATTGCGTCATGCACAAACGAGCGATTTAGGCCGCCTGTTCATCGGAACGGGACGGCCACGTCAACCCTGAACAACACCGTTCAGGCACAGACCCCCGGCCCCCTCCGTCACAGGGACCGGGGGTCTGCTGCCGAATCAGGCATTGCGCTTTTGATCAGCCTGCCGAAGTTGCTCCCGCAGGATGATCGGATCATCACAATGGGATCTGCGGTAAAGCGCTTTGATCTTGCGTGACTCCTCATCGAGCAATTCCAGCTCAACCGCGTCCGCCATTCCCACGGTGAAATCTTCGATCTGGCGGTCTTCAAATTGATTCTCCAGAGCCATCAACTCCTTCAACGAATCACTCATATACAGACAACTCGACGCCATCAATTTCAGGTTTTCCCGAATCTTGAGGTCTGCCTGCTCGCGCACATCCCGAGCCTTTTCCAGCGTGGCAATCAGATCAACACTGGCCGACTCCTCAATCGTTGCAGCAGACACCGTTGAGGTTGCTGCACAACCCAGCCCCAGCACCAAGAGCAACGCCAGAACGGATTGCAGAACCTTCATCGGAACCCTAGAAGACATGCCACGTTAGAGGGAGTAATGAGACGACGTCCCCTCGAATAAGGTAGACATCGCCTTGGATCCGCGACCACACCCCCTCGAGTGGGTGATGTGTGGACAACCCAAGAGCATGACCAACACAACTGCGAAAGCTCAACTGCTCGATCTGCTGATCGAACCGCTAGGAGACGCAAAGGGATCTACGCCCATCGGCAGAACCTGATGCAACGGGTGATGCGCATGCCGGATCTGGAGACGCGCAACCACCTCGATCGCCTCAGGGCAAGCCATTTGCCAGACACCTGGGGCCTCGAGGACACGGGAGCGCAATTCTTAAGGAATGCTGAGACACACAAAGAAAGTCAAGCCCGTGTCGGTTGTCGCAGCCCAGTCCAATCACGAATCCGTAGAAGGGCTCCAGTTTCAAGTGAGATCCCATGACCGAGACCCTGCGCCTGCCCCTACTCCGTTCAAGGCAACGGAACCGTGGAATCGATCGGCAATCACCTGTATCGGGTCTGCGAACCAGCCGGGTGCGCCGTTGCAATGGGGCTCAGCAACGCCCTCTACCTGAGCCGCAACGTGCCTGAGGTGGAACACAAACACTGCTCAAATCGATGACAAAAAAATTCGCTCCAGCCATGGAGCGAATCATGAAGCCGGGGCAATCCCCATCACCCAGCCGATAGCACCAGATGTTGATGCGATGGCCTGAAATTACTTATCCAGCCCCAGATCTAGGAGATCGATATCACTTATGCAGCGCCCTTGATCACAGACAAACGCTTCATATAGTGGCCATGGTCGTTACATTTGGAGCCCCCATCACCCTGCCCGCCACTTCGGCGGGCTTTTTGTAGCAAGACACCAGATCTAGCGCCGGACCAACACACTGCAGGCAGGTCACAAAAAAGAGGGGGGGGGTCCCAATACATCCCCTTTTCTAGGCAGTTCCCCCCCCTGTTCTGAGCTGGGGATGGGGAGTTATTCGTTCATTGTGTATCTTCTGGAACCTAACGGTATCAGTGATTGCACCTAGCCAGCAGTCAGCTCATCGATCCAACAGGCGTTCGTCAATCTTGGCATCGGGATTGAGCCTGATCAGCATCCAAAGCAACATGGCCGAACAATCTCTGTCACTCACGCCGTAGTCATATTTCCAGTCAGCAACCATCCCCCTGAGCTCATGCTGAGCCTGGGTGATGAATTCATCGTTCCATTCCTGCACCAATCCATTCACTCCTCTTCGAGATCCTCTTCTCTGACGTAAAAGGGTTCATCGGCACCGGGCTGATCGTTCTCCAGCACGAGCAACTTGAGCGAATCATCGCTCTCAAAAACAAACAGCCCATCCTCATCGGGATGAACACCCTGCATTTCGGGATGCTGATTGACGAGTCGCTTCAGCCGGCGCTTCTCTTTCCAGAACTTGTATCCCTTTTCAACCAGGTAAACCGCCAGAGCCAAGTTCACCAGCACCAAGGCGAGGAACTCCAAGGCCTGCATAAATCAAAACCGAGTTCCGATGACACTAGCGAGAGAAGCAGGTGGCGCCATAGCAAGCGATACCAAGCTTCCAAAGGCACGAAGAGGACGAGACAGGGCAGCGACGACGGCTCATAATGAGAATGATTCTCGAACTTCGAGGAGATTGCGATGGGCCAGGTGTGCCTGATTTCAGGTCCTCCGGGGTGCGGGAAAACAACCTGGGCGCTCCAAAGGCTTCAGCAGCATCAAGGCCCCTGCGCCTATCTGCGGCTGGAGGGAAACAAGGAGGCAGGGCTCGAGCAGGGGGCAGACAGCGGAATCGACCTGGCCTGGCTTAAGGACCAGGTGCCCAGACTTGAAGAGGCGGCGACAGCCGGCACGACAGATCTGAAGCAGGCAAACGATGGGCTGACCCTGATTGAAGTGCAGCAGTTCCATCCCCCCAACCAGGAGGGCGTCAAAGGGCTCGGAGACGACGTTCGTTCCAAGCTGGAGGCCTTGCAGCTGCAACCCGACCAATTCCTGCACTTCGGGCGAGACCCTGAATTGCCCTCAAATGACACCTTGGAGTTCAGAAAGCTCGAGGCCTGGCACAACTCCCTTTCGGGCTTTGTCTGGGATCCCAACAGCCTGAGCAGCTTCTGGTTTGAACTCGTCAACGGTGCCTACGGCGATGTGTACCGCGCCAAAGGCCTGATGAATCTTCCCGACGGGCGGGCATTTTTCTGCAATTGGATGGTGAGCCAGGAGTCATCCCAGTTCCTGCCCCTAGACACCACAGCACCCCCACAAGGTCGCCCCAGTCGAACCTCAGAGCTCGTTGTTCAGGGAAAGGCACTCAACCCTGAAGGCATTCAAGCCACCATCAACGACTGTCTTCTCGCGGATGACGTGCTCGCCATGCAGCAACAACAGCTCCAGCAACAACAACCCACATCGCGAGGCTGATTGACATGAACCAAGCCGTCATCTCCTGTTTGCACGCCAACCTTGCTGCCGTGGAGGCCGTGCTCGACGACATCGACTCCCAGGGCATCCAAACCATCACCTGCCTTGGCGACCTTCTCGGCTATGGCCCCCAGCCCAATGAAGTGGTGGAGCTAGTGCGTCAGCGTGAGATTCCCACTTGCCAGGGGTGCTGGGACGAGGACATCATTGACGGCCTGAACGCCTGTGAATGCAGCTATCCCTCCCAGCTGGCGGAACGACGAGGCCATCGCGCCCATCACTGGACAGCCGAGCTGCTGACGGAGGAGAACAAGGCCTTTCTGGCTGAACTTCCGATGACCCTGCGGCGCGACAAGCTGCTGTTTGTACATGGCAGTCCGAACAGTCAGCACGAATATCTGTTGCCTGACATGAACGCTTTTGCGGCCCTTGAGCGGGTGGAAACAGCAGGGGCGGAAACCTTGTTCTGCGGCCACACACACCAGCCCTATGTGCGCGAACTACGGCAGGGGTCCATTCGGGTGAAGGTGCAACAACGCGATCAAGGTGCACCAACCGAGCAGGAGCTGGAACTGCCAATGCGGCGGATCGTTAACGCTGGTTCCGTGGGAGAACCGCGTCATGGCAGCACCAAAGCAACTTACGTCATCCATAACGACAACACCGGAGAGGTGACGATTCGTGAGGTCGACTACGACGTCGCCAAAACCTGTCGAGCGATCGTTGATGCGGGCTTACCTGAGGTGTTTGCCTGGAGGCTCAGCCACGGCTTCGAATACGCCGAGCGGGCTGAAGATGCCAGCCATGTGTGTGAGCGCTGATGGAACGCTGGGCCCTGGTGAGTGGTCTCCAAGGAGACCTGGATCTGTACGAGCAGATTCAGAAGGAGTTGAAGCAACAGCGGGGTGTCGCCAACCTGTTCGTTCTCGGTGATGTAGTCGGATCAGAAAGCAAGTGCAATGCACTGCTCGAGCGCCTGAGGCAGCCGAAGCGCGCTGATCTTCAGCCCGAGTGCATCTATGGCTGGTGGGAAGAGCAACTTCTGGCGGAGTGCGGTTACCGCGGCGAACGCAAGGCTGAAAGCCTGAGAGCAGAGAAAGGCGAGGCGGCGGTCGGAGAGCTTCTGGCTGCGGTAGACGCCGACCATCTCAACTGGCTGGCATCGCTGCAGTTCGGCTTCATCGAACTCGACTGCGCATTGATTCATGGCAGCTCCGCTGACGTCGGCGACCGGCTGACGGAAGACACTTCAGCCCTAGTGCTGCTGGATCGGCTAACTCGGCTGGATGTGAACCGACTGTTTACGGCGCGATGTCAGCGTCAGTTCCGACTGGAGCTTTCCGGAGGATCGATCCAATCCCACGTCAAAGACCATGTCGGTGAACAGCAGAGCGAACAGGATGTGCCCAAACGAAGCGTGATCGGCATTGGCGGGGGGAAGCACTACACCCTCTACGACCCCGCCACGGATCACATCGAGTTTCGAATTGCGGGAGAACCCTCCCATGCTGCGGGCCGGGGCTTTGGCTGATAACCACGTTGCTCGAGCTCATTCAACGCGTAAGGCTGTCCATACGCTGGAGCCAGACAAAAACGCATGGTTGACCACAGCCAACAAAAGCTCACAGCTCGCCAGATAGTCCGAGCCCACGCCTACCCCGTATTGGCGACTGGTAAGCAGGCTCAGCCTGCTCAGCATCGCGGTTCTGCTGATTCCACAAGCCGTCAGAACCCATCGCTACAACCGCTGCATCGATGCGCAAATCGCCATGCGGGCCAGCATCAATCCAGAGGGAGACACAGCTCGCGGCAAGATGAACTACCTCAAAGCCGTCGAACACTGCGAAGGCTTCTGAACCGATGCGCGCCATCCACCATTTATCAACTCTCAGCTTCGGGATTTTGGCCCTGATGGTAAACCAAACGCCAGGAATGGCCCACGGCAAGGGGATGTACACAACGGAAATCGAAGCCCAGCAGCGGGCAGATGAAATCGGTTGTAGCAGCGTTCACGAGAACAACGGTCGCTGGATGCCTTGCACTGATGAACGGGAACTGCACCAACAGCTGCGAAAGCAATGAAAGCCTCAAGAACAACCAGCCGACAGGCGCGGCGCATCCATCGCTGGCTGGTGCCGATCGCCGCAGCACCGTTGCTAATCACCGCTGGAACCGGCTCCCTTTACAGCCTGCTGCTGGAGCAGAACATTGACGCCTTCTGGCTGCTCAAGCTGCACACAGGACAGTTCGGCTGGCTCAACCTTCAGCCCATGTACCCAATCCTGCTGGGAGGCCTGACAATTGTTGTGACTGTGTCTGGGCTGACGATGCTGGTCAGGCCAGCCCGAGCGAAAGGGGGTTGAGATCACCCGACGACCACACTCCGCGCAAGTGAAGCTGCATGAGCCATGCCACAGCACGATTCATGATTGGGGTGACCAGTGGCACAAGCCTCTGAAAAGAAACTCTGACCGTCGCGAACAAAAGCCTGAGACATCTGCACCTCGCAGAAGCAAGGAGACAAGCACAGGGATTAGCGGAAGCCATCAAAACCAATCAACTTTCTGTTGCATAAGCCGAAAAACAGAAGATCCCAGAAAGAACACACCATTCCCACACACAATTCATGCGGATATTGTTAACAGCTCTCATAACATAGAGAAATTGGCGGAAAAGAGTTGACTCAAACAGCAACAACAAGCAACAACCAAAAGAAGAAAGGTGAATAATCACGGCGAAACAAACCATATGACACACGCAGAAGCAATTAAATCCGCCGGGAATCAATCGGGGAATAGAAAAATAATCAGAACAGAGGTTCAAAACCAATGAACAAAATCAATCAACTCAGAAACAAGACGCTTCAAGAAATCAATGCATGGTGCTACCAACGAGCATCACACCTTTCTATCACTGGTGAGGACAAGGCAGCGCAAGCCCTAACGGAAGAGCACATGGAATCACTCCAAAATATTAACACCAAAAATATACTGTGGATTGAGAATTAACAGGCACAGCGCCTTTATCGCGACGACGCATTGTGTCGTACCTGACCTCAAAAAGAGCAAAAATTACAAGAAGAGACAAAATCAAAAAGCCACACCGTGCTATAAAAGACATCAAATGCGCACGAAATCTTGCAATACCTGTTCATACATAGCAAAAAAATATTAACAAGATAATTAAGCACTAGCCAATGTAACAAAAAGTACAAGTCAATGCGTCAATGAATACTCAGCACAGCAATCGAGATAAAAGAGGTGGGCCAATATCTCTGAATTCGTCCGAAACAGCTCGCTTAAAAAAAGCTAACATAGGAGAGGAAATAGAAATAACAGTAAAGATGGGCGTTATAAGGATTGCCGCCAAACAATCCCAGAATACAGAAGATATAACTTTAGCTTTTGCATGCAGGGCAGATGCTTTTAAATTCAACTACCCCAGAGATCTAGAAATCACAATAGAAGCCATAACAGACACAACTTATTTGGTGGAATCGACAAATAAAAGAGACTCCAATAAAAGCGACGATATCCTGGACTGGTTGATTCAACTACATATAGTGAGGCATGAAGCAAATGTGGAAAGACGACTAATGAAATTTTTTGAGTTATTGATGACCAGACTAGGCAAGAGAACACCGGAAGGATTATTACTGGAACACACACTTCCTCATGCGCGCATTGCTGAAATCATTGGATCAACAAGATCGACAGTATCAAGAACAATCAGCAACCTTAGAAAGAGCCAAAAAATTTATATTGATGAATTAAAAAATCAAGTCATCATGCCTGTTGACTAATTAACGCCCGCAACGGCATGTTCCACCCTTCCACTTAGAGCACTTTGATTTCTTACAACCCTTTTTCTTACTTACTGAAAGAAACTTTTCGGAAGACTCGGCCAAAATCGTATGCAATCAAGAAAACTACAATACTGCTTCACCAAGAGCTAAAACCACCTTGCAGGAGTAGCAAAAAGCACAAGCTAGCAACTCATCTGATCCCAATCAAGAGGGCCGACAGCCAACAGAGAGCGCTATCAATGATGATAAGTGCTAAGAAAATCGCGAATCAAAAGAACTTCGAGATGTATAGAAAGCTACACCAGAATGAACTAAACGAGTAGCAAGCAACACAGCAGAAGAGCAAAATGAGATTGCCCATTTTGGGCTTTCCTGTGTGAGGAATTCAAATGAAGCTTTTCCAGCAACTGCTGGTGGCTCCTGCCGCCCTTGGCCTTCTGGCCACCGGCGCCAATGCCGCCGAGCTGAACATCAACGGCGTTTCTGATTACGCGGCTTCCGCTGATCAGGTAACCAGCGTCTCCCAGTTCTCCGACGTCTACCCCACCGACTGGGCCTATCAGGCTTTGGCTGGTTTGGTTGAGACCTACGGCTGCGTCGCCGGTTACCCCAACGGCACCTTCCGTGGCAACCGTGCCATGACCCGCTACGAAGCGGCTGCCCTGCTGAACGCCTGTCTCGATCGCGTCACCGAAGTGACCGACGAGCTGCGTCGCCTGATGGCTGAGTTCGAAACCGAGCTGGCCATCATCAAGGGTCGCGTTGACGGCCTCGAGGCCCGCGTTGGCGAACTGGAAGCAACCCAGTTCTCCACCACCACCAAGCTCAAGGGGCAAGCCGATTTCTTCATTGGTGCTGTCTCCTATGAAGATCGGGATGACTGCAATGCAGCGAAGGCGGGTGAGTGCGAAGACGACGCTACTTCGTTCTCTTATCGCTACACACTGAATCTGAACACAACATTTACCGGCAAGGATCTGCTGTACACCCGTATTCGTACGGGCAACATGTCCAATGTGTGGACGCAGGACAACTCATACCTGTCAGACGCAAAATCAGGCACGAATTCACTCAAAGTTGACAAACTTTGGTACACCTTCCCTGTCGGTGACGAGTTCAAAGTCACGGTAGGTGCATTGGTCGAGAACTACTACATGGTGGAAACACCTACTCGCTATAAGCCAATCCTCAAGGCCTTCAAACTGGGTGGTTATGGCATCACAATGGGCGCAAGTACTGGTCAAGGTGCTGGCATCCAATGGCGTCAAAATGTAGCTCCTGGAGAAGCAGCTTGGAATGCTGCCATCAGCTACGTAGCTGATGGAAACGAGGGTGCTAGCTCTTCTTCCAAGAAAGGTCTGTTTGGTGAAGATACCGACGGCCTGTTCCTGAGCCAAATCGGCTACGGAAACAGGAAGTGGTACATCTCAGGTCTGTACGCTCACAAACAAGGTGAGCAAGGATCAGATCCTGCAGAAGGTTACTCGACTCCTGCAGTTAACAAGGATGACGCGGCACTGAATGCATTCGGCATTCGCGGCTACTGGTCACCAGAAGATTCGGGCCTGATGCCTACTGTCAGCGCAGGCATCGATTTCGGGTTCAATGATGCTAAAGCCAATGGTCAAGTCGAAGAAAGCTTCGGCTGGATGGTTGGCCTCAATTGGAAGGATGCCTTCATTGATGGAAATAAGCTGGGTGTAGCTTTCGGCAGCTACTCCAGCTATGCAACAGAAATGAAAGGTGACAGTGCCCCCGATGACGAAAACTTCGCCATCGAGGCCTACTATGACTACCAAGTCTCTGACAACATCACTGTAACTCCTGCAATCTTCTGGATTGAAGATGCTGATGGTGCAGCAGCTGTTGATGGTTCAAACCGCCTTGGTGGCTTGATCAAAACCACCTTCAAATTCTGATCCTTTAGTGAACAATACAGGCGCCTTTCGGGGCGCTTTTTTTTTAGCAAAAGAAAGGGGGCAAATGCCCCCTTAATCTAAAAAAGGATTGAAGTCACCAGCAGTTCTCGCCCTCTCCAATAGGGACGCAGATATCTTCTTGCTCAGCCTTTTTCTTTAAAGCAGCAGCATCAGCGTCCAAAATACTTTCCTCATCAACAGCTTGATCTGTAGTCCATTCCTTAAGACCTCCTGCATCCTGAGCATGCAAGGCTGGTGCAGACGCAACAAGAAGTGAGGTCGCAGCGACGAAAACTGAAATAGCAGAAGGCTTTGGCATGAAATAAATTTGAACTGATCCGATTGTAGGAAAGATAAGGGCAGGAAATACAAATAAGGACTATATCAAAATATACAAGTCAGCTCGAAAGTCGGCGAACAGCATTCGAGTAACTCTGGAAAATCAGATCAAGTTCATCGGATCGGCCATAGCGTGCCAACAAACCACGCGCTCCGGCATCTATATTGAACAAAATCGAGCGGTCGTCAGGAACCTTGACATAGCTCTCAATCCAGCCAACGCAAACATAACGGACACCGCTCAAAACCGGTTCAACACAATGGAGCGTAGAGGACGGATAAATGACGATTTGACCAGAAGGCAATCGAAATTCCTTTGTTTCCTCCCCACCGCTTTGGATCATTAAAGATCCACCCTCATAGGTGTCTTCATCACTCAGAAAACAGGTAAAAGACAAATCCCGACGACCATGACGTGAGAAAGGATTATCAACGTGCCATCCATAAGAATCACCAGCACTGGATCTAGAAACCAACAAGCTGTGGACCTTGCGAACAAGTGAAAAACTTTTGATCAGGGGATCGCTCGTAACAGCTGAAGTAATGCAATTACTAATCGCAAGAGTGAGCTCAGCATTTGGATCAAGCTGATGATTATTCTTCACCAGTGCAGCATGATCACCTGCGGTCAATCGACCATCTCGCCAGGGAAGGTTGGGAGCACTAAGGCGCTGCTGAAAGTCACGAACTGCAGGAAGAGGCAAAAGAGAATGCGTCAGAAAATCCATCGTTCAAAGAGTCTCAAGGATAAAAGCCTTTAACAAATGCTACAAAACGAACCATCAAACACAACTGACAGAGTGAATCGCTGGATTAGTATAAAAGAACTTAGTCTAGAGACATGGTTAGGTTCCTTGTGGCGCTGAGTTTAGTGGCACCATTTGCTGCCATACCTTCAGTAGAGGCAAAGGAAGTAAGGGTTTACTCAGGGCGGCATTACAACACTGATCGGAAAGCCTACAAACAATTTAGTAAAGAGACTGGAATCAAAGTAAGACTGATCGAGGCCACAGGGATATCACTTGTTGAACGTCTTAAACGAGAGGGAAAGTATTCAAATGCGGACGTGATCTTATTGGTTGATGCAGCGAGAATCAACAATGCTGCGGAGGCTGGTCTTCTGCAACCCGTACCCTCTAAAGAACTTCAGACGAATGTACCCTCACGTTATCGGGATCCATTAAATCGGTGGTTTGGCTTCACAAGGCGAGTTAGAGCAATCATTGTAAATCCTAAAATCGTGGATCCAAATACGATTAAAACGTATTCCGATCTTGCAAATCCAGTTCTCAAAGGAAAAGTCTGTTTGCGCAAAAGGAAAAACGTCTACAATCAATCACTTGTAGCCGATCAAATCATATTGAAGGGTGAAACTGCTGCTTCAGCTTGGGTCAAAGGGATGGTCAGAAATGTAAGTCAGCCTTACTTCGGTGGTGATGTATCACTGATTCGTGCAGTTGGACAAGGTAAGTGTGGAGTCGGGCTAGTCAATCATTATTATCTGGCACGAATGCAGGCAGGTTCGAGTGGGAAGGATGATCAGAATGTAACGTCAAATATTAAATTGGTCATGCCTAATCCAGCCCATGTGAATATCAGTGCCGCAGGAGTTGCAAATTCAGCAAAAAACAAAGCGGAGGCGATTAAATTCATTGAGTTTATTTCGTCACCAAAAGGTAGTCGTCTAATTGCAGACCCAACCTTTGAATATCCGCTAAACAACCTTGGGACATCAAAGGAATTGAAAGCATTTGGGACATTTACGCCAGACAATATTTCAATTAGTGCTCTTGGCGCAACACAGAAAGACGCAATCAAAGTGATGGCAAATGCTGGCTGGCGTTGACCTACAGGGATTAACGATAAGTTGAACGGAATACGGAATTAAAAGCTTTTGATAATGACTCTCATTTAACTTGGTGCAATCAACACACCAATCAAGCGCACCGATCTGTCTATGCGTATCATTTGGACATCGACAGGTAAAAAATGCTGAGCACAACCAACTCAAGTCCCGCTTCGTCTATCGCTTGCGGCCCATCAGGTCGGGCAATTGCAGAAGGGATCGACTCTGAACTACTGAACGCCATACAAGACCATCTCAACATGGAGAGGCAAGCCCATGCCTCCTATTTTGCCGCAGCAATCTGGTTTGCAGAACGTGAATTGAGAGGATTTTCAAGTTTCTTCCGAGATGAATCAAGTAGCGAGCACAAGCATGCTGCAAAGTTCGCGGAATACATCATTGCGAGGGGACAAAGTGTTGCTCTAAAAGCAGTCGATGCTCCATTCCAAAACTGGACTTCACCTGCAGATGTCATGGCTTCGGCATTCCAAATGGAAGTTGATGTCACAACCTCGTTGCAGCAGCTCTATTCCATGGCAGAAAGAGTGAATGATACACGTACAACAGTGTTCCTCGACCCAATGGTAGAAATGCAAACTCATTCAGAGCACGAATTTGCTCACCTGCTGGGACGAGTGAAGTTTGCAGACAATCAAGCAACAGCCTTGTTGATCATCGACAACGAATTGGAACAAGGCAACAATAAACCTGCTTCCCTACAAGGGCAGGTCTAAAGCAGTAACGAATAGTTTATCAATACGTATAAATATTGCGAAATCAAATATTTAATCCCTGCGGATCAATTACGAAACATTTGATATCTCGCATCAAGGATTTAGGTGACACTTCCAAATATTCAGCAATTAGTCGGTGGGACCACCCTTGGTTCCGCAATGCCAATGCAATCTTCAGACGCTTTTTACGCCAACCATTTGGAGTCCCTAAATAGTGCGAAACTCTAGAGGTTGAAATAGGATTCATAAGAATAAGGCTTTAGTTCATAATATTTAAATTGAATCATAATTTCGAGGTAGGCATCGATTAGATGTAACTAGTGATGATGATGAAAGCATGGTCGATACATGCCTGTGATCAATCTCAAATGTAGTCAATGAAGCACGTATAAGATACATATATTCGCGGTGACAATTAAGAATGTTTATCATAAGTTTTTAATTGGAGTGATGCCTGCATTCAAGGTCGAATTAAGGATGCCTGATGGAATCAAATACTTTGATTGTCCAGATGATGAATACGTTCTAGAAGCAGCAGAGCAAGCTGGAATTGATATGAGTTATTCATGTAGAGCAGGGGCATGCAGTACATGCGTGGGAAAGATTATTGAAGGAACAGTAGACCAGTCTGATCAAAGTTTTCTCGATGATGAGCAAATGGAGGAAGGCTATTCACTTCTATGCGTAACTTATGCAACATCAAATTTGATCGTAAAGACTGATTGCGAAGAAGAGCTTTGGTGAAAATAGATAAAGCGAAAAAATCCACGACTAATGAAAGCACATAGGAAAAAGGAAATTAGCTTGGTGGATCAGTATCTTAATGCGTCATGCTTCAACAAAATAAGCGATACTACATATCAAAGCATGCTGAAGTACGAATCAAAAGCCGACCCAATCGAAAGGAAGTTGATTATAAGGATGAAAGAACAAGTCAGACTCGGAAAAGTTGTGCTTTCTTCTTGATCAAAAGATAAAAGCTGATCGGCTTAGATGTGATAAAGAATACAGCAGGACGTCTACTCTGAGAGGGAACATAATCAAAAGCATAAGAAGATAAGAAAAATAGAATCAGATGAAAAACAGCAATATACTTTGGATAGATCTTCAACCGTCACTGTATTGCCTATTCAAACGAACAACACAGAGCCTAGGACAGAATTTTAAAGTCAAGAGATGGTCCTTCGAACATGATCTTGACGAATCATGTGATGTTGATACAGTCCACGGGCTACTGAGGCAAACAATAGATAATACTTCAAGACCAGTTCATCTCATTGGCCACGGGATAAGCGGTACAATTGCATATTTGTACGCTCAAAAATATCCAAATAATATATCCTCGGTTTCAGCGTTATCAGTAGATACCCATTCAACAAATCAATGGACTAGTCACTATCAGAGTATGCGCAGCCAATTGCCCTGCTCCAGATTTCATATTTTAAATCATCTAAGTAAGCTTTTGGTAAATGGAAATTCAGAGGAGGTTAGAAGTGTTATGACGAGACTATTAGCAAGATGTTTAGACAATGATTTTGTACATGGGTCTATCGTTAAGAGGGAAAAAATTGAGAATATAAATAAAGCCAACGTTCCCATACTCGTAATAAACGGGGGAAAAGATTTTGTTGTTGACGAACAGAGTTGTGACAGATGGAGACACTACCTAAAGCCTGGAGACTGCTACCAAAAAATTTCAAATGGACGCCATTTCTTCCCATTTACGGAATGGAGTAAAACCTCAAATATAATCGAATCATTTATCAAAATGGTGCCAGACAAAAGTCTTGATCTTGCACCTGATTACTACAAAAATCTAAGTATTAGTAAAGCCAATTCATGAATCAGATGAATAACTTCGACGTAATTATCATTGGTGGAGGGCCCGCAGGATGCTCGTGTGCACTGTATACAGCAAGATCAAATATATCAACAATTATCCTGGATAAAAATCAGGCTGTTGGTGCACTTGCAATCACTCACAAAATTGCGAACTATCCGGGAGTAGAAGGAGATACTTCAGGTGAACAGCTATTAAAAACAATGAGAACTCAAGCAATTAACTATGGAGCAGAATACAAGCAAGCTCAAGTATATGGAATCAGCATGACAGATTCTGAGAAGACTGTCTACACACCAGAGGGTACATTCGTCGGAAAGACATTGGTACTAGCAACGGGCGCAATGGGAAGAGCATCAACACTTCCCGGTGAGAATGAATTTCTTGGTAGAGGAGTTAGTTATTGTGCAACTTGTGACGGAGCTTTTTATAAGAACCAAGACGTAGCCGTCTATGGTTCAAATCAGGAAGCAATTGATGAGGCACTTGTACTCACAAAATTTGCATCAACAGTTCATTGGATTACTAACAGTAAGCCAAGTGTAAGCTCTCCAGAAGCACAAATTCTTCTCGAATCAGACAAAGTAAAACACTGGAAGCGAACAAGAGTCACCTCCATACAAGGGGATGATCAAGGAGTGAATAGTGTCATAGTGCAATCAACCGGAAAAGGTGAAGAGCAAATCGTCAAAGTTCAAGGTGCTTTTGTCTACTCCACAGGTTCACTCCCTATCACTGATTATCTACAAGAACAAATCCCGGTCAACCAGAATGGTGGAATTCGAGTTAACAACGACATGATGACAGATCTTGGAGGGGTCTGGGCAATCGGTGATATCCGTAATACACCCTTTAAACAAGCTGTTGTTGCTTGCGCTGATGGATGCATAGCAGCGATGGCAATTGATAAATATCTGAACCAGCGTAAAGACATTCGAGTGGATTGGGTCCATCGATGAAAAAGCGCCCTTTCGGGCGCTTATGGTTCAGCAATCAACTTGGTTCAAGACTCCGCGTTTATTTGCTGGACCCAGGCTTGCAATCGTTGATCCGTTAATTCCGACTCGTTGTCTTCATCGATTGCGAGTCCGCAGAACTTACCGTCAATAACGCTCTTTGATTCATCATAGGTGTACCCTTCTGTGGAGACCTTACCGATCAACTTGGCACCAGATTGAAGGAAGGCCGTATACAATTCCTCCATAGCATCACAGAAAAAATCGGAATAACCGGAGGAATCGCCTAGTCCAACGATAGCAACTGATTTTCCGGCAAAATCCTTATCTGGAATTTCCTGAACTAGATCATCCCATGCTGTTCCGGATCTTGCCTCGTCAGCACCGGTATTCCAGGTTGGAACGCAACAAATCAACGACTCAGCTGAAACCAACTCGTCAATTGAATCAATGTTGTCGACATCCTTCGCTTCTGTACCAGGAAGAAGCTCCTTCAGTCGATCAGCCACGTCTTCAGTTTTGCCCGTAGAGGTGGCAAAGAAAATGGTGAAAGTCATGCAAAAGAAATCACCCTACAAGAATCGCAAATACTCTTTATTCCCGATTAAAGCTTGTTTCAACTACAGGTGAGATAGATCACATCAGAAGAACTCATTCACCTGGATACGCCATAAGAAATTTTATCTAAGAATGTCTCAGAATATTCAAAGACTCGCGATATTCGGAGAGTGCTTGATCAAATCCTGTCTCACGAATGCGTTTGAGCCAACGGAGACGAACCAGGTCGTCACGCTCTAAGTGGTCAATAAATTCTTCGAGGATTTCTGATCCAACAAGCATGTCAAACTCTGAAGACCAATGTAGAACTTTAAAGAATGCTTTGAATTACAATGAGGCAAATGATGCTTTTCACTTGATCTTAAGTGATGCTCGACTTGAGCAATTTATAAAAAGATCAAGTTATAGAGCAGATTAAATCTAAGAAGTTTTTGTTTAGCTACTTTTGAGAAAAGAATACTTGAAATGTCAATCTAATTACCAAAAGCCCTCAGGCTATAAGCATACTTTATTTAACAAAGCATTATTATGGCAGCAAGCTCAAATGAGATGGCCATATAGACTGGACTGCAAGATTAGAACATAAGCTCAAAAAACACGATGTTGGAACCGAATCGTCAATAGACAACGAGAGAGCAATTCTTCTAACAAATATTTCTGTATAGATTCAGAATCAAGAAAACTGTTGAGCTCTGCCAAAGTTGTTTGCATCGCCAAACATCTATGACGGTAAAAAGATATCTCCGCAACGAGACGATCTTTTAGCTGCTCGTGCTGGCAATACTGAATTGAACGACTGGCACATTGAATTCGCCGCTGAATCCATTCAGCCTCTCTGCAGAGATCGCCAAGTACACCAAAGGAATTCACGATCCTCAGAATTGGAGAGGTGAAGAGTTGATGAGGTCAGGTGCAATACGCATCGTGACATCACCAGACGACATGGCGATCAAATCGGCTTGACGCCATTTCGAAAGAAGACGGGTAGTGGTCACCCGGGTAGCACCAATCAACTCGCCAAAACGATCATGGGTTAGACGGAAGGGAAGCTGATAAGCATCGCTGCAACGAAGTCCAAGCCGGTTGACCAATAGCGCCAAAAGAGCGTGAAGCCGTTGTTCTGCCTGACCCAGATGACGGACTCTCAAGAGCTGTAACGTCCACTCATTGACTGCGTCGATGCCGAATTCGTCAGTGGAGACGGAATCACGGCGAAACTTGAGCGCCGTGAGTGCCTCAACACAGGCCCCGTCACTGCACATGCGATCAGTGCGAAGCCTGTCGCCTGACTGCAAAAACGCCAAGGTCATTCCCTCGGTCTCCTCGCAAGGGCAATACACCCGGCAGACACCCTCCAACACTTCCAGAACGGTGGCCTGGTCTCGACCAGCAGGATCCAGCAGAACGGTCTGAAGCCTGGGCATCGACAAAGGTGCCGCTGGATCTTCCGGCAGGAAACGGTAGGCAGACGTCGTCACGAACTATCGCGAATGAGAATTACTCGCAAGAGTACAGACTTCCTGTCGATATTGCAAGTCATTCTCAATAAGGCTCTTAAACTGGAGTTCTTTCTCAATACGCTGCGAGGAGGCTCCCTCCGCACACAGAAGAAGTGAACGGAGCAGCTGCGCATCTCCCTGAATTCGAAGCATTGCCCTGATGTCTCTAGGCCTAGTACACCTCGACCGCTGAGAGACCAGTGGATCGCTTTCAACGCTGAGGTGTTCTTATTGAGCGTTTTCTCTGTATTTCCTTGTCATAACCACAAGGCACACAACTACGGTGTTAATCAGCCAACCCTCATGCTCAAACGGGAGAGAACTCAAAAAAAGTAATTAGAGACAAAAGCAGACCTAGATAACGCAGATGCTGTCTGTCGTCACGACCGGGTACAAACACCTGGCTAGTTGCGTAAGCAACCAGGTGTATCAGCATCACATGGATCTATCACATCAACCAACTAACCCCTGTCTATTACTGGATTTTGACAGGAGGACGGAACATCAACTCTTGGTCCAGCAACCAGAACTGTCTGGTGCGAAGGGGGGTCACCCACCGATACCTTGCAACCTCTCATAAGTCACAACCGGCACATCAGCACAGCACTCAGCCAAAAAACAGGGAGAAGCTTCCCATGGAGCATCGAATCCTCCATCCAATGGTTCCTGCAGTGAGCATTGGGCGCTGAGTGTCAGCTGACTCCTCTCCTCAACCGAAGGAGTCAGTTCAGCGTTTTAACCCAACAACTTTACAAAGGCTCATTTGATTCGATGATCTGCATCATCTGGAGCAGCTGAATCCTTATTCCAGCCCATATTGATTAATGTTTCCTTCGCAGGAAACCTCCAACCAATGGTGGGGGCAATCACCATTGGGCGCTGATAACACCACTGACTCCCTTCTGAAGATGCGGGGAGTCATATCAGCGTAACTTTAATACAAAAAAATTGCCAAATCTGATTTGACGCAGGCACTGACATTATCTGGAGTGACCCATGAAATGGATTGAAACTACTCAGTGAAATTCACTCGTAACATCTGCTTAAAGGATTTTATCCAGAGCCATTTCACGCTGGTCACAACACTGACTCCTCTCAAATGACTTGACAGGGCGAGAGACCAAGGGCACAGAGGAGAAGAAAACCAATCATCGATTCATTTGATGGCTGAGGATAGATGGTTTGTACTCGCGCTCTGAGAAAATCAGTCAGAATGAAATGGAGGGGTTCCTGCGAGGCACCTTCATCCGATGGCTTATCCGGGTCATCGCGCTGGGGTTACAACTGACTCCTCTGCTCAACTAGAGGAGTCAGTCCAGTTACTTATTCCCAGAATTGCATTGAATTATTATGGCCAAAAGCAAAGGCGTACGCGTCGTTGTCACACTCGAATGCACCGAATGCAGAACAGCGACCGCTGCTGAAAACGCAGACCTGGGGTCTCCCGCTATACAACAACAAAAAACCGAAGAAACAATCCAGAAAGGCTCGAATTGATGAAATTCTGCCCTTAACTCAACAGGATATTTCTTCATCGCGAAATAATATAGGTGACAAAGAAAAAAGGATCATTAGAAATACCAGAATCATCAATCAAGCCCTGTTCATATTGGAATCAAGAGATCCAATACTTTTACCAAATAAAGATAATCATCTCTTGACAAACGAGTCTAATTCATTAACACGAATAGCTGACTGCCAGATAGGGCTCAAAGACTGATACGGATTACTGAAGCATTACTAATAAATGCAAATCGATCAATGCAACCATCGATTGGTAGAATTTATAACAGAGCTTAGTCTGGCAGAATCTATACTTCAAGAATCAGCAATCAGATCTTGACCAACATCGAAGCATTCGCACACATTATTGATCTCGCTAATAGAACAAGTGATGCAGCTACTTACGAGTATTTAATGAGGGAGGCGCAGGAAATCATGCGCGACAAAAAGACGGAAGATATTGATTATTGCGATTTTAGGCAACTCGTAATAGAGCGACTTGAGAATCACACACTCAAAGCGAAAGAACAAGGCAGCAAAGAAGTAAAGAACGAATAACATTAATCAACATTGATTTTTTTGAAACTGATAAATACGGCTATAAGCATTCTATATGTACACAGTGAGGGTTGAACATAACAATATTCATCCAAGACATCAATGGCAACAAAAAAACCAAAGGCTTGCGGAGAGTAATAGGCTGCTCATGAAGCGTAAAATTCCAGAAAACTAATTTGGCATCACTACACGGGAGTGCATCAATTAAAACGTGGTACTGCGGCATGTGAAAGACACGGACTTATTCGCAACGCGAAAATTATATTGGGCAGTTCACTCCAGCCGGAGCTGTTCAAACAATGAATCTGACGATGTCAGTTGCATTGGGCGTTATCTGGCTCTTCTTCCCTCCAGGTTCAAGAGCCAGAGTGGCGATTTAACCAAACCAGGACAATTGATTGGTCTTATCTTTGCCCATCAATAACTGGCGTTGATGCTTTCTACTTCTCACCATCAACACAATGTCTCGAAAAACAAGCCGGTTGTCAAAACTTGACGCATCGGTATTAGAAGCGCAAATGCGCTGCGGAACGGAATGGCCGATAGGTCTTGTTGATGCAATTGCAGAAGCCCATCGGACCACAGTTCAAAATGTCATTGAGCGCCAACGTGTATTGAGGTCAACAGAAACACATGATCATAAATTAAACATTTATTTTTGAGATTATTTCAGTTTCTCCATGTCCTTATCAGGATTCAAAACTTCTGCAAGTGGAATTACATCTATTCCATCAACAAACAGCTTGGCTCTACATCTCTACAAAATATTTGGCGAAAAATGACTGGAGGCGAGCAAACTTTAAGATCAAGAAGTAGCAGCCAAAGCCATGCCATCAACTCCTAAAAAAGAAAAGGTGGCAACAAAAACCCAGCTTCGCTGAAAGCAAAGTAAGTATTTCAATCACCAATCTCATGTCTAAGATTCTTATTCCATTGTTTACTGCATTACTATTGAGTGCATGCGGACTCAATAGAGAAACTGGTGCCTCCTCAAATGATGGTCAGGCTGTAACCCCAGCAGATCAAAAAACTAAAAAACTATCCTTTGCTCTGTCTTCAGAACCGAATATTGACAAATCAACGTTGCTTGCTTCGCTCAAGGATGGAGGCTATGTCATTTATTTCCGTCATGCAACTACGGAGAGGGATTATGCAGACCAAGCTGATCCTCTGATGCGCCTTGATGATTGCAGTTCTCAGAGAAAGCTGAGCACTCAGGGCATCAAAGAATCTTACGAAATTGGCATATCATTTGCTTCAAAAGAAATCCCAGTCGGTGAAATTATTGTTAGTGAATATTGCAGGTCTTGGAAAACAGCAAACCACGCATTTGGAGAATGGACCCAAAAAGATTCCCGGTTAAACTTTTTGCCTTATGAGAATTACACCGAAGATCACATTGAACTGATGAAAAAGAATGTCATGCCTTTATTAACGCGCCCACCACTATCAGGAATCAATACAGTCATTGTCGGACATGATGATCCTTTTGAGGCAGTAACAGGAATTTATCCTGAACCACAAGGAATCGCATACATCATTCAGCCCGATGGGGGAAAGAGCTTCAAGCTCATCGCTAGTGTGTTGCCTTCTGAGTGGGCAACACTATGAGCACGACAGCCACTCTGATCCTTTATCATTTGACTTCAAAGATGTTCAGTATTTAACACTCACTTGATGCGCTGCCAACATCCAAGGCCATACAGAATAAGATAATTCTCATGTCGGCCTTGGACGGGTTTCGACAAAAATCAACGTGATCTATCTCTCGTTATTTCGGGAGATAGATTTTTTTATAGATTTGGCGAGAACAAGCCATGTATGACTGAAACGTGGTTTGGCAAATCATGCATACTCATACGTAATCCAGTTGGCACTAAATTAGTGTGGTGGGAATATTTGATACGACATCTGCCATCAATTGGCTGCAATCAAGTACCAAATTGATATTCTTACCAAAGCAAATAATTTTTCATTAGGCAGCTCAAAGAATTCAAACCAGAGAATCAAATGATCCCAATCGATAACTCACAGGATTAAACAAAAAACGTTGCAATCAAATGACTCCTTGACAAGTTAAATATGATTTACGGCTGCAAAGCTATGTAAAAGCAGATTTATTCGACAGAGAGCACTCATTATGTTTCTTGTGTCGCATCTTTCTGAAAATGCAGTCTTACGGAAGTTCGTCAGTCAGTTATGACTGGTGGGCTGGAAATGCAGGAGTCGCGAAGCGCAGCGGTTCTTTCATTGCAGCTCACGCTGCCCATGCAGGTTTAATCATGTTTTGGGCAGGTGCATTCACTTTGTTTGAGTTGGCCCGTTATGACGGAACAATGCCAATGGGAGAACAAGGGCTGATTTTGATTCCACACCTCGCCGGCCTTGGCTTCGGCGTAGGAGAAGGTGGAGTAATCATTGACCAAGAACCCCTTATCGCGATCGCAGCATTCCATCTGGTTTCATCTGCTGTACTTGGAGCAGCTGGAATCTGGCATACGCTTCGAGCGCCTAAGGACCTTTCCGAGGCTGAAGGGCGCGCGCAAAAGTTTCATTTTGAATGGAGTGATGGAAAAAAGCTCACTTTCATCTTGGGTCATCATCTGATTTTTCTCGGCCTGGGAGTCATTGCCTTCGTTGAATGGGCAAAGCGCCATGGAATTTACGACAGCGCCATCGGAGCTGTTCGACGGGTTGAACCAAACATTGACCTCGGGATGGTGTGGGGTTATCAGTCTAATTTTCTCTCCATCAGTAGTCTTGAAGACGTGATGGGTGGTCATGCTGTTTTAGCCTTCATTCTCACGATTGGTGGTGTTTGGCATATCATCTCCAGTCCTTTCGGTCCTTTCAAAAAGGTCTTGATCTACAACGGCGAGTCGATCTTGTCTTACTCGCTTGCAGGTGTAGCTCTAATGGGATTTGTGACAGCCATTTGGTGTGCTCAAAACACAACAATTTATCCCGTTGAGTTGTATGGAGATCCATTGAAATTGAATTTCGCTTTCTCTCCCTACTTCAGCGACGCAACTGCTCTTGAGGGTGGTGCCCACTCAGCCCGGGCTTGGCTGGCCAATACGCATTTCTACCTTGCATTCTTTTTCCTGCAAGGTCATTTTTGGCATGCCTTGCGCGGCATGGGATTTAACTTCAAGCGCGTTTCCGAAGCGCTTGACAACATGGGAAATTCCAAGGTCAGTGCCTGATTGATCTGCCGTTTCTGATGTACCCCTCATCTCATTGAGATGGGGGGTTTCATTTTTTGTTTCGCCATTCAAGCAAATATCCACTTCATCAGCCCTATACATGAACGGTAGGGGGCGCAGGCCAACAAACCGATGACAACAGTCAGCCTCGGTTGACATCGAATCCAATGAAAGGACGCTCAGCTCAGAACATAAATGTCGTCTTGATCAGGCCGCCAAGTTGCTGGAAGCTTGAACCGTCCGGTGTGAGCTCACCCATGGGTCGCGACAGATAGAACAGCGCCGGGGTGACGCTGATGTTGTCGGTCACTTGGAACTGGTACCACCACTCCCAGATGTACTGACCATCAGCAGGGGTGTCACCTCCTCGCATATCGGTCGCAAAAACAGGCTGGCCCACAGCCATTCCGGCGTTGTTCCCCGCCATCAACACATCGTTCCACTCCAGCCCAGCCCTCCAGGACTGACTGGTGCTCACCTGGCCCTTGCGCTGGGTGTCGGATTGATTGATGCCCCAACCGAGCGATAGAGAAGGAAGCCAGCCGCTCTCCAATGGCTGCCAGAAACCACCCAGGGCATAGGCGTTGGTCAAGGCCCGAGCACTGAAGCGATCCCTGACGAAGGGCGAGGCATACACGATCAGGTCTTGACCGTTCTGAACCTTGGAATAGAGGGCAGCAACGCCCCAGTTGTCACCCTCCCAACCCAGCTGCAGCGTGCCGGTGCCCCCCGCCTCGTCGGTGGCGAAACCACCGGAACGGGTGTCGCTTGATGCACCATTGGCCGCCACATAGTTAGCTGACGCGCTGGCTCCGCTTTCCGAGGCCCAGCTGATGCCCAAGCCCGCACCTTTGTTTTTGTTGTAGGCCCCCGGAGCTCCATTCACCGTGAGTACATCGAGAATCGGATCACTGGGATAGACGCTCGGCCAGATCGCGAGCATGTCTTCCTGGCCAACAATCGGGCCGGTGGTGATGGTGATCTCATCCCCCAACGGGAAGGAATAGAAGAGTTTGTCGATCGCCACCAGATTGGGGCGATAACCCGCCTGAAACGCAATTTCCAGTGTGGCCAGACCTGACGGCCCTCCACTGCCGAAGACGTTTCCGTCTCCGTCGAAGTTGCCGCCACGCAACACCGTGGTCAATTGATCCTTGCCGGTGAAGGAGGTCTCCAACCCAAGCTGAAGGTCGTAATTGAACGTGGTGCCGCCCAACGCTTCATTGCTCTCCGAACGCAACCGGGATGCGGAGCCCTTGAAGCGGCTGGCTCCGAACACCCAGGTGGCTTGGCCCTTGAGTTTGGTGGTGGTGGAGAACTGGGTTGCTTCCAGTTCGCCAACGCGGGCCTCGAGGCCGTCAACGCGACCATTGAGGATGGCCAGCTCGGTTTCGAATTCTTTGAGCAGGCGACGCAGCTCGTCGGTCACTTCGGAGATCCGGTCGAGGCAGGCGTTCAGCAGGGCAGCCGCTTCATAGCGGGTGATGGCCCAGTTGCCACGGAAGGTGCCGTTGGGGTAGCCGGCGACGCAGCCGTAGGTCTCCACCAGGTTGGCCAGAGCCTGATGGGCCCAGTCGGTGGGGTCAACGTCGGAGAATTGGGTGACGCTGGTGACCTGATTAAGGCTGTTGCCACTGGAAGTGGCCGCGTAATCAGAAACGCCGTCGATGTTCAGCTCGGCGGCATCGGCGCCGGTGGCCAGAAGGCAAAGGGCGGCGGGAGCCATCAACAGTTGCCGAACAAGCGTCATGCGTCATGGGCGATGTGCCCATGACGCAACATCCCTCTCTTGGCGTCAAGCCATCTGGGCAAGACGCAACAAGGGGTTTCAGTCGATCAGAGCTACCCAGGCAAAGGCCATGCCGATGCCCATCCAGATACCAGCACCAAGCCTTTGCCCCTGGGAGCCGAGGCGCTCCAGCAGGTTCTTGGACCAGTTGCTCACCACCAGCAGCAGTGCGCCTTGGCCGATCAGAAGGCCCAAGAAATAGGTGAACAGGGGGGTGGGTTCTGCTCCAACAATGGTGCTGCCAAGCAGAAAACCATGCAGGGCCACCAGCGGCAGCAACCAACGGGTGGAGGCCACGGTGAGAGCCATCAAACCCTCCGCCACCAGGCTGAGGGAAACCATGGCCTCCGCCCAGGGAGCCACGGCATCCGGCAGGGGGATGAACTGCGACAGAACACTGCCGCCCAGGCCAGCAGCCAGCAGAGGAATCACCCAGGCGCGGGGACGTTGCAGGCCGATGAAGGCGATGGCCAGCAGAAACAGGAGATGGTCAGGACCCAGCAGCGGGTGACCAATGCCACTGAGTAATCCCTGCAGGGGGGTGAGAGCAGCGCTGTCGCCCATGCCAAAGGGATGGTGGGCAAACGCCGGACTGGCCAGGAGAAGAACCGCCAGAAGCGAAGGGCCGGCGATCTGCAGCGGCCTGCGCAGGGCCAGTGGCAAAGAATTCATAAGTCGATCCTCGTCGGTTTGATCTGGCGGGCGTTCTGACTGACGTTGGCGGAGAGCCGACGTTTCACAGCTGCGGGACAGCGGCAGATTTTCACTGCTCTTTCCCCGTTTCCTCCAGCGGCTGTTCCCCGCTGAAACCAGCACTCCACCCTACCGGCGCCTGGCCTTCGCGCCTGATCAACGTTTATTCGGTCTGTGACGATGCATCGGCAAGATCGGTGGTGTGGAAATTCCAGCGATCACCGTCTTCCAGCCAGAGCTCCCAGGCCAGGCGGCGGCCGCTCCGTTTCAATCGCAGCTGGCCGCCAAACCCAGCCGGAGACGGCTGATAGAGCTCGGTGATGTCGTCAACAGGGGCTCCATCCCGGGTGAAGACCTGCTCCACCTGCTCACCAAGCCGGGCCGTCAGGTCGCTGCGCAGCTCATCAACCGTCACGCCTGCTGGCTCGAGAAATCGAGCACCAGATCGCCGACGTCATCACGACTGATCCGAAACCCGAAGCCATCAACGGTTCCGGTCCACAGGCCTGCATCGAGATCCGCCTCGATTCCCTCCAGCTGCTCCACCTTGTGATCGAAGAGCAGGCCGAAGCAATGGGCGGCGACCTGCGCGGCCTGGGACGCATCCATTTCATCCAGTTCGTGGGCTTCCACCGGACACCCATCGAGCAGTTCGGCATCGATGACGTTGCCGGACCCGACGTCCTCCACAAGAGCTTGCAATCCAGCTAGATCGTTCATTGCCGTCGCCGTTGAAGCAACACACGCATCACCATCATCCCTGGGCCAGCGCGGTGGTGAGGGCCGTGTCCACGCTCAAGGTGCGCGATCCCAGATGCACAGGCTGCGCGATCACCGCCTGAGCCAACTCCAGTTCAAACGGCACAAAACCACCCTCCGACCCCACCATCACCACGGCAGCCCCCGGTGGGGTGTCGCGTAACGGAAGAGAGGCCCCCATCTGGGCCATCCAGCAGGGGCGCCCGGCACAAAGCTCCTTGAGCTGGTCTTCAACAAAGGGGCGAAAGCGCCTGTGCTGATGCACCCGGGGCGCCACCGTGTCGCTGGCGCGCTCCATCCCAGCAAGCAGGGCATCGTGCACCTTCTCGGGTGCAAGCAAAGGCGACTGCCAATAGCTCTTTTCAACCCGGGCACTGTTGATCAGATGCAGGTTGGCCACTCCGTATTCGGCCACGGTGCGGAACAGACGGCGCAGCACCTTGGGCCTTGGCAAGGCCAGAACAATATCGAACCGATGGCGGGGCGGCGGTGGCTGGTTGAGGTCCACCTCCAGCACCACGGCATCTGCATCCAGCGCACAGATTCGGCCCTGACCCAGATCGCCATTCAGCTCACCAACCCGGATGCTGTCGCCCACTGCGGTCCCAAGCACCGAACGGATGTGATCCGCCCGCCGATCGATAAGACGAACATTCCGTTCATCCAGCCAATCCGAACGGTTGAGAACAACGATGTTCATGGCTGGATCTCTGGGATCAACAGCACACCACCACCAACAGATCCGTCAGTTCAGCACAACAATTTCCGAAGGCCACAATCCTCAGCAGTGTGCGAACACCCCGGGGATCAACTCCCGCTCAAGGCGCGCCTGAAACTCAGCGTCGGCAGCACGCAGCGCAGCGGGATCATCCTGGAACCAGCAGCCATAGAGAAGATTCAGGATCCGATCAACATCGAGATCTCGATCAGCCACGTCCTGCCAGAGGCGTTGGCTTAATTCAGCATCAGCCAGCTGAAATTGAGCCTGGGCCAGGCGTCGAGCTGCGCCGAAATGGTCTTGTTGCACCTGCCGCGACGGTGAGTCGTACTGAAGCAACCGTCCCTGGATCGTTTGAAGCAAACCCATGCCATCAGCTTTGCTGCATTCAGATTGAATCCGCAAATGCCGTTCGACAATGGGTCGTCATGCTGGTTTTCAAACAGCAGCCCCAAGGCCGTTCAGGACAAAACGATCAAAGGCGCGATCTACAGAAGTAATCAACACTGATCAAATCCCAACAGGATCCTGTCTTGCAAGGCAGCGTGATTCAGGCCAGGACGGTGCAATTGCAGGGCCGGGAGAAGATCGAGCACGAGATTGTTGGCCCGGCGGGATTCAACGCAAACGCCAACGCGATCCCCCAGGGAATGGGCCAGACGGATCTGATCCATCACCAGCTGCAACTGGAACACCTGCTGGTCGAGGCTTTTGGCGTGGGCAGCCCCGCTGAGGCTGCAGCCCAGCAGCACGCCCAACCACCAAACCTGTGATCGCATCGGCATCACACCACCAGAAGGCATCTCCCCCTCAACGTCCCATGCCGCCTCCCCCTGGGGTGAGCATGCGAATGGCCTCGCCCGCTTGGAGCTCAAGCTGCACGGCACCGGGCAAGGGATGGGCCACACCCTCACGGTCCAGCAGCATGTTCTGGCCACAAGCACCACTGGCCCCGCCGTTGAGGCCGATCGGGGCCACCTGCCGCGAGCCACTGATCAACGAGACACTCATTGGCTCGAGGAAACGGATCGTGCGCTCCAACCCGTCGCCCCCAGGCCATCGGCCCTGGCCGCCACTGCCAGAACGCACCGCGAAGGATTCCAACCGCACCGGATAACGGCTCTCCAGCACCTCGGGATCCGTCAGCCTCGAGTTGGTCATGTGCGACTGCAGCCCCACCGATCCGGCAAAGCCCTCACCAGCGCCGCCACCACCCGCCACCGTTTCGTAGTACTGACAGCGGCCATTTCCGAAGCTGACGTTGTTCATCGTTCCCTGTCCGGCCGCCTGGGCACCGAAAGCAACGAACAGCAGATTGCAGAGAGCCTGAGACACCTCGACGTTGCCGGCCACCACAGCGGCGGGGGGCCGCGGATTCAACAAACAGCCCGCTGGCACCACCAGATCGAGAGGCGCGAAACAGCCCTCGTTTAAGGGGATGTCGCTGTCGAGAAGACAACGGATCACGTAGAGCACGGCCGCCCGCGTCACCGCCAAGGGGGCATTGAAATTGCCCGGCCGTTGCGGCGATGTTCCGCTGAAATCCAAACGCAAGCGTTGGCGTTGCGGGTCGAGGCACAGCTGCACCACCAGGCAGGAGCCGTCATCCAGCGCCAACTGATGCCGGGCGTCCGGTAAGCGCAACAGCAGCCGCTGAACACTGCGGGCTGAATCCTTCTGCAGCAGGGTCATATGCCGTTGCACCAGGGTCTGCCCCTCCCTCTCCACGAGAGATTGCATCGCCACAATCCCCGCCTGATTGGCCGCCACCTGCGCCTGCAGGTCGGCCAGCAGTTCCGGAGGGTTGCGGGGGGGCGTCGCCATGCCGCTCCACACCGCTTCCAAATCAGCGGCGAGAACCCGGCCCTGGCGCACGAACAGCTGGTTGCGCAGCAGCAGGCCCTCATCGGCAATGGTGCGACTGAAGGACGGCATCGACCCAGGAGCGATGCCACCCACATCGGCGTGATGGCCACGGCTGGCTACAAAGAAACTGGGATGATTGCCGTTGCAGAACACCGGCGAGATGGCGGTGATGTCGGGCAAGTGAGTGCCGCCATGAAAAGGGTCGTTGCTGAGCAGCGTGTCGCCGGGCTGCAGCGATGCGACATCACCGGTCGCCACCTGGGCCAGCAGGTCGCGCACGGTGTCGCCCATCGATCCGAGGTGCACCGGAATGTGGGGGGCATTGGCCACCAGGGCACCCGAGGCATCGAACAACGCACATGAGAAATCCAGGCGCTCGCGGATGTTCACGGAGCGACTGCTCTGCCGCAGCTGTTCCCCCATCTGTTCAGCGATCGCCATGAAGCGGTGGCGAAACAGTTCCGCCTGCAACGGGTCGTGGGCATCAGCCTGTGCCAGCACAGGTGATCCGACCGCGGGTTGCCGACGCTCCAGCAACAGCGTGCCCTCCTCAGCCACCCGGGCCTGCCAGCCCGGCTCCAGCACCGTGCAGCCAGTGGCTTCAGCGATCAGGGCAGGGCCTTCAATCCGCTGATTCAGCCGCAGGGCACTGCGGTCCAGCAACGGAACCTGCATCCAACCGCTCGACTCCAGGTGCATCGACACCTTCGAGGATGTCTCCACCCCTAGCGATGGTTCGGCCATCTCAGCTGTGGCTGTGGCATCGAACTGTTGGGGTGCTGTGACCTCAACATTGAGCTGTTCGACTAGTAGGGCCTGATCGGCATCAATGCAGTAGCCGTAGCGTTGCTGATGGCTCGCCTGGAAAGCCGAGATCACGGCATCAACGCCTTGCTCAGCGAACCAGGGAAGCACCAGGGTCTGCTCGGCAGAGGGATAACGCAGGGCCAAGCTGACCCAAACCTCCGGCGCATCATCGTTGGTGTCGGTGCCATCCCCCTGGCGACGCAAGGTCTCCTGCGCTTCACACGTCAGCTGCACAACTTGATCGGGAAGAGCCGCCAACAGATCAGGCGAGAGGGCAGCACCGAGATGCACCTGCCGCCGGCAGCGCTGGCGGGCCTGGCCCATGCCAAAGGCGGAGAGGACTCCGGCCATGGGATGCAACAGCACCGTATTCAGCCCCAGTTCATCCGCCAGGCGACAGGCGTGCTGACCACCAGCCCCTCCGTAGGCCAACAAAACCCCGCCGCGAATGTCCTCACCGCGATGCAGCGACACCCGGCGAATCGCAGCGGCCATGGTTTCCACCGCCAGTTGCAACGCCCCACATGCCACCCGCTCCGGGGTCTGGCCTAGCGCTGCCGCGAGATTGGCGAAGCGATACCGCACCACCTCCACATCCGGTAGCAGATCCCCGGACAGGCCGAACACCGCCGGGAAGCAGTCCACCTGAAGCCTCCCCAGCAGCAGGTTGGCGTCGGTGACGGTGAGCGGTCCGCCGGCCCGATAACAGGCCGGCCCCGGTTGCGCTCCGGCGGAGCGGGGCCCCACCCGCAGCCGCTCCCCCTGCAGCTCCAGCACCGATCCGCCTCCGGCCGCCACGGTTTCAATCGGCAGACGTGGGGCCAGCAACTGCAAGCCGGCGATCTCGGTCTGCTCCTTCACTTGCCGCAAGGCCTGCGCATCGGCGGAAGCCACACAGAACACATCCGTCGACGTGCCGCCCATGTCAAAACCAAGCACCGGTACCCCGTCAAAGCCGGCCATCCGCGCCGCTGCTATCGCCCCGACCATCCCGGCCGCTGGCCCCGAAAGGATGGTGTCTTTCGCTTGCAGTCTGTCTGGAGCCTGCAACGCTCCGCTGGAGGTCATCACCCGCAGTGGTGTGGCGGCGCCGAGCGCCCCTTGCACCTGCTGCAGGTAGCCATCCAGCACCGGATGCACAGCCCCCTCAACCAACGCCGTCTGCCCGCGCGGCACCAACCGGGGCATCACGCTCACCTGGTGGGAGCAGACCACGGTGCGAAAGCCAAGCTCCCGCAACAATGCGGCGCAGCGCTGCTCATGGGCTGCGTTGCGTTGGGCATGCAATAACGCGACCACGGCAACATCCAGGCCGGAACGGCGCAGCTCCTCGAGACGCGACTGCAGCGGCTGATCCAGTACCAAGGGCTCCACCTCCTCACCCTGGGCATCGAGCCGACCGGCCAGCTCCAGCACCGTTTGCGCCAGGAAGGGGCGCTGGGGCTGCTCAAGCGCGAACAGATCGTCACGATGTTGATCGCCGATCCACAGCTGATCCCTCAGCCCGGCATTGGTTAGCAACAGCAATGGCGCACCAGCCCCCTCGAGCAACGCATTGGTGGCCACGGTGGTGCCAATGCGCACATCGTCGACGTCCCCCAACTCCATGGGTGGAGAAGCCGACGCCAACATCGCTTCCATGACCGAGACCGCAGGGTCTCCAGCACCGGCCTGCTCCGAGAGCACCTTGCGCACGTGCAGCCGCCCTTCTGGATCGCAACCGATCAGATCGGTGAAGGTGCCACCGCGATCAATCCAGAAGCACCACCCCATCGCAAGGCGACTGACGACTGGAATCCACCTTGCCGCGCCGACTCAACGACGGGCCAGGGCGTACTGATCCCTCCACAGGATCGCCTCCACAGGGAGCACCTCCCAGGGCTGAGGAAGCTGAAGACCAGCATGAACCGCACGGTGCCGGTGCTCACTGATCCAGAGCAGAGAGCCCACAACCCAGTTAGGAAGGTTGGCTAGGAGCCGGGCCTCGAATTCCTGGTCCGTCTCGTGCTCGTCGTAAAGCAGCACCGTCATCACCTCACGGTCATCCATGGTCCAGCGGACCAGCCAGGTGAGCAGTGGCTCTGGAATCAGCGACTCCCGAAGATCGAAATTTTCCTGAATGGCATGCGCCATCTCGTGGCGCAGCACCCGTTCGAGGTCCTGATCAGCACGATGAACGTTGTCATGGCAGAGCTCAATCAGATTCGTGCCCGTGATGTAGCCACCCATCAGGCCCGGTTGATCGCGGCAGTCACGGGGACTGTCGACAACACTCGCACCGGACAACGCCAAGAAAACAGATAAGCCGAGGTCCCACATCCTTTACCTCCTTAAACATCCCTTAAGGATCCAAGCATTGATCTTGTGCGTCTCAAGATCCACTCAACAAAGCGTTTCCTGTCTTTCCATTCACAGCACAAACTGAGAACGTTGAAAGGCAACTGCCGCCCGAACGCTTGGACAAGCCCGCCACGGCCTGGGCGATCTTTCAGGGGTTGCTGCTGGAAGCCGTTCCGTTTCTGCTGCTCGGCGTTGCCATAGCAGGGCTGGCCCGATGGGCGGTGCCCCCGGGTGCCTGGATTGAACGGCTCCCCAAGAATCCTGTGCTGGCTCCGATCATCGGGGCCCTGATGGGTTTTGCCCTCCCGGCCTGCGAATGCGGCAACGTTCCCGTCGCCCGCCGTCTGCTGGCCAGCGGGGCACCGATGGGCACGGCCTTCGGCTTTCTGTTTGCAGCCCCGGTGCTGAATCCCATCGTGCTTGCCAGCACTTGGGCCGCGTTTCCTAATCAGCCCTGGTTGCTGGTGGCCCGCCCATTGGGGGCCTTTCTGCTGGCGATCCTGCTGAGTCTGTTGCTGGTGCAACTGCCCGAGACGCAGCTCCTGGCAACAGCGCTTCTGGAGGAGCGCCGCATGAGCCAGCCCCTCAGCAACCTGGGGCTACTGCAGCGCAGCAGTGGTGTGATCGGCGGATCACCCAGCCCTCCCCGATCCGTGAGCGGCAGGCGCCTGAAGGTCTGGCAGGTGCTGGACCAGAGCTGCCGCGAATTTCTCGATCTTCTGGCACTACTGGTGCTGGGGTGCGTGATTGCGGCCCTAGTGCAGACCTGGCTGCCGCGCAGTTGGCTGTTGGCCGTAGGGGGCGCGCCGACGGCATCGATCCTGGCCTTGATGCTGCTGGCCGTGGTGGTGTCGGTCTGCTCCAGCGTGGATGCCTTTCTTGCGCTGGGGTTTGCCGCTCAGATCACCCCAGGGGCCCTGCTGGCCTTCCTCTTGCTGGGGCCCGTTGTGGATCTCAAACTCGCAGGCCTGTTCACCGTGCTGATGCGGCCAAGGGCGATCCTGATCACGGCGGTCGGTGCCAGTCTTGGCGTGCTGCTGATCGGTCAGTGGATCAACCTGTGGCTGCTGTGAGGGGCCGGTCGTGTTGAAGCGCGGAACCCTGCTGCTGCTCTGGGGCCTGACGCTGTTGTGGAGCTTCCACAGCGGTCGGCTCGATCTGCTGCTGCGGGGGGGTTTCCATGGCCTGGTGGGGGTCACCGGCCTGGTCTTGCTGATGCTGGGCGTGGCCCTTCTGCTGAAAAGAGAGAAACAAAACGAGGGCTGGCGCTGGCCCTGGCTGCTCAGCGGCATGATGGCTGCGCTGGTGCTGATACTTCCGCCGAGCCCCTCCTTCAGCGATCTGGCCAGCAACCGCCCCCAGGGCCTGCCCGATCCACCGGAATTGGCCTTTGTTCTACCCCCCGAACAACGCAGCCTCACGGAATGGGTACGCTTGCTGCGCAGCCAGCCCGACCCTGATCTTGTGGCCGGCAATCCTGTGCGCATCAGCGGTTTTGTCTGGAGGCAACCCCAGGGCCCGCCGCTGATCGCCCGGCTCACGGTGCGCTGTTGCCTGGCCGACGCCACGCCCGCTGGCCTGGCGGTGGAGTGGCCGGAGTCGTTCAGCCCCAAAACCAACCAGTGGTTGGCCATCGAGGGAATGATGAGCGTGCAAACACGCAACGAACGGCGCATCCCCGTCGTGATCCCCCAAAACATCACGCCAATTGCCAGGCCCAAGCGCCCCCTGGAACCATGACGCGGCGGTTCTTGCTGCTGATGCTGATGGCCTGCGCCGCTGTTCTGGCGCAGCAACAACTGCTGTTACGACAGCCTCCCCGGATGCTGCGCCTGGTGCCCCAGCAGGTGCAAAGCGGCAGCGCAGCTCTGGATCTGCAGTTCAGTCGCCCGATGGATCGCCCCCGGGTCAGCGAGGCCACCCGAATCACTCCGGCCGTGCCCCATCAGTGGCTTGGGGAGACGACACCACTGCGGATGGTGATCGATGCGGATGTAATGCTCACGGGTCCGCTCGAGCTATCGATCACAGGGGCGGACCAACGCGGTCTGCAGCTGGAGCCGCAGCAATGGTGGTGGGACCCGAGACCCTGGCTCATCGCGACGCGCCCCGTGCCGGGAGGCGAGCAGGTTCAACTGCAGGCGCGATCGGGAAAGTGGATGCCGATCAGTCGGGTCTGGCCCGCAATCCCCAGCGTCGTGCCCCTGGGAAATGGTCGAGGTATTGCGCTGGTGGGAAGCGATCAGAACGGCACCGAACAAGTCTGGTGGGACCAACTGACGCCCATGAGCACCGCCAAAAGCCTGGCGGCATTGGGGCCGCCGACGCTGAGCCGCACGGAACCGCTGTTGAAAGGGGAGGTGCTCTTCGCCCATCTCAGCAGTAATCTCAACGGTGATCTGCTGGTACAGAGCGGTGGCTTCCAGCCAGGCAGCGACAAGGCCCTTTTGCTACAGGCCGATGGCAAACGGAAGGCTCTTGATCTGAAACCATCCGGGCCGATGCAGTTGCTGCCGGCTGGAGGAGGCGTGGTGATGCCCACCTACAACGGCCTGAGCCTCCGCCCCCTGCAAGCAACTGAGCAAAAGCCGCAGATGCTGCCGGGGAGCAGGGAGGTGGGGGCCTTCTGCGGTGCCTCAGGACGGGCCGTGCTGATCCGGCACTGGCCGGATTACAGGCGCTCGATCGAGCTAGTGGTTCCTGGGCAAGCGCCGAAGCAATTGCACCTCGGTGATCAGGCGGTGCTGGGGGTCGCCTGCAATAACCGCGGTACACAAATCTGGGCCGTGCTGGGGCGCTGGAAGCAGCAACGGGGCAATCACGAACTGGTGCTTTTCAGCGACGCGGGAGAGGTGACAAAACGTAGGGCCCTGGAGCCATGGACGCTCAAGGCGGGCAGCCCCATCCAGTGGAACCCTGTGACCAACCAGCTGTTGATGACGCTGACGCGACCGAACCGAACCCATGCCCGAGCTGGCCTGATCGATGGCGACAGCTTGAAGCTCATCAAGGTGATCAACACGCCTGTTAGTGAAGCGCAGTGGCTTTCTGCAGGCTGAACAACAGCCCCTGATCACCGTCAAAAGCAAAACAATAAAAAACCTCTCCGATACAACCGGAGAGGCCAAAGTTGCAATCAACTCACAACTTATAGGTAATACCAGTACCTACATGGTGCTGGTAGCCATCTCCCCAGCCTTCAACATCCTCCCATGTATACACAACCTTCCAATGCGCAAAGAAATCAACTTTGTCGCTGACAGGCCTTGATATCATTATCTCACCAGCAAAATCAGTTCGCGAATCTAGATCACTTGCGTAGCTTCCTGGGGTGTAAAAACGAGGACCTGCTTCTATCTGAAAAGATGTTTCACCATAATTAAAGCTAACTCCAACGCGGGGATCTGTATAGTTCCCAATATAAACACCATCTACGCCCCAACCTTGTCGATGATCTACTGAAAGATAAGTTCCATCAATCAAATCAGACAAGGAATCCCCTAGACCAAAATCAACATCGCCATCTCCAAAAGCATAATTCACTTTGGCACCCAACTCATTCTTAACACCTTTTGACTCAAACTTTTCCCATTCATTTTCGTCAGCATGGAATTCCAACTCATCACTTGTGACAATGTATGGATTCCAATATGCCTGAATATTGAACCTATCTGAGTGTTTGTATCTAGCCTCTAAGAAAGCCTTGAAATCAACTCTTTCACGAGTTGGATGACCTTCGCTTTCCTCGTGCTCGTGCCCCTCTTCCTCTGCGTGCGCATGGATTTCTCCATAAAAATGCTCTGCGCCACCTCTGGTCAAAGTTGGCCCTACGAAAGCAGCCAAAGAAAATTGCTTTCCATCGCCAAGGCCCCAAGCAAATTCGCCGCCAATCAAAAAGTCAGCCGCATAATGCTTTTCTGGATTTTCAAGATTATCGTCAAATCCAGCATGCCCCTCAACTGTAATAAGGGGAGTGAAATCGAATTCACCAGCCTTCAATTCGGCACCACCTCCATGTGAACCGTGCGCATGAACTGGAGCCATGGACGCAACAGGACTCAGAAATAGAGTCAGAAGAAGAAGACGAGAACGGAACATGAAATAGAAAAAATTGAACGTGGAATTTGAACTTAGGCTTGGTCAACGAATAGATGACCATTGAGAGTTCAACGAGTTAGCACCTGAGATATCACAGGAACCACCCTGACCATTAACAATAGTGCAAACATTAAGCGTCGCCGTCGAAACAGCATTGCGACCAGCAGCAATTCCTTCTCCGTAGAGCGGTGTTGTCCAAATCGGCAAACCAGTGCTCTTGCTAATACGCTTCAGAGTTTTGTTGGCCAATGCCGCAGGAGAAAAAATTGTTTTGGCCCCTGATTCTTTTACTTCTTTGGTGATAGTTTTGAGACTGGAGGGCCGCAGAACACCACCGGTTGTGTGGCTATCCAACATCGCAATCTCGACCATTCCGAATCGATCTGCGAGATGGCTGTAGGTCTTGTGATCGGTAACCATGACTCGCTGCGCGGAGGGCAAAGAGCTGAACTGATTGGCTCCCCAGGCTTGAAGAGCTTGGAAAACTTCCAAAGCACGCGCCGTGCGTTGCTGCAATGCCGCACGATCACTGGCCGGCAGAACGGGGGCCAGAGAACTTGAGATGACCCGCACGATCGCAGCGGAATTGGCCGGGTCGTGCCAGACATGGGGGTCGCTGCCGCCATAGGACGGCAGGGCGACTTCACCGACGGCCACCACCGTTCCTGGTGACTTGAGCTTTTTGGCGGACGGGGTCAGCCCAAAACCAATGTGAAAAACCAGATCACTCTTGGCGATCTGACTGCGATCACTGGGCTTCAAGCGATAGGAGTGGGGATCACCACCAGGGGGGATCAGGCACGTGACCGAGGCGGCACCCGCAGCCAGGGTCTTGGTGAGATCACACAGCGTGCCGTCGACGGCCACCACCACAGGTTGAGCCGCATGAGCCGGAACAAGGGCAGCTCCAAGGGCTAGAGCAAAACTAACCCCCGCCGATCGTGCCAAAACAGGACGCATGGACGTCTTGGTGAGAATGATTATCATTTTGCTGAGCACTTGATCACTCGCCAACATGGGGTGTGCAAAACCTCAAGAGGCCCAAGTCCGGCCACCGAAGAGTTGATGAGCCATTCGTCGTGCGTGCTGAGCACAACAGAGCTGTGCTTTAGCTATGGAGGTCGCAACACCGTCGACCGCGTCAACCTGCAACTCCAAGAGGGAACACTGACGGCGCTAGTGGGGCCCAACGGAGCCGGCAAGTCAACGCTGTTGCATCTGATCGAAGGGCGACTGAAACCCAGCCAAGGAACGGTCAACACCAGCAAGCCAATCGGCCTAATGCCCCAACGGGCAGCCATTGATTGGTCGTTTCCGATCACCGCCCGCGACATGGTTCAGCTGGGTACTCCCAAAAAGGGCAAAGCCACAGCAGCGGACCACTGCGAACAGCTGCTGGAACGCGTCGGCATGGGAGACATGGGATCACGACGCCTCAACCAGCTCTCCGGCGGCCAGCAACAACGCGTCCTGCTGGCCAGAGGATTGATGCAGCAAACCGAAATCCTGCTGCTGGATGAACCCTGCAGCGCCATCGATCCACCGACGCGAGGCCATCTACTCAAGGTGATGCGGGATCAAGCGGAAGCAGGTCAGACGCTGCTGGTGAGCAGCCACGACTGGGGCAGCGCCCTCGACAGCTACGACCAGGTTGTTGTGATGGACGGCCAAATCCTGGCCAACGGATCACCCAACATGGTTCGAGAAAAACTGAGCGACCTTACTTGCATGATGGGGAGCCACTGCTGTGGCTGAACCCGACATCTGGTGGCTTCTGCCTCTGATGATCTCTCTGTTGATCGGAGCAATCTGTCCAGCAACTGGAGCGTTGCTGATCACCCAACGCAGGGTGTTGCTGGCCAACCTGATGGCCCATTCCGTTCTTCCCGGCTTGGTAGTCGCCCTGGCTATCGGTATCGACCCAAGCATCGGCGGCCTGATCAGTGGACTGCTGGGCGCCCTGGTGGCTGAACGCTTGAACCGGCGCTTCAAGGGCAGGGAAGAGGGCGCTATGAACACCGTGCTGGCAGGCTTCACCGCCCTAGGCGTGCTGTTGGTGCCCCTGCTGGAGGCACGGGTGGACCTAGAGACAATTCTGTTCGGTGATCTGCTGGCTGGCACCACAACAGATCTACTGCGTACAACCATCTCAGCCAGTGCCCTATTGGCAATGTTGGTGTGGGGCTACCGCGACCTGGTGTTCGTTGGCATCGACCCCGAGGGAGCAGCCATCGCCAAACGACCGGTGCTCTTGATTCGGCTGATCTGCAGCCTGATCACTGCCCTCGTGGTGATCAGCGCCATCACTGCCGTGGGCGTAATTCTGGTCATTGGCCTGCTTTGCGCTCCGGTGCTGATGCACGTGGAACGCAGCCGAAGCCTGAAAGAACTCATGCTGCGCAGCGCGAGCACGGGCCTGCTTCTGTGTGGCGGCGGGATGATGCTGGCGATTGCTATTGACCTACCCCCGGGTCCACTGATCGGAACATTGTGCTTGGCACTTCTGTTCACCTACAAGGCCAACACCGCAGAGCAAAAGTGATTGAAAGGCCTGATTTATGGCTTTTGATTTAAGAACATCCGATCAAGGCGTCGCCTCATTCTCCGCATCAATGTGCGCTCTTGCTCCAGGCGGTAAGTACGTCGAAAGGCCAGGAACAAAACTGTCGAGGTCGACGCCATCCCCACGCTGAACAGGGCAATCAAGCTTGCTTCGCTCATGGCTCCATCCACCGCGCTACTGAACAACGGCAAACCAACCACCGGCCAGGGCAGCAATCAAGCCACAAGCGAGTGCTTGAAGAACAAATTGGCCTGAATCTTTCTTTTCCCAACGATCAATAGCCTTCGATGCCGTACCGAACGGTTCTTTGTTTTTGATTAGCTTATCGATGTACCGCTCGATAAACTGATCATCGAGATCGAGCCGGCGAAGCTTGGAGCGAAGCTGGTTGAGCTCAAACTGATTCATCATTCAAAATCCCATAGCTTCATGGTTATCGAATGCTAAATAGCTGTTCCGAAAAAACTGATGTGGAATATATCAATCATGAGCAAAAAGGGCCAAGCAGGTAATTGAGGATGAACATCTTAGCGAGATTGCATTTTTAATGCGGTTCACCCGGACAGCTCACTGCAGCCAAGTGAATCGATCGAAACTTGACTAATTAACAGCAAGTTCATCAAAATCCTCAAAAGCCTTTAGAACTCTTTCTTCGCTTCGGTTGCATCACGTCTATTGTCTTTGGCCTTGTCTTACTGGAATACCAAACACGCTGCGCTTCGTCATAGCTCTCGACATCCTTGAACGATCCATCGCTCAACCACACGCGGTAGTGGTGACGGTCATAGGGTTCGAAACTGGTTTCGGTGAACTGTTTCATGCAATCCAAAAATAGTGTCAAGCAACATCTGCTGGTCAATCAGATGCAAGTCGAGTGAATGCTGCGCGACGAGGATCTCGATACCGCTCCGCCACATGCTTGCCCCATAGCCCTTCCCAGTAGAAGAAGATCACGCCATGACCGCGCTGGCGTGCCAGGCGAACCTTTTGTTCTAGAACAGCCATCGAGGTGGTGCGTCTGCCGAATCCTGCCAACACGCCAATCTGCGAGGGAATGCCCCAGTCGCGGGCTTTGCGCAGAGCCGGCTGATCCAAGTCCTTGGCGAATCCTTGAACGGAATAGGCATAGTTCTGCACCACCAACTCTTCAATCAACCCGCCCAAAGCCCAGAGCTCCCAATCCTGCAGCCAGAGGTTGTAGGCCGAACGGAAGGGGCCTGGAGAAAGGCTAATTCTGGTGGAGAGGCGCTCCTGCTTGAGACGTTGCCGCAACTCACGCAAGAGAGACGTGAGTTGATTGCGGCGCCATTTCATCCACTGTCGATTGCTGTGATCCCGAGGAGGTGCAAATCCCGTCTCCTGCTCGTACAGCGCCACGGTGGTGGGGTCATAACCGAACTCAACCGGCCAGGCGAAGTGATCGTCCAGTTGCAGGCCATCCATTGGACAGCGCTTCAAGGTTTCCACCACCAACCCGATGAAGCGGGCACGAACCTCCGGATGGGCTGAATTGAGCCAAGCCATCCGATGGTTGCCGTGCATCTTCATCCAACGCTGGCCATTGGCTTTGGCCAAGACCCAGCTGGGGTTATCGCGCACAACGGATGAATCGGCCGGCTCCATCAGGCCGTACTCAAACCAGGGCATCACCTTGATGCCGCGGCGCCGACCTTCCTCGGCCAGGGTGCAGACGGGATCAAGACCAATCCCAGCCTTCTGCAGCGGTGGCTCCACGGGAGCGAAGCGGCTGCGATGGAACGTGGTGCCTCGGCTCCAGACATTGGGCACAACGCGATTGAACCCCGCATCCTGCAGCTGCTGCATTGCAGCGCTGATGCGCTTCCGGTCGTAATAGAGCGGACTGGGGCTGTTGGTCAGCCACACCCCCATGGTGCTGCGGTTCCGGAGCAGACGACCCACTCGAGACTCTGCCATCAGAGGGGCTGGGAGCCCCGCCATCAGGCTGGCCAGAGCACAACCAATTAGAGGCCTCCACCGCTGAGACAACGCCGTTGAAGCACCGGGCCCCAACGATGACTCGGATCAACCGTAATCAAGCCGAACCAAGCCCGCTCATTCAACAGTCCATGGCCCGCAAGCCAGTGATTAGCGGAACATCGAGCTCACGGAGCTCTCTTCATGGATGCGCCAGATGGCCTCCCCCAACATGTTGGCCACGGAGAGCACCTTCAGCTGAGGGAAGACCCGATCCTGCGTGATCGGAATACTGTTGGTCACCACGACCTGCTCAAACAGCCCCTCGGAGGACAGACGTTCGCTGGCGGGGGGAGAGAACACGGCATGGGTGGCGCAGGCCAGAACCCGTTTGGCCCCTTGCTCCCGTAGCAACCGTGCACCCGCACAGATCGTGCCGCCGGTGTCGATCATGTCGTCGATCAGGATCGCCGTCCGCCCCGCCACATCACCAATCACCGTGAGGCTTTCAGCCATGTTGTGACCGGTGCGGCGCTTGTCGATGATGGCCAGCGGAGCATCGTTCATCTGCTTGGCAAACGCCCGGGCCCGCGCCACACCCCCCACGTCAGGAGACACCACGACCACATCTCCAAGGTCCTGCGTGGAGAGGTAGTCCACCAACACGGGGGATCCGTAGATGTGATCGCAGGGGATATCGAAGTAGCCCTGAATCTGGGCGGAGTGCAGGTCCATCGCCAGCACGCGGTCAACACCGGACTTCACCAGCAGGTTGGCCGTGAGTTTGGCGGTGATCGATTCACGACCGGCGGTCTTACGATCCGCTCTGGCGTAGCCGTAGTAAGGCACCACAGCGGTGATCTGCCGTGCGGAGGCCCGTCTGCAGGCATCCACCATGATCAGCAGCTCCATTAGGTGGTCGTTCACTGGCGCGCAGGTGGGCTGGATCAGGAACACATCACAGCCCCGGATCGACTCCTGGATCTGCACATAGAGCTCACCGTCCGCAAAACGCTTGCAGACGCGGGGACCATCAGGCACCCCGAGATAGGCGGAGATCTCCTTGGCTAGAGCAGGGTTCGAAGTGCCGCTGAAAAGACGCAGGCGGCGACTATCAGGGGCTAACTGCTCCTGATCGGAACGGGCTGCTGTCAGGAAACTGGTCACGGCGCCCGCGGAACGAATTCTGCTGTAATCCGATGGTAGAGGTGAGTAGTGCCCCCATGTCCACAGGTTTCCCACTGTTGGTGGGTGCGGGCCCCCTTCCAGAACTCAAAATGCGTCAAGCCTGCGAAGCCCTGGCCCGGGCTTGCCGATGCACTCTCACCACCGTGGCAAGTGGTGCTTCACCCGCTGAAATTTTGCAGACCAACCCGGCGGCCACAGGGCTGGTGCGGCTCAGCGGTGACGCAGCCAGAGCGACCCCAGGAGGAGATACCAGCTGGCTGCAGGCCCTAGCCGACTGGCGTCAGCCGGTGCTGCTGCTAACCAGTGCAGAACCCGACGGCGCCATCCCTGGCGCAGCCGCGGCCTATGCCGCCCTCTGCCGGGAACTCCATGTACCGCTGCTCGGCCTGGTGCAGCTCCAGGGCTCCTGGAACGGCCCAGCGCGACGCCGGGATGGCCTCAGCTGGCTGGGCTGGATTCCCGATCAACATCACCCGAATCAGGCCGAATGCATCGACGCCCTCGCCCGGAGACTTCACTCCGCAGCCCTGCTTAAGGCTGGGGCCAGAGGGGACGGCTGGCACCGGCTTTGATCTGGCGCAAGGTCTGCTCACCAGCCCGGTCGGCCAGGGGCAGGCGGCTGATCCGTGAGGGTCCAGGGCTGGAGATGAGCGCCGCTGCCAAGCTCAGCTGTTCCGAAAGACTCAGGTTGGTCTCCACCTCGATGTTCAGTTGGTTCACCAGCGCAGGAATCACCGCGATGCCACTGGGGTCCTTGACCTGTTCGACTAGACCCTCAACGAGGATGTTTTGGCGCTGGCGACGCTGGGAGACAGCCTTGGGATCGGGCAGGTGGCGCACCAGCTGTTCCGCCTGGGCGCCATTCAGACGCTGTCGCCCCGCCTGGAGCAGGACGGTGTAGCCCTGCGTCTTGTCCTGGCGCTTGTAGGAGTCGCTCAACACCACCTCCACCTCGCCCAGTCCATCCACCAGGCGGCGAAGGGCGGCTCGGGGCATCAGCACATAGCGCTTGGGATCACCCTCCTGGAGGCCAACAATGTCGCGGATGGCATCGCTGAGAAGACCGACGCCACCCCGTCGCCACAAATGGGCAAGGCTGCCAGGATCCTTCTCACCAGGAAGCTGAACGCCGAGCTCCGTTGGGATCTGGAGCACCTGAAGCGGCTCCTGGGCCGCAATGCGAAGCAACAGAAGTGCATCAGCATTGGCAGGCCCTTTGGGCGCAGCTTGATTGGAGGCCGCACCCAGCCGATCCGCATCAACACCAATCAGCAACACCGTGACGGGGATCTCGGGGAAGGGGGCCAGAGTTTCAGGTTGATCCGCACTCAGCGGAGCACCCGCGGCAACACGATCGGGTTCAGGCCAAAGCGTCGCCAGCAACCACCCGGTGACACCAATCCCCAGCACGGCGGAACCGACACGCAGCGCACCACGAACTCGGGGTGGCGACAACCAGTTCATTTCGCTGGACCAACAGCAATGGCGCTTAGTTTCGCCCAGATCTCCAGTTCCTAGCCTGGGCCCCGTGAAGCCGTCATCGATGTCCCTCCGCCACGACTACCGCAGCCGACCACCCGAACAGGTGCGCGTGGTGGTGTTCGGAGCCACGGGCTACATCGGCCGCTTTATTGTGAAGGAGCTGGTGGACCGTGGCTACCAGGTGATCGCCTTCGCCCGCGAGCGCAGCGGCATCGGTGGTCGCCAAAGCAGGGACGAAGTCATCGCCGAATTCCCTGGAGCTGAGGTGCGCTTCGGGGATGTCACCGATCCAGCCTCGATCTCAGCCGAGGCCTTCGATCAACCCACGGATGTGGTAGTGAGCTGCCTGGCCTCGCGCACGGGCGGCCGCAAAGATTCCTGGGCCATCGACCACGCAGCGACCCTCAACACCTACGAGCAAGGACGAGCTGCCGGAGCGGCCCATTTCGTGCTGCTCTCAGCCATCTGCGTGCAGAAACCACTGCTGGAATTTCAGAAGGCGAAGCTGGCCTTCGAAGCCGCGTTGCAGGCGGACAAGGAGATGACCCACTCCATCGTTCGCCCCACCGCCTTCTTCAAAAGCCTGGGGGGCCAGTTGGAAAGCTGCCGCAAGGGTGGGCCTTACGTGATGTTCGGAGGCGGAACCCTGGCAAGCTGCAAGCCGATCAGCGAAGCAGATCTGGCCCGTTTCATGGCTGACTGCATCCATGACGAGTCCAAACGCAACCAAGTACTGCCCATCGGGGGGCCGGGTCCAGCACTGAGCGCCCGGCAGCAGGGAGAAATGCTCTTCCGCGCGCTGAACAAGCCAGAACGAATGCTGTCGGTGCCGATTGCCTTGATGGATGCACCGATCGCTCTACTGGACGCCCTGGCTCAGCTATTCCCGGGCATCAACGACACGGCGGAATTTGGTCGAATCGGCCGCTATTACGCCAGCGAATCGATGCTCGTCTGGGACGAGCAAAAGCAGTGCTACGACGCGGATGCCACGCCGTCCTATGGAACCGACACGCTGGAACAGTTCTTCGAGCGCGTGGCCCGGGAGGGCATGGCTGGGCAGGATCTTGGGGATGCCGCACTTTTCTGAAGCAGCCATCCTTGGGAGACGAAGAGGCCCCCATGGATCAGTCCACTGTTGACCCGGCCAAGGCTGGACCTGGGCGCAGTACCGGAGTGCTGCTGCATCCCACCGCCCTGCCGGGCAGCCCCGTCTGTGGAAGCTTCGGAGAGCCCTGTCGCCGATGGCTCCAGCTGCTGGCCGACCATGACATCGGCGTCTGGCAAATGCTCCCCCTGGCCCCGCCGGATCCCACCGGCTCGCCCTACAGCTCTCCCTCGTGCAATGCCCTGAACCCCTGGTTCCTCGACGGCCAGGACCTGGCCAACGAGGGGTTCATCGGCGATGAAGCCCTCAGGGCCGCTCCAGGGGCTGATGCACCGCTGGAGGGAGCGGAGCGTGTGGAGTTCAACCTCGCCCAGAAACGGGCCAGTGCCCTGGGGGATGCACTGCTTGAAGCCTGGCCTGATCAGGATTCAGCGCGACATGCCGACTTCAAGCGCTGGACGCAACAGCAGCGCTCCTGGTTGGATGACCACGCCCGTTTCCAGGTCCTACACGATCAAAACCACAAAGCATGGTGGGAGTGGCCGCTCCCCCTTGCACGGCACGACAGTAAAGCCCTGCGGGCTTGGGCGGAGCAACACCATGACGCGCTGCTACGCGAAAAACTGATCCAGTGGCACCTCGATCGGCAGTGGCAGGCGATCCGCCATCAAGCAGCCAACCTGGGCATCCAGCTGTTTGGCGATCTGCCCTTCTACGTAAGCAGTGACAGCGCCGATGTCTGGAGCAACCGTTCCTTATTCACAGTCAAAGAGAACGGACAACTCACCACCCAGAGCGGTGTGCCGCCCGATTACTTCTCGGAAACCGGACAGCTGTGGGGCTCGCCGGTGTACCGCTGGGGACAGCATCGGATCACGCGCTTCAGTTGGTGGCGACGAAGAATTGCGCGCCAGCGGGAGATGGTGGATCTGCTGCGCTTGGATCACTTCCGGGCCCTTGCGGCCTTCTGGGCCGTCCCCGGTGGTGACGCCACCGCTGAGAACGGAAAGTGGCAGCCCTCCCCAGGTCATGCCCTGCTGAGCAAACTTTGCAGGGATGCCGGTGGTGCCCTCCCCTTGATTGCCGAGGATCTCGGCGTGATCACACCGGATGTGGAGGAACTCCGCGATGCCTTCCGGTTCCCAGGAATGAAAGTGCTGCAATTCGCGTTCGACGGCGAGCGCGACAACCCCTATCTGCCGGAAAACACCGATGGGCATCGATGGGTTGTATACACCGGCACCCACGACAACCCCACAACCCTGGGCTGGTGGAACGCTTTGGATGCCGACAGCCGGGGCCGCATCGCTGCTCGGGTGAATGGCGAGATCACGGCTCCGGCCTGGCATCTGCTCGACATGGCTTTTGCCACGACCGCAGGCCTGGTGATCGCCCCACTGCAGGACCTGATGCACCTGGACGACCGGGCCAGGTTCAACACACCCGGTACCAGCACAGGCAACTGGAGCTGGAGGCTTCGCAGCTTTGATACCGCACTGGGGAATGCCCTTGGCGGCTACGGGAGCAGGGGAGGAGTCTGGGGACGGTCGCTCTCAGGAGCCAGCAATTTGTTGACCCGGTAGATCCCCGGCCGCTCTTGATCCACAGGCAGAGGCTCACCGTTCCAGAGCACCTGATCCTCAGCACCAGCCGGGGGATCCAGGCGGACTTCAATCGGAGCCTGCAACTGCAGCGTCAACCTGCCGGCACTGGCCTTGAATTGGACCCGATCTCCCCCACCGCTGGAGAGGTGCAGCTCTCTCGGCTCAGCCACCACAACCTCCAGCACACCCTGGGACTGCGGCAGGGCACCCCGCACCAGCTCAAGCCAATGCTGAAGCGTGCGTTGCTGGACCTGTTCCAGGGGTCGCAAGGCCGCGATGGCTTCGTCTGAGCCTGCAAGGTTCGGGCCTCGGGTGATCGCCTCAACGTCAGCACGCATGGGCTCGAGGCTGAGGCTATTGCGCAGGGCCAGGTCCTGCTGTTGACGATTGATGGCCAGCAGGCTGAAGGCGATCACCGCCGCATAAACGACCGTTCCCTGCCAGGTGGTGAAGACATCGATGTTGCCCAGGGTGAAGCGGCCCAAACCCGCTTGGGCGCGTCCGCGGCGGAGCAATACCGGCGGTGGGAGCAGGGGGTCGAGGCATCCACCGGGCAGGGACAGGCGACGCTCGATCTGAGGGAGCATCGAGGCGAGATAGGCCCGCTCTGGCAGGGGATCACGCCAGCCCCGCTCCAGGGCCTCAATCACGGTGGTGGTGATCCGGGTCTCATTCGCCAGATCACGAAGCGAGAGGCCCAGTTCCTCTCGGCGCCGCAGCAGCATCAACCCCAGATCCAGACGCTGCTGCTCCTGGGCCTCAACCGTGTCGGCATCAGGGCTGCCCCCATTACGAGGACGTCGCAACCAAAGTCCTGGACGCTTCAGTCGCATGGGCTTTTGGGCAGATCCATCGAATCAGCCCGCTCGAGCAAGGGCTTCCATTCTCCCTCGCTCAACCAGATCCAGCACCCCTCGGCCAGATCACCGAGCCGCAACCCGGCAATCGCCGTGCGCTGGAGGTCCAGCACCGGATGGCCCAGGACTTCCGCCATCCGGCGGATCTGTCGGTTGCGACCTTCCCGCAGCTCAATCTCCAGAAGCGAACGGTCACCCCAAGCCCGCAACCGACGCACCCTGGCGGGGCGGGTCAAGCGCCCGTCTAGGGGCAGACCACTACGCCAGCGGTCCAGAACCGGCTCCGGTGGCACACCTTTGACCCACACCCGGTAAATCTTCGCGTGGCTGTAACGCGGGTGGGTGAGTTTCAAGGTGAGCTCACCCAGATCGGTGAGCAGAAGCGCGCCATGGCTGTCGGCATCTAGGCGGCCAACGGGGTGAAGACCAGCCCGATGCTCCATAGGCAGCAGGTCAAGAACCGTGCGGCGACCCTGCGGGTCATCACAGCTGCAGATCACACCCACCGGCTTGTTCATCAGCAGCACCCTTGCCACACTTCGGCAAGGCAAGGGCTGACCATCCACACAAATTGTTTGCTGCTGCAAATCCGCCTGGTCGCCAACGCGGGCAACCTGGCCGTCCACCGTCACACGGCCGGCCTGCAGCCATTCCTCAGCCCGGCGTCTGGAGCAGAGCCCGGCAGCAGCGATCAGTTTCTGCAGGCGCTGGCGCGTCATCCCAGGGGATCTCGGGGCAGCAGCAGCTCCATGCAGGCTCCGCCGAGGGGATGATTTTGGGCTTCGATGCGGCCGCCATGGTTCACGGCGATCTGCTGAACAATGGCCAGTCCAAGGCCACTACCGCTGCGCTTGGAACGGGCGCGGGAAGGATCTCCTCGATAGAAGCGTTGAAACATGCGCGTGAAATCGATCTCACTGAATCCAGGGCCATGGTCACGAATGCTGAGCAACCACCAACCGCCGTTCTGGCGCACACTCACATCAACGCTGCTGTCCTCAGGGGAGTAGCGCAATGCATTATCGAGAAGATTGAGCACCGCACGGTGTAAACGGCGCCGATCGCCACGCAGTGGTCCGCATTCGCTGCGGTCCAGCTGTAGCGTCACTCGCCGTTCCTCCGCAATCGGGCCAATGGATCCCCAGGCACTGTCCACCAGATCCTTCAGGGTGAGGGGAACGTGGTCGCTGTCGTCCTGGGGCAGGCTGTTCTCCAACCGCGACAGCTCCAGCAGGTCTTCCACCAGTAGCTGAAGACGCCGGAGTTCCTTCTGCAGCCGTTGCACTAGAGCCGTGTCTTCTTCCTTGACGGCAAGTTCCAACCGATCGCTCACCAGCATCAGGGCCGTTAGGGGAGTCTTGAGCTCATGGGCCACATCACTCACCCAACGCTCCTGTTGCTGTTGCTGGGCTTCGAGGGAATGACGGCTCTGGATCAGCACCAGCCTGCATTCATCAATGCCCAGCAGAACAACGGCCTCCAGCGGGGTCCCCTGTTGATCCCATTCACAACGCTGGGGACGAAGTTGATAGCGGTTGCTGAAGATCAACTCCTCCAAGGCAGGAATGTCGAGGACATCCCTGAACTTCATGCCACGAACCAGGCGATTGGAAGGGATGTGCAGCAGCCGTTCGGCCCGATCGTTGATGTAGGCAATGGAGTGATCCGGGGCCAGGATTATCCAGCCCTGGGTGGCCGCATCAATCCAGGCCAGCAGCTGGGGAGCGTTCAAGACGATGAAGCGATCCTTGGACACCAGGGCACGGCGTCGACGCTGCAGCAGAAGCGTGATTCCGATGCCAGCTGCAAAGCCAAGTGCGGCAGAGATCAACACAGCGCCCTCAGTCGAAGCGATACCCGAAGCCGCGAACCGTACGGATCAATTGAGGAGATGAGGGCTCCTGCTCAACCTTTTCCCGCAGCCAGCGGATGTGAACATCCACGGTTTTGGTGTCACCGATGAAGTCGACACCCCAGATTTTCTCCAACAGCTGATCGCGACTCCAGACGCGCTTGGGGTTCTGAATGAACAGCTCGAGGATCTTGTATTCCTTGGGGGAGAGGGTGAGGTCCGTGCCATCCCGGGTGACTCTGCATTCACTGGGAAACAGGCAAAGGTTGGCGTGACTGAGGGATTTCGGTTCGTACGACGACCTTTCCGTCTGACGGGCACGCCGCAGTAAGGCCCTGCAGCGTGCCACCAGCTCGCGTAGCCCAAAGGGTTTCACCAGGTAATCATCGGCACCCACCTCCAGCCCCAGCACCCGATCGGTCTCACTGTCACGGGCACTGATAACCAGGATCGGGGTGGTGTTGTTGATGCGACGGAGCTCACGACAAAGATCAAGCCCCCCCAAACCCGGGAGCATCAGATCGAGCACGATCAGATCCAACTGGTCTGAACTGTCAGCCGTGATCAGGCTGAGGGCTGAGGCGCCATCGGCGCAGGTGTGAACCTCGAAACCCTCCCCAAGCAATGCCTCTCCAACTGTTTCCCGAATACTGTCGTCGTCTTCCACCACGAGGAGACGACTTTTGGAAACAGCCGCAGACAGGGTTGTCACGTCTGGCAAAAGTGATTGAAACTCATTGTGAATAGCAGCCACTCTCTTTCTGGCAGAACACCGGCTTCGCTTAAGGGCTCAAATCACGAACGAAACGCTCCGTTGAGACGAAGCTCAAAAGAATTCGTCGAAGTTGTCGAAGTCAACCGCTTTGAACTTGCCAGCTTCAACCTGCTGCATCAGGCGCTCGAGTTGAGAAAACAAAGCTCCACCGGTCAGCAGCGATAGCAGCAGTGCAACCAGCAGGGCAGCGCCTGCGGCAAATCCGAAGATCTGAAGACAGCAGCCGATGAACAAAGTCACCCCGATGAGGGTGCCGGCATAGCTGAGGTTGATCTCGGCTGTCCCCAGTGGCAAAAGCGGGAGCCGGTCTTGCTTCCAGCCATCCAACTTGTTCTGCACCTGACGACCGAAGGTCAGGCCGCAGAGCACACCCATCAACAGACCAATGCCAGCCAGCAGGTAGGGGGGCTGGGGCAGGGTCATCATCTGGAGCAGCTGCTCAAGCTCCTGGGCGCTGATCTCCTCAGGCATCGAAGCCGATCTCAAAGATCTGAGACCTTAGCGGTGAGTTCGGCAATCTCGCTGGAGTCGTGATCTCAGCATCACGCTGCCGCCAGGGGATTGAGACCCCTCAACAGCCCACCGGCCAAACGCCGAGGGCCGAAGGTGCGTCCGAGCAGTCCGACCAGTGCACGCACGTCGTCAGTGTGCAGACGATCGTCACGGATCAGGGTCATAAGCAGCCGCTTGCGCAGGTCAGCACCATCTCGGCTGAACAAAAGCCGCAGTCCTGCCCCGGCCACAGGGATCAGTTCCTTGCCGGGAGCGGGAGCGTCCTGACCCACCACATCCAACAGACTTTCCAGCCGATCCAGGCGCAGGCGGCCTGATTCATCAAAGATCACCTCCAGCAGCTTCTCGCGCATCTCGCTGGTGTCTCCCGCCAACAGTCGACGGGCCACATAGGGATAGGCCACAGCAATGATCCGGAAGTTCGGATCGAGCCGCAGAGCAAGACCTTCCTGGCTAACTACGGCACGGATGATCAGGGCGAAGCGAGCCGGCACCCGGAAGGGGTAATCAAACATCAGCTCCGAAAAACGATCGGTGATCGCCTTGAAGTTGAACGATCCAACCGAGTCGCCGAGACTGCCGCCGAGCACCTCCTCGAGAGCAGGAATGATCTGTGTGAGATCGGCCGCAGGGCTGAGAAAACCGAGGGATTGGAAGTCCTTGGCCAACTCGGAGAAATCACCATTGATCAGGTGCACCACAGCACCAGTGAGGGTGAGCCGGTCGCTGTCGCTGATGGAGTCCATCATCCCGAAGTCGACATAACCCACATGGCCAAGATCGCCGGTGCGACCGGGTAGGGCGAAGAGGTTACCGGGGTGAGGATCGGCGTGGAAATAGCCGAACTCCAACAGTTGCTGTAGGCCGCAGATCACGCCGGTGCGGATCAACGCCGTTGGATCAAGACTCTGAGAGCGCAGCTCTTCGCTGTTGCGCATCTTGGCGCCATCGATCCAGGTGGTGGTCAACACTCGAGTGGAGCTGAGCATCCGCTCCACCTTCGGGATGTAGACCGCATCGTTGTCCGCGAAAAGAGTCGAGAACCGCTCGGCATTGGCCGCTTCCAGGCCGTAATCGATCTCCTCAAACAGGCTGCGGCCAAACTCATCAATGATTCCGCCTAGACCGAAACCAAGGTTGAGCGGCAGCAGCGGCGCCGTCATCACCCCCAGAGCCCGGATCAATACCAGATCCCGTCGCAGAATGAAGGTGAGATTGGGGCGCTGCACTTTCACCGCAACCCAGTGCTGGCCCTGCAGACGGGCTTTGTAAACCTGGCCAAGACTGGCGGCGGCGATCGGCGTGTCGGGGAACTCCTCAAACAACTCCTCGGCCGGAGCACCGAGTTCCTCTCGGATGCAGGCCAGGGCGATGGCATGGGGGAAGGCCGGCAGATCGTCCTGCAGGCGCGTCAGTTCTTCCAGCCAATCCCGACGCACCAGATCCGGTCGGGTGGAGAGGGCCTGCCCCAGCTTGATGAAGCAGGGCCCCAACCCCGTCAGGGTGTTGAGAATGCGACGCGCCAGCCCCTGCTGAACGGCGGGGTCACTGCTGCCTCCACGCAGCAGCAAGACCAGCACAAGCCCCGCCAAGGACCACAGCACATGCACTAGGCGCGGGATGGCAACCCAGGGACGCAGCAGTAACCAGCCCAGATCCCGCCCGGGGTCGTAACGCATCGCAACGCGATTAGTACAGAGGGAGACTTTAAGGAGATCAGACGGATTCGATGGCGCTTCTGCCCCAGCTCACCCGTCGAATCGGTCAGCCCCTGTTTCTGCCGGCCCATGGACGGGGGGCTGCCCTTCCGGATGGACTCCGTCAATTGCTGCGCCGCCGAGCTGGCATCTGGGACCTGCCGGAACTGCCAGCCCTTGGCGGTCCGCTGGAAGCTGACGGCGCCATCGCAGCAAGCCAACGCTCCGCCGCTGCACAGATGGGTGTGGCGCGCTGCTGGTATGGGGTGAACGGGGCCACGGGGTTGCTGCAAGCTGCACTGCTGGCCATGGTCCGGCCAGGAGAGCGGGTCCTGCTGCCCCGCAATGTCCATCGCAGCCTGATTCAGGCCTGCGTTCTTGGCGACCTGCGGCCGGTCCTGTTCGATCTCCCCTTCCAAAGCGACCGCGGCCAGCCGGCACCGGCAGATGCAGCTTGGATCGAAAGGGTGCTGGAGGCGCTGCCCTCTGACGGAACACCCATCCGTGCTGCGGTTCTGGTGCATCCCACCTACCAGGGCTATGCCAATGACCCGAGGGCGGTCATTCAGCGGCTGCAGAAACAGGGCTGTTGCGTGCTGGTGGATGAAGCCCACGGCTGTCATTTCGCCGCAGGAGTGGATCACCCCCTCCCCCCAAGCGCCCTGCATTGCGGAGCTGATCTGGTGGTGCATTCCCTGCAGAAATCAGCTGCTGCTCTCGCACAAACGGCGGTGCTCTGGCTGCAGGGGGAGCGTCTGGATCCCGTGCGGGTGGAACGCAGCCTGGGATTACTGCAGACCACCAGCCCTAGTGCGCTGCTGCTGGCCTCCTGCGAAGAAGCCCTTCAACACTGGCAGCGCCGCAGGGGACGCCGGCAATTGCTGCGACGTCTGCAGGAGGCCGAAGAGCTCGGCGAGGGCCTACGCAACAGCGGCGTGCCTCTGCTGAACAACCAGGATCCGCTGCGCCTAATCCTGCACACGGGACAGGCGGGAATCACCGGCCTGGATGCCGACGATTGGTTTCTGCCACGCGGGCTGGTGGGCGAATTACCGGAACCAGCCACCCTCACCTTCTGCCTGGGGCTAGCACGCCACAGAGGGCTGGGGCGCCAAATACGCCACCACTGGCAGAACCTGCTGCGGAGCTTCCCCGATCGCGCTCCCTTGCCAGCGTTCGAAGCCCCACCGCTGCCACTGGTCACCACCACAGCACAGTCACCAAGCCAGGCCTGGACGGCGGTGCATCACCAGGTAGCGTTGAAGGGCGCAGAGGGGTGCATTGCAGCTGAATTGCTGTGCCCTTACCCCCCTGGGATCCCCCTGCTGATTCCCGGCGAACGGCTGGATCGTCAGCGGCAGAGCTGGCTGGAGCGCCAGCAACTGCTCTGGGGAGACCGAATGCCCGACACGCTGTCTGTGGTGAACGGGGTGTGAAATCCACCCCCACAGCCGCTTCAATCCATGCATTCGGCTGCGGTGGATGAAACCTCTGACATCGCTGCTATTGGCGCTGATGCTGGCCTCCTCTGTTGGGGCCAGTCCAAGGAGCGAAGAGTTCGTGATTAGGGCTATCCGGGCGAGCGAAGAAACGACAGTGATCCAGGAGGCCGCCCCGGTCAGCCCCCTACCGGCCCCTCCTCCAAAACCGATGGCGACCGACTCAGCCATTCCAAGCAAGCTGATCGAGGTGGCTCAGGGAGCCGCGAGCTGGTATGGCCCGGGGTTCTACGGCCGCACAACTGCCAATGATGAGCGCTTCCGCAGGGCACGCTGACGGCGGCCCATCGCACACTCCCCTTTGGCACCAAGGTGCGCGTCACCAATCTGAGCAATGGCCGAAGTGTGGTGGTGAGAATCAATGACCGTGGTCCGTTCAGATACCACCGGGTGATCGATCTGGCCCATGGAGCCGCATCCCAACTCAAAATGATGCAGGAGGAAGAGGTGACGGTGAAGCTCGAGATCCTCTTCAAGGGCGATTGATAGGGTGACTTGAGGAAGCCTCCAATCAACGTGATACGTGAGGTTGTCCTCGATCAGAGCCAAGCACCAGCGGCCCCAGCAGCGCTGCGCAAACGGTTGATCAGTGGCCTCGGTGTAGGCGGCTTTGGCCTGCTGGTGGTGAGCCTGGGGGGGTGGTGGTTCACCGCCGCCCTTGGGGGAGTGGTGCACCTTGGCCTGCTCGAGTTCTTCCGGATGGCGCAATTCAAGGGAATTCGCCCCGCCACCAAAACCACCTTGGTGGCCTGCCAACTGCTGCTGTTCACCACCCAGTGGGCGATCCAGGGCGGGCTCCCCGCTGATGTGGCCCATGCTGTCTTGCCCCTCTCTGGAGCCGCCATTTGCGGTTGGCTGCTGCTGCAACCGGTAACGGGTTCCATCGCCGACGTTGCGGCATCGATCTTCGGGTTGTTCTACCTGGGTTTTTTGCCCAGCCACTGGCTGAGACTGCGCGGTTTGGACAACGGTCTAGAGATCACGCTGTCGGCCTGCTTGATGATCGTCGCCACCGACATCGGCTCCTGGGCCGTGGGACGCCGCTACGGGCGACGGCCCCTCTCACCGATCTCCCCCGGAAAAACCATCGAAGGGGCGATCGGTGGATTCATCTCAGCCATGCTGATCGGCCTGGTCTGCGGGCAGCTAATGGGCTGGGCCCTGCATGGCCTGCCGGGCCTGCTGCTGGGCGCATTGATCGCTCTGTTCGCACTGGTGGGAGACCTGACCGAATCGATGATGAAACGCGATGCAGGCGTGAAGGATTCCGGTGACGTGCTGCCCGGCCATGGCGGAATCCTGGACCGGATCGACAGCTATTTGTTCACCCCAGCGGTAGTTTTTTACGCGATCGCGCTGTGCCAACCGCTGTTGGCCCCATAACCAGCGCTACGGGGTGACGCTGGCCTGACCTTTGAGGGCCAACTGACCACTCGCCAGCTGCACGTGCACGATCCGAATGGCCGGATCCATCGGAAGCAGGGTGCACGGTTCATCGGCGGTCTCCGGCCGGAAGCACAACGTTCCCTGCTCAGCATTTAGGCGGAAGCGACGGCGAGCAGGGTCTTGATGAGCAGCGACGGGCACCTGCAACTCGAGCAGATCCGCATCAATGTGCAGAGCCCCCAACGGGCTGAGGCCCATCAGCTGCTCAGCCATCCAGTCCCCGAGCCAGCGCCAGGGTTCGGCCAGCAGAGCGCTGTTGAGCTGACGGCCGTTGATGCTCACCTCTCCCTCCACCTTGAACGGCTGCTGAAGGGCCAACATCTGACCGGGACTCAGCAGCTTCATGTCCACCGCAATCGGACCGCTGCACAACTCCACGCTCTGCAAGGGCAGCCCCTGAAAACAGACATTCCTCGCCTTGAGGGTTACGCCATCCAGACGCCCCCGCAGCAAAGACCAGGTGGAACCGTTCAGGACCAGCTCGAGGCTGGCGAGGCTGTCGCATTGGCTGCGAATCCAAAGGCGCAGCGCCCCTGCCAGCACCTTGAGAACGGGATCAGCCATGGGTCAACAGCGCATGACAACGGTCAGCCACCTTGCGGGGCTGATCGATATGGGGAAGGTGGCCGCAGGAGGGGAAGGTCTCCACAGGCTGATCCAGCAAGGCCTGAAGCGCCTGTTTCTGCGGAGCACGCAGAATCCGATCATTGTCACCCCAGATCACGTGCAGTGGTTGGGAAGGCAAGGGGTCGCCAGATCCAGCAAAACCGCCGCTGCGGGCGAAGGCCGCCAACGCCTCCGCCCAACTGGGGCATTGCAGATGCAACGAGGCGATTTGCTCTTCCGGAGCTCCCACATCCGCATCTGGGTCGGCGAAGGCCTGGCGACACAGCCCCCGCCGCACGCCAGGACGACCCAGAAACCAGGCACCAACACGATCCAGCAGAGGCGGCACGGGCATCGGACGCCCCGTGAGACCGGCTGGAGCCAGCAGCAGCAGAGAAGCCACGCGCTCGGGTTTACGCCGGGCCACCTCCACGGCCACGGAGCCTCCCATCGAAGCACCGATCAGGCCCACTGGAGCATCTGTGGGAAGCCGCTCCAGCAGGGCATCGAGATGCCGCAACACAGCCTCTGGCCCGTAGGTCAGGCCAAGGGGACGCGGCGAAAAGCCAAAACCGAACAGGTCGGGGATGAACATCTGAAAGCGATCAGCCAGGAGGGGAGCCAGACGCCGGTATTCGAGAAAACTGCTGTCGAAACCATGCAGCAGCAACAACGGAGAGCCCCGGCCGACCACCGCCACCGGGAAGGGATCATCGACACCCAAGCCAGACAAATTCCACCACTGCACTTGAGCAGCTAGGGACTCGGCCTGCGGGTCAAGCAGAGCCGGCCGCAATTGATCCAGAAGCGTCTTCAAAGGTTGATGGGGCTGAGTTCCGCAGCACCCACAAGGGCCTCCAGCAAAGCACCAGGCGTCACAGCGAAGGGCAAGTGATGCAGATCGGAACCATCGCGGCAGGCGAAACGACACACCTCCTGCAACTCACTGAGGCTGGCCTGCGCCAGACCAAGATCATCAAGGCTGACGGGCAGACCGAGCTGCCGCAGCAACGGCAGCAGCTGGCGATGCGCCTGAGCTGCAAGCCGGTTACAGCCCAGACGTTCCTCTAATCGAAGCTGCACAAGAATCCCGAAGCCCACCTTCTCGCCATGGAGAATTTGGTGACAGGCCTCCAGCTGGGTAAGGCCATTGTGAACGGCATGAGCCGCAACCGTGCGGCAACGGGCACCACCAAGTCCCCCCATCACCCCTGCGGTGAGAGCACAGGCTTCGGCAGTGCGCACCCAGGCTTCACTGTCTGGATCCTCAAGCGCAGTAGGACCGTCGATCAGCAATTGATCCCGCAGCACCCGCGCCATCTGCACTGCCTGCTGAACCAGACCATCGCTGCTACTGCCGCTGCTCACTGAGGCTTCGTACCACTTGGCCAGAGCATCAGCGACACCACTGGCCAAAGTGCGCGGTGGCGCCTGACGCACAAAGCCGTGATCAAAGACAAGAAGATCGGGGCAGCGATCGAGGGCCACATCCCCTTCGAAAGCACCCTGAGAGGAATAGATGTTGGAGAGAGCTGTCCAACCGGCACAGGTGGAGGCGCTCAGTGGAACGGTGATGCAGGGAAGGGATAGGCGATGGGCCAGCAACTTGCCGGCGTCCAGCACTTTTCCACCTCCAGCGGCCAGAACGGCGTCGCAGCCCTGGGCTTCAAAAGCCAATTTGTGGAGATCCTGCTCACAGCAGTCAAACTGGAGCTGAGCCTGAACGGGGAGGAGCCCTTGGCCCTGGAGATCCACCACCAAACGCTGACGCTGCTCAGCCGTACAGGAACTGCGACCCAGCACCAACGGGCGTGAGCAGAGACATTTGATCTGAAGCAAGGACTCATCCCAGGCCCCATCCCCCCGCAAAACGCTTGCGGGGGCAATGGAGTGGGACGAGACGGATCGAACCATTAGACGCTGGCGCCGGCAAGTTGCGGTGCCGTATCCACCTGACCTTTATGGCGGACCACCACCTTCTTGTTTTCGTCAACATCAACTTCGGCATGGTCGCCGTCCTTGATCCGACCCGACAGCACTTCTTCGGCGAGGGAATCCTCGAGAAGACGCATGACGGCCCGACGCAGCGGACGTGCGCCATAGGCGGGGTTGTAGCCCTCCTCCACTAGGCGCTCCTTGAACGCATCGGACACCGTGAGGGTGATGCCCTTCTCGCCCATGCGGCCAAAGACCTCCTTGAGCATGATCTCGGCAATCTCCTTGACCTCATCGCGGTTGAGCTGACGGAAGACAATGATCTCGTCGAGACGGTTGAGGAATTCAGGCCGGAAGTACTGCTTGAGTTCCTCATTCACCAGGGAACGGATCCGGGTGTATTGAGACTCCTCAGCGCTTTCACCGGAGAACTCGAAACCGAGGCCGCCGCCACCCTTCTCGATCACCTTCGAACCGATGTTCGAGGTCATGATTATCAGAGTGTTCTTGAAGTCGACTGTGCGGCCTTTGGAGTCTGTCAGACGACCATCTTCCAGGAGTTGCAGCAGCAGGTTGAACACATCGGGGTGCGCCTTTTCGATTTCGTCGAAGAGCACAACGGTGTAAGGCCGGCGACGCACGGCCTCGGTGAGCTGACCGCCTTCGTTGAAGCCCACATAACCCGGAGGCGAGCCGATCAGCTTGCTGACCGTGTGGCGCTCCATGAATTCCGACATGTCGAGGCGGATCATCGCCTCCTCGCTGCCGAAGAAGTAGGTGGCCAGAGCTTTGGTGAGCTCGGTTTTACCGACACCGGTAGGACCAGAAAAGATGAAGCTGGCGATCGGCCGATTGGGGTTCTTCAAGCCGACCCGGGCACGGCGGATAGCCTTGGACACCGCCTTGACGGCTTCGTCCTGACCGATCAGACGCTGGTGGAGAGTTTCCTCCATGTTGAGAAGCTTGACCGACTCGCTCTCGGTGAGCTTCTGCACCGGAACACCGGTCCAGGAAGCCACGATCTGGGCGATGTCCTCCTCGTTCACCATCGGTGAGCTGTCAGAGGTAGCCGCCTCGGTAACAGCCGTTTCATCGGTTTCAGAGATGGCGTCGGTTTTGGCCTCTTCCTTGTTGGTCTGAAGCAGAGAACGGATCTGCTCACGCAGTTCCACTTCCTTTTCGCGCAGTTCACCGGCCTTGGTGAAGTCCTGATCGCGGACGGCATCCTCCTTTTCCTTTTGCACCAAACGCAGTTCTTTGTCAACTTCCTTGGCCGCGGGGGGCAGCTTCGAATTGAGCAGACGCACCCGGGAACCGGCTTCGTCGATTAGGTCGATGGCCTTGTCTGGAAGGAAGCGATCCGAGATATAGCGATCACCGAGGGTTGCAGCCGCAACAAGGGCGTCGTCGGTGATCTTGAGGCGGTGGTGCTGCTCGTAACGCTCGCGAAGGCCACGCAGGATTTCGATGGTGTCGTCGATGGATGGCTCGCCCACATTCACCGGCTGGAAACGGCGCTCTAGGGCAGCATCCCGTTCGATGTGCTTGCGGTACTCATCCAGGGTGGTGGCGCCGATGCACTGGAGTTCGCCGCGGGCGAGGGCCGGCTTGAGGATGTTGGCGGCGTCGATCGCCCCCTCAGCAGCACCGGCACCGATCAGGGTGTGCACCTCGTCGATCACGAGGATCACGTTCCCGGCCGACTTGATCTCCTCCATGATCTTTTTGAGGCGCTCTTCGAACTCACCTCGGTACTTGGTCCCGGCAACGAGCAGGCCTATGTCAAGAGTGAGGACACGCTTGTCTTCGAGAATGTCTGGAATGTCGCCCTGCTGAATCCGCTGGGCCAGGCCCTCAGCGATGGCGGTCTTACCGACACCCGGCTCGCCGATCAACACAGGGTTGTTCTTGGTGCGGCGACCCAGAATCTGGATGACGCGATCGATTTCGTTGTGACGACCCACGACAGGGTCGAGCTTCGCTTCGGTGGCGAGCTGGGTGAGGTTGTTACCGAATTCGTCGAGTGTGGGAGTTTTGGTTGATCCCTTTCCACCGCCGCCACCGCCTCCGGCAGAAACTTCAGCGGTTTCACCAAGCATGCGGATGACTTGGGTGCGGACCTTGGCCAGGTCGACACCGAGGTTCTCAAGCACGCGGGCAGCGACACCTTCGCCTTCACGGATCAGACCGAGCAGCAGGTGCTCTGTGCCGATGTAATTGTGACCAAGCTGGCGAGCCTCTTCCAGAGATAGCTCCAGCACCCGCTTGGCTCGAGGCGTAAATGGGATCTCGACGGCAACGAAGCCGGAACCACGACCGATAATTTTTTCAACTTCAACTCGAGCATCCTTGAGGTTGACCCCCATGGATTTGAGTACCTTGGCGGCAACGCCCGTTCCCTCGCCGATCAGGCCGAGGAGGATTTGCTCGGTGCCAACGAAGTTGTGACCAAGCCTGCGGGCCTCTTCCTGGGCCAGCATGATCACCTTGATGGCCTTCTCGGTAAAGCGTTCAAACATCGCTGGGCCAATGCAGTGATGCGACCAAGCTATCAGGGTTGAGAGACCGCTGTGAGTGTTCGGTCTGTTCGGTCACTTTCCAGTCTGAGACTGGCCTGAACCGCTCGAAAAATAACAATGAATCCCAGAAGATTCACCGCTTTTTTTGTCTCCCAGGGACGGTAAACCGAACAACTTCAATCCGCCGACGTGGGCGACGGCGCTGACGGAATGCGACACCACTGGATATGGGCATCGCTACCATCGGAGTAGTACCCGGAACGGGTGCCTGCGGTGCGGAAACCGGCTTTGGCGTAAAGCGCCAGAGCGGCAACGTTGTAGCTAGCCACCTCGAGAGTGGCGTGCACTGCACCGTGCTGCCGTGCCCGTTGCAACAGTGCTTGCAAAAGCAGACCTCCATGGCCACTGCGACGCCTGTCGGGATCCACAGCCACCGCAGTGATGTGCAGCTCATCGGCCACCATCCAGCCGCAGGCCACACCCAACAGGGCGTCGAGCTGCACAAGACCGATGCAGAGGCGACGGGGATCGTCCAGCTCCCGCCGCCATTGCTCTGCGGTCCAGAGGCCGTTGAGCGCCCGTTGATCCAGTGCCAGACAGGCTTGCTGCCAGGACGGATCAAGACGCAGGATCTGCGGGGTCAGTCTGCCCACTGCAAGGTCGATTCTTAGATTGCCCTCCGATGCCGCCACTACGTGACCCAAACCATCACCAGTCAACGGCCCTTCGAGGCCAAGATGGATGTGGAGAGTCCCAATCGCAACCTGACCCCGATCACCACAGGACTCGACGGCACCGACCGTCTTGTTGTTGGGGGGTGTCGTCTCAGCGATCTGGCCGAGCGTTACGGCACACCGTTGTATGTGCTGGATGAAGAGACCGTTCGGGCCACCTGCCGGGCCTACCGCCAGGCCCTGGACAAGCATTACGCCGGGCCATCCCTGCCGATCTACGCCTCCAAAGCGAACAGCTCTCTGGTGATGAGCAGCCTGGCGGCCTCCGAGGGGCTGGGTCTGGATGCCGTGTCAGCCGGTGAATTGCTGACGGCGCTGCGCGGGGGGATGCCCGGGGATCGGATGGTGCTGCACGGCAACAACAAATCCGACGAGGAGCTGCTGCTCGCCTATGCCAACAAGGTGACGATCGTTGTGGACAACCAGCACGATCTCGATCGCCTCGCTGAACTACTGCCCGCTGGAGCCGAACCGGCATGCCTGATGCTGCGCTTCACCCCCGGCATCGAGTGCCACACGCACGAATACATCCGCACCGGTCACCTGGACAGCAAGTTCGGCTTCGATCCTGACCAGGTGGAGCCTGTGCTGCGCAGCCTGATGGGACAACCCTGGGCCCAACTCACCGGACTGCACGCCCACATCGGCTCCCAGATTTTTGAACTCGAGCCCCACCGGGATCTGGCGGCGGTGATGGCCGACAAGCTGAAGCTGGCCCGTGAGCTGGGCCATCCCGTAACCGACCTCAACGTTGGTGGTGGCCTTGGCATCCGCTACGTGGAGTCGGACGACCCTCCGAGCATTGGACAGTGGATCCAGGTGGTGGCCGAAGCCGTCACCAGCGCCTGCCAGGAACGGGGCCTCGAGCTGCCGCGACTGATGTGCGAACCGGGTCGTTCCCTGGTGGCAACCGCCGGCGTGACTCTGTATTCGGTGGGCTCGCGCAAAACGATCCCGAACGTGCGCACTTACGTGGCCATCGACGGTGGCATGAGCGACAACCCTCGCCCGATCACCTACCAGTCGCTTTACACCTGCTGCCTGGCCGATCGACCCCTGGCCAAGCCAGACGAAAGCGTGAACCTGGTGGGCAAGCACTGCGAATCAGGCGATGTGCTGCTGAAGGACCTCCCTCTACCCACCACCGAGAGCGGTGACATCGTCGCCGTCTTTGCCACCGGTGCTTACAACGCCTCAATGAGTTCGAATTACAACCGGATCCCGAGGCCCGCTGCCGTTCTGGTGCATGACGGTTCAGCGGAACTGGTGCAGAAACGGGAGCAGCCGGATGACCTGCTGCGCTACGACGTTTTGCCAGAACGATTCAACGCGTTACGTTGAAAGCAGTTTTGAGAAGGTCGGAGTGAACGTGTTGGCGGTGGTGGATCCGCGCCTAGTGCTCGACGTTCTCTTTGCCTCTTCCATCGGCTTCCTGCTTTTTTCTCGCGTCAACGAGCAGCGGACCCTCTGGTTGCTTCGTGGTTGGTTGTTTCTGGTGGCGATGGCCTGGTTTGTCCAGCGCTTCGCCAACCTGCCCCTCACCACAAAGCTGGTGGACGCTCTCGTCATGGCCTGTTCGCTGTCCCTGGCCATCCTTTGGCAAGGCGAACTGCGTCGCCTGATGGAGCTTCTAGGAACCGGTCGCCTCGCTGTATTGCTGGGCAATCCCCAGAAAGAGTTCAGAGCTTCGGCTGGAACCGTTAGCCAGATCACTGAGGCCGCGGGCCGGCTGTCTCAGTTGAGACGTGGTGCATTGATCGTGGTGGACCTTGGAAGCGACTTGAGACCCGAGGATTTTCTCAATCCCGGCATCCCCATTGGTGCTGTGCTAAGTCGCGAGCTGATGCTCAACCTGTTTGCCGCCGACACCCCCCTCCACGACGGTGCCGTTCTGGTGCGGGGCAATCGAATCGAGTCGGCAGGCGTGATTCTTCCCCTGTCGAGGCACAGCGTGAGCCGTTTCGGCACCCGTCACCTGGCGGCACTCGGCATCACCGAACGCTTTGATCGATGTATTTGCATTGTGGTGTCGGAAGAAACCGGAACGCTGTCTCTGGCGAACCAGGGCAAGCTGGAACGACCGATCACCAGTTCTCGACTCCAGGAACTGCTCAGGGAGCTGTTCAGCACCGCCGAATCGATGCCGCCGGCACGACGTACGGTGGGTAGCGCTCCGTCCGAATCGCTGTCTTGAGCCGCCCTCCGGCCACCAGCACTGACACGGCCGATCGTTCGCTTCTGCCTGCGGACCTCGACCCAGGTCGGCTCCCGCAGCATGTGGCCCTGATCATGGATGGCAACGGTCGCTGGGCCCAATCCCGCGGTTTGCCCCGCGTGATTGGGCATCGTGCCGGCGTTGAAGCACTGAAGTCCACCCTGCGGCTTTGCAGCGACTGGGGCATTCAATCCCTCACGGCCTACGCCTTCTCCACGGAGAACTGGTCGCGCCCTGGGGAGGAAGTGAATTTCCTGATGACCCTGTTCGAAGGGGTATTACAAGCTGAACTGCAGGCCCTCGAGGCCGAACAGGTGCGGATTCGCTTTCTCGGCGATCTGAACGCTCTGCCCCAGAAACTGCAGGAGCTGATTGCCGACGCAACGGACCGGACGGCGGGCAACAACGGAATTCACTTCAATGTGTGCACCAACTACGGCGGACGACGGGAGCTGGTGCGAGCCGCTCAGCGTCTGGCCCAACGCGCTGCTGCCGGGGAACTGGACCCCGTCAGCATTGATGACAACAGCATCGCCGCAGAACTGTTCACGGCTGGTGAACAAGACCCCGATTTGTTGATCCGCACCAGCGGGGAACACCGCATCAGCAATTTCCTGCTCTGGCAACTGGCCTACGCCGAAATTCATGTCACCGATGTGCTTTGGCCTGACTTCAATGCCGATGCCTTGAAAGCCGCTCTGCTCGATTTCCAAAGTCGCCACCGCCGTTTCGGCGGTCTTGATCCGATCAACCCATGACCCTCAGCATCCGCCACGACTGGACCACCGAGGAGATCCAGACCCTGCTGGAACTTCCCTTGATGGAGCTGCTCTGGCAGGCTCAAACAGTGCATCGGGAAGCTAACCCTGGCTACAGGGTGCAGCTGGCCTCGCTGCTGAGCGTGAAAACGGGGGGCTGCGAAGAAGACTGTGCCTACTGCTCTCAGTCGATCCACAACAGCAGTGACGTCACGGCCTTTGAGGCCCAGATGCAGGTGGAGCCGGTGCTTCAGCGCGCCCGGGCCGCCAAGGAGGCCGGTGCTGACCGCTTCTGCATGGGCTGGGCCTGGCGCGAGATCCGTGATGGCGCTCCCTTTGAGGCGATGCTCGAAATGGTGCGAGGGGTCCGCGGCATGGGGATGGAGGCCTGTGTGACCGCGGGGATGCTCACCGACCAACAAGCGGAACGGTTATCAGAAGCTGGCCTCACGGCCTACAACCACAACCTCGACACCAGCCCCGAGCACTACGACCGGATCATCTCCACACGCACCTACCAGGAACGGCTGGAAACCCTGCAACGAGTGCGCGATGCCGGCGTCACCCTCTGCTGCGGCGGCATCATCGGAATGGGTGAAACCCTGAGGGACCGTGCCTCCATGCTGCAGGTGCTGGCCAGCATGAACCCCCATCCCGAAAGCGTTCCGGTGAACGGGCTGGTGGCGGTGGAGGGCACCCCTTTGGAAGAGCAGGCTCCCTTTGAACCGCTGGAGTTAGTGCGGATGGTGGCGACTGCGAGAATCCTGATGCCTCACGCCCGGGTGCGGTTGAGCGCCGGCCGTGAATCGATGAGCCGAGAAGCGCAGATCCTCTGCCTCCAGGCGGGGGCAGATTCGATCTTCTATGGCGATGTTCTGCTCACGACCGGCAACCCGGATGTGGAGGCCGACCGCCAACTGCTCGCCGATGCGGGGGTAACAGCCAACTGGCAAGAGGAAGCGGCGGCTCCGGCCAGCTGCTCGCCCCACTGATCAGCCGCCCCCTAGTAACGATTGGTCCACAGGCACATTGTGGGTGTCTGTGCAGGGCAAGACCGGAAAAAGCCAGTCGATGAGGCGCCGTAATTGATCCCATCGTCATCCCCTCCCTGATTGGTCTGTTTGTTCTGTCCGTGATCCTGGAGGCGATCAAAGACCACAAGCAGCGTCACCACCATCACCGCTATTGAGATCCGGCCGACAGGTCCTGCGGGGACAATCCCGACTGTCACCAGCCGGAAACACTGCACAAAAGACTCATTGTGGGTGGCGTCCCTGTTGAGCTACACCGTATAGGTCTGTGGCACAGCCATGAAGATCGACAGCGCCAACGCTCAACCCATGGGAAGCCTGATCTTTGAAGGGGGACACAAGCCCTTTCATGCCCTGGCCTGTCCCCTGAAACCGGCGGCGGTTCGCATCAGCAGGAAAGCCTGACGACCAACAACACCCGTGGAACGACCCGGCCTGATGCAGGCTGGAGGAATGTTGAACCCCTGACAGCGTGGACCCGAGCAACCTGGAGCCTGTGCTGGCGAAAGACAGCCGACTCCTGGTGGCGGCGTTTTATGCCTTCACGCCCCTGGATGACGAGCGCCGGGAGACATTGCTAAGCAGCTTGCCGACCCTGGCTTGCGATGGCAGCGTGCACGGCTCGGTGTTGGTGGCCCATGAAGGGGTGAACGGCACGATCAGTGGCCCGGAATCAGCTGTTGATGCAGTGCTGGATCATCTGCGCGCTTCCCTGGTGCTTGGCAACGACCACTACGCACTGTTGGAGGTGAAGCGCAGCTGGGCCAACAAGCCGGTGTTCCGCCGCTTCAAAGCCCGACGCAAAAAGGAGATCGTGACCATCGGCGTGGACAGCGTGGATCCCCGCACCAGCGTGGGCACCTATGTGGAACCGGACGACTGGAATGCACTGGTGGATGATCCCGAGACCCTGGTGATCGACACCCGCAACAGCTACGAAACAGCGATAGGCACGTTCGAGGGGGCCATCGACCCCAGCACCGAGAGCTTCCGCGACTTTCCGAAATGGGCAGAGTCCACGCTGCGGCCCCTGATCGAACAAAAGGGCAGCAAACGCATCGCCATGTTCTGCACCGGCGGAATCCGTTGCGAGAAAGCCAGCAGCTACCTGCAGCAAGAGGGTTTCGGGGAGGTGCACCACCTGCGCGGCGGCATCCTGAAGTACCTCGAGCAGGTACCGGAAGCCGAGAGCCGCTGGCAAGGGGAGTGCTTTGTTTTTGATCAACGGGTGGCGTTGAACCACCAGCTGGAACCCGGCGAGCACAGCCTTTGCCACGCCTGCGGCCTGCCGGTGTCAGCCCAGCAACGCGAATTGCCTAGCTACATCAAGGGGGTTCAGTGCGTGCACTGCGTGGATCTCTTCACCGATGCCGACCGTGAACGCTTCGCCATGCGGCAGCGTCAGATCGATCAACGACAGATCGACCAACACAACATCGACCGGCAGCAAGCCTGAGCAGTCATGCCGCATCGGACAATCCCTGCCAGGGACAACCCGATGCCTTGCCGCCGATCCTTTACAGCTTCAGACGCTGCCCCTACGCCATGCGCGCACGCTGGGCCCTGCTGGAAGCAGGACTTCTCGTGGAGTGGCGGGAGATCGCCCTGAAGGCCAAACCGGCTGAGATGTTGGCGGTCTCCCCCAAGGGCACGGTGCCCGTGTTGGTGCTGCCGGACGGCACGGTGATCGAGGAAAGCCTGGCCGTGATGGAATGGGCCCTTGCTCAGGCGGACCCTCGCGAGCTGCGCAACACCGGCGATGCCTCAGCGCTGATCGAGCAGAACGACGGTGCTTTCAAACATCATCTGGACCGGTTCAAGTACACCGACCGCTACCCAGGCACCAACAAAGAAGAGCAACGCGCCGCCGGGCTCGCCATCCTGCAAGGCTGGAACCAGAGGATCGCTGATCAGGGCTGGCTGCTGGGCGAGCACTGCTCGATAGCAGATGCCGCCCTCTGGCCGTTCGTGCGGCAGTGGCGCATCGCTGATCCAGAGAGATTCGACAACGACAGCACTCTGAAGTCCCTACGCCACTGGCTCCAGCGATTCCTGGAGGATCCCCGATTCGAGCGGCTGATGCAGCGCGCCGACCCCTGGAATGCCGGGGGGCAGCAACATCACTTCCCCGCTGATGCCATCGCGGTGCCCCTGGATCAACCGCTGTTTCACCTGGCCCTCAAGGCCGACTGGCAGGCCGCCCAGGCCAGCGGCAGCTACCGCATCTCCACCCGGGGGATGACGCTGGATCAGGTGGGCTTCATCCACTGCTCATGGCAGGAGCAGGTGAAGGCCACATTGGTGCGTTTTTATGCGGACGCTGGCGAGGTGCTTCTGCTGGAGATTGATCCCGCCGCAGTAAACGCTCCCCTACGGGCCGATGCCATTCCCACCGGCGAACTGTTCCCGCATCTCTACGGCCCGCTGCCCCTGGAGGCGGTGCGTTCGGTCGTCGCCATGACCGCGGCAGCATGAGCACGGCCACCTCCCGATCGATGCTCGAACACCTGGAAGCCGAGGCCCGCGAACGGGGACTGCTGCTGCGATTGCAGGTGGGGCGCCCCCTCGGGCTGTGGAGCCTGCGGTTGGTGGTGGCCCGGCAAGCCGCCAGCGGCAGTCTTTTGCTTTTGGGGGAAATGAAGGGATGGGCCTACCCCGCTGCCACGGGCCTGCAGCTCGACACGATGAGGGTGATGCCGAAGGCACCTGCTGGCGTGGGTGATCTGATCTGGGCCGCCACCATGGCCTGGGCCCAGGAAGCAACGCCTTGTGCAAGGGCCCGGTTGCTGGCCATCCGCGACGACGAGCAGCAACACCGCAGGCTGGTGCGCTATTTCCGCCAACGCGGGTTCAACAAAACCCGCGATGTGGAAGCTGCGCTTTGGGATCTGCCCCTGCGCATGGTCTGGGGAGGCGCCGGGGCCCTGATGAGTAGTGATGTGGCAACCGTTCTGGACCGCAGTCTGCGGGGCTGGCGTCAGTCGGCGGCGTGATAACTGCTGCGCACCAACGGGCCACTGCGCACCTGAGCAAACCCAAGCTCACGGGCCACCTCCGCCAACGCGTCGAACTCCTGCGGCGTCCAGTAGCGGGCCACTGGAATGTGCTCAAGGGAGGGACGCAGGTACTGCCCCATGGTGATCCGTTGGCAATCCACGGCGCGGAGATCCTGGAGGGTGGCGATCACCTCGTCGCGGCTCTCCCCCAAGCCAAGCATCAGACCACTTTTGATGGGGATCTGAGGTGCAAGCTCCCGGGCCGCCGCGAGTAAACCGAGCGATCGTTCATAGGTCGCTCCCCGGCGCACCTCCCCCTGCAGCCGCTGCACCGTTTCCAGGTTGTGGTTGAAGCACACCGGTTGCGCCCCCAGCACTGTCGCCAGCCGCTCCCGCTGGGCCATCACGGCCCGCTCCGAGTCCGCCACACCGCCCCAGAAATCTGGGGTGAGCACCTCAAGGGCGATGAGCGGATTGCGGGCTCGGATCGCCGCCATGGTGCTGGTGAAAAGGCCAGCGCCGTGGTCGGGAAGATCGTCGCGGGCCACCGCCGTGAGCACTACGTAGCGGAGTTGCATCGCCTCCACCGCATCGGCCACCCGCTCCGCTTCCGCGGCATCCAGCGACATCGGGGCCTGGCCCTTGTCCACCTGGCAGAAGGCACAGCTGCGGGTGCAGATCGAGCCGCCCAAGAGGAACGTCGCTGTTCCGGCGGCGTAGCACTCGCCGCGGTTGGGGCAGCGCCCCTCCTCGCAGATGGTGTGCAGGCGGTTCTGCTTCACCAGCCCCTGCACCCGCTCCAACTCCGATGCGTTGCCAATCGGCCGCCGCAGCCAGTCCGGCAATCGCTCGGCGGGGGGAATGGCGCTGTACTTGCTCATACCGGCCGGCGCCCCTCCAGGGCGCGGCTCAGGGTGACCTCATCGGCGTATTCCAGTTCACTGCCCATCGGCAAGCCGTAGGCGATCCGGCTCACCGAACAGAAGGGCTTGAGCAACCGCCCCAGATACAAGCTGGTGGTGTCCCCTTCCACGCTGGGGGTGAGGGCGAGTATCACCTCACTGATCTCCTCACTGGTGATCCGCTGCACCAGTTCGGTGACGTGCAGAAGCTCCGGACCAATCCCGTCCATGGGCGAAATCAGGCCCCCAAGAACGTGGTAGCGCCCCTGGAATTCACGGGTGCGTTCCAGCGCCAGAAGATCCCGGGAATCCGCCACCACGCAGATCACGCCGTTGCGGCGCTCAGGTTTGCGGCAAATCTCACATTCGGGATCAGCGGAGAGGTGGAAGCAGGTTTGGCACTGGCCCACCTGGGTGCGGGCCGCTAATAGGGCATCAGCGAACTGATGGATCTGCTCCTCCGGTTGATTCAGAAGATGCAAAGCGAGCCGCTGGGCCGTGCGCGGGCCGATGCCAGGCAGACGCTCGAACTGATCAATCAGCCGGGCCAACGGTTTGGTAAAGCCGCTCAGTGGTCTGCCGCCGATGCGGGAAATGTAGGAGTTGGGGAGATCATCTGCCGCAACAGAGGTCACGACAATCAGGCCACGGAGGCAGAATGGTTCATGGATTGATCGCCCAGCTGATGCAGCTCCTCCAGTCTCTGAGTCGCGTGATCATTTGCGGCGCCTTGTCACTGATGCTGGGAGCCTGCGCAGCAGGACCAACAGCCGGACTGCAGTCGTACCAGAGCCCGGATGGCCGTTTCGCCTTCCTCTATCCCACAGGTTGGACTGAGGTTCAAGTGAGCAATGGACCACGGGTGGTGTTTCACGACCTGATCCACAGCGATGAGACCGTGAGCCTGATGATCAACAAGGTGAACGAAGACAACGAACTGAGTGAACTGGGCAGCGCCGTCGCCGTGGGAGAGCGGCTGCGCCGTGAGGTGATCGCCTCCGCCGGCAGCGGCCGCACCGCCGAGCTGGTGGAAGCGCAGGAGCGAGAGGTGCATGGCCGCACCTTCTACGACATGGAATACGCCGTGCACCTGGAAGATCGCGACCGCCATGAACTGGCGACTGTGGTGGTAGACCGCGGCCGCCTTTACACCCTTGCCACCAGCGTCAACGAAGACCGCTGGAGCAAGGTTGGTGATCTCTGCGGTCGGGTGGTTCACTCACTTACCCTGCTGATCTGATCAGAACAGGAAGCGGAAGCGTTGGCTGCCTTCGCTGTCACTGCTCGACTTGGCCGGCCATTCAGTGTCCAGATAGCTGATGCCATCGGCATTGAACGGAACCGACTTCAGGCTGGAAGCCTTCAGTTCGGTGGTGCCCATGGCGGTTATCAATCCACCCAGTTCCATCGGCCCCAGATCCGTCTCCAAGGCCTGGCCCGCAGCGGTGATCAACGCCGGCAGGCGGATCAGATTTTGTGGTTGTTTCATCTGCTCAAACAAACCCTTCAAGGCCAGCTGCTGCCGTTCCAGCCGGCCAAAATCGCCGCGGCCGTCGTTGCGCCAGCGCAGAAACCCCTCCAGATCCTTGCCCTTCAACAGCTGAGGGCCGGGCTGCAGATCGATCACCAGGTCCTGGCTGCGATCGACGTAATACAGGCGCTTGGGGACATCCACTTCGATTCCCCCCACCAGGTTGGCCAGGGTTTCGAGCGCATCCAGACGCACCACGATGTGGTAGCGGATCGGGCGGTTCATCAGGCGCGACAACTCCCGCTCCACCGCCTCCACTCCTCCGTAGGCCATCAGTGCATTCAGCTTGATGCCACCAAAGCCCTCAGCATCGATGTAGCTGTCGCGGGGGATCTGGGTGATCGACGTGGTGGTGCCATCCACCCGAACCGTGAAAATCACATCAGTGTTGTTGCCAGTGCGGTCTCGGCCCAGCACCACCACCTCCCTTGCCCCGAAGCCGGTCCAACCAACAAATGGGTTAGCAGGCGGCACAGGCTGAGGCAGCACGAAAGATTGATCTGCCGTCCTGGACGGCTCCATGATCAATCGGCTCAGAGGAATCGAAAGAATCAGGCCGCCGCTGAGACCCACCACCACAGCAGCAACGACCGGCCAAGTGATGGCCTCAGATGACGGCTTAGCAGGGGGGGTGGGTGGCATGGAATACACGCTATGCAGCATCTTGGCGCGCTCGTCCTATCTCCGGTAGTGGGGAGCGGGCCTCTGTTAAGCCAAGGGATCGCTGATCACCATCGAGGCGCAGGGGAGCTGGCGGATCAATTTGCTGATGCGATCACTGCCTGGAATCGGCAGACCAGCCACCCGCCTGCGTTGGGTGCGCAGGATCACGAGATCGTGTTCGCGGCTGAGGCGATTAATGGCCCCATCGATGCCGGGCCCCCGCACGATCACGATGTGGAACCGCTCCTCTGGAATCCCCGGCGGACGCCAGCGAATCAGCTGCTGCTCCATCCAGTGACGGTCCTGCCCGCTGAAGCGGGGGTCGTGCACATGCAGCAGGGTGATCCGAACGCGCTGATCCTCCGGGGCTGAGTTGATCACCCGCAGCGCCAGTTCGAATTGCTCGCGGGCGCTGGCGGAGAGGTCTTTGATCGGAACAAGGATTCGGGCCAGGCCGCTATCGGGCTCACGGCCCAGGTTCACTACCACCACCGGACAGTGGGCCGTGCGACAGACCCCATCAACGATGTCGCCCATCAGCCAGGCCCGGAGTTGATCGGTGCGAGCTGCACCGATCAGCAACAGATCCGCGGCCTGTTCCAAAGCTGTGCGGCTCATGCCGCCTGCAATGTCTTCATCCAGCCGCAGCAGACTACGGGTGGGCACAGCCAACTGGGCACCGATGCTCTCCGCCGTGCTGAGGCGTCCACGCGCTGCGGCAATAGCCCGGTTCAAACCACCCCGCATCTCTTCCAGGCTGGGATTCACCATCGCGAGGGGAAGCAGCAACCCTTCAGCCCCCGACGAACCCTGCACCAGGCGGGCCGCCATGCTCAACAACCCCTTCTCGGTGCTGGGGTTGGCCACCGGCACCACGATGCGCAGAGGGCGCTGGACGACCTCATTGACGCCGTCCAGCACCGCCGCCGCCTCACCGAAGCTGACTGGCACCGCATCGGGACTGTGATCCTTGAGCCGTGTCACCGACTGCTCCGTGAGGATCGGCCCCAGGGTGGCCGTCACCACCATTACCGCCAGCACACTGTTCAGCACGGTCTGATTGAGCAGACCCGCCTGGTAGCCAATGAAGGCCGTGGCCAGGGTCGCCGCCACCTTGGGCATCGTCAGAGACCACATCATCAGGATCTGGGCGCGGCGGTAACCGAATAGCCGTCCGCTCAGCCAGGACGCCAAACCCTTGCCGCCGATAGCGCCCACCAGCATTAGCGCGGTGAACTGAAAGTTGCCCAGGCTTTGGCCGAGGCTGCTCAGATCCAGCAGCAATCCCAAATCAATGAAGAAGATCGGGATGAACAGCACGCCACCCACAAAAATCACCTGTTCCTTCACCCGGCCCTCAGGCAGCACGGAATTCACCGCCAAACCAGCCAAGAAGGCGCCGACAATCTTCTCCACACCCGCCAGCTCAGCCCCCAGGGAGGCCAGGAACAGGGCCACCAAAACAGCGAGCACCATCCGATTTTCATCGCTGATGCCCCGCAGCACCAGGCGTCGGCCCAGCCAGCGGATGCCGATCACCACCACCAGAGCGAAGCCACCGATCTTGAGCAGCAGCAGGCCCAGGCCAAGGCCGTTGAGGCTGCCCTGGCCCAGCCCCAGTCCCACCGCCAACAGCAGCAAGGCCACGATGTCGGTGAAGATCGTGCTGCCCACGCTCACCACCACCGCCTCGTCCTTCTGGGCGCCGTAACTGCGCACGATCGGGTAACCAAGCGGAGTGTGAGTCGCCATCAGGGCGCCGAGCAACAGGCACGAGACCGAGGCGAAGCCCGCCATCAGGCCGATCGACACACCCGTGCCCACACCGATCAAAAGGATCAGCAGGCCGTAGATGAACGAGCGGCGCTTGACCCGATTGAACTCCTCGAGATCAATCTCCAGACCCATCGTGAACAGCAGATACACCGCCCCGAGATCGGAGAGCAGCCGTACCGTTTCGCTGCTGCTGTCGACCCAGTTCAAAGCGTGGGGACCTACCACTACGCCAGCCGCCAGCAACCCCACCAAATCGGGCAGACCCAGCCGTCGGATCAACGGCGGCACCGCCGCACTGATCGCCACTAACAGCGAGAACACCCCGAGGGGGTGATGCATCACGTGGCTAATCGAGGCCTGCATGGCCATGGCTGCACCGCCGGCTTGCGGACCCAGCATGGTCACCGGATCTTCCGGCAACAACAGCTGCTTCAGGAAGCGATAACCCCTTCGCCGGCCTGCACCTGCCATAGGTTGGTGTAGATCCCGCCGTGGGCCACCAGGCTGTCGTGGCAGCCCTGCTCAACAATCCGGCCCTGGTCCATCACCACAATCCAATCGGCATGGCGAACCGTGCTGAGACGGTGGGCGATCACCACGGTGGTTCGGTGCTGGGTGATCTGCGCCAAGGAGCGCTGGATGGCAGCTTCGGTGTCGTTATCCACTGCTGCTGTGGCTTCATCGAGCACCAGCACCGGGGCATCCTTGAGGATGGCGCGGGCCAGGGCGATGCGTTGGCGCTGTCCGCCCGAAAGGCGCTGCCCCCGCTCACCAACCAGAGTGTCGTACCCCTGGGGCAAGGCATCGATGAATCCAGCGGCTTCCGCCAAGCGAGCAGCCTTCTCAATCGCCACCGGATCGGGATCTGCGAACCCATAGGCGATGTTCTCGGCCACAGTGCCGTGGAAAAGGTAGACGTCCTGACTCACCAGGGCGATGCAGCGGCGCAGGTCTTGAAGCTGCAGGGTTTCGATGGGGACCCCATCCAGACAGATACTCCCGCCATCTCGCTCATACAACCGCAACAGCAGCTTCACCACCGTGCTCTTGCCGGACCCCGTCGCCCCGACAATGCCGAGGGTCGATCCCGCTTGCACGGTCAGATCGAAGCCCTGCAGCAGTGCTGTTCGGCCGCCATAGGCGAAATCCACTGCTTCAAAGCGAATCTCACCCCGCAGCCGCTGCGGATCCACAGGCACCGTTCCTCCCTGGATCAGAACCGGGGTGTCGATCAAATCGAGCACCCGTTGCGTGGAGGCCATCGAGCGCTGGTATTCATCCAAGGTTCGGCCAATGGCGGTTAACGGCCAGAGCAGGCGCTGGGTAATGAACACGAGAACGCTGTAAGTGGCCACCGGCAGTTCCCCGGCCAGGGCCTTGAAGCCACCGATCAACAGGATCGCCAGGAAAGCGAACAGAATCGCGAAGCGGATCAAGGGGATGAAGCCCGCCGAGAGACGAATCGCCCGGGCATTGCTCTGGCGGTAGGCCAGGCTTTCTGCTCGCAGCCGCTCCAGTTCCAGAGCCTCAGCGGTGAAGCTCTTGATCGTGAGCATCCCCCCCAGGTTGTTAGCAAGCCGGGAGGCGAGGTCGCCCGCCCGAGCCCGCACCTCCCGGTAACGCGGCGCCAGCTGGCGCTGGAAATGCAGCGATCCCCAAAGAATCACCGGAATCGGCAGGTAGGCGAACAGAGCAACCTCCGGCGCCACCATCGCCATGCCGATGCCCACCACCAGCACGGTTGTGATCAACTGCAGGATCTGATTGGCACCGCGATCCAGAAAGCGTTCGAGCTGATTGATGTCGTCATTGAGCACCGCCATCAGGCGACCAGTGCTGTCCTGCTCGAAAAAGGCCAGCTCCAGCTTCTGCAGATGGTCGTAAGCCTCGAGCCGCAGGCTGTGCTGGGTGGTTTGCGCCAGGTTGCGCCAGAGCACGTCGTAGAGGTACTCGAATAGCGACTCCGCCGCCCAGATCACAAAGGTGAGAAGGGCCAGACACCACAGTTGCTGGCCTGCGGTCCTTAGACCGAAACCCGCCAGCACAGACTGGTCACCGCGCACGACCACATCCAGGGCCAGACCGATCAAGGCGGGTGGGGCCAGATCGAACAGCTTGTTGAGCAGGGAGCAGCTAACCGCTGCAATCACAAGGCGACGCTGCGGCGCCAAGTGGCGCATCAGCCGAATCAAGGGGGAGCGATTCGCTGAAGCTTTCCTGAGGGTTCGTTCCGAAACGGTTTTCACTCCTGAAGACGCACTACAACGGAACCACAACTGAAGGAGGTGCCATGAGCCGATCGAGGTAGTTCAACCGCTTTCACTGTTACCTGGCGCGCCAGAAACGATGCGGACTGCGGGATGTCTTACCTCAGTTGCAGGACGCACGTGAGCATCAGCCAAGCCCAGCAGACTGCAGTGATGACGTGCTGCGTCGGCTGAGCTTGCGTGAATATGGAATCGGACCTTATGGAGGCCTAGGCCTGAGCCTCAGCCGCGGTAACCGCCACCACCACCGCGGGGGCCGCCTGAGCGCTCCCGAGGGGTGGCTTTGCTGACGCGGATCATGCGCCCCATCCACTCCACGTCCTGAAGATCGTCGATGGCTTTTTGCTCATCGGCATCGTTGACCATCTCGACGAAAGCGAAACCGCGTTTGCGGCCTGTCTCACGATCCAGGGGCAGGCTGCAGTTCTTGACCTCGCCGTACTCGTTGAAGAGATCAACAAGATGCTCTTGCTCTGCCTGGAATGAAAGATTGCCGATGTAGATGGTCATTGACCGTGGAACCGTTGAACTTGATCGATCGCTTGAGCCGGTTCCGAAAGCTCGGAAAAGGCCAATGCTCAGGCGTGAACCCGATGACGTTACAGGGCAGTCGCACGAATCAACACAAAAAAAAGAAGCAATTACGAAGATTCACCCCCAACCAAGCCATCCACTCCATTGTCAGAAGACCCTGACATAAGAGAGAGATGACATTCGAAAGCCTTTGTTTCCAAGCCATGGCCTGGACCGCCGATGGAGAGCTGGATCCAGTGGACAAGCTTGTGCTGCTCAACAACTTGATCCGGCAGGCCACTCCGAGCGAGCAGATCGAGTTGATTCAAGTGGTGGAAAAGTTGGCACTGCTTCAGCCCGAGGCCACCTTGCAGGTAAGCCATCTCTGACCCTTCTTGATCCCCGGGGATCAGAGTCCGTAGGTCTCGGCTGCCTTGACCTTGCAGTGGGCCTGGGCCGTCTGGATCTCTGCCCCGTTCTGCACCTCCGCCAGAAAACAATGGCAGGTGTCGGCCACCATTCCCTCAGGGGGAACAGTCCCAGCCCTCTGCAGCTCGGCCTTGATGGCCGTTCTGCAGAACTGGGTGATTAGGCTGTTGTCTGATGCGGTTGCAGACAAAGGGCCCAGAACCAAACCAACCGCCAGAAGCACACGCATCAAGAAGTCTGACTGATCTGTAGTTCGCGGTTCATCACTTTCAGGCATCGCAAGCTGTTGAACACGTCCTCGGGCATGCCCTTGGGTAGATCCACCAGGCTGTGATTGTCGAAAATCTGGATGCGGCCAATCATTCGGCCCTGCAGACCGGTCTCGCCAGCGATGGCGCCCACTAGGTTGCCCGGCTTGACCCGATCGCGGTGACCTACCTCAACCCGGTAGCGCTGCATGTTCTCCTCAGGAACCCGCGCCGGACGCTCGCGCCGCTCACGGCGCTCGCCCGAATTGCGGTCGCGGTCGCGGTCGTTGCGACGGGTGTTCTGAATCCAGTCATCGTCTCCCTTGCGCAGCAGCGCATCGGGTCCGATCGCCAAATTGAGCGCCGCCATGGCCAGTTGATCGGAGCTGAGCTCGAGCTCCGTGGCCACCCGCTGCATCAACTCTTGGAGCAGGGCCGCTTCATCGGCTTCAGGGCGTTGGGCCTGAGCAGCCTCACTTAAACGCTTACGCAGACGGTCCAACCGACCCTGGTTGATGGCCGTGTTACCGGGCACCTCCATTGCTTCGATCGGCTGACCCGTAGCCCGCTCCAGGTTGCGGATGAAACGCCGTTCCCGTGGGGTCACGAACAGAACCGCTTCTCCGGTACGTCCAGCGCGGCCCGTCCGGCCGATGCGGTGCACGTAGGCCTCGCTGTCGAACGGCATGTCGTAGTTGATCACCAGACCGATGCGTTCCACATCAAGACCCCGCGCCGCAACGTCGGTGGCCACGAGGATGTCGACCGATCCACTGCGCAGTCGCTCCACGGTGCGTTCCCGTTGGTTCTGAGGAACGTCGCCATTGAGCACCGCCACCTGATGGCCGCCGGCCTCAAGGGTTTCAGCCACGGTCAAGGTGATCGCCTTGGTGCGGGCAAAGATGATCACACCCTCACCACCACAGGCGTCGAGAACCCGTTGCAGGGCTTCGAGCTTGTGCGGCATCGGTACCGTGATCGAACGCTGGCGGATCCGCTTGCCTTCCTGATCCTTGGTGCGAATCGTGACCTCAGCAGGGTCCTTGAGATAACGCTTAGACAGGCGACGGATCTCGGGGGGCATCGTCGCGGAGAACAGCACCACCTGACGCTGCTCAGGCAATTGATCGAGGATCCACTCCACATCGTCGATGAAGCCCATGCGGAGCATTTCATCTGCTTCATCGAGCACCAGGCTGCGCAGACCGCTTGTGTCGAGAGTTCCCTGACGCATGTGGTCCATCACCCGACCCGGGGTGCCCACCACCACATCAACCCCGCGCCTTAGGGCACTGATCTGGGAGCGGAAATCCGTGCCGCCATACACCGCCAGCACCTTCAAATGGGGATGGCCGGCGGAATAAGCCTTAAACGACTCGGCCACCTGCATCGCCAGCTCACGTGTAGGGGCGAGCACCAAGGCCTGGGGTGTTTTCTGGCCACTCTCAAGACGCTCGAGCAAAGGCAACGCAAATGCTGCCGTTTTGCCGGTACCGGTCTGGGCCTGACCCACCAGATCGCGGCCGAGCATCAGCTCGGGGAATGCGGCCTTCTGGATGGGGGACGGATCGGTATACCCCTTGTCCGCCAGGGTGCGGAGCAAGGCCTCACTGAAACCAAAACCGGCAAAACCGGATTCCGGCTCAGCCGATGTGATCGTGGTGGTGAACACCTCTGCATTGGAATTGGATTCCGGGAGCGCTGATGCAGAAAGATCCACTGCGCAGGCGGAATCATCGCGCTGCTGTTGCTGTTCAGTCATGGAAGGTGGCTTCGCCTGATTGATCTCTGAAATCAGGCTCACAACCTCCCTGCAACTAAAGAGTTGCGCTCTGGTTGTGTTGCCTACGCTTCAAAGGTTGAACTCAATTTATCACCCGGCCGTAATCATCCTGCAGACGTTCGATGTCGTCTTCCCGCAGATCAACACCGTGCTGAACTTCGAGAATCAACAGATCTGAGCCTTCTGCACGGGCGCGATGCACAGCGCAGCAGGGGATAGAGAGCATGACGCCCTGGCTTGCGGCATGCCATGTCTCACCGCAGAGCAGAGCACCCGAACCTGATACCACGGTCCAACTTTCGCTGCGATGACGATGGCGCTGCAGGGACAACTGCTGCCCGGCACAAACCAACAGACGTTTCACCAAATAGTTGTCCCCCTGGGTCAACGTTTCGTACCAACCCCAGGGACGCTCAACCCGCATCAGTCCACCCGCGTCAGATCAACGTCACCAGGTCAAGGCTGGCACGGGCTCGCGTGATCGCTGTGTAGAGCAAACGGCGTTGATGTTCAGCAGCCGGGCCATCCTCGAGGGGATCTGGCCAGAGCACGATCACCCGATCCGCCTCACTGCCCTGGGCCCGATGGATGGTGAGCGCAACCGCCGGCTCCAGACGCCGCAAACGAGCTGGATGCAAACGGCGCACCTGCAGCTGGCCTTCCGGATCCACAACCTGGAACAACAGGCGTCGTTCAGAGCCTGCCCCGATCACCACCCCGAGGTCGCCATTGGCCAAGCCGAGTTCCGGTTGATTGCTGCCGCAGATCACCGGCAAGCCGATCGGCCAACGCTCGACCTTGCCGGCTGCATTGGCCCCCAGCAGCGTGCGGTGCACATCATCAAGACTCCACGGCCCCCGGCGGCGTGGACAGAGCAACAGGTCCTGCTCTAGCAGCGCAAACAAGGGCCGGGACTCCGCCATCAGCTCCTGCTCGGTACAGCGGTTGAGATCAACCGTCAGCGCCTGCAGCTGCTGAAGACGCTGGATCCAGCGCTGCCGCACCAAGGCCGGAAAACGACGCAGGAGACTGGGGTGCACCTGAAGATTGGCCTGCTCGGGCAAAGCAGCCAGATCCGCTGTAAAGGTCTTGAGATCCCCCTGGCGCAGCTGTTGCGCCACCTGCGCCAGGGCACCGCGGTTGCGGTAGGTGTGCTCGAGATGTATGGCGCCGGCACCGAAACGGCCGCGCACGTCAGGCTGCTGAAGCCGATGCCAGACCGCTCCACTTCCCACCGGCGGCAGCTGGGCTGGATCCCCCACCAACAGCAGCCGACAACCGCTGGACAACGCCTCCAGCAAAGCCTGGGTCAAGGCCAGATCCAGCATCGACATCTCGTCGATCACCAGCAGATCCAGCTCCAAGGGACGCTGGCGGTGCCTACCGAAGCCACGGCTGCCGGCCTCCAACCAGCGATGAAGGGTGCTGCAGGGCAATGGAGCCCGCTGCGCCAGCACCGCATCCCCCAAGCGCCTTGCCGCCTTGCCGGTGGGGGCCGCCAAACCGATGCGCAGGCCGGGATGGCGGGCTTCCGCCCGGGCCAGAATCTCCACCACCGTGCTGGTTTTGCCCGTGCCCGGACCACCGCTGAGCAGAACAACCGAGGCTTGATCCAGGGCACGCACGGCGGCGCACTGTTCAGGGTTGAGACGATCCGACAGCTCGAGATCGACAACCTTGTCGGGCTTTGGAACGGGGGCGTGGGCCCGCTCCACCAGCTCGGCCACCACCTGCTCCATGGCCTGCAACCAGCGGCGCCAGCCCAGCCGATCACCCTGAAGCAGCAGGGGGGAGGCCTCCCCCTTCAGCCAGCCACTGGCTTGGGCAACGGCAAGCCGTTCCGGCGTCAGCTTCACCGTCAACTCCCCCTGCTCCAAGGCCAGCACCATGTCGCGGCTGAGCTCCTCCAATGCGGGGCCATCCGCCTGGGGCGGGATCCGTCGCCGCAGTGCCGCATGGAGGCCGGCCGCAAAGCTGGAGGGCCAAGTGCTGGTTCCCTGGGGCAACAGCTCCGTCACACCGGCACCTCCCCCAGAGCTCGATCCAGCGCTGCAATGCGATTGAGCGGCACGGGTTCGACAATGCGCCCAGGCCCGACAGCATCCTCTGGAGAAGAAGCCACCGATCCGGGCATCCCCCGTAGGAAGCAGTAGACGTAGCCCCCCAGATGCTGCTCCGGGTCGTAATCCGGCAGCCGCCAACGCAGATGGCGATGCAAAGCCACCAGGTAGAGGTGGGCCTGCAGGGGGTAATGGTGATGCAGCATCTGCTCCTCCATCGCCTCCTGGGAGTAGTGATGCGGACCGCACCGTCCCGGCTCAGCACCGGTGCGTCGTTCACCGATCCAATTGCTCTTCCAGTCAAGAACCCACCAGCGCTTCTGCTGGGGGTCCTGGAACACCAGATCGATTGAACCGGTGAGAAAACCGCGGCTGTTGATCGAGAGCGACGCCAGCGCCGGGCTGTAGGAGCGGCCAAAACGGGCCTTAGTATCACAGCCGAAGGCAGCCACCAGATCAGCCGTGCGCACGTGCTGAACCGGCAGATCAAAACTGAGTTCGGGCAGGCGCTGGTGCGGCCCCAGCCGATCCAGCGACAAAGCACCCAGCGGTCCCCCCAGGGGCGTCTGCAACACCTGCTCCAAACCGATCAACACATCGTTCTGAAGATCGGGATCAAGCCCAGCCCGCCGCAACTCTGCCGTGATCAGGTCGAGCCGTTGGCGAGGCCCAGAGGCCTCCGCCGCAGAGAAGGGGAACTGTTCAAGGATCCGGTGCAGACAGTCCCCGGGCCCGGGCCCGCGCGGGAAGGCCGCCAGCGGCCCCATCTCAGACCATGCCGGTTCTGCACCGGCCAAGATCGATTCCTCGGCGCCGGGATCGGGATCGCGACCTTGCTCGTGGAGCTGAACGTCGTCGGATGAGGCAATCCAGGCCGAGTAGCTGGCCCGGCCCCAACTCCGGTCGATGCGCTTGGGAACCGAACCAAGGGCCAATGGCTCCACCACCAGCGGAGGCCGCCAACGCTTGCCGCTGGGCAGGCTCTCGACCAGGCCATCGATGCTGATCGGAACCTTTCGCGATGCAAGGGCATCGCTCAGCCGCTCATCGGTGAGGCTGTCGATCGCAGCCCCAGCGGCCTCAGCACCGAACAACCAGGCGGGCAAGGGTGAATCCTCCTGGCCGTTGGCCCTGGCCCAGATCAGGATCAACTGGGATTGGGCTCGGGTCACCGCGACATAGGCCAGCCGCTCGGCCTCAGCCGCAGCCTCCTGCTGCGCCTGTTGCGCCGCCTGCCAGCCCTCCCCCCAGTGAACGTCCACTCGCACCAGGCACTCCCCGGAGCGGGGGTCACGCCAGAGCGGACCGGACACCGCTGGGGGGGACTGCCAGAGGTAGGGACAGATCACCACCGGATATTCCAGACCCTTGCTGCGGTGAACGGTGACCACGGCGATGGCACTATCGGCCTGATCGCTGTGGGGCTGGCGGGCCTCTGGCACCGGCTGGCTGGGGTGCAACCGCTCCCGCCGCAACCAATCCGCCGCAGTGGCCACATCCAATCCCTGGCGGTGCATCACCTCCTGCACCAGCCGCGCCGCCTGCTGCAGATCCCCAAGCATCCGACCCCGTTCCGACAGCCCCGCCATCTGTTCACCCTTCAGCAGATCGGCCAGGGCCCCGAGCAGTCCCAGCCGCGGCATCACCTCAGCCAAACCGCGCAACTGCAGAGCCAACTGATCCAGCAGGGCCGGCTGCAGGGCATCGGGCGCGATGTTCATCAGTCCCGAGCAGGCCAGCAAACGCAGGCGGGCGTCATCACCCGGTTCCGCCAGGGCATCCAGGAACCACTGCAACAGCAACGCGGCTTCACTGTCGAGCACATCCCCCTGGGTTACCAGGCGGGTGGGGAGCCCGCAGACCCCCAGGGCCCGGCGCAGATCTTCCGCCTGTTGATGGCGACTCACCAGCAAACAGAGATCTGCTGGGGTGAGGTCCTCCCGTTGCTCCAGTTGCTCCAGCACCATCGCGGCGAGCCGGTGGGGCAACTCTTCCTCCAGGGCACTGCGGCTGGAGGTCGCCTCGGTGGACAGCATCAGCAGTTGCAGTGCCGGGGCGTCCTGGGGTGGGGTGGCGTAGCTACGGGGCTGCACCGCGGGCACCGTCAGTTCGGATCGGGGGAGACCGGGAGCCATCAAGCGGTTCAACCCCTCCATCAGCGGTGCCGTTGTGCGGAAGTTGTCGAGCAGGTGATCGATCCGCTCCACCTGATCCCGCGCTGCCATGTAAGTGGCCAGATCACCACCACGGAAGCGGTAGATCGCCTGCTTGGGATCCCCGACCATCAGCAGCAGGTGGCGTTCACCATCACCAAAAGCTCGCTGCAACAGCCGCCACTGCACGGGGTCTGTGTCCTGAAACTCATCCACCATCACAGCCCTGTAGCGCTGTTGCAGGGGGGCAAGCCAGGCAACAGCGCCATCGCCGGGGTCCATGGCGGCCAACAGGCCGCCAAAGGTGATCACACCGCGGCGGCGACGGCGGCGGTCCAGATCCCGCAGGCCCCGTTCCAGCAGGTACTGCCAAGTGCGCTCGATCGGTACATCCCAGAGCGCCGCAACTGCGGCCTGCAAAGCCGGCGTCACCAGGCTGGGGTCGGTCTCACCGCACTTGCGCGCGACCTTGCACCAACTGCCAGGGTGGAAGTACTCCTTCAGCGGCTTCTCATGGGCGGCAATCTCCAGCAGCGATGGCACTGCGGTCTGCCCATTCAGCCACTGGTTGATCTGCGCGCAACGATCGCTTTTGGGCTTGGCTGAGTAAGGGGTGGTGGGTGCACAGCCCTGGGCTTTCCATTGCTGGGCCGCCTGACGGAACCCGGCATCCAGAGCAACATGATCCCTCTTCCAGAGCGGCACGAAGTCGTCCCAGAGCTGCGCCAGCCAATGCTCCAGCTGTGGGGCGAGGGACTGGCCCAGATCGATCGCGCCATCACCGGCCCGGAACCGCGGCTGCTGTTCGCCATCCAGTTGCGCCAGCCCTCTGCGCAGGGTCTGGGGCGAGAGGCCGCGTTGACGCAACGCCTTGAACTGCTCCGGCGGCAGGCTGTGCAGCTCCTGTTGCCAAAGGTCCTGCACCACCTCGGATTGGAGCGCGGTGGCGTCGGTATCCAGCTGAGGCTCCATCGCCGCAGCGTTGCTGAGCGCCAGACGGCGAAGACTGCGGCGGCAAAAGCCGTGGATGGTGGTGATGTCGGCCCGGTCCAACTGCTCCATGGCCACCAGCAAGCGCCGAATCCACCGCTGACGAGCCTCCCCTGGCTCGCTACCCGCCAGCCACTCCACCAGGACGGGGTCCGGGGCAACAGTCTTCATGCCCTGCTCCAGCTGTTCGAGTCCCTGCAACGCCTGTTGCAGCCGCTGGCCGATGCGGGAGCGCAGCTCTTCGGCCGCTGCATCGGTGAAGGTCACTACCAACAAGGCCTCGAGGGCGTGGTCGGCCTCCGTGATCAGCCGCAGGCAGAGATGCGCCAGGGCAAAGGTTTTGCCAGTGCCAGCGCTGGCCTCAAGCAGGCGGACTCCAGGGCCGAGGGGATAGGTGTTGGCATCGAAGCGCTGGGCCATGGATGGAGTCTGCTTAACTCCGCTCTCAAAACCAGTGTTAACTTCCATTAAGCAGCTAGCGAAAGCTGCGAACTGGACTGGGTGCTGTCACACCCCAGAACTGAAGACGACCTGAGCGAGGGCCTGAAGAACCCTCGCTTTTTTATGGGCTTGTGAACGGATGCAACCCAACCCTTGAGAGAACAGGGGCTTGCGGTGTTGCCGTGCCATCAGGCCAGCACGTTGTGGGAAGCCACCGGCCTGTTGTGACCCACGAACGTCGTCAGAAATTGGCCCAACTGCTGGTGCGCAAGGCAGCAGCAGTTGAAAGCATCAACCAAGAACATCGGGCCTACTTCTTTCGCCATCAGGTAGGCGAGCCCGCGGTGATTTCCAACGAACGCATGCACGAAATGCTCGACGAGCTGTTCGACTAACGCAGCTGCGCCAGAAGGGGGCCGTACAGCAGCTGACACGCCTCCTGGAATCCGGCCTGATCCATTAGTTGCTCCGCAGCGATCTCCGTACCGAAGCAGAGCTGCATCACCGGGGTTGCCCCTTCGTCCTGCCAGGTCTTGCGAAAGTCCTGCTCCCCCGTCCCCGGTTTGCGCCGGTCTTTGACCACCATCTGCCAGCCGCTCTTCGGGGGAACCGGCCAGCAGCGCTCCAGCCCCTGTTGCGCCAGCCGCGCCAGCTGCTGCAGCTGGTCTTCGGCTTCAACCGTCGGCAAGACCGTCCAGCGCAAGTGCACCTCGGCGCCAGCCAACCTGTTGCTGCGCGCCACCACCGCTGAACCGGCGCCAGGAGCCAATCCCTCGGCACACAGCAACAGGTGCTGCAGCCAGCCGCGCATCACCGCCGCGGCCGTGAGCATGCCGGGCTGCACCACCACCTGGGTGTCACCGGCGTAGAGCAGGGGCATCGGCAGGCCGGCGAGTACAGGCACCTCACGCCGGCAGGGACCGAGCGATGCCAGCTGCCGTTGCAGGGCCTGCCAACGCTGCTGTAGTTCCTCCTGCTCAAGGGCCGCACCAGCCCCCGCAGGCAGCACACCCTGGCCCGCCAGCGACGCCGTCCAATCAGGCGCCGATCCAAGAATGAATTGCTCCTCAAGCTCGTGGTTGAGCAGCAGATAGCGCTGCAGCCCCTCCAACTCGAGCGTCTCGAGATCCTCCACTGCCTCAATGCCTTCCCCAGGCCGCAACCCCCGCGCCTTCAACCAGGCCTTCTGGGGCTGCTGCATCCAGGCCAGCAACGCTTCAGGGTCAAGGGCCGGGTCGTCTGCATCTCGTCCGTCGGCCTCGTCATCGGTGAACTCTTGCTGCCAAAGCGATGCCCAGGCCAGCCCCTGGGCATCCTTGGCCGATGCCGAAGCACGATCCAGGCAGCGGCGGGCCTCCAGCTGGCGCCGATCACAGCTGAGCGGCGCCTCAGGCCGGAAATTCTCACGGGAGAGAGGGTTGGCCGCCGGCGTAATCAACAACCCCTCCGTGGAAGCGCCGGCCCGTTGCAACTGCTCCTGCAGCACGGCAAGCCACTGTTCCACCGGCGCAGCAGGCGGTTGGGGCTCTCCGGTGCGCTCAAGCCGCCCACACCAGCTGATCAGCAGATGACGGCGTGCCGACATCAAGGCCTCCAGCAGCACATAGCGGTCCTGATCGCTGCTGCGGGGATCCCCTAGGCGCCGTTGCTGCTCGAGCAGATGAAAGCCAGGACGGCGGCTCGGGCGCGGAAAGTCAGCGCTGTCGAGGCCCATCAAGACCACCACCTTGTGGGGAATCGCCCGCATCGGCTCCAGGGCACTGATGGTGAGGGCGCCACTGCGATGCCCGAAGCGACCGCTGTCCACCGACAAGGCCTCCTGCAACACCTCCAAGGCCACGGCTGCATCGAGGTCCAGGGGGCAGTCATGGGCCCTCAATCGCCACTCCTCCAGGGCCGCCGCCCAGCTCTGCTCCTCATCGGCCCAGGCCCCACCCTCAGCAAAAAGCTCCTGCAACAGGGACTGCAGCAGCTGCACCCAGTCATGGCACCGCCGGGGCTGTCGCAGGCGATCGAGCATGCGCGCCAAATGGTCCAGCAGCGTCCACCAACGCACCAAGCGATCGGGATCTAGCTCCTGCTGGAACGGTGCCGCCCCTGCGGGAGCCAGGCCTGGCTCCACCGGCAGCACCAGCCCCAGCAGCCAACGGTCGAGACACCAACGCAGGCTGTGCACCTCGTCCCCGCCTCGCTCGCGGGCATCCAAGCCCCAGCGGAAACCGCTGCGTTGCAACGTTTGGGTGATCAGCACCGCCTCCTCCGGCATGAGTCCCTGCTGGCCCTGCAGAGCAGGGTTGGCCAGCAAACGTTCCAGCCCCGTGGCGGTGAGGCGTGTCGCAGCCAGCTCCAGCAGCGTGAACATCGCCATCGACAACCCGGGACTGCTCTGCTGACTGCGGTCGGTGAGGCGCCAGGGCAAATCGACACCGATGGCCGCCGTGTCGTTGAACACAGAGCTGAGCAGCGGTGCATAGCGCTCAATCTGCGGCGTCATCACCAGCACGTCGCGGGGCGCGAGATCGGGATCGGCCGCCAACCACTGCAGGATCCGATCACGCACCAGTTGCACCTCCCGCCAAGGACCCGGTGCCGCTTGAAACAGCAGCGACTGATCGCTTGGGTAACGCTTCAGTTCAGGGAGGCTCTCGGCATCCACCAGCTGCTGCTGAAGCTGATCGAGCAGGGTGGGCCGGCGCTCTTCCGCCGCGGCGATCTGCAGGGAACCTGCAAACAGATCCCCCTCGCGTCGCTCCCCCAGCTGCGCTTCACCGGAGCCCTCCAGCAACTGCTGAAATTCGGCGCCCATCCGACCAAGAACGGCCTCCAAGCGCGGCGCCTCCGCCAACCAGCCCCCATCGGGCGGAACCAGCCAGTCATCACCGAGCGAGGCACGTCGACTGCCACAGCGCTGCCACAAATCCGGACACGGGGTGAGCAGGTAGATCTCCACCTCCAGCAGACCAGACAAGGCCTGAATCAGATCCACCTGCACCGGCGCCAGAGCACTGATGCCGAACAGCCGCAGCCGCTCCGGCAGCAGGGCTGGATCAACGTCTCCTCGCCGGAGACGATCAACGGCCTCACGCACCTGCAGGCCAAAGGGAGCTCGGGGCAGCCGTTGGGCCAGCAGTCGCCAGAGCACGGGCTGCCAGTCGTCATCGGGCCGCGGCCGTTTCCACTGCTCCAGTTGATCGGGGCGGTACAAGGCGTAATCGTCCATCGCATCGGCGATGGTTCTGGCCAGCTGCCAGCGGTCCCGCGTCAACCCTGAGGCGGTTCCTTCACGCTGAGTGAGCCAGACCCGCAGCGGCTGGGCGACGGGCTGCTCCAACAACTCCGGCAGCAACTCGAGCACAGCCCACACCAGCTGGCCCGCCCGCCATGGATCGTCCTCCTGCGCGGGGAGATGCAGCACCTGGCGCACCAGCTGCCGCAGGCGACTACCCGGGAAGGGGAACCGCACCAGGGAACTGATGCCATTGGCCATGGCCAGCTGTTCCCCCAGCCATCGGCTGGTGGGCCAGGTGTTGACCATCACCTCCACCGTCTCCAGGGGGCCCGGCTGCTGCTCGATCAACTGACGGGAGAGCAAGCGAGCCAGAAATTCAGCCCTGTTGCTTCGGTAAACCGTCAGCAAGGACCAACTCCAGCCAGCACGGCATCGGTTACGACGCCTTGCACCTGAACGACCGCGTCCGTTTCCGGGCAGTAGGCCGACAAACAACCCCCGAAAACCGCACCGGTGTCGATCAGAACGATCGCGCCGATGTGTTCCACCTGGGGACGCGGGGTATGGCCCACAACAACCTGGCCAAAACGACCGTCATAGGTCTCCCAGAAGGGATCACGAATGGAGAGATCCGGTTGGCCCGCTGCGTCGAACCCGGCATGGGTGGCGCACCAACCGTCACCGCGGTAAACGAGCGGAAGCTGTTGCAGACGTGGCAACCATTGGCGAGCGCTGCTGTCGCCCAACTGGGTATAGGTGGCGTGTTGACTCAAGCAGTCCCGGGATTCCAGGGCATCAATAAGGTCTTGCTCATGGTTCCCGCGCAGCCATGTGGCACTGCCGGCCTGGACCAGGTCCCAGACGAGATCCATCGTTGCCGGAATTGCTTCACCCCGGTTAATCACATCCCCGCAGAAGACCAGATGGTCGTTCGGCGGCAGGCTGGCGAGCAGATGGCAAAGGGGCTGAAGGCAGCCATGCACATCTCCAATCACCCAGTGCCGGTGTCTGCGCAGGTTCAAAGCAACAACCTGGAGATGCGTCAATTCTGATACTCAGCCAGGCAGCGCCGAGAATTGGGAATGCAGATCAGAACAAACCGAGAAAGCGCTTGCGTTCTTTGGCTTGGCTCGGGTCTGGCTTGGGCTTTTCGGGGGTTTCGCGGCGATAGCGGGGTTTGGCATCACCCACGGTGACCAACGGGTCGTTGTTCTTGAACCAGATCCAGTCGCGAATCGGCGGCGTCTCCGTGAGATCCCGGCGGGTTAGCCCCAACCCCAGCTTTGCCGAAGCCCCCAGCAGGATATCCACCATCGCGTCCCCGTCGGCACAGGTGGCCAACGCCTTGTTGGTTTTCTCTGCACCATCGAGGGCCTGCACCAGTAGTGCGATGCGCTGCTGAACGGGAAGGGAACTGGGATTCATCAGACGGCAGCGGCAAGGGCATCGGGGATCCCCGCGGATGGTGCCTCAAAGGCCCCTACAGCCACGTACTCCAAACGCAGTTTGAGGAAGGTGATGAAGGTGGGATCGGTGGACACCACGGCGGCAGCGGGCTGGGGAATAGTTGCCTTGAGCTCAGCCAGCTCGGGGGAAGACAGGAAGGCCGGTTGCTTAACCAGCCAGAAATCGATGGTCTTGCCGGTTTCGGCGTAGTTGCGTTGGCGCTCCCGCAGCACTTCCTCCAACGGCTCCTCCACGGTGAGGAATCGCTCGCTGGCTGCAACGAAGTGATAAGTGGTCATCCGGGCGCCTGTCCGAAAAGGGGATCAAGGCGGGGATTCTGAACCAAGACCTTCATATCCCGCACAGCCTGTTGCAGTCCGACGGCGACTGAGCGGGCCACGATCGTGTGGCCGATGTTGAGTTCCTCCATCCCGGGGATGGCCGCGATGGGCTCAACGTTCTGATACGTGAGGCCATGGCCGGCATTGACCCGCAGACCGAGCTGCCGGGCGATGGCCGTGCCCTCCTGCAAGCGCGCCAGCTCCTGCGGCTGGGTGCTCCAATCGGCATCGGAGTAGCGGCCCGTGTGCAATTCCACCCAGCAAGCCCCCGTGTTTTTGCAGGCCTGAAGCTGGGTGGCCTCCGGATCCACAAAAAGGCTCACCGGAATCCTGGCGGCCTGAAGGGTTTGCACAATGCCGCCCAGGGAAGCCTCTTGTCCGGCCACATCTAGGCCCCCCTCCGTAGTGACCTCCTCCCGCCGTTCGGGCACCAGGGTGACCATGTCGGGCTTGATCCGCAGCGCAATCGCCACCATCTCCTCGGTGGCGGCCATTTCCAGATTGAGGCGGGAGCGAACGTTCTGGCGCAGCAACTCCACATCCCGATCCTGGATGTGACGCCGATCTTCCCGCAGATGAACGGTGATCCCATCAGCCCCACCCAGTTCGGCGATGAATGCCATTGACACCGGGTCTGGCTCGACGGTTCGCCGTGCTTCACGGATGTTGGCGATGTGATCGATATTGACGCCGAGGCTGGCCATGTCGGGGCTGTCGTTGGCCGGATCCTATGCAGCTTTGCCTGAGGGATTTAGGTTCTCAAGCACCGAATTCGATCAGCCCGTTGCAAGCGGCCCTGGCGACACGAGAAAACAGCCTGAGTGTCGGTATCGACAGCTTCTGGGCCCCCCTGGCGATGTTCTCCACCCAGGATCTGGCGCTGCGCTTTCAGTTCCGTGAGCGCCTGGTGCTGAACCCAGAACATCTTCCCCATCAGGGTCCGGTACTGCTGGCGCCAACGCACCGCGCCCGCTGGGATGCCCTGATGCTGCCGATGGCAGCAGGCCGTCGGGTCAGTGGACGCGACTGCCGCTTCATGGTCACCACCACCGAAATGCGTGGGCTGCAGGGCTGGTTTCTGCAACGGCTCGGCTGCTTCCCGGTGGACCAGGGACGGCCCTCGATGACCACCCTGCGTCTTGCCATCGACCTGCTGGCCGACGGGCAGCAGGTGGTGATGTTCCCCGAAGGCAGGATTCACCGGCAGGACGAGGCGATTGAACTGAGGCCTGGCCTGGTGCGTCTGGCCCAACTGGCCCAGAGCCGCGGCGTTTCCGTTCCTGTGGTTCCCGTTGGTTTGGGCTACAGCCAGGCCCCACCACGGCCTTTCAGCCGAGCAGCCATCTGTTTCGGAGAACCGCTCACCGTGCCAGCCAAGGGAGATCGCGAGGCGACGCGGAAATTCAACAGCCACCTCGCTGCTGCAATGCATACGGCTGAACAAGCGGCCCGTGCTGCCGTTGGCCGACCCCTACAAAGCTTCTAAAGTCCGCGCACGTTTTCTTGCTGGTCTCATGGGTTGTCGCACATTGCTGACGACTGCTGCACTCGTGGCAACCCTGGGCGTCACCGCCGCTCCTGGCATCGCCCAAACATCAGCCGAGAACCGCGTTCTGGCTCAGACCCAGGGTGGTTTCAACCCAGCGGCCGTCCGTTCGATGCTTGCCGCAGGGGATGCCGCCGCCAGCCGGGGAGATCTGGCTGAGGCACGGGCCGATTACGACAAAGCCCGCAAAGCCTCCAAGCAACTGCTGGCCTTCTACCGCGACCTGAGTGGTGCCTTCCGCGGGCTGGATGCTCGGATTCCTCGTGAGATGGATACCAAGGGGCGTGAAGCCCTTGAACTGTTGGCTGAAACCAACCTCCGCCTGGCCGCCCTGTTCCGCCGTCAGAACCAGCCCGAAGTGGCTGTTCCAGTGCTTGTCGAGGTGGTCAAGCTGATGACACCCGCCAAACCCCAGGGACAAAAGGCCTATCAGAGCCTGCTGGAACTGGGCTTCGTTGAAACTGAATTCCGGGGCGCATCAGCAGCCGGCCAATGAGCCGGTCTGTCAACATCTGAGCCAGTTCTCCCTTACGTAACCACCGCCATGGTGCAGCCGGATGCCGTTGAAGCAGCGATCCAACAGGTCATTCCCGACGCCAACGTCACTGTTGAAGACCTCACCGGTGGCGGCGATCACCTCCAAGTGACAGTTGTGTCGTCCGCTTTTGCCGGCCTTTCACGCATCCGTCAACATCAAATGGTGTACAGCGCGCTGCAGCAGGAATTGGCCAGCGAAGCGATTCATGCCCTCGCCCTCAACACCTCAACCCCTTAGGACACTGCGTCCGCATAACGCTTTACCCACGCTCAACGATGGACACCTCCACCAAAGCTCGCATCGAAACGCTGGTCGCTTCCAGCCCGATCTTCGTGTTCATGAAGGGCTCCAAGCTGATGCCCCAGTGCGGATTCTCAAACAATGTGGTGCAAATTTTGCACTCCCTCGGTGTGGCATTCGAAACATTCGACGTGCTTTCCGATCCTGAAATCCGTCAGGGAATCAAAGAGTTTTCCAGTTGGCCCACCATTCCTCAGGTGTATGTAAAAGCAGAATTCTTGGGCGGTTCCGACATCCTGATCGAGATGTATAACTCCGGAGAACTTCGCGAAAAGCTGGAAATCGCGCTCGCCAGCTAATTCAATAACCCTGGGGATGACGCATGTACAAGGTGCTCACATCCCCGTCAGGGCCAATGAAGCTGGAGGGATCCATGATCCAGCGATCGATCAATTGCTCAAGGCGATGCTGAGAGCGGGGATCAAGAGTTCCTGACTTTCGCAACGCATGCAGGTAACCATCGGAATACAACCGCAACTCTGAAGGGGTGTGATATCTGGTGGTCAGCTCCTGGCAGGCATCGCAGAGCGACTGAAAATGACGGATGGATTCAGGGTCGTCGAGTGATGTCATGAGATGCAACAGCAGCCGCTGTTACCAGCCTGCAAGGAATTTCGGCTTAGCGTAGGCGCGCCTCGGCCGATCCAGTGACCTCCACTCCCCACGACCTCAAGGCGGAAGCATCTTCAGCCAGCAGCGATCCGGTGGTGATGCCAAGCGCAAACACCGGTCAGGAACCATCTCGGGTGCTGGTGGTCGAGCCACATCCCACCCTGCGCACGGTGCTGGTACAGCGGCTGCGGCAGGATGGTCATCTCACCGCAGCAGTGGCGAGTGCTGCTGAAGCATTGGAGGTCTGTCAAGAACAGTTACCCGATCTGCTGGTGAGTGCAGAACTGCTGGAGCGCAGCTCCGCCCTGCGGTTGGCTGAGCAGCTGCGTTGCCCGGTGATTGTGCTGACCGCACGTGCCGGTGCAGAGCCGGTGGTGGGCCTCTTGGATGACGGTGCCGATGATGTTCTGCGCAAGCCCTTTGGCCTCGAAGAATTGGCAGCTCGATGCCGCACCCTGCTGAAGCGGGGCCACAGCGGCCTGCAGGAACGGGTCACCGTTGGTCCGCTGGAAGTTCATCTACTGCTGCGCCAGGTGACGCTGCGGGAGCAGCCGGTGGAGCTCAGCCCGCGTGAATTTGCTCTGCTTTGTGCCCTGCTGATGCCGCCCGGGCTGGTGCGCAGCCGTCAGGAACTGCTGCGGATGGCCTGGCCTCCATTCAGCGGTGGGCCCCGCTCCGTGGACACCCAGGTTTTGACTCTGCGCCGCAAGTTGGAGCAGGCCGGCCTTGGCGAGGGCGGTGGTATCACCACCGTGCGTCAGCGGGGCTACCGCTTCAGCCTCGACAACCTGCCAGCCAGTTAAGTCGAGTGAATTGATTCCAGTCGGAGACTGGAATTGTGGGGTCAGCGCCAATCAACATCCACCCCAACCCAATCCATTGCCTCGAGCCCTTTAAAGAAGGATTAATTGGTCTTTTGGTGACGAAGGGCCTTCTTCAGCTGGGCCTCTTTGGGCGGGACCAGATGGTGCGACGTCACCCAACCCAATTCACAGAGGTGATTCGAGCAGACTTTGAGCTGAACCGTTCCGCAGGGGAGGTTGGTGAGTTCGGTTGTCATCCCATCGGAGCAACTGGATCGATTCCAACGCCTGAACGAAAGATGGCAACTCCAGACATCTAGACAAAATCAAGAGTTGTCCAAAGGGCCGTCCTCATTGCTTGATCAGCGGAAGCCGGTCAAGATGGTTCTGTCGACACCCGGGAGCCCCCGCCGTGATCGGATTAACCAGGCTGTATTGCAACCAAGGAGAGAGATTTCTCCTCATCGATGTTGCGTCTGAAGACGCCTCCCAAAGGAGCGAAGAGCTGGCCAATGAAGGTTGGGAGATCGAAGCAGCAATACCGGTCTGAATCGTGAAACCGTTTCACTTCCAGATTGGGAGGGAATCGTGGGACCGCACCCCTGGAATTGGGGAGCTGCGCTGGCGTACAAATCCCTCAAATGAGGGAGTTTTTCTCAAACAGGAACGGAGATGGTGTGTTCAGAGAGGAGAACACCATGCTGCCAATGCTCACCATCGCGGTAGCCGTTGCTATCTGGACTCCCATCATCGTTGGCGCATGCAAGTGGGTCGCTGATGCCTGAAAGATGCGTCGGGAAGCCTGATACTTGCCAAGGGCGTCTCTAAGACAGACCGAAAGTCATACAAGACCCATAAAGGAAGGAAGGGTGTGCTGAATGCAGCCACCTAATTTCCCGACCAAACCTCACACACACCACCCCGTCAGCACTATCGGGGCTTTCTTTTCAGAAAAACAGTTGTCATTAGCCTGGATAACCCGCCGGCAAACTGATCCATCTTTGGGCCAGCGCCAGGGACGTCAGCAACTCGCCGGCAATCATCACAACGGCCAATCCTGCCAACAGTTGATAGGTCCAGGGCGGCGTCAAACGCCCGATGCCCTTGGTCGAAACATTGGTGTTAGTCACCAGAAGCTCCAGGAATCGATCGAAACGCTCGATGCGTTGCGGCAAGAGCTGGTGGCGTAGATCGGCTGCCTTTAGGTAATAGACCGTTCCCCCCTGACTGGTGCCGACGGGAACCAAGGCCCGAATGTCCTGCCAACGCATGGACCAGCCGCGACGCAGAAACCAGCGAATCCAGGCTGGGTAACGCACCTGGATGCCTTCGGCATCGGTCTCCACCCGTTCACTCAGCAAACCAATCACCAACACCAGGCCCAGCAACAGACCAGCCACCATCAGCCAGCGCGACTCCGCCGGGGCAAGCAACGGCAAGGGCAACACCAAGGCCCCATACAGGCTGAGCAGAGTGAAGCGGATCAGGGGAGATAGCCCGAAAAGTTCGATGCTGCTCATCGGTCGTCCGGAGAACCCGGCAGCGGTTCAATGAGTTCAGACGGTTGGTAGGTGCCACCAAACACCTCCTGTTCACGGCCTTTCCAGAACTGGCCGAGACGCATCAGATCGGCATGGGCCTCCTGCACCTTCTCGAGATAAAGCTGAGGGTTCATCGAGTCCTTGGCTTCCTTGAGCTTCTTGAGCCGCAGCATCTGCAGATTCCAAGGCTTGGTCAGCTCACCCCTCTGCTCGAGGTAGCGGGCTAGATCGTCCGACGACGGCTGAAACTCAGGCGACATCCCAACTCCTACTCCGAATAACGCTAAGCAAAAGATCAGGCAGGCAGCGCCCAGGGGTTCAAGCCGAGGTCAGCACCAACCCGATGGGCACAGGCAAACCCACTGAAGGCCACAGCGTTGAGGCCCTGGCCGGGGAAACAGGAGTCACCCACGCAATAGAGGTTTTTCAACCCGGTGCGGTTGAACGGCATCGGCAGCAGCCCCGGGAGCTGCATCGCCGGGATCGGGCCATAGCTGCCCTGAAAGCGACCCAGAAAACGCCGGTGGCTGCGGGGCGTACCGATCTCCTTGTGGGTGATGGCATCGGCGAGGCCCGGCAGGATCGCCTCCAGGCGCTGGATCAACCGCGCCGCATCCGCCTCCTTTTTGTCGCGGTACTGGCTGGGGGTCAGCCCCTGCCAGGCCTCCATCGAGGACGGCGTGAAGCTGTGGACGATGTGATGCCCAGCCGGAGCCAGATCCGGATCCAGCAGCGAGGGCATCGACACAAAGATCACCCCCTGCTCGTCCTCCATCCGGTTCCAATCCTCCAGCAGGAGGTGATGGCAGTGGGTACCGGCCGGAATCAGGTCAGCCCGAACCCCCAGATGCAGCGACAGGAAGGAGGGGGACGGCACATAGCGCTTGCGCCAGAACTGCTCCTTGCCAGGGGTGTGGGCGGCATCCACCAGAGATTGGCCAGAGCGGTGCTGCTCATCAGCCGCTCCCGAGAAGGTGTCCCAGCGAGTGGCATTCGAGATCACACGTTTGGCACGGATGACCTCGCCATCGGCCAGCTTCACGCCAACCGCCTGATCGTTCTCGATCAACACCTCGGTGACCCGGGACTTGTAGCGAATGGCTCCGCCATGGCGTTCCAATCCCTTCACCAGCTTTTCGGCAATCACGCCGACGCCTCCCTTGGGGTAGTTGATCCCTCCCGCATGCCGATCGGAAAACACCATGCCGGCATTGATCATCGGGGTTCGATCCGCCGGCATCACCGACCAGCAGAAGCACTCGATATCAATGAACTTGAGCAGCTGCTCGTCCTTGATGTGCTGGCGGGCGACCGCACCGACGTTGAAGGGCAGCCAGCGCGCCAGTCCCAGGCAAGCCAGAGGCGCTTTGAAGAACACCTTTGTGAGATAGGCCGGATCCTCCAGCGAGAGAAGCGGCATCGCATCGAGGCAATTGAACACCTGCCAGCAGGTGTCGTAGAAGCGGCGGATCCCCTCAGCCTCATGGGGAAACCGCGCCGTGAGGTCGGCGATGAACTGCTCGTAGTCGCGATCCACCGCGATGCGCAGCCCACCGGGCATGTGGTACTCAAGCTGGGCTGGGTCGGGGATCGTCTCGCAGTGCTCCCCCACATCGGCTAAGGCCCGGGTGAGCAGGTTGGTGAAACCCTTCTTGCCGAAGCCAAAGATCATCGAGGCCCCCACATCGAAGGTGTAGCCCTCGCGCTTGAAGACACCGCCACTGCCGCCGGGGATCAGATACCTCTCCAAGACGAGGGTCTTGGCTCCCTTGGCCGCCAACTGGCTGGCGGTAACCAAACCACCGATGCCGGAACCGATCACAACGGCATCCCACTGCTGGTTCTCGCTCATGGCATCGCTTCTTTGGAGGTGACGCTAAGGGGCCGTCTGCGGCCTTTGATCCTGGCGGTGAATCGGCGGCATCACCGTGAGGATCACCTCAAAGCGCACGGGACGTCCAAGTTCGGCACTGCAGCGGGCATCGATGTGATGGCGCAACCCATCAATCACACGACTTTCCTGGGGCTGAAGCGGATTGATTTAAAGCACGACGAAGGCCGTGCGGCCCAGCTGCTGCACCGTGAAATCCATCATCTGCAGCTGAAGCCCCACCAGTTCCTGCATCAAAACCAGCCGTGTGCGCTGCAGCACATCCGGGTCGGCGGCACAGCCCGCAGCTTGGGCCATGGCATCCCTCAGCGCCGCCAGCGGTTCGCGCAGCAGGGCCAGGCTCACCGGCAGCACCAGCAGGGCATCGGTGATCGGCGCCAGGTCAGGCAACGCCGTGCCAGCAACGGGGAGTCGCCAAAAGGGCCAGACCAGTGGCCAGGGTGATCACGGCATCAATCCGGGCATTGCGGGCCTCTGTGAGCAGCAGCAGCGACACCCGCCCCGTGCGGAACAAATCGCGGCGGTGCCGCCAGGCCAGCAGGCCGCATAACGCTGTCATCAAAGCGGTGTAGAGCGCCACCGGCTCCAGGTGCAGCGCCGCGATGCTGTTGCCACGCCACCAGTCGATCAAGGTGGAGCTGGCGCTGCCGACGCCAAAGCCGATTACCCCGAGCATCACCAATGAGCGAAACAGCACATACGAAGCTTCCTGGCCTTCATAGCCATAGGGCCAGGCTCGATGCGGCGGCCGCACTACATTGCAGGTGATGCGACTGGCAATCAAGGACGAGCCCACCAACACGGCGGAATAAAGGCCATCCAAGAGCAGGGCCGAGGATCCGGTGAGCACATGGGCGGAAAAACCAGCCAATGCCATCACTGCGTTGGCTCCGACCCCGAAGCGCAAGGAGCGCTGTTCAATGCGGCGAGCCTCCGCAGGAGTGTTCATGCCGTAACGGTCTCGGGTTGGAGGACCAGCATCGGCTCCAGATCTTGGAGGGCACGATCGCGGTAGGCGCCATAGCGAGCCCGTTTGTCGCGAATTCGTTCCGGAAGATTTGGCAACAGGCCGAAATTGGGTGGCATCGGCTGAAACTTGGCCGTTGGTGCCTCGCTGACGAAATGGGTGAGAGCTCCACTCATGCTGGTGGCCGGCAGATCAATGGGCTCCAAGCCCCGGGCCAAACGGGCCGCATTGGTGCCGGCCAACCAGCCACCGGCCACGGCGGCGGCATAGCCCTCTGTGCCGGTGATCTGGCCTGCAGCCAAAAGGTTGGGGCGCTGGAGGAACTGCAGGGTGGGCAGCAGCAGCTGCGGCGATTCAAGAAAAGTGTTGCGGTGCATCACCCCGAAACGCACGAATTCCGCCTGACCCAGCCCGGGAATCATCTGCAGAACTCGCTTCTGCTCACCCCATTTGAGGTTTGTCTGGAAACCCACCAGATTCCAGAGGCGACCGTCCTTGTCTTCCTGCCGCAGCTGCACCACTGCATAAGCGCGCTTGGCCCGGCGCACATCGCGATCGTTCACATCACCCCAACGGGGATCCCAGAGCCCGATCGGCTTCAGGGGGCCATAACGCATGGTGTCTTCACCACGACGCGCCAACTCCTCAATCGGCAGGCAGCCTTCAAAGAACGTGGCGTCGTCTTTGTCGAAGTCTTTGAGTTCCGCCTGTTCAGACTCCAGCAGGGCCTGACGGAACGCCAGGTACTGCTCCTTGTCCATCGGACAATTGATGTAGTCCGCATCGCCTTTGTCGTAGCGGCTGGCGCGAAAGGCCACCGACAAATCGATGCTGTCTCCATGCACGATCGGGCTGGCCGCATCAAAAAAGTGGCAGTCGGCGCGTCCAGTGAACTCGCGCAAATTCTCCGCCAACGGTTCACTCGTTAGCGGCCCCGTCGCAAGAACGGTGATCGCATCATCGGGCGGCAGGGCCTGTTGCTCGCGCCGTTCGATCGTGACCAGGGGATGCTGATCGAGGGCTTCGGTGAGGGCAGCGCTGTAGCGACCGCGATCAACCGCCAATGCACCACCAGCCGGAACAGCATGGGTGTCGGCCGTGCCGATCACCAATGAGCCGAGACGGCGCAGCTCTTCCTGCAGCAAGCCTGCAGCACGGTCACTGCTCAGGGCACCGAAGCTGTTGCTGCACACCAATTCAGCAAAATCACTGCTGTGGTGGGCTGGGGAGCGTCGAATCGGACGCATCTCAATTAGTGTTACCGCTACTCCTGCACGGGCGATCTGCCAGGCCGCCTCGGTACCGGCCAGACCAGCACCAATAACATTCACATTAGGAGATTGAGACAACCTGCTGCGTCAAGCAGCCTCCAGCCTACGAAGCTCGGTTGCCTGGATCAGGCGCGGCTGCGCTTGAGCATCAGCTGCAGCTGACCAACAGCAGCGCGGCCGATGTTGAAAGCAGCCCAGCTGACAGCGGCCAGGATCGGGGCAACTACAAGGAACAGGCGGGCGTCGATGCCCAGCACTTGGCCTGTGGTGATAACGCTGAAGGCCGAGTAACCGACGATCACCAGGATGAGGACCAGACCGATGGCAACTCGGACCATTCTTGAAAACGGAATTCAGTGTGACTGATCTTACGGACTTCTCCGTTGATCCCACGACCTTCCCTGAAAGCTGATCGAATTCGCAGCAATCAGGGGGTTGAATTCAAGGCCTGATCTAGGCGTGTGATGCCGCCAATCGCGCGTAGCGCTGGGCGTGGCAGCGCTGCTCGTCGATCGCCTCAGGCGATAACTCCCGCTTCACCACCGCAGGCGCGCCCATCACCAGGGTGCCGGGAGGAACATCCTTAGTAACAACAGAACCAGCAGCCACCAAGGCACCGGCACCGACGGTGACGCCATTGAGAACTATGGCACCAATTCCCACCAAGCATCCATCCTCGAGCGTGGCGCCATGGATCACGGCCCGATGGCCAACGGTGACGTCGGCACCGAGTCGCACCGGCTGCCCCGGGTCGCCATGGAGCACGGCACCGTCTTGAACGTTGCTGCCCGCTCCGATAATGATCCGCTCGAGATCGCCGCGCGCAACAGCTGTGGGCCAGAGGCTGCTGCCCGCTGCCATCAGCACATTGCCAATCACTACGGCGGACTCAGAAACCCAGGCGTCAGCATCGATTTGGGGATCGGGCCAGGGCTTAGAGCCAGTCATGGCCATGGTTCAGAAGCCACCAGTCTCCCTGGCGACCTGAGTGATAACCTGGTTTGGTGCCGAAATGGCATGCCCAAGCGGGCACGGGTCGCTAGCTCAGCGGTAGAGCATCCGGCTTTTAACCGGCTGGTCCTGAGTTCGAATCTCAGGCGACCCATACCAGCGCTTTGATTTCGTCTCGTAACTCAAGCGAGCCGACAACCCAACGGCTGTTAGAAAGCCCGGAATTATGACCAGGCCAACAGTTCAGATGGCGTATTTCGCGTTCTTTGGCGTCACGATTCTTCTGGCATTGCTGGGTGGTTTGTTTTCTCGGGTTGCCGCAGAGCGCTACTGGATGTGATCAACGGCGGAGACTTCAGCGGTTGTGAATGAGGTTGATCTCGCCGTTATCGGTGCAGGACTCTCTGGTTGCAGCCTGATTGGCCGGCTCCAGCAGCTGGGATCGGATCTCACCATTGCTTTGATTGAGGCTGGACGGGGCCCGGGAGGCCGTGCAGCCACCCGCAGAAGACGAGAACAAAGCAGCTGGCTGCTCAACCATGGAGCACCGGGCTTTGCACTCAGTAATTTCTTTCCGGAGAGCATGGAGGAACTGCTAGCGCCGTTGCGCTCAGCAGGTGTTCTTCAGCATGACGATCGAGCTGTGCTTTCGCTCGACGCCCAAGCAGGTTTATCGCCAGCCAACTGGCCTGAAGCCTGTCCGGAGGGGGGCTGGTGGCATGGGATTCCCTGCATGGCCAGCATCTGCGAGGCGCTGCTCGATGCTGCTGGCTCCATACAACTGAGTCGCCAATTCGAGACCCGCGTGCGCTGGCTGGAGCGACGCCAGGATCATTGGCTGCTGCAGAACGAGGATCGAAGCTGGTGCCTCATGGCCAAGCGCCTTGTGCTCAGCGGAACCTTGCTGGCCCATCCCCGCTCGCTGAAGATGCTGGCCTGGAACGACGTCCCCTTGCGATCAGCCGTTGAAGAGGGGGTAGACGTCGGCCTCGATACGGCACTGAGCCTGCTGCAACACAGCCAAGCCGAGGTGCGCTGGAACCTGATGGTGGACCTGGGCGAGCTCGCGCTCAACGGTGAAAGGCTTCCGGCTCAGATCTGGTTGAACGACGCCGCCAAAGCACGCTGGAAGGTGGAACGGCTCGTGTTGCAGCAACAAAGCGATGGACGTTGGGGGCTAGTGGTGCATGGTTTGGATTCCGGAGAAGCAATCACGCCCCAAAGCCAGAGCCGCCTGCTCGCCCAGCAGCAACAACGCCTTCTGAACCTGTTGCCCGAACTGCTGCAGGCCTTGCCGGTTGTTTCAGCCGCACTGGAACAGGCGACGCCATTGGGGGTGATGCGCTGGGGCGCGTCTCGGCCCCTCAACAACCCTCTGCCACCTGAGCTGCAGTGGTGCCCCACCAGCGGCGTTGGGTTCTGTGGCGACTGGATCGAAGGGCCTGGTTTTGGCAGAGCAGAGGGAGCGATCCTCAGCGGTGTCAACCTCGCTGAACTGCTGCACGCTGACCGCTAATCTCTAAGTGCGCCGGGGAGTGGCGCAGTTTGGTAGCGCGCTTGCTTTGGGAGCAAGATGCCGCAGGTTCGAATCCTGTCTCCCCGATGCCAATCAAAGTCAGTCCCCAGCTGATGAATGAGACCTCAGTCGCTGACTGGGGTTTTTTATTGCCTTGACATAGGCACAGCGTCCTCACGCTCTTCCACCGTCAGAAACAGGTCAAGCCAGTCCAGCAGCAGCTCCACCACCACCTGCTCTCCAAGGTCTGGCACCCCACCAGACAGCCAACACTTGAAGGAGTCAAGCGCCCTGTCACCCGCCCCAGTGGACTGTGTCATGGGAGGAGCCGAAGGCTCTGACCGTCGCACCTGAGATCCCTGAAGGTATCGAGTGGAAGCACTGGCCGGTTGAGTGAACCAAAGCCATAGAGGCAAGACTTATTTATGAAGAGCCACCTTCTTTGTCTTTCTTGGCCAGCTTGCTATCAATCCATCTCGAAAAGAGATAAACACCAATAAACATTGGCGCATAGACAACCCACATATTCTCCATCCGGCAGCCGCTATTATTCACAAGCACTAAGCCTGAATAACTAAGCACCATATAAATAGACACTCTTCTGATGACTGGAAACTTATCGAGCATCCATTGATTTCGCGAATGCTCACCATAGCAAGCTCAAGCGATTTCCCTCCCTACTGCTGCCTTGATTCTTTTACGGATGCCCCTTACTGAAAAAAACGGGGGGGGGGTTAGCTCTATGACTTGAACCCTTTGGCTGAAGGTTCAGCTCTTTTTTTTGCAGGCCTAACAACAGCAGATACTAGCGATTCATCTTTGAATACTTTTCCTTCCATCCAAACAGTCAACGCATAGACAAGAATCAATGCTGGCACAAGGAAGAGCCATTCATTATCAAATCCATAAGGAATTTGCCTTACACCAAACACCGTCAGATATCCAGTCGCAAGCGTGAGAATGAGCCGCCGTATTGTTCCGGAATTCAATTTACCAATGCAACACGGTTTACTCTACTGGGAAAGGGGAGTACTGCCATATGCATATTCAGTTGCTATCAATTGAATGTGACTTTTAAATCGAGCTTTCGTTTTGACTCGAAAGTCACGCAAGGGGTAAAGGGCAAACAACCACCTACCCTCACTCCTTAACCATTCCTAAAGGCTGGGTACGCTGAGGCGAACTCCCCAAACGCGATGGGGCTGGGACTGTGTCGCGGGGAAGTAGAGCTGCATCCCTATTTATCAGTACTAGGCTTCACGAGGGCTCAGTGCTTTCCCAAGAAAGCTTTGACCAAGTGCTTCACATCAGCAGAGCATCCCCAGCATTTTCCGCAAGGAGCAGAAGCCTGTAGGCACAAAATGGCTAGGCGTTTTGGGTGGGTTTGTTGCATTCAAAAAGCACCCGCTTGGTGGTCGGAGGCCATATCACTTCTGGACTACCCAATTGGGTAGAGCAAAAGAATCATGCGTTCCTCACTCTTCCGGAACGCCATGGGTCATGTGTGACAAGGTCAGAAAGTTGGTGATGTCGCCACCATTGCAATAGTGGACAGCAACAGGTCGCTCTAGGAAGCCGGGCTTGCCATCTTTGTAGAGGAACTCAACTCCAGTCAGCTTGACGATCGCTTTCTCGGAGTTCTTGACGCAGTTCACAAACTCCTTGGATTGCTTGGCCATCGGCGCCAGCAAAAAAAGGCCTCCAAGTACAGCGGCTCCGATCAGGCCCTTCTCAATTTTGGAATTCATACACATTGCTTGGTTAGCCCACCGGTTTCAAGAGAGAGGCACCTTGTTCGCCAGGAACATCTGCCCCCTGGCCAGCTTCAGCAGTCCAAGCCATTTTCTTCTTCCCGATCAATGCTATTGACACAAATGGCTCTAAACATCTCCGCGGGCTGGCACTTCTGCCGTGCACCAGAGCCTCCTGGAATTTGACGCTCAAACCCGTCAGGTTTCTAATGCTCTAGCCATAAGGTCCAAAGCGTGTAGCACAAGCGGCACCACACTGGGCACCTAAGGCAATGGCGTTCGCCAAGGTCCAACGCGCAGCTAAGCCGGTGACCACCCCCGCCGCAAAGCTGTCACCGCAGCCATAGCTCTCAACCATGGGCCCTGGGAGGGGTGCTGGTTCATAACGCCCGCCCGGAAGACTGAGCCCTCCTGCGGCACCCTCCGTGCGAATCATTGTGTGGGGAGCTGGGTTCAGCTGATCCGGATCCACCAGCTCACCCGAATCAAGTCCGCTGCCAATCAGGGCATCGATGGACACACCGGCCTTGTGAAGCACAGGCAAACGCACCCGCGGAGTCGCCGCCAGGACTGCGGCTGCACGACAGGCTTTCAATAAAGGCACATCAGCTGCCGTGACGAAGAGACCGTCAAATTCGCCGAGGGCCTCCCAAGGCAAGTCATCGTCCAGTGATGGGGTCAGCCGTTCGCCGATCACGGTGATTGCTCGGTCCCCCTCCCCATCAACCAAGCTGATGCCACGCCGGGTTGGTGCCTCTCTCCAGGCGACATGAACCACAAGGCCCAGGTCTTCAAGCCGCTTGACGCAGGCTTCGCCGACCGAATCGCGGCCTACAGCCGTAAAGAAATGGACAGGTTGCTGCTGCAGCCGTGCCATCTGCACAGCAACGACGGACCCGCCACCAGCAGGTTCCTGCAAGGTTCGCAGGGCGTGACCAATGGTCCCGGGATGGGGCAGCTGATCCACCGCCAGAAATTCCATCCACTCGACATGGCCGACCACAGCCAAACGAAGGGGCGGCAGGGATGAGACGGAAGACAACGGCAGTCACAGACGACTGAAGTTCCATCCTCACTGGTTATTCGACCCAACGGAGGTCCGCCAAGAGGGCTGGAGCTCGATTAAGCGGTGAGAATTGGTGTTACCGCTGCACCCCTAGGTTTCCTGATCAGCGCGCCTTGTCCACGGAGTCCACGGCCGTTGGGCTTGAGGAGCGATCGCCGTTTGACGTGCGAGCTGCTTTGCTGACTCGGCTTTCTGCAGAGCTTGCTGTTCGAGTTCCGCAGAGAGGAACAGTCCTGCGATCAGCATCATCAGGATGGTGAGTAGCGCTGCGACCAGATACATCTTTGACCGAGCGATGGCTTGTTCCTGCGCCTTACTCAGGTCGCCCATGGCTTGGCCCAGATCTGGTCAAGACGTATCAGATAGAACTCTTTACTGCGATTACAGAGCATGTGGTTTTGTGTGCGCACTTCAAGCTGGGTCCCTCCCCACTGGGGTTGGTGGCGCGGACCTTATTCGACATGGATTTGGAGTCTGGAGACTTCCCCGCTTCGTCAGCCCTGATCTAGCGCGGGCTTTGCACGCCGGTTCCACAATCGGCCGATTTGCCCCAGAAGGCAATGAGCAGGACAGCTGATTGCCTGATGCTCCACCGCTGCCGAGAGTGTGTTCATCGAGATCGGAGGAGCCCATGACGGCCGACACTCCACCTGAGCAAATCGCAGAAGCAGCCTGACTTTTCTGGCCCCTGCTCCAACTTTTCAACCCAACCGTGATCGCTTCGTCTGTGACGACACTGATGTGCGTCTGAGCAGTCGACACTCCTCTGCACCGTCCGTCTTGGTGCCCCGTAGGAGTCCCGCTTCACACCTGGACCAAATGGCCCCAGGGTTGCCACAAGCCAGACGCTTCGACCTTCTTCTTTCAGTTCACTGTCGTTCGATAGAGCATCACGCTTCACGGATACAGCTTCACTGATTAGGTCGACAGAAATGCATAAACGAGCGAGCTAGGCCGTCTTTCCACCGGGAGGGGCGGCCTTCCTCGTTGAGAGCAAATCGGCATTCTTTACAACGTCTTGCTGTTCTTGCAGGGGCCTTCACCTCGCTGGAGATGTCTCATGCAATGCAGCTTCGGCCCGACTATTCGCGGCAATGATGTAGCAGTCTGTCTTTTCTACGCCGTCAAATCCCATGTCCCTCGCAAGGACAACGGTCGCAACGTATTCATACGAAACTGGCGTGGTTCGAATGCCAGTGAGCCCTCACTTCAAACGAGGACAAGCGCCAACCCGGGACTCCACTCACCCAACCAAATCTTGACCGTCGCCAACGATTTCTTTCATGCCGTTGCCTGTTCAGCCGTGTCATCGAGGACATCTTGCTGAAGCTGCTGAACGGCGCAGAGGGCTTCATGCGCAGGCCATCCATGAACATCCATCAACTCCTTAACCAGAGCATCAGGGGCCCGAGTGATTGATGTGCGAATGGCATTGACAACCTTGTTGTCCCTCGCAAGTGCAGACAGCCGCAGAGCCCGGAGTCGCTGAGTGTTCGGCTGTTTCATGACAGCACTCTGGACTAACGCTGGTTTTGCTCCAATTGCCAAGTGCTGATACGGACTGGGCCAACTCGTTAACTGCCCTACTGAAGTGGACCGGCGCATCTCCTCCAACCCATTGACTTGAGTGCATTCCATTTCTCCAGCGCCTCTTGCCGTGTCAGAAGTTGACTCCCCTGAGGGATCGGGTCGTCAGGTGGTCGCCAATGGAAGCTGCGCATGATGATCGACTCGCCATTAGAGCCATCCTGATGAGCCGTGAATTGGTAGTAAAGCTGCTTCGACTCATTGGCAAGCCAGGCACCAACAGACTTGTAGGAGAGTTCTTCAGTGATGAGTTCACTCCATGGAAGAGGAGCCTGATCGATCGGTCAGACGGCTTTTTTCGTAAGTGAGCTGACGGAGCTTTTCGATGTGCTGCTCATGCTCTCCGCTGCTCCAGTGGTGGGGGAAGGCGACTCGGGCTTGAAGTTCCGAGATCTCGTTGTTGAGTTCTCTCGCTGGGTCCTCGGACCAAAGTTCCTCCCCACAGTGGAGCATCGCCCCGCCCTACTGGCGGTGAAGAAGGGAATCTCCTCAATTACTACTGATGCGACCTTCTCTGGGCAGGTCGTCTCCCCATCAGGAAAGGTGGCCCTTCTCTTTGGCGGAGATTTAGGCATTAAGCCTTAGCCATTGGCCAGAGAAAAACCTGCAGACTGATTCGATCAACAGAAGCTGCATGAAAGGACTTCACACGAACGTTGCCTACTTCACCGGCACCGTCGCGATTGCAGTCCTTGTCATGACTTTCGTTGTCAAAGCAACGGCTTAAGAGAGCGTTACTTCAGCAAGTCGCGATCGTTAAGGCAACCAAGGATTTGTAACGAAAGGAACCGTCTGTCTCGAGTTACTCAGTCAGGCCACATCCTGCTACCTATTGATTGAGTTAGCAGAAATAAAGAACTTGAGAGATACCAAACTCACCACAGCTCCATAGGCCGTCCCATAAGGGGCGATTTTTTGTTGTTCTGGCCAGCAGTGGGTCCTGCGCAGCTGGATCAGTGCAAGGTGATCAACAACGAGTCACCTAGAGCAATGCATGACTCAGATGATCTCTTCACGGCCAGCCTTGATCTTGGCTTTGGCTGAAACGAGACCAAAAATCAGCAAAATCAGCAGGCCCGCGTTCACGCCAACGAAAAACATTGTGTCCATGACTTCCAAATGGCTGGCTTCTTATTAAGTGAAGAGAGCAAAACAGCTCATCGGTCAAAAGACTCACTTCAGAACCGAAGGACGATGAAGCCTTGCGCTGATCTTGGGAGATCTGTCGAGACGACCTACGACTGCAAAGCGCCATCGCCATCACGATCAGCCCAGTCCTTCGCTTTCAGCTGACGCAGACGGCCCAGGAGCTCAAGATCACCAACAATCTGACGACGGCACCCGTCCTCCCCCATGTAGGTCAAACGCCCATCGGCATCGATAATCAGGGCGGTCATCGGAGTGATTGGAGAGAAATCGTCGATGGCGAAGTGCTCCTTGTTCAATCAACTCATTCTGCGTCCTCTCAGCACTCCAGCCCAAAATCATGACCAAACCAGACAGGCGGGCCAGCCGCAAGGGCAGCTTTCCTCTATGAAGGGTGCGATGGATTGGATCCTTTCCCGGCGAGTGACTGATCAACAAGACAAAGACAAGACCTACTGGATTGATGAGATCGCATTCCTGGAGGCACGGTTGAACGGCAGTCAGGGTGACATCGACAACGAAGACCGAGCGGCTTGCGAAGAAGCCCTGAAGGCAGCGAAAGCGAACTTGGCAGCCGCTCACTGAAGACAGAGCTGACCGAAACTCGAGCCAGATCTATGGTTGGGAGGTGAGAGGGAGACCTCTTCGGGCGTGGTTGCTTGATTTGGTGGGTGGTGTCACGACCTACTGCCTCTCTCACACCTCTTCGTCAAGGCTGATCGAGACCTCTCTCCTTGGCATGTCTCTTGTAGTGATTGGGAAATTCATCGGCCAGCCGGGCAAGCACATCGCTAGTCGAGCCCATTTGCTCGTTAACTTCATCAAAAACCGAGGCAAAACAGCTCTCACACCTGATTTCAAGACAAAGCTCTTCCCAGGTGGTTTCTTGTTGATTGAAACTGGCTAAAAGCTCTTTAAAGGTCATCAGCAACAAACTGTTTTTCTTAGAATGAGCCTGAAGTCAATGGTGTCAAATAATTCTGAACTGAATGAAATCAGGATTGCCATGACCGGATGGCACAAGGCTGTGATGGCGCAAAATTGAAGGATGAAACGACTGCTGCAACTGCTTTTGAAATGGGCTGGCAAACGGGAGAAACCCCCGTTGCACACCCCTGAAGAGTTGGAGTGCTTTAAAACGGATGCGATCGACAACCGCGGCAAGCACTACTAATGCAGGGGGCAACTGAACTGGCACTACTCGCCCTCGCATTTGTCGCGCTCCAGATCTGGTGGCTCAGCAAGGTTTTTTTGAATCGACCTCGGAAGCCAAGACCGCTTGGCAAGCCCATGAGGGCCAATTCACTCCAGAGCGAGAGAACCACCCTGCAAAAGATCTTTGATCAATCCTGATCATCGCTAGTGCGAGGCGATCACTAGGGACAAAGACCGATGCCTGATGCGATCTCAACAATCAGCTTGGTGCATCAGCAACGACAGCCATGGCACTGATTTGTTGTGCGAACTGCGGTCACATGCACTCAAGCCTGAGAAACTACTGCCCCCAGTGCATCAAGCAGGGGCGACGAGGGTCCTCTCAGGCATTATCAGATCGGATCAAGCAAACGCCGAGCAACACCAAGGAGTAACCACCATGGCTTTTGAAGCTCCCCCTGCACAAGGACGTCAATGCAGCTGCTGCGGTGAGATCAAACCTCTGAATTTCTTTGGATTGGATCAACAGGATTGCCGGAACTGTGAAGCACAACGACGACGCGACGAGGCCATGAAACAAAACGCCAATGATGCAGTCGAGGAGTCTTGAATCAAAGCGAGCCTCAATGAGCATATGCACCAATGTTCAATTGACATCCATGGGCTATCACATGGGAAGAGTTGAAAAGAGGCGTCATGGGCAAGGTTCTTTCAGCAGCAAAATGGTCGTTCGATCTACTTGGCCAACGTATCACTGCTCTTCGTCTTAAAAGGAGCTTCCCAGAATCAAGAATCTACAGCGACTGGGCTTATGACGAATCACAGATGAAAGAGGCCAATTTTGGCAAGCGTGAGCAGAAGTCTCACCTGGAATACGATTGCTGAAGTCACGAAACAATCAATCAAAGGCAAAGGCAAAAGTAGCGGCTTAGCAGGCGTAAAACCAACACATCAAATGGTGAACAAACCACCTTGGGTTAGAGGTTGGCAATCTCAGCCAAGTCCCCTAGAACGATGTTCAGCATCGTTGTTGTTATGGCTTTGATTCCCCGCTGGCAGGTCATGACTGACAGCAGCAAAACCATGGTGAAACAATCTGCAATCACACTTGTGGTTGTTCTGATTGGATTAACATTGCTGCGCACAATCTTTCCGTGGATCCTGCTCGGCTTGGCCTTCTATGGTGCCTGGTGTCTGATGAACCGGAAATAGCCGATGGGCGAAGACTCAACCCAAGCCAGACGAACGCTCTATCTCTGGGCCCTAGGCCTCAACGTTGTTGCTTGGGGCGGATACCTTTATCTGACCAAGGTGATGGGAATCGATTTTGAATCGATTCGGCAAGTGAGGATGGCTGGTTAAGTTCCCACCCCCCAGGATGGATCTGCCTGGTCTGGCCAGATCGTTGTCCTGAGGTGCCGCCTGCTAAACCGGATAAGAATCCTCATCCCTCCTGCACAAATCAAAGAGAGCGGGTCATCACCTCCCCTTAACGAGACGGTTGCTTCGTGAATCGCCCCTTATCGCATGGCTTTGAGGGTCACCCGCCTCACAAAAGAGCCGATCAGAGTGCTTGATGAGGCAGGAGACGGTGCAGCGCATCTGTGGCCAGGTCTTTGTGTGGTTTGGAGTCGTTGTTCTCGGGGTCTCTCTTTATAAATTCATCAGCGCTTTTTGGCTGGATGCTTCTCCTTGGCCTGAGTTGCAACTGGGTGCCGCTGGCTTGATCTTAGTTGCAGCAGGACGAATTTTTCGAAAATCAGCATTCATAACGACACTGCTGGCAAAATACAGCCCTTCAGCACGAGCTCGACGATCCTTCCTGATGACTGCTCTTGCATCATTCATCATGGGCTGCGATATTTTTACTGAAACTTTCTGTTCAGGACATTTATCGCTACAAGCATCTGCTTGGCGAAGGAAGAATTCTGGAGTATTTACAAGCCCTAATTCTTTTTACATCCGCCTGGATATCGTAGCTCATCTCCAAAGATCTCCGCAAGCGCTTTTCCATGCGCCTGCCTTCAGTAGTTTACACGATCATTTCTTTGATCATGCTGTTTGTTGGCCTCGAGGAGGTTGCCTGGGGGCAAATCCTGTTCGGCTGGAAAACACCTGAAAACATCGCTGCGGTGAACGCCCAAAACCAGATAACACTCCATAACTTTGAGTTCTTCCAGAACCACCTCGACCTCAATCTTTTCTTGGTCTCGATCGTACTTCTGGTGCTCGTCCTGTGGCGGCCTTCAATCCGATGGAAACGCACAACCTCTCTTATTAAAAATCGGATTTCCAGCAGCAACTTCTTCATCCCAAGATACTTCTGGCCTCTATTCTTCTGCGCCGCATTTCTATCTTATTTTGTGGCGACAGAATCGGAAACAGGAGTGGCGACTAATATCGATCAGGAGTGGGCAGAGTTTCTTCTATACCTGGCCGCTGGTCTGAATTTATTGAGGACCTATGTCCTTCTGGGTGACTTACGACCGCACCCAAGCCACTGAACAAATGTTCATGGCGCTTCCTGATCAGCCCTGATCACAGCGGTGTTGTTGCAAGCGATTCGCTCTGCCTTCGTCTTGGTCCTCGCCAGGGCAAGGGTTACAGGTGCAGATGCACAGCTGACCTAATCCAGCCGCAGCGGGCTTGATCCACAAGACACCAAGGGTATAAATCATTCGGTGCAGACAAAAAAAACCACCCCATCCTTGGGGCGGTCTCCATAGCCAAGGCAATCCCCATCACCCGGTGATCTGCACCACTCTTTGATGCAATAAAAAATAATACCCACCAGACACCATATACAGGGGAAGTTAATACTCACTTATGACTCTGGTGAACATGCGCATAGGAGCCAGATCAGGCAACGGAAGCACTGCACTTATCGCAGGGAAGCCTGCTGCTAAGGAGACACTAAATCTGGAGCAGTAGGTCAAAAAACCTTGGGATTGCGATGCTTCATGCTGAAGCCATTCTTAAAAGAGAAGCCATGATTTCTGGCCCATCTGCTCATTGCGCTGGGGAGTGCTCGACAGTCCCGACTATTGGACTGATGACGCACTGATGTCTGCAGTGCGTCCATTGACTCCAGAGGAACTTCACCACTTGGCCATCGGAACCCAACAGCGAAGGACTCGAGAACGCGGAGTTCTCAACACCCCTTGACTCAACCCCGATGGCTGAACCCAGCCAGAAGTTGATGAAACGGCGCAAACAGCTTGTCGAGCCAGGTGACTGAACGTCGACCAGCAGGCCGCCGCAAGACCGAGGCATGCAGCATCGGCCCGTTGGGTCCATAACCATCAAAGGCAATCAAGGCGTCTTGGGCTCCCTGAAGCTCCTCGTCGATTCGACGGGAGGAGAAGCGCCCGTGGGCTCGATTTCGTGACGTTGACATGACTGGGGCGAATGCATCTACCTCCGGTTTGGCCCCGAACCGAGCTGCTTGACAGCAGTTGGTGATGCTTCTTAGGGAGCCGAACCTATTTACAAACCGTTACGCAAGGCTTAACATTTCGAAAGATTTTAGCGAAAGATGGCTTCATCGACCCCCAACGACGACTGGTTCCAAAGCGCCGCAGCAGCGCAAATCCGTAACGAACGTTTCGAGCGAGCAGAGCTCCTCAATGGCCGCGCCGCAATGATCGGCTTTGTGGTGGGCGTGCTGACGGAAGCCCTGACGGGGCACGGGATCGTCAGTCAAATCACCTTTGGAGTATTCGGCTGCAACTGAACCGTTCAACTACTGCGGGGATGCTTTGGGAGTGCAGTTGCAAGCCTGCACTCACCCATCCCTTGACCTTGACAAGCTCTTACGAACATCTTTTTCGGCCGAATCGCTTGATGTCCCAAGCGTTTTACGCTAAAGATTATCAATTGGTTATGAAGTGATGAAGACAAGCACCGCCCATTCACGTCTCGAGTCCCTTCAGCTCGCAGCTGAGGAGTGCCAGACCCGCGAAGAAGCGCAAAAGATTCTGAGAAAGGCCGACAAGGCCCACGCCAAGCTGGAGTCCTCAGCAGCTCCCTTCCACCGTCTCAAGAACTGACGGGCCACTCAACCCTGCAGAAGACGAAGACATAAACCTCTGATTCGTGATTTGGATTGTTTCAACTCACTCCAACAATCTCAAATCAACTCGGGATGGTTTGTATCCCCCTTGAAGGGACCTTGGATCCATGGGCTGATCCAGCCGCCATAAAACTCGCCTGGCTGCGCCAAAACCATCTCTTCTTCCAACATGCAGGTATCAACGCGGCGGGGATAAACGCTGATCCACCCGGCCAAGAGAGAAAAGGCTTGCGTTGGATTGGAGTAACTCCATCCCGCGCGAATACGGCGATCGGTGCCATCAACAGCACTCACATCCCAATAAGACGCCACTCCTTTCCATTCACAGAACGAAGGCCGTCCCGTTGAGGGGTGGAACGTGCCGGGGTGAAATGCTGAAGGGTGCAGATAAATCGTGGGCGGGTGAAAGGTTTCACACACCCTCACGTAGCGCTGATCCTGGGCGATTGCCTGTCCTGCAATCCAGATCTCGACAGAACCGGACACCAGCTCAATCAGGGGAGGACGGGGATAGTTCGAAACATTTTCAACGGGGTGCATGGCCTAGCCCATGTTGAGCAGATAGTGCATGACGGCAACCCGATGGGACACAGCAATTCCCTCGGGGGAGTCGGGGCCGATCAACGCCTCAGGAACACGCTGAATGCGAGTGACCGGTTTGATCTCATAGGCCGTTCCCTCGGGAGCACCGGAGCCGCGACTGCGGTCCCAGATCCCACTGGCATCTCCCTTGTAATGCCCCGCCACCTGCTACAGATGGGCATAGAAATTGGGCCCCATGCGACAGACCACGATGGCCAAACAGGCATCAAAATCGTCGGACGACAGCACATTGATCCCATCACGGACAGCACGTTCATCGACACCGAGAACCATGTCCTCGATTGCTGTTTGACCCGTCAATTGCCAGCAACGGATGGTGACGGCGTCGTGTTGGCTCACTTTCTACGGGTGAGGTCACCGAAATCATCATCGTTGGGTTGCATAAATTGCCAGACGACAGGAACTGTGAGGATGACCGTCAGACCGATGGTGACCCAGATCGCTGCTGTGTAATCGCCCATGCCTATCAACCAGTCCATCGGACCCTACCCAGTTCGTGCTGAGCAAGCAGCCTGCATTGACGACAGAAAGGTCGCTTCTTAATTTCTCCAGACCAACCCACGAGCCAAATGCGCCGATTCCTGACGGCTGGATTGCTCTTGGGCACGCTGGTCCCAGCGGGACAAGCAGCTGTTTTCACCGTGAAGCCAGGCACGGCGTTTTATTCCAAGCCCCAAGCCAACCGGGATTTTCTTCTACCGCTGCCGGAGGTCCGTGTTCACGTTCCAGCACTGAAAGACACCGCTGGCTTCTGCCAGTTCAAGCTGCTCTACAAGATTGTCGATTGAGAGAACACCGAGCTACCAGCAGCCGGCTGGGCCCGTTGCGTCTCAATCGACGAGCTTGTTCCGAACTGACGCCAAGATGTTCTGCCTCAGCGATTCCTTGAACACGCGAGTTACGCCTGGACATGCCCTCGCCACAACCTGGTCATGCTTCACAAGGTCGCTGCCACCACACTTCATTTGGGGAACAAGACACCTCTCACACGCGGCCCAAGGGCTTCCGGAGGCCTTTTCATCAAGGCTCAAACGAGACCAGCAAGCCTCATCGTGAGATAATTAAGCAATCCTTAAGGGCTGGCGGATGGGTTATTTCGCAAGGCCTCTCAGCGCGCAGGAAATCAAGCAGGGCTACGCCCTGCTCAACCTGATGGAGCATCTGGATCGTGAAATGGACCTGCTCAATCAGCAGCGAATCCGCGTCGGGCCAACAACCCAGGAAGGGCAGCGGCTCACCCAGATCAAGCAGAGCCATCTGCGCAAACTGCAGAGCTGCATCAGCGAACTGAACACCAGCGGCTTCAACGACTGGTTGCTGCACCAGCAGCCTGCATAACAAGGCCAACACTGGGGCTCTCCAGACGATCACTCAGTTTTCGCAGTGTTACTACGTCGTCAAGTGTCGGCAGGTGTCAGCAGATGCTTGACGCCTTTGGCACAGCTTTGGCACGCTTCAGGTGGCAACCGGCCTCATTCACTTGCCCCGCGTTTCTGAGACAGAAAGCTGGATCAAGCCCTTCCGCCGTCAGATCGCAGAGACCTGCGGAGAGAGCTGGTACGTCCGCAACAACCGCGGCCGGATTCGCTTAGTAGTCCGTGATGCGGGGACTGTTTCACTCCCGTTTGAGTGGACTGCGCGTGGTTCTGCGCTTGCGTTGCCCCGCATCCAACAGATCTTCAAGCGCTGGAACGGTGGACAGATCACCCTTGCCGCGGCCGCACAAAACGCCGACACCTCCAGCAGTCACCAGAAGCTGGATTTCAGCCAGTTAATCGAGACTTACCGGGAGTTCGTCCCCAACGCTGGCGACAAGACCTGGGAGGGCTTTTATCTGCCTGTGCTGCGCAACTGCGCCAAGGCATTCGAAGGCCGACCCCCAGTGGACGGTGAAGCGTTAGCGATGCAATGCCTGGCCCAATGGGAACAGGGCACAAGGATGCGCCAGATGTGCCGGCAGAAGCTCTACAGCTTCCTGAACTGGGCGGTGCAACATGGACACCTAAAGCCCATTTACTTCCCCCCTGCGACGCTCCCAGAGACCCTGAAGCCAAAGCGCATCGGTTACCCCCTCAGTGATGCGCAGATCCTCCAGATCCTCGACAACCTGCCTCAGGGTGAAAAGCACAACCGCTGGCGGTTCGCCATTCAGCTCTGTTCCGTCTACGGCCTGCGCCCTGAGGAGTTGCGGTATCTCCGGATTAAGGACGGAGCAAACAGGGCAGAACTCTGGACGATTTATCAGAAGTCGATGGGGGGAACGAAGGGAGCCAAGACGCAACCGCGCAGGCTGCACCCCTTGTTGGTGCGCGATGCAGATGGGTCTGCGATCAACTGGAACCTGCAAAGCCGATTGCAGGTGGGCGAGAAATTGCCGCCGTTGAACAGTGAAGGCAACGGCAGCGAGGCATTAAGTCGTTATCTGCGCCGGCGGACGGTTTGGTTGTCGATGCGTGAAGACGCCAAGCGACAGGGTGAGCAGCTCACCCCCTATTCATTCCGGCATCGCTACGCCAAGGGGATGCACGCTGCCAATATCCCCATCGCCAACATCAGCGAGGCAATGGGGCACACCATCGAAGTGCACCTGAAGAGCTACGCCCGGTTCAAGCCAAACGCGACGGCAGACCTCGTGGCAGCGGTCAACGTCTGACTGATTAGCCAGGCTTCATTAATTAGCCGAACACGCCTCGCAGCAAAAAGTGAAAAAATAGATACATAACGACCCCGATTGAGAGCGCTGGAATAGTCAATCCCATAGCCATCTCCTATATCAATAAAACCTTAATAGGCTGATTGCACTACCTCTGCATCATTGATCACATAAAACTTTTAGGAGTATTAATACTTAGGCTGGTCGTTCAGATCTTCGATTCATGCAATGTAATTTTGTGGCACTTGGCACAATCACGCCATGCTTGCTGAGGCCATGATTTCCATGTCAACGGTTTACTCATGGACTCCCAACAAAAGGAATGCCACGAATTGAGCAAACAGCTCGCTGTCTATCGCGCATTCAACAATCAAAGCGCTGTAGCAGCAATCATGCGACAAATGGCTGTTTCGCATTGCCCTATCGAAGCATCCAAGTACCAGTAAGAAATTTCGGTGGGCACTAAAAGTCGGGTCATAGTGCCAGGAACCCAAAGGTGTCGACCCTGTTCCAGGTCGCTGACGTCGATACAGTCGTCATCAACTAGGTCAACGCCGACCTAGTGAGTCACATCTTTCCAAGGGCATGAACTGTCACCTCGGCCAGACTGTTAACACCCATGGTCTGTTCAGGCATGGAATTGCTTGGCTTCCTTTTGGCCGTCCTGGCGATTGCTTTTGTTGTCGCCAAGGTGGTCTTCAATCGAGAAGTTCAGAAGGCCAAAAGCACGAGGCACATAAGGACGCCTGTCTTCCGTGAGCCTCGTTCCTCAGACCCCAAAGCAGAGGGTTCTGAGACACCGATACCTGAGGCTTCAGAGCTTTCAGCAAAGCCCCCCAAGCCGTCTGAACCGCCTCTGGTAGAGACCGTCAAGTCTGATCACGATTGGTATTTCGGACCCGAGTGCGCTGGCAAGGCCTCCGGTGAGATCCTCGGAATGATGTTTCCTCAGACGCTTGTCGATGGAAAGCAGACTTGGGAGGTTCTCCAAGAGGCCCCGGAGAACAAACACGATCTTGATCTCATGCTGGCCTGTTGCAAGGCGGAGATGGAGTCGGCTCAGATCAACCGGTGGTTCCCTGCACCTACCTACTTCAAGCGGGTGTCGATCATCCTGCGCAAGCAGAAGGATTACGCCCGCGAGATCGGAATCATTCAGCTTTATTGGCAGCTGTGTGATCGGGTTTATGAAACCAAGAGAAAGGATGGAGCCCGTGCGCAGCTGATGGCCCAGCACTCGGGACTGAAAGCTGGTTTTCAAAAGCGCTACGACAAGGCCAAGCTCTTGTTGGAGAAGCAAAGGGCAAAGGATTAAACGTCAATCACGTTGGGTGTTCCAAGGTCCGAATCCCTACCGCTGACATCCTTGGCCTCAGCCTTAATTGGCTAATGAGAAGGCGTTGCTGGAGCCTCTCGTAGAGGGCCGATCAATGTGTTCAGGTGAATTAAATGCCTGCTCTGATGGCAATGAGAGCAAGTTTCACTCTGTCTGTCTCGCCAACCTTTTGACGGATTGCCCGAAGGTGGCTTTTGCATGTCTCCTCTGAGATGAAAAGCTCCTCGGCTATATCGCTGTTGCCGAGTCCTCTGCCTACTTGAGTCAGCACCGCTCGTTCTTTGTCAGTCAGCTCGGCGATGGAGGCAAGAGCGCCTTTAACCCACTGCGCATGCACGGTGGCCATCGCGGGCTTGAAGTGACAGAGCTTCTGCTATTGCTCGCTGTAGAGCCAGCCCTCACCACCAGGCTTCTGGGGCGGTTCGTGGTTGCTGCGGTCCTTATTCGCCATGGGGCGAAGTCTGGCGAGCGGGGAAGACTCACGGCAGATAGAAAACGACCCACCTGGAAAAGGAAGTGGGCTGGGCTCCTGAAGCTTGTTAGCGACGTAACGAACGAATCTTCTGCTCAAGTTTGATCAGCATCACAGTCCACCTACCCGACAGGACAAGCCAGCAGGCAAGCCCGGCCACAACTATGAATGTGATTACCCCCGTCCCTATGAATAAAACGTCGCGTCTGCATCCTTCAACTGCTGGGTCGCAGGAAAGAGAGAGCCCCTGCCCTCCAAACCCACCATGGTTCCCATACCCTCCCATCAGCTGAGCTTCAGTGAGCTTCTATCAGCAGTATCGACACCTGAAGAAGCGATGCAAGCTCTGGGCACCGACGTGGCAAAAGGAAGTGGGCTGGGCACCAGAGGCTGGCTAAAAGTGATCTGTCGCGATTCCACGTGTCCTAGCCATGACTGAGACAACTGTTCTGGACTTCAAGCTCAGCAACACGTTTGAGGAATATCGCGCACATATGAATGCTCCTGAGCAGCAAGCTATGTTTGCCGAGATGGGAGTAAAGACCTTCTTTATTGGTGTCTTCAAGGACGACCCCAAAAGAGCGACAGTGATGTTTCAAGGACCCGAAGACGTCCTCTACAACATCTTCACGAACCCAGAAACCAAACCGATTGTTGAAGCTTCTGGTCATGTCTATGAAGGCACCGTGATCACCCGTTGGCTTGCGTGACAGCCCTTAAAGAGCATGAACGAGATGGGCTGGGCGCCTGAGGCTGGCTGAGGTCGTCTGCGCTGCATGGTGTTCAAGATTTCAGTGCTAGAAGACGACTTCACTTTTGAGATCAGATGCAGCTCTACAACGTCACTTGGCAGTTCCCCGAGATCGAAGGGCAAAAGGCTGCCTACGCCAAGTTGATTGAGTACATGGCTAGCGGCGCTGAAGGTGATCACATTGACGGCTTCGAGTTGATCAGCCGCACGCACTGTCCTCAAACCGGCAGTGGCGTAGTGATCTGCAAAGCGGAAAGCAGCATGGTTCTGTTCAAGCACTTCGCTCCTTGGCGCGCGATGTTCGGCGTTGAATTCGACATGCAGCCTGCTTTCACCGATGAGGAAGCCTGTGCATGCCACAAGGAGTTGTTCGAAATGATGGGCGCCTGAATCAGGCTCACGCCTTGAAAAGTGCTTTTGCAGCCCCTGCCTTCGGCGGGGGTTGATCAGCCGCCAATCCGTTGCCACCGGGCCATGAAGGCTGCGTCGGCGCCGAAGCCGCCCTCGACTAGGGCCCGGCATCTGCGGCGATCAGCAGCGTTCTGCTCTGGGGTGTGATGTTGCGCCTGAAGGCGTTGCTGCTGGCGGAGGCATGACCAGCGGGGCTGTTCGAGGAGGTCGTTCTCGATCTCGGCCCGTGCTGGGTTCCGGCGACGGGGTTTGGGGCGATGAGTCGCCACGGGTTCAACCGGGGCAGTGTTCGGCTGCGAACGCTGCATCGCGCCGCGCTTGATCGAGGGTTATTTCGAGGTGACGTTCACGGGCGAGGCAGTCCTCGACCTGTTGCCAGTCATTGGTGCGAGCGAACCACTGAGCGCGAACTCCCTCCCATCGGATGGCGGATTAGAGCAATTCAACGTGTGACTCCTTTTGAGCCTGCAGTGCGCTGACCACTGGGATCTGGGCGACTACTCCAGTCTGGCGAGGACGATTTACCCAAAAGAGGGATTAGAGCCATCGGAAATATCACTCAGCTGGAACGGAGATGCACAAGGACTATGGCTTTCTTGGAAATAATAGATAAATTTATGCAATGAATAGACTTCAGCTGCAACCAGCAACATGAATTTCTACTTCTTCGCCACCATCCATCACTGGTCATGGTGTCGCTTCAAAAAAGGAAAATTTATCGAAGATGAAAGCTATGAGTGGAGAGACGCAGTGCTGGACCGTAGGCTGGGGGTAAGAATACGAGAAACAAAATACTTAACTTTCTTCAGAGAGATTCGATACAAGCAAAGAGAGCATAATTATTGGATTGAAAAGGCTGGTGGATGGAGAATTAAGATACCTTTTTGCAAAACATATGAGGAGACAAGGATTGGCAACTGGATACTGCTTGATTTGCCTTTGTTGATATTTGCTATTTGGCTTATGTTTTCGCATTCCTAATCTCTGAGCTCCCTCCAACCAGATAGGGAATAAAAACAGCTAAATAAATCCCTCGGAATGGTGACGCAATTTCCTGATGACCTTTCAATGGTGTGCTTTCGGGGCGAGATTTTTCTTTTACACCTCAAGGTTTGCAGCTTCCAATTCTGGATCTAAGCTCGATTCATGCAGAAGCCACGTGTATGGTTGAAAAGGCTTGCCTTTACCGGTCAGTTGACATTGATTGGCGTAATGATGTTTGGCGTCCTAAGTATATTTTTTGAATGCTATAAGGGCAGACATCCCCCCTTCCGTGAAGTGCCTGAATACTGTTCTAAATAAGTTAAGTAAAACCTTTTTCCAGACAATCATTACCAGCATCACCCCGTCGCAAGGCGGTTTTTTTTACATGGACCACCAAGGAAGCTGGCGAAAGTCACTGACTTGATCAAGTGAATCCAAGCTTTTACTTCTGGCCCCAGTTGAATCCGAACCGCTGCTGAGCAGATGCCTCCATCTCCTTGCGGATCTGCTGCATCGCTTCGCGAGCAAATGCCTTTTCATTCTCCTGTGCAGTAATGATCTGCTTCGTAAGAGCACGGAGCTTTTCAATGTCCTCGCAGCCATCGACCTCTCTGAAGGCTGCTTCCAAATGAAACCTTTGCTCAACTGACAAGTGATGATTGGTCATTAGAGATACATAAAGGAGTTGCAGCCCTGCTGATATGGCAAGGCTGCTGATCAGTCGGTGATGACTCAGGCTGCAGAAATGCTGTATGGAGCTTCAGGGGCGCTGGTGGGCATGGGGTCGAGCTTGCCTTGTGCCAATGCTTTGGCGCGGACATACATCTGACTTGATGTGGCACCAGCTGCTTCCATTGCCTTGGCGACGATGGTCCAGTTACGAACTTCGGTAGACATTTGAGGCTGAATTGAAGACGCAATAACCATCGCCAGCCAACAGACATGGCGGTGACGGTGAAAACCGCCAAGGGACCGAACACGCGAAACGAGAAGTTCGCTGCTATGTACCTGGTTTCTCCGAGTGTTCGTCTGGCTTTGGGCGGTAACGAGACATGGCACATAACAGGCCAAAACGCCTGTCTTGCGTTACCACTGCATCACCAGCGCAACAGCGGGGAATACTCAAGGCAGTCACGTCTGGCCCATGCCTCAAGACACCCGCATTGCTCTGTTCCTATCCAGCCTTTCGATGCCAAAAGGAACACCCATGAGTTCAGAACCTACTTGAGGTGTATCGAGCGACAACACTCCTGGATTTACTCTCACCAGATAAATAAAGTTACATGAAGTGTGTATCGATATCTGTAGGTACTTGAACTCAAGTACATGAAGTTTCTGTTACATCTAGTGGGAGACTGGCTTCTGTGCCGATAGACACTTATTTGGAATTACAGAATCCCTTAATATTCTTCGCATCCCTCATCATGGGCTCTGCCCTCCTTCCCATGGCTTCATCCAAGAAGGAACTTGCGCTGCTTGGCGGCACCTTCATCTTTGGCTTGAGTGCTCTTGAGATGGTTCTGAGAATTGGCGGATATTGAGTAGAGGATCTTCCTCATCCTGTGTGCGATAGTCCGGCATCACGCCAAGGTGGTAGCAAATGAGTCGCTATCCATCTACCGACAAAACATCCCCCCGTCAGACAAATGTCCCCCCGGAAGTTTGGCGCGCTGTTTGAAGAGTCTTGGAATAGAAACCCTCATTCATTTTTGAAGGCGAGAGGAGCGCATCAGGAGGCAAGTTCCCCATCTCAATCAAGGTTTGAAAAGACGTTCTTTCGTCTCGCTGATCCCTCATGACCCTGCCCTCACATGCTGGGCATCGCTAAAAGTCTCAATGGAATCCTGCTTTACCTTCTTAGAAGCAGCACGACGCTTGGCTTCAGCCGTCACCAGATCTTTGGTGCGCTGCGCCATTGATTCACGGATGGCCGTGATGTTGTAGACGACGGGGCCACCAGCGGTGCCAGTGGCAAAGATGTAGTGATCTCCTGGCAGGAGCCTGCGATCACGACGCATGGTTCTGAGGGTGCCGTGCTTTAACGCCAGAAGCTCCGCAGCTTCTCGCTCATGCACCCATTGCTGGGCGGGATCCATCGATAGGGGTCAGTTAGATCCCTTCGCCTTGGCAGCTACTTCGTCGAGCAACGCGACTGCTTCCTTTGAATAGAGCAGCACTCCTGTTGGAATGCAGTCCCGCTCCAGGGCCAAATCCTGAATCTTCTTCGGGATACGGATGGTGACTCCATTCCACCGGATGGTGGTTCTGGATTCGTGATGATGGCGAGACGGACGCGGCAAGTTCTGAGCTTCCAGTGAAGGGGGGGGGGAACAGAACCGCCTGTCGTGCAACACCTGAAAAGGGGTCCGCGTCACCTCCGACGCGCCGACACCACATGAGGTGATGTCAGGTAGGGACCAGGGAGACCCTGGCAGGAGAACGGCAAGGCAGAACCTTGTGCGTTTATCTCTCGGTAATTTGACGGTACCTGGTGTTGTTTGCACGGCGCAACGTGTCGGGAGAAAGTCGTGCCAAAGGGATCGAATCTTCTGACGCCATTTGGCACCGCTTTGGCACATACGATCTGAGTGATTCTTAAAAACTTTGGTCTAAACTGGGATCTGGGTCATTAGGTATGTTGCTGCACCAGCAGCCTGCCTGACCCTTGAATGGAGCGGAGCCATCCCGGGTGAGACAGCCCCTTGCCGCTTCCAGTCGTTTACCACCCGCACTACTCCGCGCCGCTGCCGAGCACCCATCGCTTTCCGATGGCGAAGTTCCGGCTGCTGCATCAACTACTGCTGGAGCAGGGAGTGGTGCAGGCCGACCAGGTGCATCGGCCCTTGAGCATCGCGCGCAAGGATCTGGAAAGCGTTCATCCCCGCTCGTATCACGAAGCCTTCAGCCGTGATCGCCTGACCCGTCCCGAGCAACGTCGCATCGGGCTTCCAGCCACGCGCCCTTTGGTGCAGCGCACCTGGCTCGCCGTGGGCGGCACCCTATTGACGGCACGGCTAGCTCTCGAGCGGGGCTTGGCCTGTCATCTGGCGGGTGGCACCCACCATGCCCACCCCGGCTTCGGGAGCGGCTTCTGCATCTTCAATGACTGTGCTGTCGCCGCACGGGTGTTGCTGGGTAAAGGAGAGGTGCGGCGAATTCTGATCGTGGATCTCGATGTGCACCAAGGGGATGGTTCAGCAGCCTGCTTTCAACACGACCCAAGGGTGACCACTCTTTCTGTGCACGCCGCCAGCAATTTCCCCTTGCGCAAAGTGCAAGGAGATCTCGACGTCCCCCTCGCCGATGGCACCAGCGATGACGACTATCTCGCCGCCATTGCCGACCGGTTGCCCGATGCCTTGGACACCATCGCGCCGGATTTGGTGTTCTTCAACGCAGGCGTCGATCCCCATCGCGATGATCGGCTCGGCCGACTCTCCCTCAGCGATGCGGGATTGAACATGCGAGATCGGCTCGTGCTCGATGCCTGTCTGCGCCGGAGGATTCCAACCGCAACGGTGATAGGTGGCGGCTATGACACCCTCACGCCCCTGGTGCAGCGCCACGCCATCGTGGTTCGAGCTGCTGCCGAGCAGGCTCGCTTGTTTGACCTTCTATGACTGAGGGAATCTCTGAGGCAATACCCCCATGGAGACCTCTGCTGCGCGCGGCCATGCAGCGGGAGGGACCCTCCGTAGCCGCCCGCTGGGTGCAACTGGCCACAACGGGACTGGATGGCGCACCCCGGGTGCGGACCCTGGTGTTCCGCGGCTGGGCCGGAGCCAAACAGCTCGAACTGTTCAGCGATCAGCGCAGCGAGAAGGTGAAGGAACTCGCCAACGATGGAGCTTCTGAACTGTGCTGGTTGTTCCCAAAAGCCCGCCAGCAGTACCGGCTACAGGGGAAGGTGAAGCTGATCACTGCCTCCGAGCAACCTGAGCTTTGCCAGCAGCGCTGGCAAAAGCTCTCGGATACGGGACGGGCTGTCTGGGGGTGGCCCACCCCGGCAGATCCGCTAGACCCCACGGGGGCATTCCCCGAACAACTCGCTGAGACTGCGCCGCTGCCAAAGCATTTCGTGGTGCTGAGGCTTCACGTGGACACTGTCGAGCGGCTCAACCTCGGCCCCCATCCCCATCAACGCACGCTTTGGCGCGCGGACACGCTCTGGCGAGAGCAGCCGCTGAACCCCTGATCACCACCATCGCTCCACACGACCTACGGAGGGCCGGCCCGGTTCGCTGGGCACCGTCACCACCGACAGCCGCTGCAGATCTCGGCGGTAATCAAAGCGGCAGAAGCCAAAGCCTGTGCCAGAGCAGGCAGAGAGGCTTTCGAGCGCAACAGATGCCCATTGCCGCTCCTCGGGCGTAGGCGTTTTTTCCGGGGCAGGACGCCAGCCATCGGCAATCAGGTGGCTGTTCGCCTCGAGGATGGTTTGCCTGGCACTGAGCTGCGGCTCAGGTCTGGCGAAGGCAGACCCGCCCATCAACCAGGGCAGCAACAGCGACAAGACAACACAACATGCCATGGAGGGGCTCATCCCTCTCTGCCCTAGCAATGGATCACGGCGCTGACCACAGGGGTCAGCCTGCGGTGAACTGAGCGAGGGGCTGAATGCTGAGGGCGATCACCACACTCACCAAAACGCCAACGGCGGCTTTCCAGAGATCCGAACCGATGACCTTGATAGCACTGCCCGCCTCCCGGTTGGTGAAAAGAACGTCTGAGGCTTGTTGCTTGATCCGCAAGGCCAATTCACGGCCGCCTATTAAGCCCAAAAACACCCAAGTGGTGCTGAGGGGGAAGCTGGAGAGGAATGCCTTGTAGAGCAGGCAAAGACCGAACAAAAAATCGATAAGCGTTGCCGAGCGCAGATCGGAACTGTTGGTCTTGGTGCGGAGCACGGCCTGAATCGGCCCACCCCCGGTGGCCACAAGAACACAAGTTCCTACGCAGAGCACCAGCGTGCAGATGAGCATCGGGACGAGGTGCAACTGGCGCGGCAAGAACACAAAAATGTTGGCCAGGTCCTGCACCAGCCACATGCACCAGAGAAACCCGGTGGAGAACCACTGCAGGCCATACCAAACCTTGCTGGGGTCTTTGCCGTCCTGGGAACTGCAGAACACCCATCGCTCCAGCGACCACAATCCCAGGCCGTAAGCCGCCAGGCCGACGCCGAAGGCAAGGCCGTACCCCGTAAGAGAGCTGCTGAGCAGCGTGCCGATGTTGGCGGGCATGAACGATGACAACACCAGAAACGAGGTGCTCACCGGTGCTCCCCACTGGGTCAAGGCCACAACAGCGAGGGGTGGAAGCACATAGACCCAGGTGAACGGCTCGGGCCAGGGAAACTCCTTACCAGGCACACTGAGCCGCCCCCACGTGGGATCACCATTGTTGAAGAACCAGCCCAACAGCAGAACTCCACAGGTCACAGTGCAGATGAACAGCATCTGCACGGGCTTCGGCGTGCGTTTCCGGTTGGAGGAGAGATAGGTGCCGAGGGTCTGGAGCGAGTCGTTCGCCACCACGGAATAGGCCGCCAGCAGGAATCCAACGATCATCCAGATGCTGACGTCCATGAATCCGATCAAGACGATGGATCGACTCCGTTGTCGTAAGCCTCAGGAGGAAGGACGATGCTCCGGGCCAACCAGGTATTTGATGGACGAGGAATGTTGTGTGGTCGACGGTGATGCATCACCGGAGCGATTCGACCACAAAAGCACGTTGACGGATGAATAAGAATTCAGCAATACACAACCAATTTTCTTAAGAACGAGCGGATTTTGCCCCAGCTAAAGCAGAAGCCAAATCGGAGTTCCCGTCGGGCATCGCTCGGCCCGGCTTTCAAGCCCAATAGTGGCTTGAAAGACGCATCATGAGCCGAAAAAACGAGATTGCAGGGAAGACGGCGACGATTTTTCGACATTCACAAATTCCGTTCGAGACCGAACCTGGGACGGCTGCAGCTGAATGCCTAGACATCAGTTCAACACCTTCAGGGTGCGAATCCCAGAGGCCTTGACCCAACTGGCCAAGGCGTCGATGTCTGCGTGCTTGGGAATGCAGATGCAGCCTGTGCCGGGATAACACCGGTGAATTCCAAAGGCACTGCGGGTGGTATCGAAGCGAGGGGTCAGGTCGAACCAGAGGTCATTCCCCCACGGCTCCGGACGCCCCAGGCTGTACCTGTCGACGGGCAAAGGGGCTGCGTTGCCGGGGCTCCAGCGGCGATCAGCGCTCTGGCGCCCGGCCAAACCACTGGCTGCTGGCCAGCTGGCCAGCAAGCGCGCACCGCGATGCAATTCAACCTTCCAGATGCGGTTGCCGTCTGGGAACAGCTCGGCCGTTCGGCGGGTGCTGAGCTGCAGCTCATCGCCCTGCAGCAGCACTGTCGTTGGCCCCCGTTGCCCAGGAAGATCAGAGGCTGCCGCAGCAACACAGCTTCCAAGCAGCACAGGCAGCAGGAGGGCGTGTCGCAGCATCACGATCAACATGAACGGTGGTCCCACTTTGGGGCTGCCACGATGGCCTGCAGCAGACCAATCAGTGGTGGACGTTCTCGATCTGTTTCCCCGCTCAATCCTTCGGGGCACCCTGCCGGATCCCCTACTCCAGCAGCTGACTGCGCTGAGCGAAAGCGTTCTCGCCCACCCTGATGCCAGCCCCGATGCATCGGCGAAGCTGGCAGGTCAGCTGCGTCAGCAGCGCGAACTAAGGCCTGATCAACCCGGCGTGCAGGAGCTCAGCAACGACCACCTGCTGCCGGCCTGTGATCGCTGGATCCGCCATGTGATGGACCGTCAACCTCCCCAGGGTCGCGGCCCCTGGGTTCCAGGTCGCTACCGCTTGCAGATGATTAATCTCTGGCTCAATTGCCAGACCGCAGGTGACTACAACCCCACCCACACCCATGGCGGCAGCTTTTCAGGAGTGATCTTTCTGAAGGTGCCACCGCAGATCAACGCCAACAGTTTTGATGGCCAACTCTGCTTCCACGGTCCGGAAGACTGGCACATTCAGTCGTTCCGCACCGGCATGGCGCACTATGTGCTGCCCGTCCCCGGTGAGTTCTACGTGTTCCCGGCCTGGCAACCCCATTCCGTGATGCCCTTCCGCGGCGATGGGGAACGCTGGTCGCTGGCCTTCAATGTTGTTGCAGCGCCGGGTGTTGCACCAACAGCAATGCAGCAGCCCGCCACCCAACAGCAACCTCTGGGCAACGTCTCCCTCTCCAGTCAGCGGCCCACGGCCAAAGGCTTTTGAAGAGAACTGTCAGAGTCTTCCGATTGCATCTGTTCAGGATTCATGGGTGACTCCGAGCCGCTCCAGCAGGCCAAAGCGATCGCATCAGCACTGGAGCAGTTGGCCGACCAACTGCTCCCTGAGGTGATTCGTGCAGCACGGCTGAATGACGACGGACGCCGTGATCTCGACCGGATCGAGTACGCCCTGGGGACCATCGGCAAGGCCTTGATCCTGACGGACTATTCCATCGACGAAGAGAAGGACATCGACAAACTCAAGGCCTTCCGAGAGTCGCAGAAGGGAATGGGCTGAGCTCAGACACTGCTCCAGCGCAGCACTTGGTGTTGAACGTTTCCCTCAGGCGTCACCTCGAGCAGCCTTCCCCCAGGATCATCGGCACGACCCAGGGGGCAGGGCTGCACCGCTTTGAAACTGCTGAGCGTGGAGGGGCATCCAAGCAGCAATACGTCAGGCCGCGTTGCCCAGGAGCCCTGCCAATGCTGATGGATGTGTCCAAAGAGCACCACCTGCAGGGCCCGATGGGGACGCAACAGCTCCTCAAGACAAGCCTGATCGAGGAGCCGGATCGCATCCATGCCGGCATCACCGATGGCGATCGGTGGATGATGAAGAGCGACCACCAGGGGCAGATCACGGCGCTCAGAACACTGCAGGCGCTGCGCCAGCCAACGAAGCTGAAGCGGGCCGAGCTCGCCGGCAGCTGAACCCACCCGATGGCTGCTCAGCAGCAGCACTCTCACGCCCTGCACCAGCAAATCAGCGGGAGCTATTGCCCACGTCCTGCCCAGCACAGCATCCAGAAGCAGCGGGTGATCGTGATTGCCGGGCAGCAGAGCAACCGGGCAGCGCACGTGTTGGCTTAAAGCCCGCCGCAGCCGGACATAACCACCCCAGCTTTCGTCCTGGCAAAGGTCCCCCGTCACCAGCACCAAATCGGGGTTCATGGCGCCACCAACCTGAAGAGCTCGCTCAAAGTGAGCAAGGGCCGGCCGTCTCCGCACCGGCCCCTGATCAGCGGCTACCAGGTGTGGGTCACTGAGTTGAAGAATCCTCATCGCTCTTAGGGATGGACTGCCAGCCGCTGCTCCAGCGGGTTGGATCCTTGAGCTCACTCCAGAGAACCCGTTCGCGATGCGACGGAGCCAGCACAGCCTCCAACTCGACCCATCGCTGCGGACCACTTCCCCCTTGCGTGATCAGCTCGAAGTGGCGGTAACCGGAAACCGGGCTTTGGCTGGTCCAGGCCCGAGCAGGACGCCAGGCCATCAGCTGTCGACGAAAACCTGACTCACGGTGCTTTCAATCACATGTCCTGAAGCGGCGATCGTGTCAGTGTTGTCGGAGATGAATTGCTCCATCACCCCGGGAGCGGCTTGCATCACCGCGCAGACCTTGCTGGGGTCGTCCTTGCTGACTCCCCGGTAAAGGGAGGTGATGCCAGCGATTTTCTGAAGCGGCAGGGATGCGTCATAGGTGGCGACCCATTCAGCAAATGACTTGGTGATGGTAAAGGTGAGGACGTGGGTTTCCATCGACCAGAACGACAGCGCCGGCGGACGCTATCACCAACATTCATCTTTCTCATCGGCAACCGATGGGATCCGACCAGGGTCCTGATCCTGAGGGCGAGACAGGACTCTCATTAAGGCCTAGTCTTGAGAATGAGCGAGGAGAAGCTGTGACATCGTCCTCCGCACCTGCCGCCACGGACATCACCCTGCAGCAGGGGCTGCATCAGGACGGGCGCCGCCTGACCCCGCAACGCAAACGGGTTCTTGAGCTGTTCGAACGCATTGGGTCGGGCTACCACCTCAGTGCCGAAGAGGTGCACCAGCAGCTGGCAGCACTTGAGATGAAGGTGTCTCTGGCAACCGTGTATCGCACCCTGCGCTTGCTGGCCGACATGGGTCTGCTCCAGGAGCTGGAGCTCAGTGAAGGGGGTCGACGCTTCGAGCTTGCCGTTGACGATCACCGCCAACATCACCATGTGGTGTGCATCCGCTGCGGCCGCACCGAGGAATTCGAAAGTGAACCCGTGCTGGCAGCAGGAGCTACTGCCGCCGCCCATGTTGGTTTTCAGTTGATTGAGGCGAGCCTGAACGTGCGCGCGATCTGCCCCAAATGTCAGGGGTAGATCGCAACACCTGAATCATTCGGCGCGAAATTCCTTGTCGTAGAGATCAGCCACCAAAAGGTCAATCAGCTGCACAGACACCAGTTCTTTTTCGCGTCTCAAGGTGTTCAGCAAGATCTGAACCTGGCGGTGATGCATCAACGACACTTCACCCATTTCCAACCATCGGGCACTGAGCAGGGTTTGAAGACGTTGGCGTGGCGACGATGGTGACATCAGATGCGCCCTGTTTCGCACACTGAAGCCAACACCAGGGCCACTGAAAAGGCGTGAGCAACAGAAGTCTTCCGAAGCTTTTGTGAAGCAAGCGAGCGGGCTGCTTACTGAGGATGCTCGTTGCAGGGCATCCAGTAGCGATCGCCCATGCGATGCACACCCTCACAACCCAATTGGCGAGCCTGTTCCTCTGCCTCGGCGCGACTGGGATAGGCCAGATAGCGGGGATTGGTGGTGGAGCGAATCTGAATCAACCCCATGCTCATCGGGCCGGCGGTGATCACCCCCATGGTGTTCACACCGACAGCTACCAATCCCATCCCGACGATGGCGGCATTGATTACGCCCATCGCCACCACACCAATCGAAACCACACCCATCGGGACCACGCCGATGCAGATCACCCCCATCGGCACGATGCCGATGGAGATGGTGCCGAGGGGAGCCACCCCGATCGCGATCCGCTTCGGCTTGCTGCCGCAGTGCCCTCCTTCAGTCATGAATCAGTGAGCCCCGTGGTGGTCTGCATCACCGTGCTTGTCGCAGACCATCCACATCTCACCCATCTGGTGAGCACCCGTGCAGCCAAAGCCTGGGGCCGCCGCCACGGCTTCAGCCTGTGTCTTGAACATCGCCTGCTTGGGCTTGCCATGGGATCCGGCCAAGGCCGTTGTCGCCGTGAGCATCAATGCGACCACAGCACAACAAATGCGTTGCATCGGCATGGCCTCATTACACATCCACCCACTATGCCCATAACGCGCAAATCAGCCCTGAAGCGCGCCGCCACAACTTGACCCGGCGCCAGCGGTGCAGCCAAAACAATGCCCCCCCGTGTGGATGGGCTGATCCATCGGAACGGTCTCAAGGCAGATCAGATCGCGAAGGTGACGGACCTCCCCGGGGCAGGGCAGGCCGAGCTGCTGATTGAAATCGCAGTCGTAGAGATAGCCCTGCCAATCCACACTGATCAGCTGACGGCACATCACAGCCCCCAGATTGTCCGGATTGTGTGCGTCCTCCAGAAGTGTCTGATAGCGCTGCAAGTCGCCACTGCGTTCCAGTTGCTTGGCGAAACGTTGAATGGGCATGTTCGCCAACGTCAGTAGACGATCGAAGCGAATTCCCAACCCGCCCAGGGCGTTCTTGTAATCCGCCTCCAAGGCCTGCTGAGGAGGAGGCAGAACCGGACCCAGCGGGTTGTAGACGAGATCCAGCTGCCGGCTTGGATCGCCCGTTCCATAGCCCAGGGCATTGAGCTGTCGCAGCCCGCTGATGCTGCGCTCAAACACGCCATCGCCCCTCTGTTGGTCTACGTTCTCGGCGCTGTAGCAGGGCAAGGAGGCCGTGATGCAAACCCCCTGCTCCGCCAGGAATTCAGCCAGATCTTCCTGGCGGGGTTCACTGAGGATCGTGAGATTGCAGCGGTCAATCACGGTGGTGCCGCGGGAGCGCGCCTGACGCACCAACGCGCGAAAGCTGGGGTGCAACTCCGGTGCTCCCCCCGTGAGATCGAGGCAGGAGATTGAATGCCGTTCAAGGATTTGCGGAATCAACGCCAGCAGATCCGCTGACATCATCTCGGTGCGGGTGGGCCCTGCATTGACATGACAATGGGCACAGCTTTGGTTGCAGCGGTAGCCGAGATTGACCTGCAACGTTGTGAGCTGTCCGCGCTTCAGGTGCGGGAAAACGCTCTCTACGACAGTCACCGGCTCACTTCGAATGAGGCTGATTCTTCCAGACAGAACGCATCAAGGCGGGAGAAACGGATACCACAGCGGCAGAGCAGCTGATCAACCCACACGGCGACGATCAGAGAGCTGACGGAACCAGGCGATGTACTGCTCCGGGCCGTCAGGCATGAGGGCGTCAATCCGCAGGGGGTCCTCCGGATCGGTGATGCCTTGCAATGTCCCATCGGCATGACTGGGGCGATCCACTTCTCCATGACTGCTGTCGACGAGAACAACACGATTGGGTTGACCGCACCAGGCACCAAGGTCCTGCAGCAGGTTGAGGAAACCGCGGTCACTCCCCCCACGCATCCAGCCCGTGCCATCAACCGATGCAGTGGATGTGACCGTGTCGCCCACCCCCACCAACAACGGCATCCGCTCTGCGGGGATGCGCTGCTTCACCAAAGCCAACAGCTCCTCGGGATCGTGGGGAGCCGTTCTCACATTGAACGTCTCACCCAAGGGAGATTCACCCCAACGGCGCTGGATGTGCTGATTGAGCAGCACCAGAAGTCCGGCCTCCTTGATGGACCCGGTGAGCATGAATTGGATGTCGGTGGTTCCCACATCTCCGGCAGCAGCGGGCTTGAGCCGTTCCTGGCCTTGCGCATCACGGCCCAGGTTGGGAGCCACATGCAGGAAGAACGATTCCTCCAGTCCCTGATCAGCAGCCTCAGCAAGCAGCTGATGCATCAGCTCCGACAGCATCAACTGCAGGGCCTGCTGATCGGTGACATCAGCGGGGACGAGCGCAAAAATCCCGTTGAGATTGATGGTCGGTGAGACCTGGGTGTCCAACACCGCGGCTTTGGCCACCACAGCCAGATCATCAACACCCAGCTGCGGCAGCAGAGCAGGCAATCGCTCCATCAGCAGAGCTTCCATCCGGGTGGGGGCTGCAGCGAGGAAATCCATTTCCGCCGGCGAGACGCCGGGGTGGCTCAGGTCGCCAAAGCGATCCTGCAGCTGCACCCCTCCAGCCGCCAGGCCTGGCAGATAACAGCCCTCGCGTTTGGGGAGATCGGGATCCCCCAGGGCCTGCTCCACGAGGCGGTTCACCCCGCGCCGGCCTTCGTGCTCACCATTGGTCAACACAGCGAATTGGCCATCCAGAGCGGCGACCGTGTCCACATAGGACGGATCCATGCGCCGCGTCAGTGGATCCTTCACCAGTTGCATACAGACACCATCCAGGTCCTGCACGATCAGCAGGTCTTCAGCACCGGAGAGCTCCTGCAGCAACTGATCGGGCGTCAAACGGGGCATGGAGGTTCAGGGAGGTCACTGCAGCCGAAGGCTCAGCGCTGCAATTTCGTCGCGCCACTCATTAGTTCCAAACCACTGAGAAGTCCAGTGGGGAAGGAAGGCAAAACCGCTGATGGCAAGAGAAACACCGCAGCCAGGCCATCCGGCTAGCGAACATGACGGCCTTGATGCTCCTGCCATGCACCCCACCTGGACCGAACAGTGGTGGCCGATCAGCTATGTGCAGGACCTCGACCCCAAACAGCCGAGTCGGTTCACACTGCTGGAGCGGGATCTGGTGATCTGGTGGGATCGCGCCGAATCGAGTTGGCGCGTCTTCCCTGACGTCTGCCCCCACCGTCTGGTCCCCCTCAGCGAAGGGCGGATCAACGAGGAAGGATTGCTCGAATGCCCTTACCACGGCTGGAGTTTCGACGGCAGCGGCCAGTGCCAGCGCGTGCCACAGGCCCTCGACAACACCCAGCCCAACAACCGTCGGTCCCGCTGCGCCAGCCTGCCGACAGCCACGGGGCAGGGGCTGCTGTTCGTCTGGATGGGTGCCCCCGATGCCTCCCACCCCAGTCAGCTCCCCCTGGTGCCGGCACTGGAGGACAACCCCGACAGCTGGACGGTGCAAGACACCTTCCGGGACCTCCCGATGGACGCCGTGACCCTGCTGGAGAACGTGCTGGATGTGAGTCACGTTCCCTTCACCCATCACAAGACCGTTGGCAAACGGGAGAACGCTGCACCCGTGGAGGCCACGATCACGGGGGAAGACGCCAAGGGCTTCACGGCCTACTGGGACGAGGGGCCGCGTCGGGGCAAGCTCGGCGCCCAATCCACCAGCTTTCATGCACCGCAACTGATGTGGCATGACCTCACCGCCAAGGGCTTCGGGCGGATCCTCACGGTGGTGTACGCCGTGCCGATTCGCCGTGGCGAATGCCGCCTTTTCGCCCGCTTCCCCTTCCAGTTCCAATCCGCCATCCCCCGCCTGCTGATCGGATTGCGTCCCCGCTGGTTGCAGCACATCGGCAATCACAAGGTGTTGGAGGACGATCAGGTGTTCTTGCACTGGCAGGAACGGGTGGTGGAGCGAGCCGGAGGTAGCCCCACCGTAAAACGCAGTTTTTTCATGCCCACGACGGCCGACGTCTACGTGGCGGCGCTGCATCGCTGGTTGAATGCCAACGGCGGCGAGCCCTTTGCAGGACAACAGCTACCTCCGAGGCAAACCACTACGGCGCTGATGGATCGGTACGCCAGCCACACCATCCATTGCCGCAGCTGCTCGACGGCGCTTGCGCGGATTCGCGCTGGCCGACCCTGGGCCTGGGCCCTGCTCTGGGGATCCGCCGTTCTTGTGGGCATCCAGCAGGGCAACACTTGGAGCAGCATCGGCTTGGTGAGCGCCGCACTCTCGGCCTTGGCACTGCGGCAACTCAACCGTTGGGAGCTGGGCCTGACCATCGGCAACGGCCAGGCCCCACGCAACCGCTGATCAGGGCATCGGAACCGGAAGCAAAGACGGCTTCACCTTGCCCTCAATATCGACCTTGCCGCCGATCGTGATTTTCTTGTCGACAGAAACGTCGGCTCGCACAGCCAGTGGATCATCAGCCGTGACAGACACCTTGCATGCCACCCCGCTGACCCGTGCATCGGCATTCACCGACACAGTCCCCGCAATCGATTTCACCGATACAGGGCCTTCAATCGCCGGGGCGCATCGCCGCCGATGGTCACCTGCTCCTGCACCACGACCGGCAAAGGGGTGACGGAGCGGATGGTGACACTGGGCGGGAGCACCAACTTGTCGACCTGCAATCCACCCTGAATCGCGATGGGGATGGGGATGGGCCGACTCAACAGCCTGGCGGCCGTGACCGCCAGAACAAGGCTGGACAAAACAACCGCCGCAGGCCAGCGGTACGCCCCCAGCAGATCACGGCTGGTAGCAATGGTTTAAGCGCATTACAGCATGTTGAACCGGGCCTGCCCGTAAAGACACCTGCACAGCCGCCCCAGACTGTTATCAAACAGATGTTTCTTGCAATCCCACGGAACAGATTTGCACGCAAAATTTCCAGCACAACGGGATCGCCATCAAGGCATCCAACATTGACATCAATACTGAGCAGAGCATTCGCAGCGCAACAGCACTATTTGATCCCGAGAGATAGCATGAATATTATCAAAAATCAGTGATGACGCTTTATCTCTACGGCGGCCCCAAGACCCGTGTTTCGATGCCGAAATGGTACATGGCAGAAAAGGGAATTTCCTACGAATACGTCAACATTGATCTAGCCGCTCGTCAAAATCTTGCAACGAGCTTCTTAGAGGTGAATCCTTTCGGCAAGTTGCCCGCCCTCAAAGACGACAGCAATGGTTTGGTGCTTTTTGAGTCGGGGGCGATTCTTCAGTACCTCTCCGAGAACTACGCTAACGAGATCAAAGACCTCGCAACACGCGCCTCCATCAGCCAGTGGATTCTTTTCGCCAACTCCACACTGGCGATCGCTTTGTTCGTTCCATCGAACAAAGAGCGGGAGTTTCCGAGACTGATGGCGACCCTGAATGACCTCTATTCAAAAAAGCATTATTTATTAGGTGACCACTGGACAGCCGCCGATTGTGCAGTCAACGCATACTTGGGCTACCTCCCTATTTTTTATCCCAACGAAGATCTCTCGGCTTATCCAGAAATCCAGGCCCTCAATGAGCGAACAAGATCCAACCCGAATTACAGAATGATCATGGGCCTTTGAGTCATTCAATTGCTATTTTTTTTTACGCTTAGTTCCTTCATTCAATCTTCCACCTTGGCAGATGCTTTGCAGGCCTCCAAAACGATCTGCAGCCATTAAGAGTGGTTGAGTTGAGTCAGTTCAGAGCACGCGTTTGGGCGAAACCCCGCATCACCCAAGGGAATGGCGTCTGTTTGCGGTGAGCAGTCTCATCGGCAACGCTGCTTAGTCTTGCCGGCATGCGCAATTCCTTCTTCGATCAGAGCCTTGACGCCGGCGCAATCCGCCGGCGCGTGCAGGAGCTCTCGACCGGCAAGGTGGGGTTCTTCAGCGTCGGGCTCTATCCCGCCTCGCTGGCCTACAACTGCGCCATGCAGAACGCCAAAGGGCGTCTGCTGCTGGCCCCTCGCCCTGGCCGGGACCTCCTGGGAGCGTTCCCCAAAGAGACGATTGCAACGATGGACGATGAGCATGTGGAGACCGTGCTCAACATGGGCGGTCACCGCAGCAGCGGTGACCTGGTCGCCAACACCTTGAGTGATCTGATCGAGAGTTGTGAGCTCGTGGTGCTCAGCGCCAACAGCAATCACATCGAAGAAGACCTCCAGGAAGCCTGTCGCCTGCGGAAGGAGCTCAATCGGAAACAGGTGGTGCTGGCCTGCCTGGCGGGATCCTTCAGCCATGACCCGATCAGCAACAGCGCCTATGTGCTGTGTGAACAAGAACCGGAGCTCGCTTTCTTCTCCGGCTTCCACCGCCATGGAGCGCTACGCAACCCCTTCGACAGCTTCACGGCCAACTTCTGTCATCCCAATGCCCTGACAGCCATGTTGGGGGCCCAACTGATGGATCAACTGTCCCCGAACATCCAGGTCTCCGCCGGTGTTCACAACGTGGAGGGACAGTTCATCAAAGCCGCCAAAAACATGGCCTCGGTGTTCGCCGGCTTCGGCTACGGCTTCCATCAGGACAACCCCGGGGTGTTGCCAACGCTGCTGACCCTGCTGCTGAACCAGTGCCTGGACCAGGCAGCCACCGTGTCGATGGCACGCCCCGACCGCCAACGGCTCTACCACCGTCAGCCCTTTCCCCTGACGGAACTGGGCTATGCCGTGCCGAGGATCGAATCCACCCTGGTACGCGATGGCGACTTCGAGCGGGTGCGGGACCACACCTTCAGCCAGCTCACCGCAATGGTGGCAGATGTGCGCGGCAGCATGATGCGGCCGGTCTCCGGCAGCCCCACCCGCAACTTCCAGGCCGGGCAAGTAATGGCCGAAGCTATGCGGGATCAGGGCCGCTGCCCCCATTCCATGGAGGAGTTGGAACAGTGGTGTGAAGCCGCAGGGCTGCGCAAAGGCGGCCTGGAGGGCCTCAAATCCTTGCGGTACTGGCCTCAGATCGCCCGCAAGTACGCCATCCCGGCGAACGACGCCTCCATGGTGAACCTGCTGTACATGGCGATCTACGGGCGGGCAGGCGTGAAGGAAACCGCCTACCGGGTCATGACCGAAAGCCGGGAACTCTCCAACTACTGCCAGGAATCCGTGCGACCCAGCCACAGCCGTCGCTACGCCGAAGCGCTTCAGAACCTCGATGTGCCCAAAGCCCTGGAGCTTGTGGTGAATGCCGTGATTGCCGACAACGCCAATCAAGCCATGGGCAGCAAGATGGCTCTGGACGAGAACGGTGAGACCGGGGTGCCGGCCTACTTGGAGTTAATGGATGTGATCGAAAGCCAGCTCGAGGCCTGAGTCGGCTGTAGTTCTGCACACCTGAACGGGGCAGAGCACCAGAACAGCGGCAAGGTGCAGTCTGAGACCCATGCGACCGTTCATGACCGAGGCCCTGGAAGCCATCGCCGATCGCTTCCATCCTCGCGAGGGGATTAAAGCCATTCGATCCCTTGGTTCAGGCAACGTCAACGAAACCTTCCTCGTGACCCACGAGGGACAGGGCGGAGCCTTCGTCATGCAACGCATGAACACAAATGTGTTCGATCGGCCTGACCTGGTGATGCAGAACCTGAAGGCCCTGGGCGATCACATGGAACGCCGTCTCGCCTCTCCACCCCCACAACTGAAGGGGAGGCGCTGGGAAGTGCCCAGGGTCGTTCCCTGTCGGCGAGAGGCCTCCCCCTGGATCGAACAGAACGGAGAGTTCTGGCGCTCCATCACCTACATCGGCGCAGCGACCACCAGCGATGTCATCCGGGACAGTGCCCACGCCCAGGAAGTGGGGTACGGGCTGGGAATGTTCCACCACCTGATCAGCGATCTGCCCACCGATCAACTGGCGGACACCCTCGAAAATTTCCACGTCACGCCGGCCTACCTCCAACACTTCGATGCCGTCGCCAGGGCCTCAGACCGACTGGGGCCTTCTGAACGTGACGCCTGCGCCTTCATCGAAGCGCGTCGCCAGAGCGTCGATGTTCTGGAAGCAGCCCTCGCCCGCGACGAACTCCATCACCGGCCCATCCACGGAGACCCGAAGATCAACAACGTGATGATCGATGAGGCCAGCGGCCAGGCGATCGGCTTGATCGATCTGGACACCGTCAAACCGGGGCTCGTTCACTACGACATCGGCGACTGTGTGCGCTCCTGCTGCAATCCAGCCGGTGAGGAAACCCTCTGCCTCAACGATGTGCGCTTCGACATGGAGCTCTGTGAGGCGATCCTCACCGGCTACCTATCCGTGGCTGGTGGTTTCCTGAGTGACTGGGACCTGCACTATCTGCCCCACTGCATCCGCCTGATCCCCATGGAGCTTGGCCTGCGCTTTCTGACGGATCATTTGGAGGGCGATGTGTATTTCCGCTGCGATCGACCCGGGCACAACCTGCAACGGGCCCTGGTGCAGTTCCGACTGACCGAAGCGGTTGAGCAGCAGTTCAACGCACTGGAGCAACTGGTTGCGCGGCTGAAGCAGCAGGAAAGCCCAAGCCTCTGAGATGGCGCGTTCAGCCGTGATGCTGCGTCAGGCCTGCCGCCTGATTCCCTTTGAACGGTCCATTTCACCGGGGGTCCAGATCAGCGCCGAGCTGGTGTGGAGGCGCGAGGGTTGGCTGGAACTCAGCTATGGGATTCTGGCCCGCGCGGCCAAGGGCATCGACGTCCTGAAGCTGCCGGTGGGACTGAACGATGGGCCCCAACAGGGGCAGCGCAAAGATGAGCTCTGGACCACCACCTGCTTCGAGGCATTCATCGCTGCCCCTGGAGAGCAGCGCTACTGGGAAGTGAATCTGGCTGCCAATGGCGATTGGGCGGTCTATCGCTTCGATGGCTACCGCAGTGGCCAAACTCAGCAGGAGCTGAGCATGCCCCCAACGGTGCGACTGCAACGCGGGGTGCACCAACTGCGGCTCGACGCCCGGATCGCGTTGGAGCCCTGGTGGACACCAGGCGTCTGTCCAGACCTGGCACTGACGGCTGTAATGGACCGCGGGCAGGAGGGTCTGAGCCATTGGGCCCTCAGCCACGGCCGCAAGGCGGACTTTCACGACCGCAGCACCTTTCTTTCAGCCTGAACCGCACCGGTAGGGTCAGCACAGCGCCCCTGCCTCACCATGCGCAGCCGCAATGTGCTGGTTGTCTCGGCCATCACGGCAAGCCTGCTGACTGGGCTTTTGCTGAAACCAAAACAGCCGCAGGCTGAAGCCGAAGCGGTGGTTCCCAAGCCAGTGGTGATGGCACCAGTGCTGCTTCCGGCCCAAGCCAGCCAACCGACAACGAAAGGCGGCCGTCAGTACCCCCTTGTGCCAGCGGAGTCAGCCGAGCTGGCAGCACTGCTGGTTGCTGTTGAACAGGCTCTAAGGGATCCCGCCACACCGGCCGAGGCACTGCCCGATCTCGGCCATCAACAGCAGGTGATCTACCGGGTCTTATCGACAGACGAACCCAGATCTCAGCAGGTCGTGAAGGCGTTACCCCCGCGCTGGCGCAGCGTGGCCGAACGCCACCTGGCGGCACGGCGCGAATTCGTTCGCATGAGCCGCGGCCGTGGGCCGACGATGCTCCCCGCCTGGCGGATCATTCAGCCCGAACCGGCGGCGGATCTGCTCAGCTATTACCGCAAGGCCGAGGCGGCGACAAGGATCGAATGGGAGGTATTGGCGGCCGTGAATCTGGTTGAAACGGGCATGGGTCGCATCGATGGCATCTCCGTAGCCAATGCCCAGGGCCCGATGCAGTTCCTACCTACCACCTGGGCTGAACCTGGGATTGGCGCCGGGGACATCCGCGATCCCAACGACGCCATCCAGGCAGCAGCGCGCTACCTGGTCAGGCGGGGCGGACTGCAGGACATTCGCCGCGGCCTCTGGGGCTACAACAACAGCGATTACTACGGCCGCGCCGTACTGCTCTATGCCTCACTGATGAAAGAGGACCCCACGGCCTACACCGGTTTGTATCACTGGGAAATCCACTTCAATGCTGCAGACGGCGATCTTTGGCTGCCGGTGGGTTACAACCAACCACAGCGCATCTCGGTTGAGAAGCATCTGCAGGACAACCCCGCCAGCAGATCACCAAACCGGTGAGCATCGACACCTACGCTGAGACCTGGCGTGATCCAGGAAGCGGGTGTCCAAGGAAACCTCCCATCGCGGTGATGAACTGAAGGGTCTCGGCTGGTCCGAGGCTGATGTGGCTCGCTACGTCGAGCTCTGGGAATACCGGCAGCGCTGGGGAGCCATGAATTTGGAGCGGGAGGATCGCCTGTTCCTGCGCAAAGCCGAAAAAGCTCTGCCAGCGATTGTGACTGGACGGGCCGCCGCCAAGAAGCCAATCAAAGACAAGACCTACTACCGCTGGCTGCGCTTCCATCTCGATGCGATGACCGAAGCCGAAGCGGAAATGGGCCTAGGCGACGGTGAACGCGGAGCATGGCCTGTGCTGCTGGAGGCCGAACTCCGTCTGCTCGACCATTACGAGCCCGTGCTCGGCTTGCCCGACACGTTGAGGGCTAAAGCCCTCAGCCCCTTGCGTGAAAAGCTCACCGCTCAAGTGGCCTCCCTCGGCAACACCAAGGCCTACGACTTCCAGGCGCCCCTGATTGCGCTGAAAGCGGAAGACAGCAGCAACCGCTGGAAGCACCTACGCGAGGTGGACGCCAGTGATCGCACCTATCCCCTGCTCAGCTCAGATGGCGTGGCTGGATTCCGCAGCGAAGCGCACCGCGACATCCAGGCCTTGATCCGCAGCACATTCCCCTCTTTGGCGGAAACCGACAAACCCGAGCTCTCTGACGACTAGAACTGGGGCAGTGGCCCCCGCCGAAGACCATGTCTCACCGTTTCGAGACCCTGCAACTGCACGCCGGGCAGTCCCCGGATAGCGCAACAAACGCGCGGGCGGTTCCGATCTATCAGACCAGCTCCTACGTCTTCAATGACGCCGAACACGGAGCCAACCTTTTCGGTCTGAAGGAGTTCGGGAACATCTACACCCGCCTGATGAATCCCACCACCGACGTGTTTGAAAAACGCGTCGCCGCCCTTGAAGGCGGGGTGGCCGCACTGGCGACAGCCTCCGGGCAGTCGGCTCAGTTCCTGGCGATCACCAACTGCATGCAGGCGGGAGACAACTTCGTTTCAACGTCTTACCTGTACGGCGGCACATACAACCAGTTCAAGGTGCAGTTCCCGAGATTGGGAATCGACGTGCGTTTTGCCGAAGGCGACGACGTCGCGAGCTTTGCAGCAAAAATCGACGACAACACCAAAGCGCTCTACGTCGAGGCGATGGGAAATCCCCGCTTCAACATTCCCGATTTTGAGGGTCTTTCTGCGCTTGCCAAAGACAAAGGCATCCCATTGATCGTCGACAACACCCTTGGGGCCTGTGGGGCTCTGCTGCGACCGATTGAGCATGGCGCCGATGTGGTGGTTGAAAGTGCCACCAAGTGGATCGGGGGCCACGGCACCAGCCTGGGGGGCGTGATCGTGGATGCCGGCACGTTCAATTGGGGCAACGGCAAGTTCCCGTTGATGAGCCAGCCCAGCGCCGCTTATCACGGCTTGGTGCACTGGGATGCGTTTGGCTTCGGCAGTGACGTCTGCAAAATGCTTGGCCTGCCGGATGACCGCAACATCGCCTTCGCGCTGCGGGCCCGGGTGGAGGGCTTACGAGATTGGGGTCCGGCCGTTAGTCCGTTCAACAGCTTCTTGCTGCTGCAGGGCCTGGAAACCCTGAGCCTGCGCGTTGAGCGCCACACCGAAAACGCCATGGCCCTGGCCACCTGGCTGCAGACCCATCCCGCCATTGCCCATGTGAGCTATCCCGGTCTGGCTAGTGATCCTTACAACGCTGCCGCGAAGAAATACCTGACAGGCCGCGGGATGGGATGCATGCTGATGTTCTCCCTCAACGGTGGCTACGACGATGCAGTTCGCTTCATCGACAGCCTCAAGCTGGCCAGCCACCTTGCCAACGTGGGCGATGCCAAAACGCTGGTGATTCACCCCGCGTCCACGACCCACCAGCAACTGAGTGAGGCTGAACAAGCCTCGGCTGGAGTGACCCCCACGATGGTGCGGGTCTCTGTCGGACTCGAGCACATCGACGACATCAAGGCCGACTTCGAGCAGGCCCTAGCCGTTCTCAGCTGAATAAAGACCCAGCCCCCATGGCGCTGATCCTTCCTGGCAGTTACCACAAAATCGCGGAGGTTGAACGCAACCGGATTTCCTGGATTCAGCCTGAACAGGCCGAACGCCAGGACATTCGGCCCCTGCGTATCGGCATTTTGAACATCATGCCGCTGGGCAAGCAGTACGAGTTCAACCTGCTGCATCCACTGGGCCTTTCGGTGCTGCAGATCGAACCGATTTGGATTCGACTCAACTCCCATGCCTACAAGAGTTGGGATCAAAACCATCTCGACCAGCTCTATGTGAGCTGGGATGAAGCCTTGTCCCAAGGTCCCCTGGATGGCTTGATCATCACCGGTGCCCCCGTGGAACACCTGCCCTTTGAAAAGGTCAGTTACTGGAATGAACTGGTCCAGTTAATCGAGAAAGCGCGAAGCACTTGTGCCAGCACCCTAGGCCTGTGCTGGGCCGGTTTCGCCCTCGCCTACCTTGCAGGCGTCGACAAGGTGGCCTTCCAGCAGAAGCTGTTCGGGATCTACCCGATGCGCAGCCTTGTTCCGGGGCATCCGTTGATGGGAACCCAAGACGACCATTTCGTCTGCCCCCAAAGCCGTCATGCCGGACTACCGGATGCCGCCATGGAAGGCGCCGAACGGGATGGACGTCTTCGTTTGCTCGCCCACGGCGAACACGTTGGCTACACCATTTTCGAGACACCGGATCAGCGTCAGCTCATGCACCTCGGCCACCCCGAATACAACGTGGGACGGATCCTCGGAGAAATGGAACGCGACCAGGCCCGGGGAGATGTTCCTCCGCCTGAAAATTTCGATGCAGCCCAACCCCAGACCCTGTGGCGGTCCCACCGAAACCTTCTATTTCAACAGTGGCTTTGGTTCTGCTATCAGCGGGTCAGCCTGAAAGCCTGATCAGGCTTGGCTAGGCAGCACCATTAACCATTTCGTTTCGGGGTGAATTCCAGATTGACCGAAGGCTCGTGAGCGACGGCATCCGGACGCTCAGCTGATTTGCGATTGAGTTCCCTCTCCAGCAAGGCGATACGTCTCTCGCGCAGGCAATGACGGCATCCACCCAGGGTTTGAAGATGCTTTTCCGGTGTGATCGTGATCGGTTGAACCGGATGGGCGTTGCAACGGATTTGAACGGGACTCTTGAAACTGCGCCAGCGGATCAAGCTGTAATCGAATTGATCACCGAAGCGCTGTACGGCGCGCTTGAGGAATTCGTCTTGGGTAATGCGGGCTCCCATGCACCGAATGTATGGGACAGTCGCGGGAACGAAGCGACCTCGTCATCCGACGTCACGAATGGCCATCCATCCAGCCGCAGCTGTAACGGACTGGTCCCTGCATGAGGGTTGGCTGAAGCCAGATCTTGCCAGGCACTGGCAAACACAGCTTGAACACCAGCTCCAGTGGGAGCAGCCCGTCGTTCAGGTCTATGGCAAGCGCCACCCGGTCCCCCGAATGACGGTGTTTCTTGCCAATGAAGGAATTCACTACCGCTACAGCGGTGCCATTCACACCGGCTGTGGCTGGCCTGAATGGTTCAAGCCATTACTCCACCAGGTGAATGAAGCCTGTGAGACACACTTCAACGGATGCCTGCTCAATTTGTATCGCCATGGCGATGACCGCATGGGTTGGCACGCCGATGACGAACCGGAAATTGATCAGCGGGCTCCGATTGCCTCCCTTTCACTCGGGGCGACGCGGGATTTTCAGCTCCGCCACCGCAACACTGCTCAGCTGAAGATGTCTCTGCCGTTGGCCGATGGTGACCTTCTGGTGATGCACCCGGGGTGTCAGAGCCGCTGGATGCACAGTGTTCCCCAGCGGCGCAAAGTGCAGAGCACCCGCATCAACCTCACCTTTCGCCGTTTTCAGAACTGAGATCGCAGCAGCACGCCCCATGCAGGCGCTGTCATCAATGCCAGCAGCGTGCTCCAAAACACCAGACCTGCGGCCTGCTCCTGATCAGCACCCACAGACTCTGCAATCAGCAAAAGAGAGATCGCCGTCGGTGCGGCTCCTTGCAGAGCAACCGCCTGAACCATCAAAGGCTTGAACTTCAACAACGATGCAAGCAGCAACAGGAGCAACGGGTAAAGCAGGAGTTTGGCCACCAGTGGCTTGAGCAGCTGCACAGGACGGGCCACTGGAGCGATGCCATGACGATGAATGCTGCCCAGGCGCATGCCCACCACCATCAGAGCCAGCACAATCACGCAGCGGGAGGGCCACCACAGCGCATCGGCCATCGCTCCAGACCATGGGGTCGCCTGAACCAGCAAAGCGCCGATCAGTCCTTGGGTTGCAGGACTCCCAGCAACGCTGCTCAGAAGACCACGTAACCGTTTGGAACCATCGACCTGCCTCCCGATCAGCAGCGGTCCCAGGCTCCAGACCAGCAGTGTCGCCCCGAGGTCGTAGCCAATGCTGATGGGCAGAGCTTCGTCAGGGAGGAAGGCCAGGGCAAGAGGAACCCCGAAATAGGCCGTGTTTCCGGTGCAGCTGCCGAGCCGCAGCATGGGAGACGCCAGCTCAGCCAATCCCGGCAGGCGCGCGGCCCCCACCAGAACAAGGCCCATCGCGAGCACCGCAAGACCTGCGGCCTGCAACATGTCGCCGCTGAGGCCACCTTTCAAGAGCAGGCCCATCACACTGATCGGCACACCAAAGCGCACCAGCGGTGCAGCCAATCGGGTGGACAGGGTTTCATGGCGTCGACCAGCCCAGAACCCAAGCAGAAGAGAGGGCACAAGCTCCAGCAAAAACCGAAGAATTGGCACCTCCACCAGACAAATTGACCCTAGAAAACTGAGGTAAATGATGCCCCAGCCACAGGCTTAATCTGACGCCCGATCGGCCGCGTGGATCCAGCTGATGCAGCCAGCTTCGCGCCATCGCATCGTGCGCAGTGATCAATCAGAGGATGGGCTGACAAGGCAGCGCTTTGACAGCTACGACGCTGCCTACGATGAACTTGAGCGTTACTACGGCGATTTTTGCTGCTCTGATGATGATCGTGTCGAGTACACGATCGTTTGTGAACCCTCCGACAGTCCTGAGGTTTAAACCACTGAGGAGGCCTCAAAATCAGCCCGTCAAACTTCATCGCAGGGGAGCAGTCTCAAAAGCCAGACCACAGAGACGCATCCCTAGATACCAACCTTTCAAACCACTAAGCCTTAGCAATATCGGCTCGAATGATTGACATCCAGCCAGCCAACCAGTTATGAACTATGTATCCATTGAGACGCATTTAAAATGCTGACCGGTTCCGATCTGCTTGCCAAGGTCAAAGAGCTTGGAGATGTTTCCAAATCCGACCTGGTAAGAGCTTGCGGATACGTCTCTGACAAGAAAGATGGTGGTGATCGCCTGAATTTCACAGCCTTCTACGAAGCTCTGCTTGAAGCCAAGGGCGTGAATTTGAGCAGCGGTGGTGCTGCGATTGGCAAAGGCGGTCGCAAGCTGAGCTACATCGCCAAAGTGCAGGGGAACGGCAATCTGCTGATCGGCAAGGCTTACACCGCCATGCTGAACCTGGAACCCGGTGACGAGTTTGAGATCAAGCTTGGCAAAAAAGCCATCCGTCTGATCCCCACGGGTGCAGCTGCGGAGCACAGCGAAGCTGCCGACCAAGTTGACGAGTGATCAACTGATCCATCACCCCAAGGTGAATCCCTCTCAGCCCCTTCACCACAAGGAGGGGCTTTTTTTGGCAACAAAGCAACCCGGGGCATACCGCAGCCACGATGGGGCTGGCATCACAATTGTTGCTCGGTAATGTGAGCCCGAGTGGAGCGACAGAGTTGAAATCCTTCAGGACAACCGTCGCTTCGCTCCTGAGCAATACGTTTCTGATAGGGGGCTCAGTCGCCATATCCATCCATATCGTGCTGACTTTTTTTCGGATGCACGGACTGGCTCTGACCCTCGCTTTTGTGGTGCTTTGGCTGATCAGCGTGACTGCCTACCTCCATTGGAAGGAGCAGCATTCGAAGCCTCGGACTGTCAGCCAAGCTGCAACGCACCAAAAGAACAGCCGAAAGCCCACTGAGGCTTGGAGAGAACGACAGTCGGCCTGAAGCAATGCACGAGGCTGTGCAAGCCGTTTAGTGCTGCATCTGATTAAGGAACCTGCGGCTGCGTTCTTCCCTGGCATTGCTGAAGAACGTCTCTGGATCGGAGGTCTCCACCACCTGGCCCAGATCCATGAACATCACCCGATCCGCCACCTCACGGGCAAAGCTCAGTTCGTGGGTGACAACCACCATCGTCATGCCGCCTTTGGCCAACTGACGCATCGCATCCAACACTTCCTTCACCCGCTCCGGATCCAAGGCGCTGGTGGGCTCGTCGAACAGCATCACCTCAGGATCCAACGCCAGAGCCCGGGCGATTGCCACCCGCTGCTGCTGACCACCACTGAGCTGCGCCGGGTACTTGTAGGCCTGCTCGCGAATCCCCATCTGATCAAGAAGCTCCATCGCCCGCTCCTCGGCAGACGCCTTGGCACGCTGTTGCACCTTGATCGGAGCAAGGGTGATGTTGTCGAGAATGGAAAGGTGAGGAAACAGGTTGAACTGCTGAAACACCATCCCCACGCGCTTGCGAATCGCCCGCACCTGACGTTCACCATGGGTGGCATCCAAGGAAACCCCGAGCACATCAAGAGCACCGCCGTCCAGCGTTTCCAGACCATTGAAGGTACGGATCAGCGTGCTCTTACCGGACCCAGAAGGGCCCATCACCACAAGCACTTCGCCGCTGTTCACCTCAAGGGTGACGCCATCGAGAGCTCGAACCCCTTGGGAATAGCTCTTGACCAGATCAGTGGCACGAATGGCAACAGTCATGAGGCGGAGCGGGCAGGGTCAAGCTGAACTTCCAGGTGGCGGGCCAGTAGCGCCATGGCCGTACACGCCAGCCAGTAAACCGCAGCAAGCCAGAGATAGACCTCCAGATAGCGGCCGATGAAAGCTGGATTCGCCAACAGGCTGCGGCTGATGCCCAGTAATTCCACCAAACCCAGAATGGCCATCAGGCTTGTGTTTTGCAGCAAACCCACCGCCTGGTTGGTGAGCGAAGGAAGCGCAACCCGCAGTGCCTGCGGCAGCACCACCAATTGCAGCGATTGACGTGGCGACAGCCCCAGCACGGCTGCAGCTTCCCGCTGGGTGGGCGGAATCGCCTGCAGTCCACCGCGCACATCCTCTGCGATGTATGCCGCTGCAAACAAAGCGAAAGCCACAAGCGCCCGCAGAACCCGATTGATCTCAAGCCCTGGCGGCAGGAACAACGGAATCAGTAGTTGTCCGAAAAACAGAACCGCAATCAACGGCACAGCCCGCATCAGCTCGATGTAAGCAGCGCTGATCCAACGCATCACTGGCAGATCACTGCGCCGGCCGAGGGCTAGGAGGATCCCCAACGGAAGCGCCAAAGCACCACTGCCTCCCGTAAGCAGCAGCGTGAGCGTCAGACCACCCCAACTGCGCGTGCCCACCGGCAGCAAGCCCAAACCTCCGGCCAAAAACCAGAGACCCAGCGGTGCCATCACGATCCAGAACAACGGCAACCAACGGCGAAGCCAGCCATGCTTTGGACCGACGAGGGTCAGCAGCGTGAGCGTGATCAGTGCAGCCATCCACAGCAGCGGTCGCCAGCGTTGATCCGCTGGAAAACTGCCCACGGCATACAGCGGCAGATTTGTGGTCACCACAGACCAGTCAGCCCCAAACAGCAGCCAATGCAGCATTGACCAGCCAGCCCATCCGAGCAGAGCCAGCAGTAGCAGGGTGATCCCACGATCCAACCAACGGTTCATCAACGGCTCCTGTTGAGACGGCCCAGAACGGCACGGTTGAAGGCAGCCATGCCGCCGCTGATCAACAAATTCAGCAGCAGAAAGCTGAGCAGCAGCAGCAGGAAGCCTTCAATGGCGCGGCCGGTTTGGGTGATGGTGGTGTCACTGACGGCGTAGAGATCGGCGTAGCCCACGGCAATCGCCAGGGTGCTGTTCTTCGCGAGATTGAGGTATTGGCTCGTGAGCGCAGGAAGAATCGCCGGAAGCGCCTGGGGCAACACAATCCGACGCAGCCCTAGCCCTTCCCCAAGTCCAAGGCTGCGAAAGGCCTCCCACTGGCCCCTTGGCACAGCGTTGATGCCACCGCGCACGATCTCTGCAATCGACGCACCCGTGAACACCGTGAGCCCGACAAGAACCGCACAAAATTCAACGCTGAGATTCAGGCCTAACAACTGAATGCCCTGATTCGAAAGCCGGATCAACCCACCGATCGGCACCGACGGAAGGCCAAGGAAGGCAACGAAATACCAGAACAGCAACTGCAGGAGCAGAGGAATCTGACGAATCAACGCCACGTAGCCCCCAGCCAGGCTGCTCAGCAAACGGTTATTGCTGCTGCGGGCTGCACCAGCAGCCACACCCAGGACGGTGGCCAACACCAGACCAGCTGCGATCACCTTCAGGCTGTTAAGCCAACCGATGGTCAAGGCCCAGAGGTAGCTATCGGATGGGGCATAGGGGAGAGCTGTTTCCGCCAGTGCAAAACCAGCGGGTCGACCCAGCCAGCCAAAACCCAGCCCCAAGCCCGTCCGGATCAGATTGACGGCCAGATTGTTGACCAACAGAGCCAGAAGGCCGATCAGAACGGCGGCGACACCAACCTGAACCAGAAGACGACGCTGCCGCATCAGGTGAACGGTGGGGAAATCATCAAACCACCTTCACCGCCCAGGCGGTTCGCCCCCCTTGGAATCGCCACAGCACTGTCCGGTCCGAGATGGCGGTTGTAGATCTCGCCGTAATTGCCGGTGGCACGGATCATTTGAACGACAAAGTCATCGGCCAGTCCGAGTTTTCGGCCCAGGCCTGGATCCACACCCAAGAAGCGCCGCAGAGCGGTTTGGGAGGGATCGGCTGCGGCTTGCTTCACCACCGCATCCACATTCCCTTGGGTGATGCCCCGTTCCTCGGCTTCGATCAGGGCGTTGACCACCCAAGTCATGGCATCACCCATGGGCTGGTCCCCCCCCACCACAGCTGGAGCCAAGGGCTCCTTGCTAATCCGGTCATCAAGGATCAGATGCGCCTGGGGATCACTGAAACCTGAGCGTGCCGCAGCCAGTTGCGACCGATCAGACGTCATGGCTTCGCAGCGCCCCTGGAGGTAGCCGCCAACCACCTGATTGAGGTCTTGGTATTTGATTGGTGTGTAAGGAAGCCCCTGGGAAGCGAAGGCATCGTTGAGGTTTTGCTCGGTCGTGGTGCCCGATCCCACGCAAATGGACTTACCACTCAAATCAGCCAGCACACGCACTCCGCTGGTGGCATTCACCATCAGGCCCTGTCCGTCATGGAACACCACAGGCCCAAAGCGCAACCCGTTGCCCCCCACCGCATCGCGGCTGAGGGTGTGGGTGGTGTTGCGGGACAACAGATCGATCTCGCCCGATCGCAAGGCCGTGAACCGCTCAGGCGCGGTTAGAGGCCGGTACTGAACCTTCTCAGCATCACCAACAAAAGCAGCAGCCATGGCACGGCAGATGTCGACATCCAGGCCGGTGTAACGCCCATCAGGGCTGAGAAAACTGAAGCCTGGAATCTTGCCGCTCACCCCACAAAGCAACTCTCCACGCGCTTTGACCAGATCAAGACGCGATCCAGCCGCACTGTCCAGTGACGCGCAGGACGCAAGCAAAGAGGACAACCCGGCCAACGCAACGATCAGAACACGCGAACTGGATCGGAACATCAGCGTTGGTACGAATCGGGTGGGATTGTCCCAGATCCCGAGCAAAGCCATCACGTCCGATCTACGTTCACGGCAATCAACAATGGTGCAATGAGGGTCTGGGCCTGCCTTTTGGCCGGACTGATCGCTGGAACCACTGCTCCCGGTGCTGTCGCATGGGAAGAACAAGACCGTGGCAGTTACAACAACAAGATGGCTCTGTTGAGTTTTCTTCTAGAGAGTGCTCAACAACGAGCCGGACGTGATGTTCAGACCCTTTGCCTATTAATGAGTATCGGCAACGATGTCACCGAGCAGTACATGGCGATCAACCCTGATGACGTGCAGATTCAGCAGCGGCTCATGGCGATGCGCCAAGACCTCAGTGCCTGTCATGCCAACCAAGCTGAGGCTCATGCATGGGCTGATTCCTGACCGCCGATCCGCTCGAACAGATCAAGGCTTTCCTCGTTCAGACCAATCACGCTGACAACAGATCCACCGCTGCGGTATTTGCGGATGAGCTGATCCAACGCAGCCACGCCGCTCTGGTCCCAAATATGGGCTTGGGAGAGATCAATCGTGATGCGCTCTGGATGGTCGTGAAGATCAAATCCCTGAAGGAAATACACCTTGCTCACAAAAAACAGCTGCCCCTGCACGCGGTACAACCGCTCCTGATCACCGATCTCGACAGCCTCCACCTGAATCACCTTGGCCACCTTGCGGCTGAACAGAATTCCTGCCAGTGCCACGCCAGCCAACACGCCAAGGGCGAGGTTGTGAGGGGTGGTGAGCATCGTGACGGCAAAGGTCATCAACATCACCGAGGTGTCGCTCTTGGGGATGCGACGCAGATTGCGCAGACCGTTGATGTCAGCGGTGCTGACAGCGATGCTGATCATCACGGCCACCAGGGCCGCCATCGGAATTTGCTTGAGCCAGGGCCCTGCCAGCAGGATCATCGCCAGCAGGCTCACCCCCGAGAACAGGGTTGAGAGCCGCGTGCGACCGCCGTTGTCCACATTCATCACGGACTGACCCACCAGGGCACAGCCGGCCATGCCACCGAACAGGGACGCGACGATATTGGCGATGCCTTGCCCCCTGGCCTCAACGTTTTTATTGGTGGTGGTATCGGTCTTGTCGTCGAGGATGTCCTGGGTCAGGAAGGTTTCCATCAGACCCACCAGGGAGATGGCCAAGGCTGTGGGGAGCACCAAGCCAAGGGTGTCCAAGCTGAAGGGAACACCGCTTTCACCGAAGGGAAGGCTGAAGGAGGGAAGCCCTGCCGGAAGGGTGCCGAGACTGCTGACCGTGGGGATGTCGAAGCTGAATCCCACACTGATGGCGGTCAGAACAATGATGGCCACCAGCTGTGAAGGCACCACCCGGGTCAGCCGGGGAAGGCCATAGATGATCACCAGACCCAGCAGGACCAAGCCCCAGACGACGGGGATCTGGCCGCCATGGGGGAGCAACGACGAGGCCCCATGGTCAACATCTCCAGCATGAAGATTGAGACCGAGCTGGGGCAGCTGGGCCTGAAAAATAAGCAAGGCAAGCGCATTGACGAAGCCGCTCAGCACCCCTTGAGGAACAAAGCGCATCTGATAGGCAAGACGCAGATAACCCCAGAGGATCTGCAGTAGACCCGTCACGAGCCCGGCCACCATCAAGTACTGGACACCCAGGCCTGGCCCCCTGGCTTCACCGGTGGCCACAAGCCCTGTCATCAAAAGGGCCGTAGAGCCGGTGGCTGAGGTGATCATGGCCATGCGACCACCCACGACGGCGATGGTCAACGACAGGCAGAACGCTCCGAACAGGCCCACCTTGGGATCAACCCCAGCGATCCCCGAAAAGGCAATGGCCTCGGGAATCATCGCGAAAGCCACCACCAGACCCGAAAGCAGGTCTTTGCTGGGGTTGGCCAACCACTGATTCACCAGGGTTGGGCTGAATCGTTTGGCCATCAATGGATGCCGGTTATCGGCGACCGTAAATCAGAGCGTCGGCAGGGTGCCTGCTGGATCCAAGCGCTGTTTCAGCTTTCGCAACTCGAGCAACCAGGGGCCGAACGCTGCTTCCAACTCCTTGTGATGGAAGGGCAGATGGTCGTGAAACTGCGCCAGATGCACACCAGGGCAGGCCGGCTGGAGAATCTGCCAGACCTCCTCCAACCAAGCGAGGCTGCGCCTTTGGCCAGGGGCATCCCCGGGCGTCCACGCGGCCGTGATCCATGGTTTCCACTCGGCGTTGCGGTGCACAAATGAGCTGGCCTCCACCGCAACCTGTTGCGTCGCCGCCCCAAGCTGCTGACAGGCCAGGCTGCAGATCGGATGAGGACGGTGCTGCAGCAAACGGCATAAATCCGGCATCAAAGGCCCCCAGAGCTCAGCCGCTGCTGGCCCCAACAAGCCAACCACCTCCGTGTGAGAGCGGGGAGGCATTGGAGCCAATCCCCGCAGCGGCGGGAGCTGATGCAACCCATCGATCTTCTGCGCACCAGCCCATGGAGCATCAGCAATCCGGAGCAACTGCACCACCTCAGCGCTCTCCCAGTGCCACTGCAGGCTGGCGCTGGCGTCGGCCGCTTCCGCCTGAAGCATGAACTCAGGCAGTTGATTCGGAGACACCACGCACTGCTCCACCCAAAGCGGCACCAGCGGCTGGGTACTCATGCGCAGCTCGCTCACCACCCCCAAAAACGGCGCTGCACCACATAGGCTCCGCCACTCCAGCGAACCAGCATCGGCGGCCCGAGACAGCGCAAAGGGGCTGCCATCGCCCCAGACCCCATGGATCTCAAGTACTTGATCAACCGCGAGCCCCACCTGCCGGCTCAGCGGCCCCATGCCGCCCGTGAGCACATAGCCAAGCCCAGGCAGACCCGACAAACCAGCAGCCACGGTTCGGCCGTAGGGAAGCAAGGCCTCCAGCACCCCTCCCATGCGGCAGCCCCCTCCAATCCAGACCGACTGATCCGCGGGCTGCCACTCCAAACGTTGGAAGTGGGTTTGAAGATCCAGGGTCCAGTGATCGGCCACGGCGGCCCGCGACGTAGTCCCACCACCACAGAGACGCAGCGGCCGGGGGCCAGTCCAGTTCTGAACCAAAGCTGCCAACTCCTCTGGTCGAGGGGAAACCAGACCGGATCGCCTTGCATCAGCCGCCTGCGCATTGAAGAAAACGGGACGGTCTGAATCCATTGCGATGCGACCGATATCGTCAAACCATTGGAACAGCAGAGCGACCTTTTGGCCGAACAGCACGCGGAAAACAGCAACGAGCGCCTTGGCGTTCTGATCTGCGGCCACGGCAGTCGCAACCGATTGGCCGTCGAAGAATTCGCACAGATGGTGGACGCCCTGCGACCTCGGCTCGCCCCCATGCCGGTGGAGCACGGCTACCTGGAATTCGCCCGCCCCATCCTTCGCGATGGCCTTGAAGCGCTCAGGCAAAAAGGCGTCACCAAGGTGCTGGCCATTCCAGCCATGCTTTTCGCTGCAGGGCATGCCAAGAACGACATCCCCTCTGTCCTGAACACCTACACGGCCGAAACGGGTTTACCGATCGATTACGGCCGGGAGCTGGGGGTGGACCGGTTGATGGTATCGGCCGCCGGAGCCCGCGTTCAGGAGTGCCTGGATGCGGCGAAGCACGACGTTCCACTGGCCGAAACCCTGCTGGTGGTGGTGGGTCGAGGTTCCTCGGATCCAGACGCCAACTCCAACGTGGCCAAGGTGACGCGGCTGTTGGTGGAGGGGTTTGGCTTTGGCTGGGGAGAAACGGTGTACTCGGGCGTGACCTTCCCCTTGGTGGAACCGGGGCTTCGTCACGCCGTAAAGCTGGGCTTCCGCCGTGTGGTGGTCGTGCCCTATTTCCTCTTTTCAGGGGTTCTGGTGAGCCGAATCCGCCAACACACCGAGCTGGTGGCTGCCGATCATCCCGAGGTGGAGTTTCTCTCTGCGGGCTATCTAGGCGACCACACCTTGGTGGTGGACACCTTCAAAGAACGGGTCGAAGAGGTGTTGCGGGGGGACACCGCCATGAACTGCTCACTTTGCAAGTACCGCGCCCAGGTGCTGGGTTTCGAACAGGACGTGGGACGTGCTCAGGAAAGCCACCACCACCATGTGGAAGGACTTGCGGAAAGCTGCACGCTCTGCGAACTGGAGTGCACGGGTGCCTGCCAACCCGACGGCATCCCGATTGCCCATGACCACGGCCACCCTTCAGACCAAAGCCATGGGTCAGACCACAGCCATGCGCACCATCACCCGCCCTATCCCCATTCCGATCACCCCCTTGGGCCGGTAACGCTGCAACGCAGAAGCGACACTCCTAAAGATTGAGTCCATATCCCTTAAGGGAAACGGTTTCCCAGTGACCAATGACACGGTTCTCGAAAGCGACTGCAGCGACGAAGCAAAGATCAGGCTTTCTTATCGAAATTGCTTCGCCAGGGTCCACCCTCTTTTTCCACAAAAAACAACGTCGTTTTCCACAGGCAGAAGTTGGCCCGCCGGCTGTGACGGTCAACCTGTGAATTTCTGAGGGAATCGTGCCACTGGGTTGACAGACTTCCTATCCGACCTAGGCCAACCGCATTTCGTCATTGCTCATGCACTCAGACCCAGTCACAGACTGCCGTCTCATCTCGTCTCACCTGCAATTCAACAAAAGTGGACGGCTTTGACGCAAGCGCCGGTTATGTGGCTTTCATAGTTGGCGTTGGACAGGGACAAGCCGGAAGGAATGAATCGAAATCACCTTGAGCGATGCCATGAAAAGGGGACCACTGAGCGCGGTACTGCTTCAAAAGCCAGCTACGTGAGCCTGGAAACGGAAATCCCCGAGGTGCTCTATCGAGGCATGAAGGATTTCCTCGGGGAGAACCCCACCTGGGACCAATACCGCGTGATGAGTTCTGCTCTCGCCCACTTTCTGTTTCAGAACGGCTGTGACGACCGCGCCGTTACCGAGCGCTATCTCGACGATCTGTTCATCCGCCCCGACCACTGAGGGCCATCAGACAGGCCCGACGGCTCAGGGCCATCATCGTTAGGGTTGGGCTCTGCCAAGCCGACGTCGGCCAACAGGCGCCATCCACCACAAGAACGTTGGGAGCTCGCCAAAGACGGTTAGAGGAATCAACAACGCTGCTGGTCTCACTTCCCCCCATCGCAGCCCCTCCCACCTCGTGGATGTAGTAGCCAGGGGGGGCTGCACCGTCCGATAGCGCAACAGCTCCCTCCAGGAAAGGCTCAACCAAGGGCAGGTGGAAGAGGTCTTTGATCGATTTGGCTTCGCCTCCGGCGGCGGTAATGCAGGCCTGAATTGAAGCGCGCATGTGCCCCACCATTGCCAATTCATTGCCGCTCCAACGGCAGGCAATCGAGGGGACACGCACGCCCCAGCGGTCCATGCGCTCACTCAGGGTCACCCTGTTGTCAGCCCTGGGTAGAACTTCGCCATGACCAATGAGGAACCCTGTGATGGTTGAAGGGCGACGCCGCAACCACCGCGGCGGATCAAACCGTCCAATGCCACCCCAGAGGCCATAGCCGCCCTGAAAATCAGCCGATGGCAGGTGTCGGCCAAAGGGAACAAAAAAACTTCCAGCCCCCGTGAGCATGGGCTGATCGCCCTGAACAGGCTCGGGGAAGGCAAAAAACTGCGATGTGGACACATGGTCCATCAAGCGTGTTCCAAGTCGTCCTGAAGGGTCGTCCAAACCGTTGCTCTGTTCCCCACGACGGGAACGCAACAGGATGGACACGGTCTGGATCGTGGAAGCAGCCAAGACCACGAGATCCGCCTTCAACTCCCTGCGGTTGCCGTTGGATTGGTCAACGGCAACCACACCAATGGCTTTGTCTCCGCCTGCATCCATCAACAGATGCTCCACCAAATGCGCAGAAAGCAGCTGTGTGCGTCCTGTGGCCATGGCGCGGGGAAGGCTGCTGCCGCGACTGCTGGAACGAGGCCAGGCGGGATCCTCTCCCTGTGGCGCCGGACCAAACCCCCTTGAGGGAATCACGGGATAACCCAACCGTTGCCTTACAGCTTCAGCAAAACGCTCTTCCGCCGGCGTCGCCGCCAGAGCCGGTTGCGTTTCGCCATCCGGCAGATGATTCAAACCATCGCGCCCACCATGAACTCCTAGCCAGCGCTCCAGTTCGGCGTAGTGAGAAGTCAGCTCACCGCTGCGCAAAGGCCAACTGACCTGTTCACCCTCCACATCCACACCAGCCAGATCCTCATCCGAGAGACGCAGGGTGATGCCACCCCATGTGAGGCTGCGGCCGCCAACCTGCAAACCTCGCGTCCACAGAAACGGCTGTTCCGCCGGGTGCTCGTAGGGATGCAGACGCTCGTCGGCATACAGACGAGGGTTGGCTTTCCAGTAGCCGGGATGCTGGGACTGCAGGCGGTGGCTGCCGCTGATCAGGCCCACGATCCGCCGCAGCAGATTTCCTGGTTCAGACCCGAAGGCTTGCGTGCTGTTGAGGTCAGGTCCTGCCTCCACCACAAGCACGCGCGCTCCTGCTTCAGACAAGGTCATGGCGGCCACGCCGCCACTCGCTCCCGAGCCAACAACAATGGCGTCCCAAGGGCCATCGCAGTTCATGGAGCGACTGCTCATAGAGGTACGACAAGCAAAAAAAAATCTCCCGTTAGGGAGATCTCTTATTCAATCAGAGTTGGTGGCGGGGGGGAGATTTGAACTCCCGACCTTCGGGTTATGAGCCCGACGAGCTACCAGACTGCTCTACCCCGCGACGACCTGAAAATCATACATGTCGGTGTCGCACGTGACAGCAAAGTCACGACTGCAAGGCACCGGACACTCTGAGCTTGACGGTCGGGTTCACGACCAGTACCTGCTCATCGAGCTCATCGAGCCCCATCGGTGTGAGCCACTCCAGTTGACGCAACAAATGCAGAGCAACCGCTTGCTTGGCACGACGGGAGCCGTCTTCCACCTTGATGGCTACTCCAAGACCCTCACCAACGCGGCTGAGGCATTGAATACCCTCTGCACCACCTTTGCTCAAGACCTGACCATGGCTGCGCCTCATCAGCTCGGTGTCAAAACGACCCTCGCCGGCCACCAGATCGGGATGACTCAGCATCGCTCGACTGATCTGCTCGAATTCAGCATTCTGTGAAGCGCCTAGGTGGGCATAGAGCAAGGCCATCTGAGCGAACTGCAACACCAGGGTGGGAGCACCACAGTCATCCCGTTCTGCAACCAATTCCTCAGCAGGTAGACCGATCAGTTCAGCGACCCGGCGGTTCACTTCAACCTGCAGCGGATGGTCCTGCTGGAGATAGGTCTCGATCGGCCAGCCCATCTTTCGACTGGTGGCCAGGAAGGCAGCGTGCTTACCAGAACAATTGTGCTGCAGCGGGCTATCAGCCCCATTGGGAACTGGACATTGAAGTGAGGAGCTGTCCAACTCTGCTTTCCAGAGCAATCTGAAGGCTTCCCGGGCGTGGGCATTGGTACCCGCATGGGACGCGCAGCTGATGGCGATGCCCCGTTCATCTACATCCAGTTGGTCGGCGGTTCCACTGCTAAGAAACGGCAGAGCCTGAAAGGGTTTAAGAGCCGAACGAATGAAACTTTCCTGCCCGGGGTTTCCTGCCGACATCAACACCCGTCCTCGGCCATCACAAACCACCGCATGAACGCGATGCACCGATTCCGTAATCGATCCACGCCGCAGACAGACCTCAAGGGGGGCTGAGGCGGATCGGGCTGCAGGGCTGAAGCCCGAGGGCAAAGTCATCGGACACCCCGATTTGTTCAGAGAGCCTGACAGAGACTGGCACCGGCCAGCATCAAACCCGCCGATGTGGCCATGGCTCGTCCCAGACGACCAAGGATCGGGCGAACCTCATGCCGGGCCACAAGAAGATCCCGTTCCCGCCAGGACAGCGGCTTTTCCCAAGTCTGCCCGTCGTACCAGCCGGATTCCTCGTAGTCGACGGATTCACGCAGAAGCCTCTGCATGACGTAAGTCCATCCAAGCCATTGCCGAACCAGTAGCAGCAGGGGGAGCACAAGAGCTGCAACAGCGGCTGAGGCCAAGAGCCTGGGCGGATCCTGCTTCAAGGTCCAACTCCCACTGGCAATCAAGCTGCAGACCGGAAGTATCAGCAGCCAGAAGCCGGCAAGGCGTTGAGTCAGGCGAGGAGCTTGCCCCGCTGGCCAAGAAAAGAACCATGACTCGCAGAGCTGCTGAAACTCTTCAAGTGGCCGCTGCTCCGGCGGAACGGGGCAGGACACCGCTTCTGGCATGGGGCAAGCGGCTAGTTATCCGACGGTAAGAAGGTTCGGCTTTCACCGTGACTCCAAAACGCCTCAAGGTCGTAGTAGCCGCGCTCATCGGGCATCAGCACATGAACGATGACGTCGCCGTAGTCCAGAAGAGCCCAGCGCCCCTCATTCAGCCCTTCCTTCCGCAAAGGAAGCAGGTCTGCCTCCGTCTCCAAGCGGTCTTCAACAGACCGTGCAATGGCACGCACCTGAACATCGGACTGACCACCGGCGATGACCATCCAATCGGCAAGGCTGGAGACTTCATCAACGCGGATTAGTCGGATATCAGTGGCCTTGCGGTCATCGCAGGCGTCTGCCACCAACTCAGCAAGCTTCTCGCTATCCATAAACATTCTCACTGGTGACGGAACTACGTGAGCCCTCCTGTTGGGCCATTTCAGCTCTGGCCTTGCTGGCGCTCTTGCGCAGGGCCTCAAGACGGTCTTCGTAGTAGCTGCGGCGGCGCTTCTTGCGGGTCTTCTCGACCAAGTCCTTCAGCGCTCCCCCCAAACTGCGGTAGGCATTGGGCACGCTGTAACCAAACCGGCAGGCCAGGTCAATCGCGCGCTCATCAGCGCTGATGGCGTCTTGAAGACGCTTTTCAGAATTGTTCTTCAGGTACAGCCTGTAGCCCGCGAATCCGGAAAGGCCAAGGGCCATCATCAGCAGCAGGCCGTCCTGAACCCACAATTCACCGATGGCTCCCCCGAGGCCGATGGCGAGAGCCGCCATCTCCCAACCATCCCGAGGAATCGTGTCGTTCTGAATGCGGCCAACCTCGTGCCAGAACAAGAGATTGCGATGGTCCAGCGCGAGGGCATCCCATTCATCGAGATCCACCTGGATCTCCACTTCATCCCGCCCGATCTCTTCCAGGGTGATCAATGGAGGATCGACTGCAGCAGCTGATTCCACAAACACCCAGCTCTGCATTTCCGGTGGCAGCAGCCCCTTCAGGCGCTGGAGCTCACTCATTGCAACTCTGGTGCTGATCTGCACTCACCGTAGCGAGGCCAAGTCCCGCGGTCGGGGCAAGGCCGCGTGAGAGGCTTGAACTGTTTGGCCAAGGACGATTTCCCATGCCGAGGCGGTCTGACCTGCGTCGCATTCTTTTAGTGGGATCTGGTCCGATTGTGATCGGCCAAGCCTGCGAGTTCGATTACTCAGGAACCCAGGCCTGCAAAGCCCTTAGAGCCGAGGGATATGAAGTCATTCTGATCAACTCCAACCCGGCGTCGATCATGACCGACCCGGAGATGGCTGATCGGACTTACATCGAGCCGCTCACGCCGGATGTCGTCACCCGGGTCATCGAAAAGGAGCGCCCGGATGCTCTGCTTCCCACCATGGGTGGACAGACCGCCCTAAATCTGGCAGTCACCCTGGCGGAAAACGGCACCCTGGAACGCTTCGGCGTCGAGTTGATCGGTGCCGACCTCAAGGCGATCCAGAAAGCAGAAGACCGTCTGCTGTTCAAGCAGGCGATGGAGCGCATCGGCGTCAAGGTCTGCCCTTCAGGGATTGCCTCAACCCAAGAGGAAGCAGAGGCCGTTGGGGCCGCGATCGGCAGTTTTCCCCGGATCATCCGACCTGCCTTCACCCTGGGGGGAAGTGGCGGCGGCATTGCCTACAACCCCGAGGAATACGCAGCAATCTGCAAGAGCGGACTTGAGGCGAGTCCGGTTTCTCAGATTCTGATCGAGCAATCGCTCCTTGGCTGGAAGGAATTCGAGCTTGAAGTGATGCGTGATCTGGCGGATAACGTCGTGATCGTCTGCAGCATCGAAAACCTCGACCCCATGGGGGTGCATACGGGGGATTCGATCACGGTGGCTCCGGCCCAGACCCTCACCGACCGGGAATACCAGCGACTTCGCGACCAATCAATCGCCATCATTCGCGAAATCGGTGTCGCAACGGGCGGCAGCAACATCCAATTCGCGATTAATCCCGACAACGGCAATGTTGTGGTGATTGAGATGAATCCCAGGGTGAGTCGATCCTCGGCCTTGGCTAGCAAGGCCACCGGATTCCCGATCGCCAAGATTGCCGCACGCCTCGCCGTCGGCTACACCCTCGACGAAATCCTCAACGACATCACCGGCAAGACGCCTGCCTGCTTCGAGCCGACCATTGATTACGTCGTCACCAAAATCCCGCGCTTCGCCTTCGAAAAATTCCGAGGCAGTCCGGCCGTACTCACCACCTCGATGAAATCAGTGGGCGAAGCAATGGCCATCGGCCGTTGCTTCGAAGAGTCCTTCCAGAAAGCTGTGCGCTCCCTGGAAACGGGATTCTCGGGATGGGGAGGCGACCGGGAGGAACCGGAACTCACCGATGGCGAGCTGGATCGCCAGTTGAGGACCCCCTCTCCAGAGCGCATCCTCAGCGTGCGTACGGCGATGGTGCGCGGACGCAGTGATGAGGAGATTCATCGGATCAGCAGAATTGACCCCTGGTTCCTGGCCAAACTGCGACGCATCATTGACGCAGAGGCAAGGCTGATCAAGGGCAAAAGCCTGGAGCAGCTGGATGCCGAAAGCCTGTTTGAAGCAAAGCAGCTGGGTTTTTCAGACCGACAGATCGCGTGGCAAACCAACAGCGACGAATTGTCGGTGCGTCAGCGGCGTCATCAGCTCGATATTCGCGCCATCTTTAAAACCGTCGACACCTGCGCTGCAGAGTTCGCTTCCTCCACTCCTTATCACTACTCGACCTACGAGCGTCCCTTGCAGACCCTGCAGGCCGACGGATCCCTCAAACCCCTTCCCGCTTCATCTGAGGTAAGTCGCCGCGAAGGCGGCCGAAAGATGATGATCCTAGGCGGTGGACCCAACAGGATCGGGCAGGGGATCGAATTCGACTACTGCTGCTGCCATGCCTCCTTTGCAGGGCAAGATCAAGGGATCACCACGGTGATGGTGAACAGCAATCCGGAAACGGTGTCCACCGATTACGACACCAGCGACAGCCTCTACTTCGAACCGCTCACCTTGGAGGACGTTCTCAATGTGATCGAAGCGGAGCGTCCCGATGGCGTGGTGGTGCAGTTCGGTGGACAAACGCCTCTAAAACTCGCGATTCCCCTGCTGCGCTGGCTTGATAGTGCTGAGGGGCGCGCAACCGGCACCAGCATCTGGGGCACCTCTCCTGAATCGATCGACCGGGCCGAGGACCGCGAACAGTTCGAAGCCATCCTCCGGAATCTGAACATCCGCCAACCCCGCAATGGATTGGCACGCAGTGAGGAGGAGGCACGGGCCGTGGCGACGAGGGTGGGCTATCCAGTCGTCGTACGTCCCTCCTACGTCTTGGGCGGACGAGCCATGGAGGTGGTGTTCGACGAAGAGGAACTCAACCGCTACATGCGCGAAGCCGTTCAAGTGGAGCCAGACCATCCGGTGCTGATTGACCAGTACCTCGAGAATGCCGTTGAGGTGGACGTGGACGCGCTCTGCGATCACACCGGTGCTGTAACTATCGGTGGTCTGATGGAGCACATCGAACCGGCGGGAATCCATTCCGGAGACTCAGCCTGCTGCTTGCCGGCGGTCTCCCTCGGCGAGGCGGCACTGAACACGATTCGCGATTGGAGTCTCTCCCTGGCGCAAACCCTCGAGGTGCGGGGTCTGATCAACCTTCAGTTCGCCGTGCAGCGCAACACTGATGGATCGGAGGTCGTCTACATCATCGAAGCCAACCCCCGCGCCTCAAGGACTGTTCCCTTCGTCGCCAAGGCCACAGGACAACCACTTGCTCGCCTGGCAACCCGACTGATGGCGGGCGAAACCCTGACCGACATCGGCATGACCAGCGAACCGAAGCCACCGCTTCAGTCGATCAAGGAGGCGGTGCTGCCGTTCCGGCGCTTCCCGGGGGCGGACACGGTGCTGGGGCCAGAAATGCGCTCCACGGGAGAGGTGATGGGATCCGCCGACAGTTTCGGCATGGCCTATGCCAAGGCTGAACTCGGCGCTGGAGAAGCTCTGCCCACCCAGGGGACGGTGTTCCTCTCCACCCACGACAGGGACAAGCAGGCGCTGGTGCCCATCGCCGCTCGGCTGATCGAACTCGGGTTCGATGTCACGGCCACCTCGGGCACGGCTCAGGTTCTCGCCAACGCGGGATTGAAGGTGCAATCGGTGCTCAAGGTGCACGAAGGGCGCCCCAACATCGAGGATCAGATCCGCTCCAAACAGGTGCAGCTGGTGATCAACACACCGATCGGTCGGCAAGCTGCCCATGACGACAAGTACCTGCGTCGAGCAGCGCTCGATTACGCCGTGCCAACGGTGACGACCCTCGCGGGAGCACGCGCGGCGGTGGAGGCGATCTCAGCGCTCCAGCAACAGCCAAGGCTCAGCATCCATGCCCTGCAGGACGTTCACGCCATGCAGCGTTAGGCCACCGGTAGGGTTGCAGAAGCCATCTCACCGCTGTGACAGCCTCCGTTCCCGTTAAGTCTGGTAGTGACCTGCGTGATGACTTCCGTCGCGCCTACGAAAACCGCTACACCTGGGCGCCTGGATTCCCCGGCTACCGCGGACGCTGCATCTGGCAGCAGGGGGATCAACGGGTCGAGGGCAAGTTTGAGATCGGCGCAGATCTCAAAGCCAAGGTGGAAGGGATCGAAAACGAAGAGATCCTCAAGGCGGTGAATTCCCAGCTCTGGGAAGTCGCCATCCATCGCGTGCGTCGCAGCTTCGAGCAGACCCACGGTGAGAACACCTTCACCGCCGGTGACACCAACGATGTCGGAACCGAAGTCCTGGTCGGCGGCAAAGGAGCAGGGGACAAATACCGCATCAAGGATGACGTGGTGACCATGGTTCACCGTCACATCCACGGCACTGTCGTGACGATCTACACCACCGATGTCACCGACACGGGTGCGGGCTACCTCAGTCACACCTACACCAGTCAGTATTCCGACCCGGCAACGGGAGAAGCACGGGGCGGTCGCAGCAGCTTCAAAGACAGCTTCTCTCCCCTGCCTGGGGATGGCCCCTGGGTGCTGGCCGAGCGGGTCGTGACCACCGAAGCCCATGGCGATACACCCACCGGAAGCCAGACCTTCCGCTTTGAAGATCTCGAATCACTCTGAGTTGATTGCCGGCACAAGCCGGCTATGAGACCATCCGCCCAAACCTGTTGAAAGGCATGGGCGGAGTCGAGTCGACCATTCAGGCCATCAATAGCCCGATCAACAGCATCGTCTGGGGATGGCCCACTGTCCTTTTAATTGCCGCAACGGGCATTCTTCTGATGGTGGGTCTGCGGTTCATGCCGCTGCAACGGCTGGGCTACGGCATCTCAATGATGCTGCGTCCTGCCGCATCTCAAACCGAAGGAGAGATCACCCCCTTTCAAGCGCTGATGACGTCGTTGTCGGCAACGATTGGCACGGGAAACATCGCCGGTGTTGCTGGAGCCATTGCCGTTGGTGGACCTGGTGCCGTCTTTTGGATGTGGATCATCGCGATCTTCGGCATTGCGACCAAGTACGCCGAAGCTGTACTCGCGGTTCAGTTCCGCGAAACCGATGGAGACGGCAACCACGTGGGTGGTCCGATGTATTACATCCGCAACGGACTCGGAAGCGACTGGAGCTGGATGGCTGGCCTGTTTGCCCTCTTCGGCATGTTGGCGGGATTCGGCATCGGCAACGGGGTTCAGGCCTTTGAGGTGTCGTCAGCCTTGAGCCTGATCGGCATCCCGAAGCTGGCGACCGGTGTGATTTTGGCGGCCCTGGTTTTTGCTGTCGTCATCGGGGGCATCAAGCGCATCGCCCAGGCGGCCTCCACCATTGTTCCGTTGATGTCGATCCTCTACATCGCTGCATGCCTTCTGGTGTTGTTGGCAAATCTGGGGAGCGTGCCTGAAGCCTTCGCCACAATTTTCTCCAACGCCTTCTCTGGCAAAGCTGCGGCCGGTGGTGCCCTCGGTCAGGTTGTGCTGATGGGGTTCAAACGGGGCATCTTCTCCAATGAAGCAGGCCTGGGGAGCGCTCCGATCGCTCACGCGGCTGCCAAAACCGATGATCCCGTCCGCCAAGGCACGGTGGCGATGCTGGGCACCTTCATCGACACCCTGATCATCTGCACAATGACCGCTCTGGTGATCATCACCACCAAAGCCAATCTGATCATCGATGCAGCAGGCGAAAACCTGAGCGGAGCAGATCTCTCAATCACCGCCTTCAACACCGGCATCGCAGGAAGCGGCGTGGTGGTCACCCTGGGGTTGGTGGTCTTCGCCTTTACAACCATTCTCGGCTGGAGCTTCTATGGCGAGCGCTGCACCACCTATCTGTTCGGTCAGTCCGCCGTGCTGCCCTTTCGTTTGACTTGGGTGGCTGTTGTGGTGATTGGTGCTATCGCCGGCGACCGTGGAGTGATCTGGTCGATCGCCGACACCCTGAACGGCCTGATGGCTCTCCCGAACCTCGTGGCCTTGATCCTGCTGTCCGGAACGGTGTTCAAACTCACCAAGGGCTACAGTTTCAGCGACTGAGCATAACGACGAGCAATAAAAAAGGGGCTCAACAGCCCCCTTTTTTATTGGCGGGCGATCAACCCTGATCAGGCAACGGAGTCACAGACTTGAGCCTTTCATTGAGCTGTGTGGCCAGGCTCTGACGGCCCACCGCTAGAACCTTGAGGGTGTCTTCGTGCATCCGCAGCTGAGCGTCGGCAACCTGCATGCCACGCACAAGTTCCTTGAGCTCATCGGGAAGCGTATTGAGGTCATAGCGCTTGCCCTCAAAGGTCAAGACAGGGTTGTTGGCTGCAGAATCAGTCATCGTTTATTGCCGGGATGGCGGTGTGCCGGCGGCCAGATCGTAGAGGGATTCAAGTCTTTTGCTGATCTCGAATGAACTGCCGTTCGCACAATTCGCGATAACGCCCACCACGCTGCATCAATTCATCGTGGGTTCCTCGATCGACAACAGCACCTTTCTCAAGAACCACGATTCGATCGGCTTCCTGCACCGTGGCCAGACGGTGAGCGATCACCAACACCGTTCGTCCCTTCATCGCCTGCTTCAGTCCAAGTTGCACCGCAGCCTCGGCTTCAGCATCGAGGGCACTGGTGGCTTCATCCAGCAGCAACAGCGCTGGGTTGCCAAGCACCGCCCGGGCAATGGCGATCCGCTGCAGTTGTCCTCCGGAAACGTTGGTTCCCCGTTCCTCAAGCTGGGTGTCATACCCCCGGGGGAAGGCACGGATGAAATCATCCGCATTGGCCAACCGAGCCGCATCGCGCACCTCATCGTCCGTCGCACGACGCCCGAACCGAATCGCTTCAGCAACGGTTCCGGAGAACACGGTTGTGCGCTGCGGAACCAGGGCCACCTGCTGACGCAGCTCACGGGCGCGCATCAGGCTGATGTCGGTGCCATCAAGACAAATCTCACCCTGTTGAACGGTGTTAAATCGCAGCAGGAGCGACAGCAAGGTGCTTTTGCCCGCACCGGAGGGGCCAACGATGGCCAGCACCTGACCGGCATCCGCCCGCAGATTGAACTGATGCAGCACTGGCTGGGCTGGGTCATAGCCAAAGCTCACCTGATCAAAAACCAGATCACCTCGGAGAGCACCGATGGATTGCGCCTCGGCTGGATCAGCAGCCTCCTGAGGCTCTCTCTCGATCTCACGCAGACGTCGCAGCGACGCCTGCCCCTGCTGGAATTCGTTGAAGTTGTTGGTGACGTGGGCAATGGGATCGATCAGCACGATCAGCCCCGTCAAGTAACTGCTCAGCCCGGCAATGCTCAGGTCCCCGGTCTTAATCCGCCAGGCTCCGAGGGCCAATACGGCAAACAGACCCACCACCTCGATGATGCCAACCACCGGATGCTGCAGCGCCAAGAGGCTGTAGGTGCGGTGGCGAGCCTGCCGGTGCTGGTCGATTTCCGTCTCAAAACGCTCCTGCAGCCAAGGCTCAGCGGCAAAAGCACGCACCAGGGGCAAACCTTCGATGGCCTCACCAAGCAGACCGGCCAGTTCACTCACCTTTTTCTGACTGCGTTCAGTGGCCGCCATAACGCGCGCACCAAACAGGCTGATCAACCAGACGATCACCGGTGCCAGCAACAGGATGGCCAGCGTCAGTTTCCAGTCGAGCCAAAGCATCATCCCCAGCACAGCAAAGAGCTGAAGCACGCTGGGAACCGTGTCGTGAATGGTCTTGTAGAGCACCTCGCTGACGCGATCTGCGTCTTCTGTGAAGCGGTAGGTGAGATCACCGGCCGAGAGCTTCTCCAGCGCTCCCAGCTCCACGGTCTGCAAGCGGCGGAACAAATCGCGCCGTAAGTCCTGGCTCACCAGCAATGCAGGCCCGGCAAGAAGAGAGTCCTGACCGAACTGGGCGATTTTCTGAACAGCAAAGATCAGCAACGCCAGCCCGATCAGCTGAAACACGCGAGCAAGATCGCCCGACCCCAGCGCTGGGAACAAGTCCCCGGCCAGCTGCACGAGCAGCGGAAAGCTACCGACGTAAACCACCATGCAGCAGCCCCCCCAGAGCAGTTCCCGCAAGTGGGGGCGAAGCAGCGGCAGCAGCCGGCGGAATCCGGCCTGGGATGGGGTCAGCATCCCGGCACAGTATCAATGGTGAAATCAGAACTCTCTCCAATGAAGCTGGATCAGTTCCTGAAATGGAAGGGTTGGGTCTCCACCGGCGGTGAAGCGAAGCAACGCATTCAAATGGGTGAAGTGGAAGTCAATGGAAGCGTTGAAACCCGGCGGGGACGTCAGCTTTCCCCGGGAGATCGGGTTGTGCTTGCAGGGGAGGAGTCCTTTGTCGGGGGCGAAAACGCGACCGGGCCGTAAGTTGGCTGCCACATTCCATGGGGAAGCAAGGCGTGCGCAGACCGGTGATCGCTGGCAACTGGAAGATGCACATGACCTGCGCCCAGTCGCGGGAATTCATGGAAGCCTTCCTGCCACTGATTACCGAAACCCCAGACGACCGTGATCTGGTGCTGGCACCACCCTTCACGGCGCTGTCGACCATGGCGGAACTCAGCCAGAACTCCCGTCTCTGCCTGTCAAGCCAGAACGTGCACTGGGAAGGCCAAGGGGCCTTCACTGGGGAGATCTCCCCAGCGATGCTCAAGGAGCATGGTGTGACCCACACGATCGTGGGCCACAGCGAACCCCGGAAATACTTCAGCGAAAGCGACGAGCAGATCAACCACCGGGCCAGGTCATCCCAGTCCAATGGTCTGATTCCGATCGTTTGCGTTGGCGAAAGCGATGAGCAACGAGAACGGGGCGAAGCCGAACGGGTGATCCGCCGCCAGATCGAGCAGGGACTCGAGGGTCTCGATGCAGAGAAGTTAGTGGTCGCCTACGAACCGATCTGGGCGATCGGCACAGGCAAAACCTGCGCTGCCGAAGAAGCCAACCGCATCTGCGGTCTGATTCGAAGCTGGGTGGGATCCCCCGATCTGGTGATTCAGTACGGCGGCTCCGTCAAGCCCAGCAACATTGATGAGTTGATGGGAATGAGCGATATCGACGGTGTTCTGGTGGGGGGAGCTTCCTTGGAGCCTGAAAGCTTTGGACGAATTGCCAACTACCAAGCAGCTTGATTCAGGCAACTGGCCCCAGGGCTGGCGCCAACGCACAACAGTGATGGGGGTTATCAACATCACCCCTGATTCATTCAGCGATGGAGGACGATTCCTCGCCAGCGAACGGGCCCTCGCCGAAGCCCAGTGGCAACTGAGCAATGGCGCTGACGTGTTGGATCTGGGAGCACAGAGCACCCGCCCTGGGGCTGAGGAGGTTGGCGCCGAGGAGGAATTACGCCGACTGTTGCCTGCGCTCCAAGCAATCCGGCAGCACTGCCCAGAGGCCCTGATCTCCATCGACACGTTTCTCGCACCAGTTGCCGCCAAAGCACTGGAGGCAGGTGCCAATTGGATCAATGATGTGAGCGGTGGCAGGCGGGATCCCGATCTGCTGCGCGTGGTCTCCGACGCGGGCTGTCCGGTGGTGCTGATGCACAGCCGCGGTGACAGCCAAACCATGGATCAACTCACGACCTATACCGATGTCGTTGCGGATGTGAAGGAGGCGTTGCGGGAGCGCAGTGAGGCCGCGATTCAAGCCGGCGTCCTGGAAAGCCAAATCATCTGGGATCCGGGTCTCGGTTTTGCCAAGACCCACGAGCAGAACCTCCAGCTGCTGCGGGATCTGGAACAACTCACTGAGGGCCCGCAACCGGTGCTGATCGGTCCTTCGCGCAAGCGCTTCATTGGTGCCGTGCTCGACGAGCCCAGACCGAAAGCGCGGCTCTGGGGGACCGCTGCCGTGGCCTGCCGCTGCGCTCAGGCGCGCACTGCCGTGCTTCGGGTGCACGATGTAGGCCCCATCAGCCAGACGCTGCGCATGGCTGCCGCCCTTTGGTGAGATCCACGATCTTCATACAGATCGCGTCTTACCGAGACCCGGATCTTCCGGCCACGCTGCACAACCTGATCGAAAGGGCAGCACAACCCGAACGCCTGCGCTTCGGCATCTGCCTGCAGCTGGCTGATGACGACCCAACCCACTGGGGAGAAAGTGCATTTCCGAATCATCCACACCTGAAGATCGTCAGGCTCGATGCAAAGGAAAGTCATGGAGCCTGCTGGGCCCGTCGGCAGGCCCAAAGCTTTTACGGCGGGGAAGATTTCCTACTTCAGATCGACAGCCACATGCGGTCCGTGGAGCACTGGGATGACCTGCTGCTGAAGGCCTGGAAAGAATGCAGCGATGAGCGAGCCATCCTCAGTGTTTACCCCAACGGCTTTCAACCACCCTGTCGATTGCAAACATCAACATTGCCGGTGATGGGTGCGGGTGAGTTCGATTCATACGGCATCCTCAAGTTACGAGGCATCAGCCGATTCCAGCTTCCAGAAGAACAGCCAGAACGTCCTATCCCCGGAGCCTTTATCGCTGGAGGCTTCCTGTTCGGAGCTGGCTCAATCGTGAGAGAGGTGCCCTACGACCCCGAGCTCTACTTCTATGGGGAAGAGATTGCAATGTCGGCACGACTTTGGACTTCGGGTTTCAACATCTACGCCCCAAATCGCCTGCTTCTTTTTCATCTCTACAAGCCAGAAAACCCCGCAGCAGAACATTCAGCTACTCATTGGGGTGATCACAGTGACTGGCACAAGTACAACCTTCGCTCACTCAAACGTGTTCACAGACTGCTTGGCAGCCTCGACAATGCCCCGGCAGCAATCCGTTGCTTCAATGATCATCCTGGCGAACTTAAATCCTTCGGATTAGGGACGAATCGCAGCTTAAAAATGTATCAACAGTGGGCTGGAGTTGATTTCAAAACAGCAAAGATCAGCCTTGCAGCAAGAAAGGCAGAGTTCAACATTTCGCAGCTCTGAATGCAACCAATTCATCCCCAACAAAAAAAGCCAGAATTCGTAGAGAACTCTGGCTGATGCTCAACGCTTGCCTGAAGATCAGTCGGTAACAACACCCTCAATCCGATCTTCCACTTCCTGATAAAGCTCCTGCAGCTGTTCGATGTTTTCGTCTGAGGTTTCCCAGTAGCCGCGACCATGAACCTCAAGAAGCGTGCCCACAATCTGGCGGAAGCTGTTGGGGTTCAATTCCAGAAGACGCTTGCGCATCTCCGGGTCATTGATGAAGGTCTCGTTGGCTTCCTCGTAAACGAAGTTGTCTACGGCACCACTGGTTGCACTCCAACCCAAAGTGAAGTTGAGGCGCTTGGCCACCTCTCGCACACCCTCATAACCGGAGTCGAGCATGCCTTCGTACCACTTGGGATTCAGCAACTTGGTGCGTGAATCCAGGCGGATCGTTTCACTCAGCGAACGAACCTGCGCATTGGCCGTGGTGGTGTCAGCAATGTAACTGGTGGGGGCTTTGCCGTCATCACGGAGGCCCGCGATCAGCTTGGTGGGATCGGAGTCGAAGTAGTGGCTCACATCGGTGAGGGAAATCTCAGCTGAATCCAGATTCTGGAAGGTCACGTCCGCTGTCTTCATCACGTTCTCGAACACCTCCCGCTTCTGGTTCATCTCACCAGGGTTGTCAGCATTGAAGGCAAAGGTCTTGCGGGAGAGGTACATCTCCTGCAGCTCACCTTCCTCCTCCCAGGTGCTGTTCTCCACCGCAAGGTTCACGTTGGAGCTGTAGCTGCCGCTGGCGTTGGAGAACACCCGGCAGGCCGCATCACGCAGGCTCATGCCTTCTTTCTCTGCCTGCTCAAGGGCGTGCTTGCGTACAAAGTTCTGCTCCAGGGGCTCGTCGGCCTCTGCAGCCATCTTCACGGCCTGATCAATCAGGGCCATCTGGTTGATGAACAGATCGCGGAACACACCCGAGCAGTTCACCACCACATCAACACGGGGACGACCGAGTTCTTCGAGGGGAATCAGCTCAAGCTTGTTGACCCGACCCACGGAGTCAGGCATCGGCTTGACACCGACGAACCAGAGAATCTGAGCCAGGGATTCGCCATAGGTCTTGATGTTGTCCGTTCCCCAAAGCACGCAAGCGATGGTCTCGGGCCAAGTGCCCTGCTCCTCGCGCTGACGATCAATCAACTTGTCGACAACACTCTTGGCCGCAGCCACCGCGGCACGGGTGGGAATCGCCTGCGGATCCAGCGCGTGGATGTTCTTGCCGCTGGGAAGCACACCAGGATTCCGAATCGGGTCACCACCTGGGCCCGGAAGGATGTATTCGCCATCCAGCGCCTTCAGGAGACTCTCCATCTCCATGTCGGCACACACCTGCTCGAGGCAGAAGCGCAGATATGCAAAGAGTTTGTCGAGCTCGGTGGAATCGATCTGAACGAAACCGGCCGTACAACAAGCCCGCAACCAGGGTGAGGGAAGCTTGAAGCCAAACCTCGCCAGCAGGTCGTAGAACCAACCAAAGCTGTTGCGCAGGCTGACACGACCATCACGACCAGTGAGGGTGCGAACCATGGCACCGATCGCAGCGCGGGATGTCTCCGTGATCGTGCGGTTGAGCTCGACATCAGCGAGCACGCCCTCGTCGTTGCCTTTGTAGATGTCTTCAATGGAGCGACCCATCGCCTCAGCCAGCAGACCGGGGAGTGAGCGCAGACCATCCTCCTCACGCTCAAGAGCAGCGATGCTCACCAACGTGGCAACCGCTTCCTCCGCGGTGGGAGGCTTGCCAATGGTGTGCAGGCCACAAGGAAGGAGACGGCTTTCAATCTCCATCAACTGGCGATAGACGGCACCCACGAGGGCATCGCGACCCTCCAATTCGAGGGTCGAAGCATCTTCCTCAGGAAGGTCGACGTCCTTATCAAGGTTGCACTGACGTGCCGTCTCAACGATGGTGTTGACGATCTGAATGCCGCGGCCGCCCTCACGGAGCTGCTGGTAGGAACCAACCAGTTCACCCAGTTCCTTCAGGCCCCTGTAGAGGCCAGCATTTTCGGCAGGAGGGGTGAGGTAACTGATGGTGGAGGCATAACCCCTCCGCTTGGCAATGGTGGCCTCGGAGGGGTTGTTGGCGGCGTAGTAATAAAGATTGGGCAGCGCACCGATGAGTGAATCGGGATAGCAGGTTTCGCTCATGCCCATCTGCTTTCCGGGCATGAATTCGAGGGAACCGTGGGTGCCGAAATGCAACACCGCATCAGCCTTCCAGATCTTCTGCAGGTAGGTGTAGTAGGCGGCGAAGCCATGGTGAGGGCTTGCACTACGGGAGTAGAGCAGGCGCATCGGGTCACCTTCGTAGCCAAAGGTGGGCTGAACACCGACGAAGAGGTTGCCGAAGTGGCGACCGAAAACCAAAAGGTTCTGGCCATCGCTGTTGAGGTTGCCGGGGGGCTTACCCCAGTTCTCTTCAAGCCGCTCGGAGTAAGGAGTCAGGCGCTCGTACTCTTCGACACTCATCCGATGGGCGATGGACAGCTCCGGGGAACCCTGCATGGCATCGGCGTCATTGATGACAGCCTCCAACAGCTCTCGAGGAGTTGAAGGCATGTCCTGGACGTCGTATCCCTTGGCCTTCATCTCCTGCATCACCCGATGGATGGAGCCGAAGACGTCGAGGTAAGCCGCCGTTCCGACGTTGCCCTTGTCGGGAGGGAAGCTGAACACAGTGATCGCCAGCTTCTTTTCGTTGCGGGGCTTGATCCGCAGTGATGACCAGCGGATTGCGCGCTCAGCAATGGCATCAACCCGATCTTGGAGGGTGTGAGCTTTGCCGGTGGCGTCGTCGCGACCAGACAGAACAATGGGCTCGATGGCACCATCAAGTTCTGGAATGGCGATCTGCAAGGCCACCTGCACTGGGTGCAGGCCGAGGTCGCTCTGTTCCCACTCCTGGGTGGTTTGGAAGACGAGAGGAAGCGCAACCATGTAGGGGCGGTTTAGCTTTTTCAGCGACTCAATCGCCTTGGGGTGGTCCTGGCGGGCCGGGCCACCGACCAGCGCAAAACCGGTGAGGGAGACGATGCCGTCCACCAGGGGCTGCTCGGGATTCAGCGGGTCGTAGAAGAAAGCGTTGACAGGCTTCGAGAAGTCGAGGCCACCGCAGAAGATCGGAATCACGCGGGCGCCACGGAACTCCAGTTCCTGGATGGTGGCCACGTAATGCGCATCGTCACCGGTGACGATGTGGCTGCGCTGCAGCACCAGGCCAATCACAGGTCCTTTGCGGGCTTCCTCAGACAGGTCTGAGCGACTGGAGTTCCAGTTCAAATATTCCTTGAGGTCCTCGAACATCGAAGGAGCCAGGGGGTGCCAGATCCCGAGGTCGGGGAACACTTCAGGCTCTGCCACGTCCATCGCTGGACGCTCCTCACCTTCTGCCGCTGGGAAGACGTACTTGTCCGCCAGCATCAACAGGAAGTTGCGGAGGTTATCGGGAGTACCGCCCAGCCAGTACTGGAAGCTGAGCATGAAGCTGCGGGCATCCTGCGCCTTCTCGACTGGCAGGTACTTGAGGACGGTGGGCAGGGTGTTCAGCAGCTTGAGCATCGCGTCCTGGAAACCAGCACCTCCGGCCTCCTTCCGCTTCTTCATGAAGCCTGCGATGGCGCTCTTGCTCTGACCGAGCTGAGCCATCGAGAAGCTGCCCAGCTTGTTCAGCCGCATCACTTCAGGCATGGACGGGAAGACCACAGCCGCCTTGAGTCGGTCGCGGTGTGGGGCAACGGCGTCCACAACCTTCTGAGCCAGATCTTCAATGAAGATCAAGGAGGCGACAAAGACATCAGCCTCAGCCACATCGGCACAGAAGCCGGCGTAGTTGTCGTCGTCGCGGAGTTCTTCGATCAGATATCCGCTCAGCTCGATCCCGAGATCGCCGCCTGAGGCATTCAGTGCCGTCGCAGCCTGAGTGAGGGCGTTTTGATACTGGGGCTCCAGTACCACATAAACCGCTTTCATCACGGACTTGTGGTTCTGACCCTCAACAGGAGCAACGCGGCGATCGGCGGAGCGGACCTGTGTGAACATCTGGGAGCTTTTAGCAATGTAAAGAACCTTACGGTGACTGGCCCTAGGGACGCGAGGATTTCTGATCGGCCGTTACACGAGCCGACCCATAGGCTTTGAAGCGTCTGCTGCGCTTTCATGACTGGTCCGATTCCCGTCGTTGTCGCCGGTGCCTTGGGGCGAATGGGCGCCGAGGTGATCAAGGCTGTGGTGGGAGCCCAAGACTGCAGTCTTGCTGGCGCCATCGACAACACACCCGGCAAAGAGGGGGCCGACGTGGGCCTGGAGCTGGGCTTGGGCGAGCTTGAGGTGGCCGTGACGGCTGATTTCGAAGGCTGTCTCTGCGCTGTGAGCCAATCGGTGCGGGACAGCGGCAGCGGCGCCGTGCTGGTGGACTTCACCCACCCTTCCGTTGTGTACGAGCACACCCGAGCGGCGATTGCCTACGGCGTTCATCCCGTGATCGGAACCACGGGGTTATCCCCGGAGCAACTCAACGACCTCACCGAGTTTTCGGCCAAAGCGTCCGTGGGTGGGGCCGTGATCCCGAATTTTTCAGTGGGCATGGTGCTGTTGCAGCAAGCGGCAGCCGCAGCGGCACGGTTTTACGACCACGCGGAACTGACGGAGTTGCACCACAACCGCAAGGCCGACGCCCCCAGCGGCACCTGCATCAAAACCGCTGAGCTGATGGAAGAGCTGGGGAAAAGCTTCAATCCCGAGGAAGTGGACGAGCACGAATCCCTAGCGGGTTGCCGCGGTGGACAGCGGGACAGTGGTCTGCGGCTGCACTCCGTGCGGCTGCCGGGCCTGGTGGCTCACCAGGAAGTGATGTTCGGTGCCCCGGGGGAGACCTACACCCTGCGTCACGACACGATCGATCGCTCCGCCTACATGCCAGGCGTGCTGCTCACGGTGCGCAAGGTGGGCAGCCTCGGCAGCCTTGTGTATGGCCTTGAGCGCCTGATCTGAAGGCGACACCATGCTCATTCCCCTTCGCCCCGGTGAACTGCAACGGTTAATCCCTGCCGTTGCCACCGGCAACCAGTTCCGCTTCTCCCTCGGCAACCCCCAGGAGGTGCTGCAGCGCCTGATGATCGCCGCCATCGGTGGAGTCATCACATTCCTGATCTACAACCAAGCGCAGCTCGGTAGCCGCTGGGGCCCCGTCTGGCTGGTGATCAGCGTCGTTTTTTTCCTGTATGTGCTTTGGGGCCCAATCGTTCAGGCCGGCCAGCGCAACGCGACCCTGCGGCGATATCCCTCGGCTGCACTGTTTGAGGGCGAAATAGCTGACGTGATCACCCGAGAACGGGTGGAAAACCGCCACGAGCAAGCCGACAGCCGAGGCCGGCTGGAACTCGTGGAGAACCGACGCACATGGATGCTGCTCGAACTCGAAGACGAGGAGGGCTATCTCGGCCGAGTGGCATTTCCGATGGAGAAAAAGCACCAGTCGATCCGACGCGGCAGCCTGATCCGCTGCCTAGTGCTGAGTGAGCGCAAGGATTTCTCACAGATCGGAGCCCTCAGCGATGCTTGGCTGCCGGGCATGCGGATGTGGGTTGGCGAGTACCCATTCCTGCTCCGTCCAGCCTTTGAGGAACTCTGCCAACTCCGCCTGAACAGCCGCCGCTGAATATTTCTTAAACCTGGTTTACACTTCTTATTAATTCAAGCGGTGGCATCCATGTCTCAGTCTTCACCTTCCACTCCTGTCGTGCGCGGTGCACAGGTCACCATGGAAGACGGCGGCCGCCTCAACGCCTTTGCCACGGAACCCCGCATGGAAGTCGTTGAACCGACGCAGGGTTGGGGTTTCCATGATCGCGCCGAAAAACTGAACGGCCGCATGGCCATGCTTGGCTTCATTGCTCTGCTCGCCACCGAGTTTGCCCTGGGCGGCGAATCCTTCGTTCACGGGCTGCTCGGCCTGGGCTGATTGCCTCGCGCTGGATTGGGATGGCTGGCCAGACTCCCTGAATGGTCCCTTCCCTTCCAGAGATTCATGTATTGGGCGCTGGTCCCACCGGCGCCCTTACAGCTCTTGCTCTCGGCCTCCGAGGTCAGCGTGTGGTCCTGTTTGACCCGCTGTCGTCATCGGAATTGCAGTCCAGAAGCCGCGCCTATGCCATCACCCACTCCAGTCGTCGATTGTTGACAAATTTGGGGCTCTGGCACGACCTGCACAATGCCTTGGTGCCCTTCCGTCACCTTGATCTGCGAGATGGAGCTACCAACACCCGCGTTCTCTTTGGACAGGACGATCTGGCATCAGCCAATCGGAACCATGACGGCATTGGCTGGATCCTTGATCACCGGCCATTGATGAAGCTGCTGCTGGCACGGCTGGAGGCCAATGACAACGTTGCAGTTCACCTGACCGAACCATGCCCTGATCCAAGCGCTGATGCCCTGATCGTGGCGGCTGATGGACCGCGCTCCCCCACGCGAGAGGCCTGGGGCATTCGTCACTGGGGCATCCGCTATCGCCAGGGATGTCTCACCGCAAAAGTTGTCCTACGGGGACTTCCCCACGACAGGGCCTGCGAGTTGTTTCGTCCGGAAGGCCCCCTCGCCGTTCTGCCTTTGGGTCAGGGAACCTTCCAGGTGGTGTGGAGTGCACCATGGCAGCGTTGCCAGCAACGCAGCACGCTGCAAAGCAGTGCATTTCTCGATCAGCTGGCCGCTGTTCTCCCGCAGGGGATCGAACCGGATCGCCTGCTCGATCAACCCCGTGCTTTCCCTCAACAATGGCTGCTGGCTCGCCGCTTTCATCGCGGCCGGGGCGTGCTGATCGGCGAAGCAGGCCACCGCTGCCATCCCGTGGGAGGCCAAGGGCTCAATCTCTGCTGGCGCGATGTAGATGGGTTGCTACGCGCCGTGGAGCGGGGCGGCAGCGCAGCAACGATCGCTCGGCACTACGGGATGAGCCGCTGGCTTGATGTGCTCCAGGTGGGTTTGGCGACGGATCTTCTGGTGCGAGTGTTTTCCAACCACCAACCGCTGCTGCTTCCCCTGCGGCGCTTGGCACTGCTACTGCTGAAACAGTTCCCTGGGTTGCGCCGACTCAGCCTGCGGGCCATGAGTGACGGCCCCATGCAGCTCTGGCAGGCCTTGCCAAACTGAGTCCAGCGCGAGTCGCGACCATGGTGATGTCCAGCCAGCGGCAACCCCCAGCAACTGACGCGCTGCTGCACTTTCTGCAGCGCCGTTTGGGGTTGAGTCCCAGCGCCTTGGAACTAGGGCAACGTCAGGCGGAACTGGAACAAGCTCCCCTCCCGATCGTGCTTTGGAGCTTCGGGTTGTTGAGTTTGAAGCAGTTGGAGAAGGTGTTCGACTGGCAGAACAGTCAGCCGTAGCGCAACAACGCTTCCACGGGTTGGCCTGAGGACAACGCCTGGCGACCTCCGAGCCCCTCCAGCTCGATCACAAAGGCAAAGCCCACCAAACAACCGCCGGCCTGCTCCACTAGCTGTCCTGTCGCCGCAGCAGTTCCACCGGTGGCCAGTAGATCGTCCACCACCAGGACCCGGGGAGAATTCTCAAAGGCATCGGCTTGAATCTCCAGTCGATCGGTGCCGTACTCAAGGACGTAGTCCAGACCAACCACCTCGCCGGCCAGCTTTCCAGGCTTCCGCACAGGCACGAAGCCAAGCCGTCGGTCGCCGGCCAAAGGAGCCCCAAAGATGAACCCCCGGGATTCGATCCCAACGATCAGATCCGGCTTCACCTGGTCGCAGAACCGTCCCAGCTGCTGAATCACCTCGGCCATGGCCTCGGGCGAACGCAGGAGTGGGTTGATGTCTCGAAACAGAATTCCAGGCTTGGGAAAGTCTGGAATTGAACGAATGTGCGACTGAAGATCCAAATCCAGGTGACGCATGGCGGTGCCCCTGGCATCATCGCAGCCATGACTGAAGCTCTAGCCCCAAGCGCACCCACCGACGGCGCGCGTCTCAGCCGGCGGGGCGTCGAGCGCCTCGACCTATTGCTGCTGACCATCGAGGCTTTGGATCTCAATGGTGGCGAGGCGATGGTCTGGACAAGCCAGCAGATGGGCCTTCAAGCGCAATTCCCTAACCGGGTTGAACTCTGGAAGCGGCGCTGTCATAACCCGCTTCGGCGCACTACCCGACGGGACCAGCTCGACCCAGTGGACGCCGAATCACTGATCTGCCTGGTTTGTGCCATGGCAGATCGGCTCTACCCAATGCTCCACCAACTCCTCTCAAGCCGCGAGCCGGAACAGCTCACCCAACAGCGTTGGCAGTTGTTCCACGAGCGCCTGCGCGACCTCATCGAAGAGCGGATGAATCAGCGGCGGGAAGCGGTTGTTCGCCTTCTCACGATGGAGCCGGCGGGCCCTCTGCACCGCGAACTGATCAGCACCCTGGCGTTCTGCGCAGGCCCAGGAGGAATCGATCGACTCCGCGCCACCCTGCTCGACCCCACGCCCTAGGCCGACCATGTTGAAAACGACGTACCAATACGAACAGACCGCGGCACGGCTGGTGGTCGAGGGCTTTCCCGACCTCTCCGCCGGCCATTCCAATGAGGCGATCGGCATCCTGTCGTCCTGGCGGCTGCAGTTGGTCGGAGCACCGGAACTGGAAGGCACACGGGATCATCTCGAGGCTCTGATGGGAGCCGTGATGCCCTACGCCAGACATCGCTTGTCTGGGGTGCAGCGCCGTTTTGGCCAGGAGAGCGGTTTTGTGAGCATCGCGCCGGATCAAGCCAACCATCGGCTGGAACTGCGCAGCAGCCGAGAGGGCGTTGAGCCGCTGCAGCTCAAACTCGATGACGCCGAACTGGCCGATCTGGTACGTTGCCTCGATCGCTTGCGGCTGGACAGCCGGGTCAAGCTGACCTGGACGTTCCCCGAGGCTCGCCCCCTGAAGCGTCAGGAGATCGTCGATCGCGTTCCTCTGCAAAAACGCCTTGGACCACCCCTTCTGGCTGGAGTCGCTCTGGCGTGCACCATCGCCACGGCATGGCTTGTTCCTCTGCCTCAGGAGACCAAGGAGTCATCGCCGGAACCCGCACCAGTGAACAAGCCTGAAACGCAGTCCGACCGTTGACGTGCAGGAAACACGCTTCAGAATCGCCGCATTAATGGCTCACTGATCAGCACCATGCCATGAGGAAGGCACGCCGTAGCAGCAAACTCGATCAACGACGGGTCTTCCGCCCCCGTCGTCGCTTCCCCTACGGCGCCGTTTTGCGTCAGTTCACCGTCGTGGTTCTGATGTTTGCTGCGGCAGCCGGGATCGCTGTGCTTCTTCATCAGTTGCCCCAGCAGGTCGACATCATGCTGCTGCTGAGCAAGGCCATCGATGATCTGATTGGCGGTGTTCAGCAACTGCTGGAAGCCATGCTTGGGCTCGCCGCCATCGTGCTGATCGCTGGCATCGCGCTCCTGGCCGGCATCCTCTTGCTTGGTGCGCTCTGGAGGTTGATTCGCATTATCCGCCTGGTGATCTCTCCCCCCGCTCAAGGCCGGCGCTGAGGCGGAGCTAGAGAGCGCTGATGGTTCCACAACTCCTCAAGCGTCACGGTTCCATCCCGATCACCATCCAAAACATTGAAGTTGCGACTGTTCCGGGGGATACGCATGGCTTCCTCTGGATGCAAGCGAATATTCCGGTCGAGGTCGGCTTGGCGGAGATGGTGCTTCAGGCGTAGGCCAGTGGGCGATGAATCCTGAAGACGTAGGTCCTTCAAAGGGAGATAGAAACGATTGTTCTGCCGCTTGAGCACACAGCGCAGGGAACGTCGACTCTGCACTTCTGTCGCCCTCAGACAGACCGTTGGGGTTCGATTAGACCAATGCCATCCAAATCCTTGCAGTCCAAATCAATACGCAAACCAACAGAACAAATAGATTAACAGTGATAAGCCAAACACCAATATCCCGATCGAGATTTTAATCCGCATCCCCCTTTTTATCCCATTTGTAGGGAACCATCACCACGATCGTAAAAAATGTCAAAGCGGCATACACAACCAAGGTGTGCTTGGGATGCTCCTTGGCAGCCAACATACTGACGCCATGCCAGATGAAGTTCAGCATCGGGGCATAGGACGAAATCGCAACAAGGCTTAAAGCAACTCTTTGCGCTTTTTGAATTGACCAGAAATCGATTATTGAAGGCGCATCAAAGACAATGAAGGGCCAAGAACTTCAACATAGCGACTAAATCTTTTTACTCACATTCCAAGGAATCCCCTCATGAGATGGAGTGTCATGCGCAGCGGGCTTGAGCCCAGACAGCAGCACGCTTTAAGGTGACTAACCATCCAGTCCTGCAGGTTTTGCTCGGTTCCTGGCAAGTCCTAATGCGGTGTGTCGCCAGCGCACTCTTCCTGGTGGCCCATGGACTGCTGGTGCTGGAGCACATCACCATTGGAACGGCACTCCATGGGATTGCGGAGTTGTTCCTTGCCCCTTGGGCGATCCGCCACAAAGCCTGGGACATCATTGTGATCGGACTGATTTTCTGCGTCTTCGACCTGTGGGGAACGCTGCGTCTGACCGGCGTGTTGGTCTAAAACCCTTCAACCACTCAGCCGCTGGGACCAAAAACCAAACAGCTGCCACGACGACCAGAGGAACATCCCAAGAAACACCCAGTTCAGCCAAGCCGGACGTCGGTCGTTTTCAAACATCTCGCAAGACAGCGAAAGGCAACACCTGACCTTATCGGTGTAAACCGGATCACTTCGCCGAAGAACTCCAATCGGCGGAACGAAACGACACGTTGGAGCCACCACTGCGTTTCAAGTCGTGCATGCCCTCCAACTGGTTGTAGACCGACAAAAGCTGTCGGCGCATGTGGTCGGTATGGGGCAGATCAGCGATCAAACGCAGCACATCCTCCAAGGATCGCTTGGCATCAATCACCAAACGACAATCGGGGCTGCCGGGCTCGTCACGCATCAGATCAAAAACGAATACATCTATTAAGCAGAAAATCCCTGCTCGTGGGTGTCTGAATCCCTACCAACACGGCGATATTCAGCAGAAATTCAGGGTTTGCCCCAAACGTCCACCACCCATGCATTCATCCCGCGGCGTTTCGCACCGCTGGCAGCCTGAGGCTGCTGAGCCACGACAACAACACCAGCAGGGATGAAGCCCAGAGGCAAGCCTGCATACCCGCGGCTTCGGTTCTGCCGAGCATGAACACCGCTCCCGAAAGCAACGTGCCCACGAGTCGCCCGGCAGCATTGGCCATGTAATAAAAGCCCACGTTGAGGCTGACGTTCTCCGCATCGGTGTACGCCAGCACCATGTAGGAGTGGATCGACGAATTCATCGCGAACACCACGCCGAAGGCGGCAAGGCCTGCAGTGATGGCCACCGCCACGTCCACCTGGCGCCACAGCGCTACCGCGATCAGAGCCGGTATCGCCGTCAACAACGCACTCCAGAACTGCACTGCAGACACCCCCGGGGATGTGGTCTGCCCCCAGAGTCGTCGAAGTGCCGGCGCTGATCCCTGAACGATGCCGTAGCCAATCACCCAGATACCGAGAAAGCCACCGATCTCCCCGAAGCTCCAGCCCAGGGAGGCCTCGAGAAACACCGGAAAGGCCACTACAAACCAGACATCCCGGGCACCGAACAGAAAGAAGCGCGCCAGAGACAGCATATTGATGCCCTTGGATTTCGAGAAAAGCGAGGAGAAAGCCGGCTTGGACTTCATCTTTCCGATCTCCCCGGGCAGCACCAGCGTGAGAAGGAAGGCGAGAGCCAGGCCTGCTGCCATCCAGCCCACGGCAACATTGAATCCAAATGCGCTCAGCAGCACCCCACCGAGAAAAAAGCCGACACCCTTTAGGGCGTTCTTGGATCCCGTCAGGATCGCCACCCACTTGAACAGCTGCTGCTGCCCCTGCTGCTGATCATCCGGTGTTTCCGGCACCACCTTCTTGATGGCACTTTTGGCGCTCATCTTGTTGAGGTCTTTGGCAATACCGCTGATGGCCTGAGCTGCCATCACGTAGATCACGCTCAAGAGTTTCGGCCAACTGGCGGCGACGGGCATCAGCATCAGCAGCGCCAAGATCTGCAGCAGCGTGCCCACCCAGAGGGTGAGCCGAAGACCGTATCGGGCCCCAATCCATCCCCCGTAGAGGTTGGTGATCACCCCGAACAATTCGTAGAAGAGGAAGAGGAACGCAATCTCGAGGGTGGTGTAGCCGAGCTGATGAAAATGGAACACCACCAGCATGCGCAGCGCTCCATCGGTGAGCGTGAAGGCCCAATAGTTGGCGGTGACGATGCCGTACTGCTGCAGGGGGGAAAGCCTCATGCCTCCAGTCCCACCACGTGGCAGGCGAGGTCAGCCATGCGGCAGCTGTAGCCCCACTCGTTGTCGTACCAGGCAAACACCTTCAGCTGGTTGCTATCCACCACCATCGTCGAGAGGGCATCGACAATCGAGCTGCGGTTGTCGTTGGTGTAATCGCACGACACCAACGGGCGTTCCTCGTAACCCAGAATTCCCTGCAGCGACCCTTCAGCAGCAGCTTTGAAGGCGGCATTCACCTGCTCCACCGTGACGCTCTGCTTGAGCTCAAACACCGCATCGGTGAGTGATCCATTCAGCAGAGGAACGCGCACAGCATGACCGTTGAGCTTGCCCTTCAGCTCGGGGAAGATCATCGCGATCGCCTTGGCCGAGCCGGTGGTGGTGGGGATCAGTGAGGTGAGGCCGGAGCGCGCCCGGCGTAGATCGGTCTTGAAGGAATCGATCAGCACCTGGGTGTTGGTGATGTTGTGAATGGTGGTGATCAGCCCGTGCTCAATGCCGAAGCTTTCGTGCACCACCTTCACCACCGGCGCCAGGCAGTTGGTGGTGCAGGTGGCGGCCGTCACCAACTTGTGCCGAGCCGGTTCATAGAGGTGGTGATTGATCCCGTAAACGATGTTGAGCGCGTCCTCACCGGCGATCACACCCTTCACGGGACAGGCCACCACCACACGCTTGAGGCCCAGCTGATCGAAATAGGGATTGAGAGTCTCCGGCGTTTTGATCTTGCCGCTGGCCTCGAGCACCATCTCCACCCCCCGATCGCTCCAGGGCACTGCGGTGGGATCGCTTTCACTGGACCAGGTGAGTGCGGATCCCTCCACGCTGAATCCATCAGCGCTGCTGGTGATTCCTCGATCCCAGCGACCATGCACAGAATCGAACTCCAGCAGGTTGGCCGCCGTTGCTGCATCGCCAGCGGGATCATTGACGTGCACCAATTCGATGCCAGGCCGGCCCCAGAGGGCCCGGAACACCAGGCGACCAATCCGCCCAAAGCCGTTGATGCCGATGCGCATGCCGAACCCCAGTCATCCATCAAATTATGTTGATCCAAGCAGATCGGGCGGTGCGGCTCTTGTGATCAAGAACACCCTCAATGTCGAGCAGTCGAGGCAGCTGCTCAAAGCACTGGCCGACCCGATCCGCCTCGACGTGATCCATGCATTAGCGCAAGGCGAACGATGCGTCTGCGACCTCACCGGTGATCTCAACCTCTCCCAGTCGAAGCTCTCGTTTCATCTCAGGGTGCTTCGCGAAGCAGGGCTGCTGACAGACCGACAAAGCGGCCGCTGGATCTACTACCGCCTGCAACCGAACGCCCTGGCAGCACTGGAAGCCTGGCTGGCGGAGCTGCGCCTTGATTGCAGCCAGAGCGCTGCCCCCTGCCCGAGCTGACGATGGACCAACGGCTTTTCTTCCCAGCCACAGAACGCAATCGAGGCCCCATCGGAGATCTGCTGAACCAGCTGTTGCCTGCCTCAGGGGCCGTGCTGGAACTGGCCAGCGGCAGTGGTGAGCACGCCACCTGTTTTCAGCAACGCTTTCCCCATCTGCGCTGGCAAGCCAGCGATCCGGATCGAGACCATCGCACCAGCATCAACGCCTGGATCCAGCACCAGGGTCTGAGCCAGGTGATGCCATCAGCTCTCAACATTGATGTTGAGAAACGCCCCTGGACCCTGCCCCAGACCATACGAGGAGCACTGAAAGCTGTGGTTTGTATCAACTTGCTGCACATCAGTCCAGCCAGCTGCACTGATGCCGTGCTGGAGGAATCCGCCCTGCTGCTCCCCAGCGGAGCCCCCTTGATCATTTATGGGCCGTTCATGCGTAATGGTGCTCACACGAGTGCAAGCAATGCAGCCTTCGACCAATTCCTTAGGGAACGCAACCATCGGTGGGGGTTGAGGGAGCTGAATCACGTGACAGCCATCGCCGCCAAGGCAGGCTTCAAAACCGAAAACGTGCTCCCCATGCCCGCCAACAATCTGAGCCTCGTTTTTCAGCGCGCTTGAGCCTGATCTTGTTGCCAGCTTCAGCAAGGCCATCGACAATCACGCTTATATCCGGTGCGCGCGATGGATCCGACTGGTTTTTTAACAACGCTGCTAATCGGTTCAGCCATCACCCTGACCCTGGTCTTCCTATGTAGGACGGTTTTTCCTCGGTTCACGAAGCGGAGCAAAACCGACTTCGACGACTTTGTGCTCAACGCCTTCGCCGCTTCGGTGGTGCCTTTAGGTTTGGTGGTCACCCTGATCCTTGCGCAGGATGATTTGGGCTTGCCCAACAACATCGAAAGGGCCTACAACACATCGCTACGGATTGTTGGCACGGTCATTCTGATTCGGTTGGTTAACCGAATCGGAGCTCGATTCCTTTTCGGATTGGCACGCCGTGCAGGCGCAGATGATCTTCAACAACTCCTCCAAAGCCTGCTCCCGCTGCTGAGAACCGTGGTGTGGGCTATCGGCTCCTTGGTGCTGCTGCAGAGCCTGGGCGTGAAGATGACGGTGATCTGGGGTTTGCTCAGCGCCGGCGGCATCGGCATCGGCTTGGCCCTGAAAGAACCTGCCCAGGAATTGTTCGCTTATCTGATGATTCTTCTGGACAAGCCCTTCACCGTTGGGCAATTCATCACAGTGGGCTCAACTTCGGCAACGGTGGAACGCATCGGTGTTCGCTCCACCCATCTGCGCAGCCTGCGCGGTGAACAAGTGGTGATGAGCAACTCATCCCTTACAGGCTCCACCATCCTCAACTTCGCCGAAATGGCACAACGCCGGATGATCTATTCGATTGGCGTCACCTACAGCACATCAGCCGAGCAGATGAAGGCGATACCAACGATTATTCAAACCATCATCGATGCTAAGGAGCACAGCACCTTCAACCGCTGCCACTTCACCGAATTCGCTGATTCCAGCTTGAATTTTGAACTGGTTTATTACATCGACACCCGCGATTTCACGGTCGCTTTGAACGAACAGCAAGCAATAAACCTCGGAATCATGGAGGCCTTTGCAGAAGAAGGCGTCGATTTTGCCTTCCCGAGCCGGACGCTCTACCTGGAGGGAGATTCACTAACTGGTAAAGCCTCCTGAGCCGTCGGCACGGCAGAACGCCAAACGACACCGGCGATCAACAGGGCCGAGGCTGCCACAGCAGCGACCAGGGGAATCAAGCGTCGACGCCCAGGACTGGGCCCAAGAGCGATCTGGCCTGAGATGTTGTCGCGTCGTGACGCCAGGAATGCCCCCTGCCGGCATTGGGTGCACACCGTGTTGGTGACCCCTGCACTCTTCAACTTGAAGCCGTAACGACCCGGGATCTCAACGGGTGTTCCACAGCTGGAACAAAGGAGAGAAAAAACTGCCATGGGGAATCTGCCCTCAATTCAGATCTATCACCCCGCTTTCACTCCAGCGGGATAACACCCATGGCACAAACCGAACCCCAGCAGAGGCTGTGATCCACCGTCCAGAAGGGCTGCACCTCGAGCCAGTCTTCAGCCTGACCAACCCGCATCATCATCTGACCACTGCCGTCATGGACAAATTCGACGCGCTGCTGATTCCAGGTCAACACCCAGCGCTCTCCAGGACTGGAGGCAACCATCCGACAGGGACTCCAGGCCTGCTGAGCAATCCGGCAACGCACCGAGGTCGCTGCCGCTGAGCTTCCATCTGCTGAGCTGCCAATCAGCAGCAGAGCAGCGGTCCAGAGCTGAATGCGAAACACAGACACCGACTCGGCAACACACTGGCTAATGGCCTCCTTTTCACCATGGGGGCGGGCGATGGTCACGCCGTTGAGGAGCACCGGATCTCTTCAGGGTTTGGTGTCTGTCAGGATTTGATCAGACCAGTTGCTGATCGTGCCGCGTTTTCAAGCCCGCGTCCTCGTGCGTCTGCGCCCCTCTGTGCTAGATCCAGCCGGAGAAGCAGCGCGTGGTGCCGCTGAACGACTTGGGGTGGAAGGCCTCAGCAAACTGCGCATCGGCAAAGCCGTGGAAATGGAGCTGGAGGCTCCTGATGAAGCCGAAGCCCGCCGCAGATTGGAACTGCTCAGTGATCGCTTGCTGGCCAACCCGGTGATCGAAGACTGGACCCTGGAGCTGGAGCAGTCATGAGCATCGGGGTCATCGTTTTTCCAGGCTCGAACTGCGATCGGGATGTGCAATGGGCTACCGAGGGTTGCCTGGGGATAAGCACGCGCCGGGTCTGGCATGAGGAGACCGACCTCAGCAGCTTTGACGCCATCGTTCTGCCAGGCGGTTTCAGCTATGGCGACTACCTGCGTTGCGGTGCCATTGCCCGCTTCGCGCCAGCCCTGCAGTCCTTGATCGACTTTGCAGCCAAGGGCGGTCGCGTGCTCGGCATCTGCAACGGATTTCAGGTGCTCACAGAACTGGGGCTCCTGCCCGGTGCACTCACCCGGAACCGGGATCTGCACTTCATCTGTGAGGACGCGCCCCTCAAGGTGGTGAGCCAACGCACGGCCTGGATGCAGGGGTACAACGACGGAGCCTTGACCCTGCCGATCGCCCACGGTGAAGGCCGTTACCAATGCAGCGATGACACGCTGAAGCAGCTTCAGGACGAAGACGCCATTGCCCTCAGCTATGGCAACAACCCCAATGGGTCGGTGTCCGACATCGCGGGCATCACCAATGCCAGCGGCAGTGTTCTAGGCCTAATGCCCCACCCGGAGCGGGCCTGTGATCCAGCCACGGGAGGAACCGACGGCCGCCGCATGCTGGAAGCCCTGCTGGGCTGATGCCAACACGACGGACGCTGCTGATTTCAGGGGCATCCACCGTCATCACGGCCCTGCTCTCCCCCATGGGCATGGCTGCCCAGCGCAGGCTGAAACCCCTCAAGCCTGGATCGCGCATCCGCGCCGTGAACCCCGGCACCTGGATGGATCCGGAGACCGATCTGCAGGCATTGCGCGAACGCTGTGATCAACAGCAGTGGCATCTGGAGATTCCCGCAGCCGTCACCCGTCAATGGCGCTATTTCTCGGGAACCGACCAGGAACGGGTTCAGGATCTGAAATCAGCCTGGAATGATCCAACCGTGGATGCTGTGGTGACCCTTGGCGGTGGCTGGGGGGCTGCCCGTGTGCTCGAAGCTGGGTTTCGCTTTCCGCGACATCCCAAATGGAGTCTGGGGTTCTCCGACACCAGCTCCCTGCTACTGGCCCAGTGGGCCGCTGGGCTACCGGGTGCCATCCATGGATCCAGCGGCGGCAGTGAGGCGCAGTGGCAACGCACGGTGGATTTGCTCTGCGGACGTCCTGTGGCGCCCCTGCTGGGCGAGTCACGACGACGGGGGATCGTCCGCGGCCCTTTGGTGGTCACCAACCTCACCGTGGCGACCCACCTAATCGGCACGCCCTGGCTTCCCTCCCTGAAGGGGGCCATCCTGGTGCTTGAAGACGTGGGCGAAGCGCCTTACAGGGTCGATCGGATGCTGACCCAGTGGCGCAGCGCAGGCCTGTTGCAGCACTTGGCAGGGGTGGCCTGCGGTCCCTTCAGCTGGGCAGAAGACGACATCCTTCCGGGTGATTTCACGATGGACGAGATCCTTGAAGAACGCCTTGGCGATCTCGGTATTCCACTGGTGCTGAATCTGCCACTGGGCCATGGAGGGCCCAACCAGGCCTTGCCCCTGGGAGCGCAGGCGCAACTGGATGGCAACCACGGCCGTCTCAGCCTGATGGCCTGATCAAAGGCTGACTCCGCTCACGATGGAGCAGCGCAACAAAAAAGGGGGCCTTTCGGCCCCCGGTGATCGATCGTTTGATCGTGATGATCAGGCAGCGACGGCAGCCTTGGGATCGAGAGCGCCCTTGGCGTACAGGCCGGCGAAGTGGGTGATGCTCTGCTGCTGGATCTTGCTGGCATTGCCGGCAGCCCAGAACTGCTGATAGCGGTCAAGGCAGACCTGCTTCATGTACTTCCGAGCCGGCTTGTTGAAGTGGCGGGGATCGAAGTTGGCAGGGTCAGCCATGGCGGCTTCACGCACAGCGGCGGTGAAGGCCAGACGGTTGTCGGTGTCGATGTTCACCTTGCGCACACCGTTGCGGATGCCTTCCTGGATTTCTTCGACGGGAACGCCGTAGGTCTCAGGGATGGAACCACCGTGCTTGTTGATCATCTCCAACCATTCCTGGGGAACGGAGGAGGAGCCGTGCATCACTAGGTGGGTGTTGGGGATGGCTTTGTGGATTTCAGCGATGCGGCTGATGGCTAGCACTTCACCTGTGGGCTTGCGGGTGAACTTGTAAGCGCCGTGGCTGGTGCCGATGGCGATGGCCAGCGCGTCGCACTTGGTCTTGGCAACGAAGTCGGCAGCCTCAGCGGGATCGGTGAGCAGCATGTCCTTGGACAGCTCGCCCTCGAAGCCGTGGCCGTCTTCTGCTTCACCCTTGCCGGTTTCCAGGGAGCCCAGGCAACCCAGCTCACCCTCAACGCTCACACCCACGGAGTGAGCGAAGTCCACCACCTGCTTGGTGACGTTGACGTTGTAGTCGTAGCTGGCGGGAGTCTTGGCGTCTGCTTCCAGGGAACCGTCCATCATCACGGAGGTGAAACCGTTGATGGCAGCGGAGTAGCAGGTGTCAGGGGCGTTGCCATGGTCTTGGTGCATCACCACGGGAATGTGGGGATAGGTCTCGGTCGCGGCCAGGATCAGGTGACGCAGGAAGATCTCGCCGGCGTAGCTACGGGCACCGCGGGAAGCCTGGAGGATCACAGGGCTGTCGGTCTCGTCAGCCGCTTCCATGATGGCCTGGACCTGCTCCAGATTGTTCACGTTGAACGCAGGAATGCCATAGCCATTCTCAGCGGCGTGGTCGAGCAGGAGCCGAAGCGGAACGAGCGCCATGGATAAATCCTCGGAGGGTTGGGGTCGTCGAAGACGAGTCGGCGGCAACTTTACCGCGTGTTACGCAAGATTCAATGTGCCGAGGGCAGCCTGATCGCAAGCCACACGACTCGCCACGCCCTCGGCCAGTCCAGGCAGCATCGGTTGCCCACGGCGAATGCTCTCGGCCCACCAGCCCAGCACCCTGGCCACAGGGGCGATGCGGCCATCCGACCAGGTTTCTGGGAAGGCGAGGTCGGCAGCGGGCTCCACCGCACGGAAGGGCTCACCGATCGGGGCATGCTGCAGCTCAAAGCCATGGACGTAGTCCTTCTGGTTGGCGCTGCTGAGCAGCAGCGATCCCGAGGAACCCACCACATCCAGGCAGAAACCGCGACCGTTGCGCGACACGGAACTGAGGCTGACCTGAGCCGGCACCGGCAGGTCCTGCCTTCCCTGCCAATGGGCAACGGTCTGCAGCAGCGACACATCGGGGGCATCCACGGCGGCCAGGCCACCATCGGGGTGAGGGCGTTGCTTGATCGAAACGCTGTTCAGGGCCTGGACGGCACCCAGGGGACCGATCAACCAGGCCAGCATGTCCAGGGCATGGGTCCCCAGGGCTCCAATCACGCCGCCGCCCTGATCCGCCTGGGCATACCAGTTCCAGCTGCGCTGGGGATCGGCTCGGCTGCCCATCAACCAGTCGAGCTTCACCAGCCAGGGCGTGCCGACAGCACCGGTCTGCAGAAGGCGTGCGGCCTGCATGAACAGGGGAACAGCCCGGTATTCGTAATCCACAGCCACCGAAAGTCCGCGCGCCAAGGCCAGCCGCTGCAGCTCCCGGGCTTGATCGGCATGCAGAGCAATGGGCTTCTCGAGCAGCAAATGCTTGCCTGCCTCCAGGGCCCGTCGGGCCAGGTCAAAGCGAGGTGCCGGGGGGGTGGCGATGACCACCGCGTCCACCGCGGGATCGGCCAGCAGAGCGTCCCAGTCGCTGAATCCCTTCAAGCCATGGGCAGCAGTGGCGGCATCCATGCGCTCCTGGCGGGGGTGCCACAGGGCAACCGCATCAAGATCGCGCGCGGCAGCAAGGGCCGGCAAGTGCACCTTCTCCCCGAAGCCGAGACCGGCAAGGGCAACACCAAGGGGTTGTGGAGACATCTCAGCTGGGGAGGGGTTCGGTGCAGACAGCCTTAATCACAGAGGTGATCAGCCCGTCATCCCCGGCAGGCTGCCAATGGGCGCGAAAACGAGGCAAACCATTCACTTGTTTATCGCGATACAGCTCCTGGGAGCAGTCCAGTTGCATCACATAGAGCTCTCCGGAAGGCTGATCCTCGTCGTCGGTGGCCGCTGGAGTGAAGCGGCTCAGCACGGTTCGATATCCATCCCGATCAATGCGCACACTGCCGCGGTCCCACCACTGCTGACCCGCATCGGTAGCGGGAACCTCGATCCATTCCACTGGGCCAGCCAGCACGGGGGCGACCCAGCAGAGCAAAGCCAGGATCAGAACAAGTCCAGCTCGGATCATGCGCTGGTGAGCTCCATCGGTTTGCAGCCGTGCAGGCGAAGAATATTGGCCAGGGTGGGGCGCAGCTGGGTGCGGGGAACGATCGTGTCCACGAACCCATGCTCCTGCAGATATTCGGCCGTCTGAAAATTGTCGGGCAGCTTTTCCCGGAGGGTCTGCTCAATCACACGACGCCCTGCGAAACCAATCAACGCTTTCGGTTCCGCCAGAATCAGATCGCCCAGCATGGCGAAACTGGCGGTCACACCTCCCGTTGTGGGGTGGGTGAGCAAGGGCATGTAAAGCAGCTCGGCTTCGCGGTGGCGTTCCAGCGCGCCGGAGATCTTCGCCATCTGCATCAGGCTGAGCATCCCCTCCTGCATCCGGGCACCGCCGGAGGCACAGACAATCAGGAGCGGCAGCTTGCGGGCAGTGGACTCCTCGATCAGACGGGTGATTTTCTCCCCGACCACGGAGCCCATCGATCCCCCCATGAAGCGGAAGTCCATCGCTGCCAGGCCCATCGGGATGCCTTCCACCCGGCAAAGCCCGGTGACCACACCATCCCGCAGCCCCGTCGAGGCCTGACTTTCCCGCAGCCGGTCGGCATAGGCGCGTCGGTCTTTGAATCCGAGAGGATCCACTGGTGCCAGATCCGCGTTCAGCACCTGGAAGCTGTCGGGATCCGCGATCAGCGCGATGCGTTCAGCACTGTCGATCCGGTGGTGATGGCCGCATTTGGCACAAACACTGGCATTGAGTTTCAGGTCTTTGAGATAGACGACCTGACCACATTCCGGACATTTGCTCCAGAGACCATCGCCTTCATCCGGTTCCTGCTTGACGTTGGCGACGTACTGACCCTTGCGGCGATCAGCAAACCAATCGAACAGAGACACACAGGGCCGTCAGCTCACACCATTAAAAGCCGGCCCGGGAACAGAGCTGGTTTATCAAGCGCCCAACAACATCAAGCAGGTGGTCCACCACAACTGAGGACCGGTCAACCAGACCAGCCAAATGCCCAGGCGATAAAAGGACCGAAGAGGAATGGTTCCCTGGGACCCAGCCGGCCACTGAGGCGAGCTGTGCTTTCGACCAATGCTCCCGACACGATAGCAAGGGCCATCGCAGCTGCGATGCCCCCGGGGCCCAGCCATGCCCCACCCAACGCCGCCAACTTTGCATCGCCGAGGCCCAGCGCGGACTGTCCCAACAATCGCTCGGCCAGGGCACTGAGACCTTCCAACAGCAGCAAGGCCAGCACTACCCCCCAGCGGCATAGGGGCTCCGACAACCAAAGGTGATCCAGATCGATCAACACCAGCGGCAAGAGCACCGCGATCAAGGGGAGACCAGCCCAGGGGAGCCAGAGATCAGGCAGCCCCCCTCCAGCACCAGGCCACACCACAAACGCCGAGATCGAGAGACCGGCACTTAGGGCTTCCACTGCGGGGTGACGCCAGCTGATCGCTGCATCACAGTCGCGGCAGCGCCCCCCTCAGCAACAGCCAACCGAGCACAGGGAGATTGTCATGCCAGCGGATGACGTGGCCGCATTTGGGGCAGTGGCTACCAGGGAAGACCACTGATTCCTGGCGGGGCAAGCGCCAGGCCACCACGTTGGTGAAGCTGCCGACGCAGGCGCCCAGCAGGCCGGTCCAAGCCAGAATCAACCCTTCCATCGGGTCCGACCACGGCTCGTGCGCCCCCGAATCAGATCGATGACAATGAATTCTTCATGCGGCAGAAGAACAGGGGTCTCAAAGACCACCCGACCATCGGGGTCTTGCGTATCCACCACCACGCCGAGGGGCTCCTGCCCTGCAGGGCTGCTGGAGAGATAAGCGAAATAAACGCGACGGGCCTGGGCGATCAGAGAGCGGCTGTCAATACGGTCCCAACGGGGAGTAGATGGCGCCCCCGAGGCTCCACGGATTTCAAAGGAGGGCGTTGACAAAGAAATAGAGCCCACCTGATCACTCAGATGAGCCCATTGTAGAGACGATTGTTGGTAGGAGAAGCGATCAGCTGGCCTTGTTCTTCTCTTCGATCATGCGGTGAATGATCGGGGTGAGAATCAGCTCCATGGCGAAACCCATCTTGCCGCCGTTCACCACAATGCTGGTGGGGCTCGACATGAAGGAATCGTGGATCATGTTCAGCAGATAACCGAAGTCGATCCCCCACTTCTCACGAGCACCTTTGCGGAAGTGGATGATCACGAAGCTTTCATCCGGGGTGGGAATGTTCCGGCAGATGAAGGGATTGGAGGTGTCCACAGTGGGAACCCTCTGGAAATTGATGTCGGTCTGGCTGAACTGAGGGCAGATGTGATTGATGTAATCAGGCATCCGGCGCAGGATCGTGTCAACGATGGCCTCAGCGGAATAACCACGCTCAGCATTGTCGCGGTGGATCTTCTGAATCCACTCGAGGTTGGTGATCGGCACCACACCCACCAAGAGGTCGGCCAGGGCGGACACGTCGTAGCCCTCGCCCTTCACACCACCATGAAGGCCTTCGTAGAACAGCACGTCAGTGCCTGAGGGGATGTCTTCCCAAGGCGTGAACTGACCCGGCTCGAGGTTGACGCCAAGACGGGCGTTGTGTTCAGCAGCTTCTTCGACGCTGTGAAGGTAGTAGCGCTTCTGACCAGCACCGGTTTCGCCGTAGGTGCGGAACAGTTCCTCGAGCTTGTCGAAGAGGTTGGCCTCAGGGCCGAAGTGGGAGAAGTTCTCACCCTTGGCCAGGGCATCCGCCATGGCCTGTTTCATTGGCATCCGCTCGTAGCGGTGGTAGCTATCGCCTTCCACCACTGCAGGGGTAATGCCTTCCCTCGCAAAGATGTGCTCGAAGGCGCGCTTGACGGTGCTGGTTCCAGCTCCGGAAGAACCGGTAACAGCGACAACCGGATGACGCTTCGACATCGACGCAGGGACTAAGGGCTCGGCGATCCTGCCAGATCAGGGCCCGATTGCACCAATCTCGGGCTTAAAGAGCTTTAAGCAATTGCTCACCCATGGCGCGACAACCCAGCTGGGTGCAGCCTTCTGCCATCAGATCACCGGTGCGGAAGCCACCGGCCAGAACGGCGTCGATGGCCGCTTCCAGATCATCGGCGGCCGCGGATTCTTTCAGACCAATGCGCAGCATCATTGCGGCCGACAGCACCATGGCCATGGGGTTGGCCTTGTCCTGACCGGCGATGTCAGGGGCGGAACCGTGCACAGGCTCAAACAGACCAGGTCCCTCACTGCCAAGGGAGGCCGAGGGCAGCATGCCGATGGAGCCGGTGAGCATCGCCGCCTCGTCGCTGAGGATATCGCCGAAAAGGTTGCCGGTGAGCAGCACATCGAACTGGCGTGGATCACGCACCAGCTGCATCGCCGCGTTGTCCACATAAATGTGACTCACCTCCACACCGTCATAGGTGGGCGCCATGGCATCAACCCGGTCCCGCCAGAGCTGGCTGACATCGAGCACATTTGCCTTGTCCACCGAGCAGAGCCGGCCCCGCCGTTCCTGGGCGATTTTAAAGGCCACCTTTGCAATCCGATCCACCTCCGAGGCGGAGTAGGTCATGGTGTTGAAACCGCGCTCCTCCCCCTCGTTCTGGATGCGTCCCTTGGGCTGACCGAAATAAATCCCCCCGGTGAGTTCCCGCACCACCATCAAGTCCACCCCGTCGATCACCTCACGCTTGAGGCTGCTGGCATCGATGAGGGCCGGAACAATCTTCACCGGCCGCAGATTGGCGAACAGCTCCATGCCGGAGCGCAGGCCAAGCAAGCCTGTCTCTGGCCGTTTCTCGCGGGGAAGGCTGTCGAAGCGGGGGCTGCCGATGGCGGCGAGCAACACCGCATCGGCAGCCTTGCAGGCCTCCAGGGTGCTAGTGGGCAACGGCTCACCGGTGGCATCGATGGCGCTGCCGCCGATGGGCTGCTCTTCGAAGCTCAGCGAAAAACCATGGCGCTGGCTCACCACCTCCAGCAGCTGACGGGCGACAGCGGTGATCTCGGGGCCGATGCCATCACCGGGCAGGAGAACGACGCGATGCTGAGCCATGACGGTGCTGTACGGCAGGTCGACCGCTGAGGTTACTGAGGGGTGTCGCGTTTCATCTCCCGCAGGCTCTTGGCCATCTCCGGCAGCTTGCTGAAGGTGACGGCGCATCGCAGCCAGAGGCGATTCGGAATCGCGGGAAAACCACTCACCACCTCTCCGGGGGCCACATCACCGTGAATGCCGGTCTTGGAGCTGGCGATGACGCCATCGCCGACGACAACACGATTGCCGACCCCGACCTGGCCCGCCAGGATTACCCCATGACCGATCCGGGCGCCGCCGGCGATGCCCACCTGGGACGCGAAGGCACAGCCACGCCCAGTGGTGACCCCATGACCGATCTGGACAAGGTTGTCGATCTTGGTGCCGGCACCAATGCGGGTCTCCCCAACGGAAGGGCGATCGATGGTGGTGCAGCTGCCCACCTCAACGCCGTCTTCAAGAACCACCTGGCCGGTCTGCGGCATTTTTCGCCATCCTTTCGCCGTCGGCACAAAGCCAAAGCCCTCGGAGCCGACAACGGCATTGGAGTTCACCACACAGCCACGTCCGAGACGGCTGCCGGGATGGAGCACGGCATTAGCGTGTAGCTCGCAGCCATCACCCACCACCACGTCGTCGTAGATTACGACGCCAGGATGAACGATGCAGTCGGCACCAAGACGGCTGCCCTCACCGATGCAGACCCGCGGGCCCACCGCCGTGCCTGGGCCCACCACAGCCCGTTCATCGATCACCGCCGAGGGGTGAATCTCCGCCAAGGGCCGGCGTCGGGGATGCAACTGATCGAGGGCTTCAGCAAAAGCCAGGCGCGGATCAGCGAAGACCGCAAAGGCGATGCCACGCTGCGACGCCAAATCAATCAGATCCTGTTGATCGGGTAGCAGCAGGGCACCCACGCCGCTGGCACCCAAGGCCGCCGTGAGGGCGTTGCCCTTCTCCAAAAAGCTGAGCTGCACAGCTGAGGCCTGATCGAGCGAAGCAGCATCTTCAAGCCATGGGTCCAAGCCCGCCTGGCTCCAGCGCAAGCCTGCATCACCGGTCTGCAAAACCTTGATCAGGGTGCTGAAACGCATGGAGGCCAGAACATTCCGGCGGATCGTAGACGTGGTTACCGGCTGCGAAGCACCAGACCATCGCGATGCACCACCACCGGGGAGGACTCCCCCGGCGATGGATCATTCATCGCGGCCCGCAGCTGGTCGCTGTCCATCGAACAGAGGCCACGGCCCAGGTCCTCGCCCTGGGGGTCCAGCAACCGAACGGGTTGATTGGCGGCGAAATCGCCCCGCACCGCTGTCACACCCACCAGCAGCAGAGACGCGCCACGGTGCTGCAGCGCATCACAGGCCCCCGCATCCAGCTGCAGTTCACCCTCAGGCCGAAGCACGTGGGCGAGCCAACTGCGTCGATTACCCAGAGGTTCGGGGTGGGGATGGAACACTGTCCCCCCCCGTTCCCCCTGCAACAAGGCCTTGAGGCAAGCGGGGTCGCGGCCATCGGCGAGCTGCACAGTGATGCCACTAGCGGTGGCGATGCGGGCTGCCGCCAGCTTCGTGGTCATGCCGCCGGTGCCCCAGCGACCACCGTCGCCGGCCCCCTGTTCGAGCTGGTCCAGCTCACGGGGGTGGCGAACATCCGAGATCGGTTCGGCATTGGCATCAACCCGCGGATCGGAGGAATAAAGGCGGTCAACATCCGTGAGCAGGATCAGTTGCTGCGCTTCAACAGCGGCGGCCACCAAAGCCGAAAGGGTGTCGTTGTCGCCGAAGCGCAACTCCGCCGGCGAGAGGGCATCGTTCTCGTTGATCACCGGCAACACCCCCCAACTCAGAAGCTGCCGCAGGGTGCCCGAAGCGTTCTGATAGCGACGGCGATCGGCCAGATCGGAGCGGGTCAGCAACACTTGAGCCACGGAATAGCCGTGGCGTTCCATCGCCCTTTCATAAAGAGCCATCAGCGCGCCCTGCCCGATGGCTGCAGCGGCCTGCAGAGCCACAACCGTGTCAGGTCGTCTGGAGAGGGCCAGCTTCTGGCAGCCCAGCCCAACGGCACCACTGGTGACCAGCACCACCTGATCCCCCCTGGCCATTGCCCCTGCGAAGCAGCGGGCGTAGCCATCAATCGTGGCGGCGGTCTCCCCCCGAAGCAGGCTGGTACCGACTTTCACGACCCACAGGGTCATGCTGAAGGGGCCCCCATGACGCGGGCCATGGCGCGTTCAAACCGCTGCACTCGGTCATGGCGGCAGGGCTTGCCATCCTCTCGAACCGGACGCACCAACACCGTGTAAAGCCCCATCCGGTTGCCGCAGAGCACATCCGTGAACACACGGTCTCCGATCATCGCGATCGCCTCCGGTGGCAGCGCGAGATCGCGAACCACGCTGCGCAGGGCGCCACGCCGGGGCTTGCCAGCACCAAAGGTGAAGCTGACCTCCAGCTGATCAGCCACAGCGGCAATCCGATCGCGGGAGGGGTTGTTGCTGAACAGATGCAGTTGCAGGCGGCGGCCGGCATCCACCAGCCAGTCGCGCACAGGCCCTGGCAAGGTCACATCACGACCGGGCAGGAGGGTGCGGTCGACATCGATCACAGCAGCCCTCAGGCCATGGGCCGTGAGGTGGGGTATCGAAAGCTGGGCAATGGTGAGATGCGAATCCCAATCAGGGGTCAACCAATGCTGTGGCTTCAATCCGGCCATTCACGCTCCTCCAGTTCGGCCTCAATCAAGGGTTGAACGCGGTCGAGCTCATCGTCGCTCAGAAGCACCGCCTGACCATCGACCATCCGCACCAACACCAGGAAAGGATCGAGCGGGATGTAAAGGCCGTATTCCTCCGCTTCGACCATGAAGCTCACCAGCAGTTCAAAGGTCTCGGCGTCCTCATCAACGTCGTCATCGTCCTCCAGCTCATCCAGCTCGTCCTGATACGGCTCCTCCAATTCACCACTGACGGTGAGGGTGATCGCCGATCGCACCAAGACCAGGTCATGCTCCTGGAGCACCACATCAGCCACCGAGAGAATCGGCTCGCTGCTGGCGACTTCCGTGATGGGGACTGGCTCAGCATCGTCATTAAGCCGAAACAGCGACACGGGCGTGTCGACCGGCGAGAGCAGGGCGTAGTCCTGCCCCTCGATGGGGATCAGATGCTCGAGGAAGCACAGCAGGTCATGGCCCTCGCGGTCGCGTACCAGCAGGGTGGGGTGATCGCTGCTCTTACCGGGGCCCGACTCAGACATCTACGCGGCTCTGACTGGGCTCAGGATCCACCATCGCCCGCCCCGGCGCCCGACCTTGACGCACTCTGTTGGGCCGGTTTGAGCTCCGGACCCTCCGCCAGCCACTGCTCCAGCAGCAGGGCAGCGGCTGCACTGTCCAGACGCCCGCTGCGGTCGCCCGTCAACCCGAACTGTTCACCGGCCGCCCAGGTGCTGCTGTGTTCATTCACCCAGGCCAGGGGCAGCTCAAGGGCGGCGGCCAGCCGCAGGCCGTAACGCTGGCAATGCTCCGCCTGGGCCGTGGGCTGGCCCGCGGCATCCAGGGGCAATCCCACCACGAGCCCCTGCACTGAGCGTTCGCGGCAATGAGACCGCAGAACGACCAGATCGGCATCAAAGCGACCGCGACGCAGGGCAGTGAGGGGGGTGACGCTAATGCCGAGTGCATCGCAGCCGGCCAGGCCGATACGCCGCCGGCCCACATCCAGGCTGAGGATCGAACAGGGACGCGGGCGCATCAGTGCCGATCACCCAGGCTTGGCGTGGGAATGGGTGTGCCCTGGGGCCGCAAACGGCCCAGCACCTGATCGAGCGATCGGGACAGCTGCAAGTTGCGCTGGGGTGACTGACGCCGCCACATGCTTCGTCCGAGCAGCAACTGCTCTTCGCCGCGGGTCCACCCCTCGGCCTCCAGGATCCGGCTGAGGGGTGCATCGTCAAACGCTGTGAGCAGCCCGCGGGGGCGGCCGCGCTGAATGATTCCGTTCAAAACGTGGGGAAGGGCCTGATCCAGCCGGGGATCCCAGGCGACGTCATGCATCAGCTCCAGGAAACCGGCCTCGCCCGCGTCGGGAAGGCGGATGCAGCCTGCAAGAACAGCGTCTCCGGCCATAAGAACGCCGCAGCCGGGTCCGTTCCGGTCCAGCAGATCCAGCCAATGGCGGTCGGTTATCTGACGCAGGTGGCTGTGGCTGCCGCCCTGCTCGATCGACCACAGCAACTGGGCGGTGCGGCGGTTTAATGCCGCCCAACGCAGACCCGCAGGCAGCTGATCGCTGCCCATTGACTCAACCTCGCCACCTGGTGGACACCAGCACTGATATGGGCGAAGTGGTTGAAAACCAAGCTCCCGCAGCAGGGCGATGGCATCGGCATCGGTGGCCGGACAACGAATCACCCAGCTGCAAATCTGGGCCGTCCAGGACTGCAGGGCCTGCTGAAGCAAGGACTGCTGAATGATGCGATGGCTGTGATCGTCCACCGGCCCCAGCAGCTCCGGCAAATGGAGGATCCAGCAGCTGCCGCGGCGGTTGAACGGCCGCGCCACAACACTGGCCACCGGGCGATCAGCCTCAAGGGCCATCAAGCAACGCGGCGAGCGGCTGGGAAGCAGATCAGGGAAGCGCTGCTCGACTCTTGAAAGCCATTCACCGATCAAAAAGCCCTTAAACCGTGAGAGCTGATCGATCGGCGCGTCTTGAAGCCACTGCGCCAGGTGGGCCGGATTGAGGGGCTCAATACGGATGGAGGTTGTCTTGGGTTCTGTCACCGGACACCCTCCAACCCCAACTGTTCACAATGTATCGCTCATTCCAGGCCTGGCCGCACCAAGACCAGGGGGGTGCGCTCATTGGCATTGCCAGCGGGATTGGGGTGCAGGGCCCGGCCCAGCAAGCCCTCATCACATCCGGGGCTGGAAGCCAGTACCTTCACACGGCCGAGGTCGTTGACGTCGACGATGGCTACGTCAACCCCGAGTTCAGCAGAGGCATCACGACAGAACTGCTCGGCCTGGGATGGACCCAAAACAATGGTCTGGTCATAAGGCGGTGTGGTTCCGGTGATGTCGTCGATCAAGCGAGCCTGATCACCGGCGAGGCGATAGAAGCCCCCGGGGATACCCACCAGCTTCATCAGGAGCCCCCCCAACCAGGCCGCAAGCACCCGCGTCGGGCCCACCAAATCGATCAAGGTCTGCATGCCGCAGGCCGTCGCCAGGCTGCTGGTGGGGTGGAACACACGGCAAGCCAGACGCGCCACCATGCCTGGTTCCACCTCACTGGGATGGCGATAGCGCCCCTGGATCACAGCCACGGGGGTCTCGCCGATGGTGAGGATGTCGCCAGGCTGGACCAAATCAGCGGCATAGGTACGCAAGACGTCAATGGCGTCATCCAGGGGTCCGAGCAGGTGGGTGCGCAGCGGCAGCACACGGCACCCCTCCCCCTGGCGGAAGTTGGCTTGATCGGGCTGCAGGGGTTCAGGACGGGTCAGGGGAACCAGCACGCCCTGACGGCGCTCCAAGCGACCGAAGGGTCCGTAATTCACCCAGTGGGCATCCACCCAGAGGCTGTCGACCCGGACCGATGGCGTTGGTCCGGTGATCTCGATCGAAACCCGAGCACGCGTGGTCTTGCGTCCTTTGACGATGTAAGCCGCCCAGTAGCCGTCCGCCCTGGTCTCCTCATCGGGATGGTCAGCAATGATCCGCGTTTTCACCTCCAGACCGGCGGGGTCGGAGGACCCAAGCAGAACGGGTTCGACCCGCAGCTCCGGCACAAAAACCTCCATGCGGGGGTGGGGGTTGCTGATCTCCAACACACCTTCGATGCGGAGCCGGCCGCTCAGATCATCGACGCGCCAGTTGCGAGGAGTCATCCGCAACGGCGAAGCGGGTCTCAGGCGGTGGCGGAGCTCCAACCAGGCCACGGCGAGTCCAAGGCCTAGCGGAGCAAGCAGCAGCGACACAGCGGATCCGGCTCAACGACCGGGACAACTGGCCGGCAGCGTAGGCGCCGTGGCTGTGGGCGTCTCAGTTGGCGGTGACTTCGATGTTCACTTCGTTGAAGCTGCCTTCCTGGTTAATCCGCCCCAGATCGGGAGCGGGAAGACCGGTGGAGGCGCTAATGGCATCGTTGATCGCCGCCAGGGGAACCTGACCCTTTTGATCGAGAACAATCCGGCCATCGGTACCGATCACCACCACCTGAGGAATGGTTCCGGACCAATAGGTGGCTGGATCACCGGCCCCCAGGGCTTCACGGCCCTGTAGCGGATCGGTGGAGAGCGGCAGCAGATCAATGCTGCGGCCCCAAAGCCGTTGCAGTTCAGACACCACCGGAGCGAAGCGTTTGCTCACGGCGCTGTCATCCAAGTAGTAAACGATCACAGCCGTGCGTCCCTCCGCAAGGGACTCCTCCAGGGTGTTAGCGGGAGGCACCAACGAACCGTTGCCGGCGTAGAGGGCATAGATGTTGCCGTCGTAGCTGTCACTGTTCAACACAGCGGCGGCTGGAGCGACATGGAGCAGCAGCGCGATCGAAACGGTGATCAGACAGCGCACCAAAGCAAGCATCAAGCCGAAGCAGCGGATCGCCATTGTGGACCCAGGGGCCTAACCGCGGCCGAAGCTGCGTCCCATGCCCTGGGCAATGCCCCGCCCAACTAGACCGATGGCGCGACCAAGCACCTGAGTGAGAAGGATCACAGCAAGGTCGCCGATGCGGCGCACGAGGGCCTGCACCTGCGGTGCGAGGGCATCCCTGGCTTCCAACAGCAAGGCCACCTGCCGCTGCCACCAACCCAGCTGATTGAGCTCCTTGTCGCGGGGCTCCGTCAGCAGCAGCGGTTCGATGCGACCGGAGCGCAACTGAAAAAGTGTGCGTTGGCTTTCGTAGAGCTGAATGGGGCGCTCAACCCAATCCGCCCAACGCAGCTGGGTGTTCAAGCGGTTCCTGAGGCGATCGAGTTCCCGGGTTGCCAGGAGGGGATCCCGCAGCAGATAACGACGCAGCTCTGGCCAGTCACCACAGGCATCGAGCAGTTCGGCACCAATCAGTTCAGCTGTCCTTACCAGCCAATTACTGACCAGGATTTCCAGCTGCAGGAAGGCCCTTGGGTCATCGGCCGGCAGCAGCAAACCGTTCACCAGCATCGGCTGATCGGCCACCAGCGGGGCCAGCATTCCAGTTGGATCCGGCAGCTCGCCGTCCGCACTGGTTAGATCAGCACGGCTGAGCAGCACTGCAACAACCGGTTGCAGCTCGCCATCACAGGGGATCTGGACGTAGCTGCCTGCCAAAGCGGTGAGGGCCTGCTGGCGCAACTCGGGCTGAAGTGCATCCCAGGATTGGGCCATGGCGATGCTGTCCTGGCGGCTGCGCAGGCGCTGCAAGACCTGATCAAGCTGTTGCAGCAGAGCCAGTAGCAACTCCCTACGGCGATCCGGATGCAGACCCTCAATCGCCAGCAGACGGCCTGTGGAATTGGTCAATCCCGCCTGAACCGATGCATCGATACGGTCTCGAATGGCATCCCAAACCGCAACGGCATTGCGTTCGCGCAGGCTGATCGCCGTGGTGGTGGGTGATCCATCACTGGACACGGATGGAGCCAAAGGTTCCGCATGCTCGAGCCCCATTTGCAGCGGCCCCCAGAGCCAGAGCAGCAAGCCCTTGGCGAAGCGCAATTCGCGTCGGCGACCCTGGAGCAGAAGGAACAGCAACGGCTGCTCCGGGGGTGGATTGAGCAGGGCCTCCACCCGTTGGAGGTCGCGGCTTACCTGCTGCAGGCCACTGACCAGCAACCACTGCCCCAGGCCCATGGTTTGACCCGGGTTCTGGGTCTCCGAAGCAGCCTCAAGGCGAATATCACGCCCACCCTGCAGCAGGGTTTCAATGGCGGTTTGCAGGCCCTGGGCGTCAACGTTTTGAAGCAGCCCGGCGGCCGGCAGCTCCAACAGCTGTTCCCTCGACAGGCGTAGCTCGCTGGGCAGCAGCAGCAACACCGGGGCGGGCTGCCAACGCTCCTGCAGGGAGAACAGCTCCTGCTGAATCGCCGACAATGAGGAGACGGTGTCGATCGACCAGATCACTAGGGCAGGGGAGCCCTTCAGGCGTTCAGGACGAAGCACCACCTCCCAATCGGTGCGGGCGGAGGTGAGTTTCAGCGCCAGCGACTCCCCAAGCAGATCCGGAGCGAGCAGCAACATCCGCACCGGCGAAGGGGAGGCCAAGCGTTGAACCCGAAACAGTTGGGTTAAAAGTAACGAGCTTCTGCTCAGTTCTCCAGGGTGCGCCGGCCATTTAATTGCAGGGTGTACGACTCGATGCGGAAGCCGGTGCGCTGTTCGATCTGACGCAACAGGTCGTTGGGAAGAACAACGTCGATGTCTTCGATCGAACCGCTGTCCAGACAGGTGAGATGGCTGTGGGGATCACTCCGATAGCCGTACAGGCGCCCACTGGCACGGTCGAGACATTCGATGACCCCTGCCGACTGCAGGGCTTCGAGGTTCTGATACACCGAGGTGTGGCCGATGCTCCGCCCTCTCAGATTCAATTGCTCAAAAATGTCGCGAGCGCTGAGGTGGCTCTTTTCGTTCCAGAGCAGGTCGAGCACCATGCGCCGCTGTCGGCTGAGGCGCATCCCCAGACCCCTGCATTGCTCAAACACCTCCTGCAAGCTGCCCGCGGGGGACAGCGTGCTGCTCTTGCCGGCGGCGGCTCTTACCACAGAAGGTGCCTGCTCCCTCGACAATAAGGCCCTAGGCCTGTTCAAGCGATGTCTGCCGCCACGGCGGTGACGTCTTGAAGCCTTGCCTCACCCAACGCGGCGATGGCCTCCGCCAGGTCAACACGGCCGTCATAGAGGGCTCGGCCAACGATCACTCCCGTCACACCAAGAGGCTCCAAGGGCAGGAGCGACAGGAGATCGGCCATGCAACCGATGCCACCGGAGGCGATCACCGGAACAGCGCTGCATTGCGCCATGGTTCTCAAGGCCTCCAGGTTGGGGCCGGCGAGGGTTCCATCAGTGGCGATGTCGGTGGTGATGATCGCCGCGATGCCAGCGGCACTGAACTGCTTGGCCAGATCGGTGGCTAGGACATCGCTCTGCTCGATCCAGCCCCGGGTGGCCACCCGGCCATTGTTGGCATCAATGCCAACAACAATGCGGCCGGGATGACGTTTGGCCAACTCCTGAACCAACTGCGGCTGTTCAATCGCCACCGTGCCGAGGATGACCCGATCCAGGCCACAGGCGATCAACTCTTCGGCGCGCTCAAGCGAGCGCACACCACCACCGAGCTGAACAGGGATGTCGAGAGCGGAGGTGATGGCCCGCACCGCTGCGTCATTGATCGGCTCACCCCGTTTGGCGCCATCGAGATCCACCAGGTGCAAACGAGTTGCCCCCTGGCTCTGCCAGCTGAGGGCCTGAGCCACAGGATCCTCACTGAATCGGGTCACCTGGTCGTAATCCCCCTGGTGGAGCCGGACGCAGGCTCCATCGAGCAAATCAATGGCGGGAAGGATCTCCATCGGAGGCGGACCAGAGACCCTCCATCCTGCAGCGCCACGCTTCAATAGCTGCGCTTTTCGGGCCCAACTGCATGAAGATCCTGGTGATGGGGGGAACTCGCTTCGTGGGCAGGCCCCTGGTGGCCCGCCTACATGCCCAGGGCCATGCACTCACCCTGTTTACCCGCGGCAACAACCCCGTTCCCGCCGACGTGGAACATCTCTGTGGCGATCGCAGCAACGATGAAGGCCTAAGCGCACTGCAGGGCCGCAACTTCGATGTGATCGTCGATAGTTCCGGACGCAAGCAAGAGGACACCAGCCGCGTGGTGGCCATCACTGGGGCCCCCAGCCATCGCTTTGTGTATGTGAGTTCAGCCGGTGTGTATGCCGATTCGGAACAGTGGCCCCTGGATGAATCCAGCCCCACCGATCCGCAGAGCCGTCACGCCGGCAAGGCCGACACCGAGGCCTGGCTGCGCAAGAAAGGTATCCCCTTCACCAGTTTCCGGCCGACCTACATCTACGGGCCTGGCAACTACAACCCAGTGGAGCGCTGGTTCTTCGATCGCATCGTTCACAACCGCCCGATTCCCCTCCCCGGTGACGGCAGCACGATCACCCAATTGGGCCATGTGGAGGATCTGGCGGAGGCAATGGCCCGTTGCATCGAGGTGGATGCAGCGGCCAACCGCATCTACAACTGCTCCGGCAAACAGGGCATCAGCTTCAGGGGCCTGATCCGCGCCGCCGCCGTGGCTTGCGGCCGCGATCCCGATGGTCTCGATCTGCGCAGCTTCAACCCCAGCGATCTGGACCCCAAGGCCCGCAAGGCCTTCCCACTGCGGCTCAATCACTTCCTTACCGACATCACCCGGGTGGAACGCGAACTGGCCTGGCAACCGAGCTTTGACCTGGCCAAGGGCCTGGCCGACAGCTACAGCAACGACTACGCCAAGAGTCCAACCGCAGCACCAGACTTCAGTTCTGACGAGGCGCTGATCGGGGCATGAGGTAACCCAGGGCTGAGCTCAGAGCCAGGGCGAGGGAGGGCCAGAACAGCAACCAGCCCAGGCTCTGAAGCTCGGGAGCACCGATCCAAGAGGAAGGCCAAAGCATCAGCAACAAACTGAGGAACTGAAGAATCGTCTTAGCTTTGCCCGACAACGAGGCCGGCCCCCCATCGCTGGCCTGGGACCGCCAGCCAGAGATCAGGAATTCACGGGCCAACAACAACCAGACCGCCCAGAGCGGCAGCACGGCGGACGACGCCAGCCAGAGCAACGGTGCCGCGATCAGCACCTTGTCGGTGAGGGGATCCAGGCGGGCCCCCCAGCTGCTGCCGCCCCCTGCGCGGCGGGCCAGCCAGCCATCGGCCGCATCACTGAGCCCGGCCAACAGCAGCAACCACCAGGCCGAGCCCTGCCAGCCGAACTGCAGGGCAAGGATCAGCGGGAAACCGGCAACAGCTCGCGCCACGGTGAGTCCGTTGGCCATCGAACGCAAAGACAGAAACAACGCTCAGAATGTGGGGAGCTGAACCTTGATCATGGTCCTGCAGCTGAAGGTGGCTGATGTGATGACCAAGCCTGTTCTGACGGTCACGCCCGACACACCGTTGCAGCAAGCCGTGCAGATCATCAGCGATCACCACGTGAGTGGTTTGCCGGTGGTGGATGCAGAAGGGCGTCTGATCGGCGAGCTGACGGAGCAGGATCTGATGGTGCGGGAAAGCGGCGTTGATGCCGGCCCTTACGTGATGCTGCTGGACAGCGTGATCTACTTGCGCAATCCCTTGAACTGGGACAAGCAGGTGCACCAGGTGCTCGGCACCAACGTGAGCGATCTAATGCGCAAAGACTCCCACAGTTGTGGGACCGACCTACCGCTGCCCAAAGCAGCATCCCAGCTGCATGAGCGGGGCACGCAGCGCCTGTTCGTTCTCGACGGGAAAAAATGTCCCATCGGCGTGATCACGCGGGGCGACGTGGTGCGCGCCCTCGCCTCCCATCAAAAGAGCTGATTCATCAGGCCAGCCGAATCCCGATCGCAATCGGTTGAATCGAACGGAAACTGACGAAGTCACCCAGCTTGAGTTGGGCAAGGTGATCGGCAAATACCCCGTAGCGATCGGTGCACCGGAATCGCCAATCCCTCCGGGCAGCTGTGCGGTCACCAAAATGGACCCCCAGCCTGAGTACCACAAGAAAGGCAAGGTCATTGCTCCCGGCCCGAACAACCCCGTGGGCGTGCCCTACGTGGCCTACGAGCAGATCGGAACAGGCGAGTACGCCATCCACGGAACGGCCTGGCCCAACTGGGTGAAGTTGCGGGCCGCCGTCAGCCTTGGCTGCATCCGCATGCTGAACAGCGACGTAATTCAGGTGTACAACCGCATCAAGGTCAGCACGCCGGTGGTTGTCACGAACTGATCCTTCGTTCTCCCTTTCCAATCCGATGCTGAGCTTTGTTCTGTTCGCTTGTGTGGTGGCGGTTCTCCCACTGCAGGCCCATGCCATTCCCACGACAGAAACCCAGGAAAACGACTTCCTCGATCTTGTTGATGGAGAATGAAACGTGCTGATCCAGGCCCGAGGGGTTGATGCGGTCAATGCTGAAGCCAGGACCCAGAGCTTGGCGTTTCCTGTCTTGGGCTACTGGTCGCCGGAGGGTCACTACTTTATAAAACCTGCTCCGGAGGACAGCAAAGGTGTGTTCAACCGCTAAGGGCGTTCCGCCGTTTGCGATGCAGGAGCAGGCTGCACGCGGTTATCCACACGCAACGGCGAGAAGAGAACGAGGTTGCCCGCCACCAAACCTGCGGTAACAACAACAGCCGCGAAAACCTCTAAGCCTTCCGATGTTTTGGATTGCATGCCTCGATTATGCGCCGTTGGGTTGCTAATAGCGAGACCTTGTCTGGCTTTCAACGTGTCCGAACGAAAGGAGTCAATTGATACGTCAACCGTCGAATCAGGAGAGTTACGACGGAGCAGTTGATGCGCCCAGACCTGTGTCGCTCATCTCACGGTTTCACGACGACACAGGTGATGTGCCTCCGATCAAGTTCGAGACCGGGCATCAGGGGAAGGAGGCAGAACGCCTCAGTCGATACATCTGGAACCAAGTGATTCAACTGCTGCTGGCAGGCAAGGAGTTAGAGGCCAACTCGCTGTTAGAAGAATTTGATGAACCACCCCTTTGGGACGATCCAATCGACTGACAGACCATGGGAACTCCACTCACGCAATGGCTTCAGCTGGTGGACTGAGTGCTGCTCGCCACAACCCTGATTTGCTTAAGTGCGACAGGGGTTTTCTGAGTTGATCGATTGAATCAAAACACCCTCAAAAGTAATCGATCTAATCTGCAAAATCAGAGATCAATGACATCGGAATTGATCCGGTATCACTTGCTACAACGATCCCGAAGTCTTCCTTGAATGCATTAGCAGCGGTATCCAATCGGATTTTTGATTGATGCACGCATTGATTGAAACCAATGGCTTCGTATCAGGTCACAGTCACCACATCCGAAGGGTCGTCGACCTTTGCATGTGCCGACGATCAGTACATCCTGGATGCTGCAGAGGAAGCTGGTGCTGACCTGCCCTATTCATGTCGAGCTGGCGCCTGCTCCACCTGCGTGGGCAAACTTTCGAGTGGCTCTCTTGATCAATCGGATCAAAGCTTCTTGGACGATGAGCAGATCTCGAAAGGCTTCGCCCTGCTTTGCGTGGCTTACCCGACAAGTGATTGTCAGATCGCAGGGGAAGCTGAAGAAGACCTCTGATCACCTCCTGGCTGAAGAGGGCGGGGCGGTATCCCTATCGCCCCTCTTTTATGTTCAAGGTTTGGCCCCAGCGATTGTGGATTGTCCCAAGAAAAAGTCCCGGCATTTATTGGCGGGACCCCCGTCTCTCATGACGTGAATCATTTTTAGCAAAGTGCGTAAGCACTTATACGTACGGTTTATACAACTTCTTACGGCGAAGAGTGATCAAACCCTATCTCTGTTCTTTTTGACCAGCTCTAGTCCATTCACTTCAGCAATCACCTGATTCGCCCAGGCTGAATTCACCACGCGATAGGTGCCCAATGTCGCCATTGACTTAGCGCGAGCGTTCACGAAAGCTTTGAACTCCGTCTTGAAGCAGATTTCTTTCCTCCATTGAGCGTCATCGTCTTGGCGTTCGATGCAATACATGCCGAGAAGCTCGTTCAGCACATATAAGCCAGGCAATGCTCAAACATATTGAAATTGCAGAACTGCTTCGGGATCGCCTCTTCAGTTCCTCACAGTGGCTTGTTGCAGCGGCAGCAGGTGATACATAAGCGCTCCCACTGATTCCACCTGCAAGGAGCGGCGAAGCAAGGCTCGTCCTACGGATTAGACGCCAAAGAAAGCAGGGACTGCTTCTAAGGCTCCGAGACCCAACAGGAAAACAGCCGTGAGCAAGGCAAAGTCTTTTTTTTGAGTTAGCCACAGATGCAACGGTTGCTCCGACGAATGCCAAAAGAACACACCTAAAGAGAATCGGAAGAGCCAACATTGCGGAGGGTGTACGTCTCCGATGAGTTTTTTTTGTAAAGCCGCTGCGGTGCAGGGAACTAACGGCTCGATACCAATGTTGGTTTCCTTAATTCCTCTCAAAAGAGGTAATCAGACTGACGAAAGGCATCACCCTCGCCCCTTAAAAACTGCTCTGGCTCTGCCCAGCGAAGCGGCCCGCATAGTGCTCTTCACCATCCATCCGCTGAAAGATGAACTGACAGATCAGCGTGCCCGGAACCACCGCCAATGGAGCAGGGCCGAAATTGCTCATTTCCAGCACCTGATGACTGTCGATCCCCGGCCCCATAAATGGTGCACTGATATGCACCATCAACCCCAGGCGAGCAAAGCGACTGCGGCCCTCAAGCCAACCGCAAAGGCCTGGCCCGAGCATGACCCGCTCGCGGGTGATCCCCAGCACGGTCTCCCCCGGCATGATCAAGATGTGCCCGCCCTCTGGAATCTCCAGCTTGTCCGTGCATTCGCGGTAATCGGTGTGATCGCGAACCTCGATCACTTCATGCACCTTGCGGAACACCCGAAACGTGGAGCCGAGGGTGAGGTCCACCGATGCAGGCCCGACATGGTCGGCGCTGAAAGGCGTGATCGCGATCAGTCCGTCATCAACTGCTTGAAGAATGGCCTGACGTCCAAGCACCGCCATGGGTCGATCCCTTGATGGGCCATGAGTATGGACGCCTCAGACGCCTGGGTGCTCAAACAGAACCGTCGATCGCTCTGACTCGCTCAGCACGGCAGGGTCTTGCTTCCGAGGCTGCTCAAGCGGTGGAGCCTCGGGAAGCCGGAATGCTTTTTCGAGGCCTGCCTTGATGGCACCAAAGGGGTAGGTCATAAAAAAAGAGGACTGCCCACAGCCCCCTCGGAACGACTTGACGACGCATCCCTGCGCCTCCGTTACATTAGTCAACAAAGTTATGTAACGAGAGTCATGGCCTTCACCACCCAGGACCTTCTCATCGCGTTTGGCAGCTTCGGCATGGCCCTCTTCGCCCTGAACCTCTACAAACTGACCAAGCCGGCCAACGGCTGATCAGATCGGACATTTAAAGACCTGGAGCCGGCGACCTTCATCGGTTTGTATGTTCCCAGAGTGGAAGCAGTCCAGCTCTGCTGGGGGAAGCCGCGTGCCGACGTGAGTCGTGAAATGAGCAGCGCTTCTTACCCCAGTCGCCAACACAAGCGCGAAAGCTGCGAGTGAGAGGAGGAATTTGAGCAACACTCGCATCCAGCTCTGAGCAAAAGAGAGTTAAGTCTGGTCGGAAGACCCCGTCGATGGAGCCCCTCGAAGAAGAAACTCCTCCGTAGGCTGATCTTGGAAATCCTGGACAATGGACAAGACCAAAGAGCCGGTTGGTCATCTCAGCGCGATTATCGGGATTGGCCTTTTGCTCATTGGCCTCGTTGTCTTTGGAGTGTTCCAACAGAAGGCCTGGAGCCATCAAGCCGAACTCACTAACAGCTTCGAGGCATGCATGGAGAGCGCACCCTTCAAACAGTTTCTAAGGGTGCCGCGGCCAGAGGCTGTGCTCACGGACGAGCAACTGCAGAACCACTTTGAAGCCTTTGATCAGATGCTCAAAGAAACAGGTTTACCGCCCATTTGGAATGGCAAAACACTGGTTGCATGGAAGGAATTCCACAAAAACTCGATTGAGTTTGCAAGCCAATGCCATGGCCAGCTGGGCATCGATCAGCCTCAACGACAACTGAAGGGGACCTACGCCAAACCCGTTTGGGATCCCAACTCTCCCATCTGGCGGCAGGCTGATTGATGGGCACGCGTCGGTTCAAAGGGCTCTACCTGCAAGCCACCGGTGATCCATGCTGCTTTTCATTTGTGACGTACACACCACAAACCAAAGAACAAATGGTTGCTTGTGGAGATTTGGATGCAAGCGATGAATATTTTAATCCAGTGATTTTTGATTTTCTTTTGTTCGCATCAGAAGCTGCCCTTGGAGCACCATCTGGCGACTCATTCCCCATCAAATACGACGACGTCTCGATCATCACATCACGAAAAAGAGGATCAGGCATCCAGCATGAATACCTGATCAGGCTCTCAGACCAAGACTGGAATGATTCAAAGCAGTCTGCAATTGATCAACTACAAGACGTGTTAATGAGTGAGCAATGGAATGGAGCTCGGCTCACAGATTCGCGCGATTAAAAAAGCAGCGAGCCGCCGAGGGACAGCCGAGTCCTTTAGCTTGACTGCTTCAACAGTCATCACCATGATTCCAGAGCCCCACGAGCCCTTTGACTCCAACAGAAAGGAAGACTCGATCTTCCTAGTGGGCTCAATGTTCATTGTGATCTTACTCTTCCTTCTTTAAAAGAGAAAATGCTCATATCGAGCAGCTAATAAAAAAGCATCTGCTTAACCCGAGCAGATGCTTTTTGGCTATTTAACTAACATCAACGAACAGTTGCCAGGGAAAATTCAACGACGCGGCAGGCTCACTTGATACATCGTGTCGTCAACAGGTTTCCACTGCACAAGGTGAAGCCGGTCGATCTTGTTGTCGTCCAAACAATCCCAGATTGTGGCTCCAGACAGTGTTGCCATCGACCACACATCGCCCTGACTCTTCATCTGCTTGCGGTTGCGATCTTTCCATTCCGTCCAGTTGATTTTTGGGTATGAGCCAACCTGCTCACTCAGAATCACAACCGTGAATTCCACCGAACGCGAACCAAACCCGGAGGGGACTCTAAGTTGTTGAACTTCAATTCCCTGGTTCAGACCATGGGTTTGCGCCAGATCCGCCAAACCAGCCAGCCCGTCACCCCGAGCCAGAGGAACGCCACAGCCGAAAGGATCGGCACGACGATCAGATAGCTCCACACCCCTAGAGCCACCCAGGCCAGCAGAGACGTGACCAACGCCTTCTGGAAGTTGTTGGCCTCAGCCAGACGTTGCTGAAGACGAGATCTCACGCTGTTGCTTGGTGCTCCATCAGTCCTCTAGCCACGGATGCCCTCAGCGACAGCAACGCTGAAGCCCTCCTGCGTCCAGAGGCTGAGGGAATAGCGCGAACCATGCAGCCATGCCGCGGCTCCGTCCGGAGCGATGGTCACATTGGGGAGTCCGCCGCCCAGTCCCAGTCCTGCTGCCTTCAACACAGCCTCCTTTGCCGTCCAGGCCTGAATCAACGTCCAGTGCTGCAGGCAGGCTGTCGCATCAGCAGCCGAGGCAAACATGCGCCGCTTCAACAGTTCAGAGGCCACACGCAACGGCCGGTCCAGCGCTTCAACATCAATGCCAATCGGATCAGGCCCCACCACACCAAGGCTGAGGGATCTGGTGTTGGAAACACTGTGGTGCAGCGGAGAGTCTCGAAGCTGCGGCTTGCCATAAATCGTGCGGCCAATGTCATCCGAAGCAACCACCTGGCCTGCATCGGCGAACAGCCGGCAGGTGAGGCTGTCACTCATAGCCCGCTGTTCAGCGCGCGTTGGGGGTTGGGGGAGATGCGCCACCAACACCCGACGTTGCGTGCTGGGAATCGACCACCAGGACCAAACGGCTTCCAAAGCTCAATCCTGAACAGCAGGCACGGGCACCTGCGGTAGGGGCGGCAGAGCCGGCGGCGGCATCACCGGTGGGGCTGACTCATCCAGGAGAACCTCAGCAGGATTGAGCATCGGCTCATCGAGAACGATCGGCGGCGGCAGATCGGGGGGCAACGGCGCATAGGGCTGCGGCTCGGTCCAGCTGTCATCCGCATCAGGCTCAGCCGGCTCCAGCTCCCGGATCACAGCCGGCTGCTCGCGCAACACCAAAGGATCAGCCGTGATCGGGGGTTCCCGCAGGGGTGCACGATCCAGATCGACGCTGCGGTCATCGGCATCCGCAGGCGAGCCCGGCTTGGTGAGGGTGGAGGGCCCCCAGATCATCCGGGCCAGAGGTTCAACGCCCTGTTCCATCACCCGGTTCAAGCCCGCAAGAGCGCGATCGGCGAGGTGGCTGCCGAAAGACGAGACACAGTCGAAGGGGCCATCGCAGCCCTCATCCATCACCAGCCTGGGCGCCAGACCCGCGATCAAATTACCCCGAAGGGGAATCTGGCGGGGGCTCAACCGCAGCATGTAAGGGACATGCACAAAGCTGGTGGCACCGCCGCTGATCCAGTTGGCGTCTTCTTCGGTGAATCCCTTGACCCCGGGGATGATGAAGCGGCTCTTCGAGGCATGGTCAGGCATATAAGCCGCCAGGTAGCCCCGGCGACGGGCGAGGTCTTTGGTCTGCTCCAGGGTCAGGCCATCACGGCTCATCAGCACTTCCATGTGGCCGTCCTGACGCAGACCCATCACCATGCGAATCCGCGGCAGGTAGTAGCGGATCCGCTGGCCCATGCTGATGCTGTAGGCGCCCTTGTAGCTCTCAGGCGGCTCCTCGATGTCGTTGTAAAGGCTGTGCAGGCCGCCGATGAAGGTGTCGTAGATGCGGCTGCGCTCATCGGTCAGCTCCCCGTAGCTGAAATCAATGCTGCCGTCGTGGCGGATGCCGACGTAGGCCCGTTGGCGTGAAGCCGTGCGGTTACGCCCTCGCCAGACCTGGTTGCCGAATTTGAGATCCCCCAGAGGAACCGTTATCTCGCGACCGTCGTCGTCCACATGGCGCTCATACATCGGGCCGGACACGTAGGCCAGAGCAGCGCTGTCCTGGTAGGCGTCCTGTTCGCGATCCCAACCCTCCAGCAGCCCGAAGCGCACCCGCCGTGGATCGAGATCCAGCGCGTAAACCTCATCGTCGGGGATGTAGCGGAACGGCTTGGCATCCTGGCCGCGCTGCTGTAGGGAACCGGCAGGTTGATCCTCCAGATCGGAGCGCTCAGGAGCGACAGGCGCCAAGGCGATCAAGCCGCCGAACACCACAAACGGCACGGCCAGCAACAGCCAGCTCATACGCAGACGAATTCTGCGCTTGGGTCGAGGTCTGGGTCGCGGCGCAACAGGCTGCGTCACGCGATTCTTCGCTCTCGGTTTTTGGGGATTGGATCGAACCAAGGAACGATGGAGCCTTCAGCCACCAGCCATTGCTGGTAACGCTCGCCGCAGTCATGGCCTCCCGTCAACTGCCCGAAGGAAGGAATCACCAAACGCGGCCCATCCGGATCAAAGGCGAAGCAAGGCAAACGCAACTGATCGGAACGGCTGCGAATCCAGGTAGTGGGATGCAGGTGACCGCACACGTTCAAGAACCCCGGCTCAGGAACCCGTTCGGGCATATGGCTCAACCAGAGATTGCCCAAGCGCTGAGAAGGCTGCTGGGGCAAGCCTTCAATCCAGCTGTCCTGGTCATGGTTGCCACCGATCAGAACCACCGGGCAACCACACAGATCGGGCAGCGCCAGCAAGGTCTCGCGCAGGAGGGCGGTGATGCCGGTCCGGGCATGCACGAGGTCACCCAGCACAAACAAGCGCTGCGGTGACCAGACATTGCAGAGCTCAAGCAATGGATTGAGGGTCCCCTGATCCCCGTCGCTGGGCATGGGGATCCCATGGGCCTGGAACACCTCGGCCTTGCCGAGATGCAGGTCGGCGACAAACAGCTCGCGCCCCTCAGCCCGCCACAGGGCCCGCTGGGGCAGGAACGTGAGCGGGCTGTCGCCCCAAGACCACTCCAATGCGGTCATGAAGGGTGCAGATCGCAGATCTGTAGCGCTGGCTGCATTGGATGACTGACGTCGTGCCGCAAGCTTCGAGGGCCTCCAGAAGACTCATTGTGGCGCGGAGCAAGGGTCCACACCAGCTCGCGAGTTCAACCCTGCGCACGCTTGAACAACGGTTGAGCTTGCTGGAAGAGGAAGGCCGTTTCGAATGTGCCTATGCCCTGAGGATGGAAGTGGCCGACTGGCTGCTCGGGGCCGGGGATGCCAACCTGAGCGCACCATCACTCCCCTGACGTTTCCATGACCATTGCCCTGCTGATCGCGCTGGCGGGTTCCCTGGCGGCAATGGCCGTGATCGTGCGTCGTCTGGAACAGCGCTGATGGGAGGGGTCCGGCGCTGGTCCGTCGTCCTCGCGCTCGCTTGCTTCGGCAGCGCACTTCCCCTAGAGGCCAACCAACTGAAGGTGGGGGTCAGTGGATCGGCCCCCTTCGTGATCAAGAACGGCGAGCAGATCAGCGGCATCAGCCTCGAGATCTGGCGACGCGTCGCCGAAGACAACAACCTCAGCTACGAGCTGATTCCCCAGCCGACGCCCAAAGCCGGCATTGAAGCGGTTGATGAAGGCGTCATCGACGTGCTCGTCGGCCCAATCAGCATCACCTCCCGCCGCCTTGCCATCACAGGGATTGACTTCACCCAGCCCTACTTCCTGAGCAAGGAGGGCATTCTTCTTCCCCTGAAGGCCCCCTCCCTCTTCAGTCGCCTGGGGGTGTTCTTCGGCTGGGCCGTGATCTCCTCGATGTTGGTGCTGATCACCGTGCTGTTGGTGGTCGGCAGCCTGATCTGGCTGGCCGAGCGGCGCACGAACAGCGAACAGTTCCCCCGCGACTGGCTGCCCGGTATCAGCAGCGGCATGTGGTTTGCCCTGGTGACTTTGACGACCGTGGGCTATGGCGACAAGGCACCGATCACACGAACTGGCCGGGGCATCACCGGCGCCTGGATGGTGATCTCCCTGATCGCAGTGTCATCCCTGACCGCCAGCCTGGCCTCAGCCTTCACCCTTTTTCTCTCGGGGACCACCGAAGCAGCCATTGACAGTCCTCAACAGCTCAGCGGCCGCCGGGTCGCCGTCGTCGAAGGCACCGATGGCATGGAGCTGGCGGAAAACCGCGAGATGCGGGTCGTGCCAGCACCCAGCCTCGACAGCGCCGTTCAGTTGGTGCTGGATCGCAAGGCCGATGCCTTGATCTTTGATCGGCATTCGCTTCGTTACCACCTCAAACAGAACCCTGATCTTGCTGTTCGGATCGCACCGTTCACCCTCGCGGATGAGACCTACGGATTCGTGTTGACCCCCAACAGCGAGCTGCGCACGCGCTTGGGGGTGTCGATCCTGAAGCTCCAACAGAGTGGTGGAGCGGAAGCCATCACCGACAAGTTTCTGGATTGAACAGAGCCCTAACCCAGGGGGCGATGGCGACGCAGGGCCTCTTCCAAGAGGTAGGCAGCGAGATTGCCGCAACTGCGCCCTTCAGCGAGAGCGTGGCGCTTAAGGTCATCCATCACCCCGCGGGGCAGGGTGACATTGATGCGCTCCGAGCCGGCCGCATCCGCCACCGCAGCCGTGCTGGGAGCCACGGCCTGGGCCTCGATCCGCTGCTGCAACTCCTGAACCAGGTCTTGAAGGAGAGACACGATTTCGTGAAAATATGATCACAATAAATAAACAATATCGTGCAAGACAAGATTGCGTAATCTTGAGCTCCATTTTGAGGCGCCATGCAAACCCTGCCGATGAAGCTTGCTCCCGGCAGTGATCTGCGCCTCAGCCTCGAAGAGCTGGCCCAGCGGGACGGCATCAGCGGCTTCGTTCTAGGCGTGGTTGGCAACCTGACCAGGGCTTCGTTCCAGTGCCCTGGGCAGGCGGAGCCCACCGTCTTGGAAGGCGACCTTGAGGTGATCACCCTCAATGGAACCTTTTCCCCTGAGGGTGTGCACCTGCACCTGAGCCTCTCGGATGGAGCCTGTCAGGTGTGGGGAGGCCACCTGGAACCCGGCACGATCGTGCAGAAGGGCGTCGATCTGCTGATTGGTGTGCTGGAGCAACGCGAAGGCCGCCCCTCACGCCAAACCGCAGCAGCAGCTCCAAGGATCGAGATCGCCGTGCTGCCGGGATGCCCCTGGTGCAGCCGCGCCCTGCGCATCCTGAGAACCCTGGATCTGCCCCACACCGTCACCACCGTCAACGACGACGCAGCCTTCCAAGCCGTGCAGCAGCGCAGTGAAATGACCACCTTCCCCCAGGTGTTCATCGACGGATCAGTGATTGGTGGCTACGACGATCTCGCCGCCATGCAAGCCGCCGGTGAACTCGACGCCCTCCGCTGAACAGACGGAGCTGAAGCCTCAGGAACAGCCAAAGTTCTGGTCGCTGAAACCCTGGTGGTGCCAGCCCTGGTCCATCGTCTCCACGGGAGTGCTGGTGGTCGGAGGTTCCTGGGCCGTACTGCATCGCCTCTGGGTCAGCCTTCCTCTGGGCCTGGGTGTGCTGGCCTGGTGGCTGCTGTTTCTGGTGCTCGTCCCCGCCGCCTACCGGTCGGCAGCGGAGGCGAACCAATGACGTCCACACCCTTTCGCCGCATCGACCAGTAGCTGTTCGCCCAGGTTTCCGCCGAGGCCCGGCAGCACCCCCGCCTGCGCCTGGACCACAATTTCCACCGGGAACAGGATGCGGTTCAGCGATTCCTCAACGTGCTGCAGCCCGGCACCTATGTGCGGCCCCACCGCCACCGGCGCAACGGCTCTGGCACAGGCTTCGAATGTTTCCTGGTGCTGCAGGGCGCCATCGGACTGCTGCTGTTCAACAGTGAGGGCGACATCCAGCAGCAGCTCCATCTCAGCGCCAAGGGGCCCACCCACGGCAACGAGATTGCAGAAGATCAGTTCCACACTTTGGTGGCCCTGAAGGCCGACAGCGTGATTTTCGAGCTGAAACAGGGGCCCTACCAGCCCGCTCAAGACAAGGACTTTCTCAACGGCTTCCCCCTGGAGGGCACAACGGAGGCCGCCAGGCAGGAGTCGCAGTGGCGCGACCTTCTTTCAGGATCAGGCCTGACGTGAGGCTGATCGGGATCGCTGCTTCTCATCCAGCAATTCCCCTTCCAGCTGCTCGATCAAACGACTCACCAATGCCTGAAATTCCGGTTGGCAACCACGAAATGCAGCCTTGTGACGGATCGGCTCGTTTCGCATGCGCAGATCCGTGAGCATCAGCTGCAGCGAATCGATCCTGGCGTTGGAAGTCATGAACTGCGTCGGCGTTCCAAAACGAGGTTATGACGCAGATGCTTCATAGCCCTAGCTCCCGCAGCAAAGTATTTTGCTTCTCCGGACCGAGGACGGCATGGGCCGCCATCGCACCGCTCGCCGCCACGGGGGGTATGCCAATACCGGGGAAGGTGCTGGCACCACAAAGCCAGAAATTGGCGAGGGGCGTGGTCACACCAGGGAAGAGACCTTCAGCCGCTGAAAGGGCAGGGCCGTAACTTCCTTGATGAACATTGAGGAAATGGCTGTGGGTCAGCGGCGTTCCCTCCATGATCAGCTCGCAGCGGTCGCGGATGTCGGGAATACGGCGTTCAAGCACCCGCCAGAACACAGCGCATCGCTCCTGTTTTCTCTGCTGATATGCCGCACTGTCGCGCTCCAGGTCAGCCCATAACTCCCAGGGTTCGCTGGCCGGGGTGTAGGCATGCAGCACATGGCGACCGGCCGGAGCCATCGAGGGGGCCAACACCGACGGAATCGACAACACCACAGCATTGCGCTCAGCATCGATCCCACGCTCCCAGTCGTCGACCCAGACGGTGTGGATCGGCAAATCCTCCAGCCCCGTGGCATCAAAGCCCAGATGCAGATGCAGGAAGCCGTTGCAGGCCGGCGTGGCCTCGCGCTGACGCTGCCACTTCGGCGCAACGGACTCCGGCAGCAGACCAAGGGTGGACCAGATGTCGGCATTGCAGATCACCTGCTTCGCCGCAATCTGCGTTCCATCGGCCAAGGTCACACCCACAACACGATCCCCCTCCACCCGCAGCTGTTGCACCGCCGTGCCCGTCTGCAGACTGCCGCCGTGGGCCTCTAGGCCACGCACCAAGGCATCAACCACCGCAGCACTGCCGCCAACGGGGTAGTCGAGATGGGCTTCCGGTTCAAACCACTGGCCGAACAGCGTGGCCATGGCTGCAGCGTTGGTGTCTCCCATCGGCATGCCGCTGATCAGGAAGGAGAGCAAATCCACCCAATGGCGAAGGAAGGGATCGCTGAGGTGACGATCCACCAGGGGACCAAAGGAACCGGAGAGGTGACGCATCGCCGCGAGGTGCGGCAAGAGGCGTCCGCCGCGCTTCAGCAGTTGTGCCATGCCATCCACCCCAGGCCGCAGGGCCAGCAAAGGCAAAGCATCAGCAGCGGCGGCAATTGGCTGTAGCGCCTCTACAAAACGCCGCCATTCGGCGGCCACCTCGGGGCCGCGCAGGCTGCGCACCACAGCCTCAAAGTCGTCATGCCCAACGGCGATGCGCAGATCCCCTTCCGGCAACAGCACATCCCATGTGCGATAGGGAATCACCTCCAGGGTTTGACCCAGCGCGCGCAGCACCTGGGCCAGGGGATTGCTGCTGGGCCAACGCCCCAGGCCACTCCAGAGGGATGGACCGGATTCAAAGTGATAACCCTGGCGTTGAAAGCCATGGGCCGCCCCACCGGGTTGGTGATGGGCTTCCAGCACCAGCACCTCACGGCCGGCGCGGGCACACAAACCTGCGGCACAGAGTCCACCGATGCCGCTGCCGATCACCAGAACGTCGACGTCGCTTCTGATCATCCGCTCAGCATCCGCGTCATCATTGTGGTCATTGGCGCAAGATGATGCGCGCTCGACTGCTGCTTCCCCTGCTGATCCTGGCCTTGGCCTGGGGGCAGGAACTGATCGACCAACTGATCTTTGCGGGGCAGTGGAACCTGCCGATGGGCCCGGATCAACCGTGGTGGGGGGTCATCACAGCGCCGTTCAGCCATGCCGGCCTTGGGCATCTGATCTCCAACAGCCTGGCGTTTCTGCCCCTGAGCTGGCTGGTGCTCAGCCGGGGGATGCGCGATTACCTGAGCGTCTGGCTGTCAGTGTTGCTGATCAACATTCCCGTCGCCCTGTTCTGGCCGGCCCGCAGCCATGGACTCTCGGGGGTGGTTTACGGACTGCTGGGCTACCTGCTGCTGATCGGCTGGCTGGAACGTCGCATTTTGTCGATGGTCCTTGGCCTGGTGGCGTTCTGGCTCTACGGCTCAGCCCTGATCGCCTTGATCCCCGGTGTCTCACCCGCCGGCGTCAGCTGGATTGGCCACAGCTCAGGCTTCATCGGCGGATTGGTAGCGGCTCTTGCGGTGTATCGCGAGCCTTCCGCCAGTTGAAGACAGCTGGTTTAGCTCAGCCCTCAGCCAGAACCTCATCGAGAAATGCCAGGGGGCGCTCCATGGTGGCTGAGTAGCCGAGCAGGCTTTGATCGCGGTGGCAGTAGATCACGCTGTCATCCCCATCGAGGAGAACGGTGGCACCGCGCTGGGTGATGTAGTCGTCACAGGGCACATAGGTGCTCCAGTTCTGAAGCACTTCGTTCATGTTGCGCAGACGCTTGGTGGCGAGCTCAAACGGTCGCTGAAACCCCGCGCCACCAGCCCGGCGAAACAGAGCACCCTGGAAGCGCGGTATGGGAAATGCTTCAACCCACTCATCGTCGTCAAAAATCTGGGCAGCCGAGCGATCTCCGGTGTAGCCGCGCAGCACCTCGCGCAAGGTGCCGGGCGAACCGACGCCGGCGCACATCAGCAAAAAGCCAGGCCATGGCCCACCGGGGAGCTTCAAGCCGGCCTCCAACCCCAGGGACTGATGCAACAGCGGTGATGGATCAGCGATCAGCTGCTGCAGAGGAAAACTGGTAAAGGCCGCGAAGCGCTCTGCACTGCCGGCGTTGCCGATTCCGAACAGCTGAACCTTGACCCCAACCGCCGCCAACTGGGGAAGCCTTGGCACCAGCGCCTGGGCGTATTCGATTGAATCGAAATCACCAAGTTGGCCCAGAACAACAACAAGGCGCTTGCAGCCGCTCTCCATGCCGGCAATTCCGGCCAGCCGTTGCAGCAGTGGGTCTAAGGGAATCATCCGGACAGGCTGACATTCCACAGCCGACAACGTGGATTGCGCTTGCGCGCCGCCTGACAGACTCACAGCAAAGGAAGGAAGCAGGTGGGCAAGAAATCTGGCTTCACAACTGCTGAGATCGAGGAGATCAAGCGTCTGTATTTGCAGGAAGGGCGATCGATCCTCCAGATCCCCAAAATCCTGGGCAAAGGCAGTGAAAACTCTGTGCGCAACGCGCTGCATAAGGCGCGGGTCAAGCATGAACCCGAAGAACGCACCAAGCTTGAGCGATTCAAGCCAGAGCAAGTTTTTGGCAACGTCACGCTCTTAAAGCGACTGAAAAAAGCGAAAAAACTGAAGTTCCATGCCCGCTGCTCCTGTGGCTACGAATTTGATGTGGATCCGTTTCGGCTGACGCTGCCGGAACATCACAAAGACAGAATTTCTGCATGCCAACGCTGCAGCAAAGCGCAAACGGAGGAACGCTCCAGGCCTCAAGCCTGAGCAAATCAATCAAGGAAAGTTCAACAGCACGAATAAAACCAACAAAATATTTCAAGCGCTTCACATGAACCGACACAAAATCCAATAACTCGCCTCAACCCCTTTCCCCTGTCATGGCAGGCACAGAGAACAAAACTTGTATCAAGCCGACGCGGCTTTAACAATGGCTATAGAACAAGGTATTAAACGGAACCTTGCAGAATTTTTACGGCGACGTAGAGCATAAAAAGTTTTTTATTCTTCCCTATTCACTTCATGGAACTCACTTTCTTGGGAAACAAATATGCAAAGACAGAAACAGTATCTGTAAGGCCAACCATTCAACTGAAATACATGGGGAAAAGCTATCGGACTGAGCAAATCAAATCCGTTCGCAATTGCGTTGCTCTGACCTACCGGGGCGTCTCGTACTCCAAAGCCTGATCAGGCTTTGGGCCATAGCCCTGATGGCGCAGCCAGAACTACGGCGTAACAGCGCAGGATGGACAAAAAATGGCGCGATGAGACTTCTGATCACAGCCCTCATCGCGTCCTGCACTTTGGGCTTACCGGCGAGGAGCGCGGAACCGATCCCTCTCGTGGTGGTTCCCTTTGATGCCGCATGGGGGTCGCGACGTCTTCACGTTCAACCCGCAGCCTTGTTGCCTCCACCCCCAATCCCTGGTCGAAGTTCAGCCAGCGAAGCCGAGGCTGAACCAAAACCGCAGCGTCAACGCTGGTGTCGGGGCGGCTGCTGAACGCAGCGTGGCTGTCACCTGGCCTCGTTCTGAGTAAACCGAAAGGAGAAGCAATCCCATCGGGCATTAAAGATGCGATATGCGGCTCTATTGATGGCCAGCCTCCTTTTGGGATCCACGGCTCTTGCGGGCGGGAAGCGCGCCACAGCCCAAGGCCCGTCTGAGCAGTTCGCCACCGCCGAGGCGATGCGGGTGATCCCGAAAGGGGCAACGATCACCGAGACAACCTGCAAAAGCATTGATGTGGGAGCCAGCAGCCGCTATCAGTGCACCATCACGTACAGCCCCTGAGCTGATTGATGAAAGGCTGGCGTGCTGAGTGTGGACCCTGGCTCTTTTGGGGATCCCAGCGGGGGGGCGCGCCGAATTTGATCAGTGCCGCTTGATCGATCAAGTGCTGAACCGCCTGGGCAACGCCATGGCGGTCAATCGGTTGATCATTGCTGAAAGCAGTGACAACTCAGCAGTTGCTGCGGCCAGTGACGCTTTGGCCCAACAGAACGAGAGCTACCGGAGTACCAAACGCCAACGCTCCAAGGCCGGCTGCGACGGCTGGCAAAGGGACTGACTGGCTGTCTGACGAACTCCAGGCAAGCTGGTGAAACCTGATTGAGAGATCTTGGCCTTCACCGTCTGCCAGAACTGCGGAAGCCGACGGTTTCGTTCAGACCGATCGATGGGCGGTCGGCTGGTCTGTCAAGACTGCGGCACTCCAGCTGGAAGCCGAGCTATCCGTGCAACGCCCCGGAGCAGCCGACGAAACAACGGAAAGCTCTGGTTGGTGATCCTGCTGATCGCGGTGATCGTGCTGGTGGTGGTCACCTCGTGAGCAGCTGCACGACTTCGGCCGTATTCGCCGACAAGGAATTGGCGGCCAACTGGTCGATGGCCTGACGCATGACCGATTGCCGCTCGGGGCCGTAACTGGCGCAGCGGCTGAACACCTTGGCCATCCGTGACGCGGTGATCGGATTGCGGGAATCGACCGCTGCAATTTGCTCCGCCATGAACCGGTAACCACTGCCATCGACGGCATGAAATGCCCGAACATTGGCGGTGAATCCACCGAGAACAGCGCGAAGGGAATTGGGCGCCAGGGGATCGAAGCGCGGGTGGTCCAACAGCTGTTGAACCCGCTCCAATGCGTTGGATCTGGGGGCTGATGCCTCCATCGCAAACCAGGCATCCAGGATCACGGGCTTGTCTTGCCAACGCTCGTAAAACAGAGCCATTGCCTTCTCACGCTCTGCGCTCTCCTGCGGCAACAAGGCCCGCAGGGCTCCCCGCGCCAAGGTCATCGAGGGTCCGGAAACCGCCGCCAAGGCTTCGGCTTGCACCGTGGCATCGCCCGCCGCAGCAAGCCAGCGCCAGGCCAAAGCCGTCAGGGCACGACCGCCCTGGCCAGCCGGCCAAGCCAGGGTCCAGTCAGCCCGGGCCAGCTCTAGAAGTCGACGCAGGGACGACTGCAATTGAACGCCAATCTCCTGGGTCCACGCCCGGAAGGCTTGATCCAGCGCCAACGGATCCACCGGAGATTGCAACGCCTCCAGTTCCGCCATTCCCGGCAGCGCCAGCAGCGCTACCAGGCCCATGCCATCACCACCGTCGTAGGCGCAGATCCGCTGATCGAGAGCCTGAATCAGTGCCGCCTCCACCGCAGGCTTCGGCTGGTTTTCAGCCCGCGCCAAAAGCACCTGGCGTGCCAGGCGCTGGGCCGCATCCCAGCGACAGAAGGAGTCATCGTCGGAAGCCAACAGCTGCAGGCACTCCTCCAGCGGCTGCTCGAGACGCACGTGCACCGGCGCCGAGAAGCGGCGGAGCACCGAAAGGGCAGGAGGGGTGTCGCCCGGCTGGCCCTGCAGGGTGATGCTGGCGCGCTCAGCCTCCATCACCAGCAGCTGCTCGTCACCAACACGGCCTTGCTCACCCACCAGGGCCATGGCAACCGGCAGCACCAGGGGCTGTTTGTCCGCTTGTCCCGGCGTCGGAGGGGTCGCCTGGTGCAAGTTGACCGTCAGCTGACCCGATTCAGGGTTCCACTGACGTTCAATGCTGAGTTCCGGAGTTCCTGCCTGGTGATACCAGCGCTTGAAACGTTCCAGATCAAAGCCAAGGGGCTCGCCCTGACTGGTGGCACCATCAGCGATCGCCTGAACAAAGTCTTCCGTCGTGGCGGCCGTGCCATCGAAACGTTGCACGTAAACCTCCATTCCCTTCATGAACCGCTCCGGTCCAAGCAGGGTGCGCAGCATGCGGATCAATTCCGCACCTTTTTCATAGATGGTTGTTGTATAGAAGTTATCGATCGCCTGGTATTCCGCTGGCTTCACAGGGTGCGCCGTGGGGCCAGCGTCCTCATGAAATTGGGTGTTGCGCAACATCGCAACATCCTCAATGCGCTTTACCGCTTCCGAATGTAAATCTGCGGTGAAGCATTGATCACGGAACACCGTCAAGCCTTCTTTAAGCGACAGCTGGAACCAATCCCGGCAGGTAATGCGATTTCCGCTCCAGTTGTGAAAGTATTCATGGGCGATCACACTTTCGATGCGTTCAAGTTCAGCATCGGTGGCTGTTGCCGCATCAGCCAGAACAAGCTTTGAGTTGAAAATATTCAGACTCTTGTTCTCCATCGCGCCCATATTGAAGTGACGGACGGCAACGATGTTGTATTCATCAAGGTCGTATTCAAGGTTGTAAACCGATTCGTCCCATTGCATGGATCGCTTTAACGAGGCCATGGCGTGGGCCGTGAAGGGTTCATCCCCCTCCTCCACATGCAATCGCAGGGTGACCTGCCGGCCCGACGCCGTTGTGTACTGATCACGAATCTCTCTGAGGTCTCCGGCCACCAGGGCGAACAAATAGGAGGGCTTGGGGAAGGGGTCATCCCAAGTAATCGCATGACGATCAGCGCCTACGGATTCCTCCTGAACCGCATTGCCATTGCTCAGCAGCACAGGGCAGCTGCTGCGACTGGCCTCAATCCGCACTTGCCATCGGCTCAGCACATCCGGGCGATCGGGGTGCAGGCTGATGCGCCGGAATCCCTCGGCCTCGCACTGGGTGCTCAGCAGACCACCACTGGCATATAAGCCTTCGAGCGAACTGTTGGAGTAGGGGTCCAGACGGCAACAGGTCTCCAGAACAAACGGCTGGCCCGGCACGTCGGGAATGGTGAGACGTCCGTCGGTGAAGCTGTAATCCTCAGGCTGCAAAGGCGTCTGATCGATCGCCAGGGATTCGATGGCCAGATCAACACCGAACAGCACAAGGGGCTCTCCGGACCGGCCCGGGTCAAGGCTGAGCCTGGATATCACAACGACATGGTCGCTCTGGATGTTCACGTCCAGGGCGATGGCGGGGAGCTCAAACGCCCATGGCGTGTAATCCACCAGACGAATCGAAGCAGCAGCAGACATGGCCTAACGACGCGAGCAGGAAATGATCCTGACGGACGAGCCCTAAAACCGAGACGTTTCAAGCGAAAACCTTCAGCCAGGGGGGCAGCCTTCAAACAGCAGCAGAAGACAACAGAACATATGAAAAAGCGTCTGACCTCAATCGGCCAAAAATGCAAGTACTGAAGACTGAAAAGGAATTATTTTTTGCCGGGCTTCAACGAGGCAGCAGCTTTTTCAAAACGAGCTTTTTCTGCTGCGGGGACTGATTTAGGGCAGAACTTCAGCGCTCCTCCCACAATCATGAATCCTGCATTGTTGAGAAATCGCTTCTCGGGCAAGGGCTCTTTGCTGCCGGAAAGTAAACCACCGTGCTTGCCATAAATCACATGCAACTGACCGGCGAGAGCCACTGCCAAAGATTTGCTGAAATCAATCTTTTGAGCCCTTGCCTCACAAAAGGTGGAAATCGACATCACTCCGTAGGTGTTGACCTCCATGGCTGTAGCGGGAGAGGGCTTGTCCTTGGAGGCTTGGGCCAGAGCCGTTGCGGGTGACAGCAAGGGGGCTGCCAGCAAAAAAGCTGCGACAGCAAATGAACGACGAATCACCTGGTTCCCTGGCAGCGTCAATTTTTTGCAACTTACCGCCCATGCCAAAGCTGGCCGAGGCTTAGGCGCGGTTGTTGAACTGGGCCATCAGCACATCGGTGTCGTTCAGTCGTCCTCGATCAGCGGCAGGGGATCGGACATTCGAATCTCATGATGGTGCTCAACGATCGAGAGATCACCGTTCTCCCAGCTGTAAATGGCGCGATAGCGGTAGCGGTCCTGATCGACAAGGCGAATGTGCTCAAGGATGTCCCACTGCTGATAGTGGGATTCGAGGATGGTTTCGTGCTCATCAACTTGACGCAGCCGGGTGCGCACCGGGTCTCCCGTTAGATAACCGCGACTTCTCTGAAGTTGATGACCCCACAATGTGGCTTCCATCACTCCACTACGCTCAAACCAGGGCTTGCGGGCAAAAAATTCGTCGCAATGCTGGTCTTCTTGGTCAGACCACCAGCTGAAGCGGTAGCGGCTCTCACCCACCTCGGGGTGTGCGAATGCCTCCATCTTGAGGTTCATGTCCAAGTGGAGAACCTGGTCGTCACTGAAGCTGTATTGCCGCCGAGAACGCCATAACCCCAGATTCCGGCTGAACCAGCGGCGCAGGTTGCTATCAACCTGAATCGAGGGCTGGTCAGCCACTCCGCCGGGAACGGTCAGAGGAACACGGTTTTGCGCGGAAAAAAGCGACATGGACCGCGTCAATGACGCAACGGAGTGTTCCTGTTCGTCTTAGCGCTGCTGGCGGTGCAGTCAAAAACCCATAAGGTAAGCATCGGTTTTTGCTGTCTTGCAGTCCGCGTGGTCAAGGACGCTCCCAAGACACGGCAAACGCTGACGCTATTGCTGGTGGCTGCTCGACATCACCTGTCGGGTCAGGACCTCCGTTCCTTGGTGCAGTTCCTGGAACGGGAGGACCTGGGCTTCGAAGTCACCCTGCAGGTTGCCGATCCCGCACAACAACCCGAACTGCTTGAACTGCATCGCCTCGTGGTGACGCCAGCGCTGATCAAACTCTCGCCGAACCCCAAGCAGGTTTTTGCCGGAAGCAACATTCTTCAGCAACTCAAAGGATGGGTGCCCCGCTGGAAACAGGATGGGGTGGTGAGCGGCCTTGGCCTCAGCCTCAGGCCGACCGAACTGGATGGCAGTCGAACCCAAAAAGAACTCCAGCTGGAGGATCAGCTGCTGGTGTTGCGGCAGGAGAATGAAACGCTGATCGATCGCGTCAGCGCTCAGGAACGACTGTTGCGCATGGTGGCCCATGAACTGCGCACACCACTCACGGCAGCGGCGTTGGCCCTGCAAAGCCAGAAGCTGGGCCAGATCGATATGGATCGCTTTCAAGATGTGATCACCCGTCGACTTCAAGAGATGGAGGCGCTGTCAAAAGATTTGCTGGAAGTGGGCACCACCCGATGGGAAACCCTGTTCAACCCACAGCGGCTTGACCTGGCCAGCGTTTCAGCCGAAGTGATCCTCGAGCTTGAAAAATTTTGGCTGGGCCGCAACGTTGAGATCAAAACCGATATTCCGGCTGACCTGCCCAAGGTCTTTGCCGATCAGCGGCGCATGCGTCAGGTGATGCTGAATCTTCTGGAAAACGCCCTGAAATACACCAACGATGGTGGGCACATTTCGCTCACGATGCTGCATCGCACCAGCCAGCGGGTTGAGGTGAGCGTTTGTGACAGTGGACCGGGCATTCCGGAGACGGAACAGCAGCGAATTTTTCTGGATCGGGTGCGGCTGCCGCAAACCTCCGACCAAACCACCGGCTACGGCGTGGGGCTGTCGGTCTGTCGCCGCATCGTCGAAGTGCACGGCGGCAAGATCTGGGTGGTTTCGGACCCTGGCGAGGGTGCCTGCTTCACCTTCACAGTGCCGATCTGGCAAGGACAAGGTGTCGAATGGGGTCAAGCTGTCTTGACGGAGGGTCCGACCAAGCCCTAGTGTTCACAAGTGATCAGAAGCACAGACTGCTCGCTGATTACGGCCTCGCCCCCATCGTCTAGAGGCCTAGGACACCTCCCTTTCACGGAGGCGACAGGGGTTCGAATCCCCTTGGGGGTACTACGTCATCACAAAGCTTGTTTTGGTGGTGAACCGGGTAAAAGTTCAATCATTTTCTGGTGCGGTTCAGGCATCAGTCACTTGAGGCCGCTAGGCAAATGCAGCCCCCCATTCCGATCGGGAACTATCCAACTAGGGCCGAGAATCAAAGCGCAACTGAATTTCTATATTCAGTTTTTCTGCGATGTGCTTCCTGCACCACGGCGTTGAGGTTGCTGGAGAGATCGTCCCGCAGCCGCTCCTCGATCAGACCGATCGGCATTCCCAGGCACCCTTGAACCGTCAGCTCATAAAGCAGTGAGCAGCCGTCGGGACGTTGACGGATCTGCCACGAGCCTTCAAAGCGTCGGAAATCACCTTTCACCATGCGGAATTGCAGCAGTCCGTCCTGGCGGAATTCGATCAGCTCCAACTGAACCTGGGCTGAGAACCGAAGCCCAAGAAGCTGCTGACTACCCACCTGTTGAAGCCGCACCGTCTGACCCTGGCGTTGGATCAGCTCGCTGCTACTGAGGTTGGGGATGAACCGGGACAGATTCTCGTAATCCGTCAGCACATCCCAGAGCAGTTGAACGGGCAGGGGAGATTTGAGTTCAGCTGCCAAACGCCGCGTCCCCTGAGGCAGCCGCTCCATGGTCTGCTCGATCGCAGTCCCTGGATCTGCGGAGGTTTGCAGCCCTGGTCCAAACATTGTCTGGGGGAAAACCAAAAGAGACGCCGAGATGAGAGGCCGAACCTGAGGATCTTAAGGAGGTTGCCTGGATCACATCAGATTCTGTTCCGAACAGCAACCTTTTTGTGTGAAATCAAAGGCCACGCCTATAGTCGCGCCACAAAAAGCAGGTGATTTCAATGCGTGTGTCCAATGCAGCGACAGAGCACTGCAATGAGGCTCTGTTCACTGTCGTGGCAAGTGGTCCCCATGTCGGCTCACAACCGTCTGTGGTTCAGACCTACACCGTTGGGATGAACCAGTTTTCCGCACTTTTCAAACGATTGGGTGCCTCTGGCGCCAAAATCTTGTCTGTGAATGGTGTGGAAGTAGAGCGACAAGCCTCTCCCGTTGCCACCACCCCGGCACCTGCCAAAAAAACCGCCAAAAAACCCGCCAAGAAAGCCGTGACGTCAAGCGCCCCGAAGAAAAAGCCCCACGCCGACGTTCCGGTCAACACCTACAAGCCCAAAACCCCTTTCATGGGGACGGTCACCGAGAACTATTCCCTGCTTCAGGACGGTGCGATCGGTCGTGTTCAGCACATCACGTTTGACCTCGCCGGTGGTGAGCCCCAGCTGAAGTACATCGAAGGGCAGAGCATCGGCATCATTCCCGAGGGGGAAGACGCCAACGGCAAACCCCACAAATTGCGCCTGTATTCCATCGCCAGCACCCGCCACGGCGACAACCTGGAAGGCAACACTGTCTCCCTCTGTGTTCGTCAGCTCGAATACAAAAACGAGGCTGGTGAACAGATCTATGGCGTCTGCTCCACCTATCTCTGCGACATCGAACCAGGAACCAAGGTGAAGATCACCGGTCCGGTGGGCAAGGAGATGCTTCTTCCTGACGATGAGGAAGCCAACATCATCATGCTGGCGACCGGCACCGGCATCGCTCCGATGCGCACCTACCTGCGCCGCATGTTCGAACCCCGCGAACAGGAGACCAACGGCTGGAAATTCCGCGGCAAAGCCTGGCTGTTCATGGGCGCACCCAAAACCGCCAATCTTCTGTACGACGAGGACTTCCTCCACTACGAAAAGGAGTATCCCGACAACTTCCGCTACACCAAGGCGATCAGCAGGGAACAGCAGAACACCAAGGGAGGCCGGATGTACATCCAGGACCGCGTTCTGGAGCACGCCGAAGAGATCTTCGCAATGATCGAAGATCCCAAGACCCACGTGTACATGTGCGGTTTACGCGGCATGGAGCCGGGCATCGATGAGGCCATGACCGCCGCCGCGGCAGCCAAGGGTCTGGACTGGTCCGAACTGCGCCCTCAGCTCAAGAAGGCCGACCGCTGGCACGTCGAGACCTACTGATCGATCACAAGCCGATCAATCAGCCATCGATCGCTTCCAGTCCACCCCGAGGGGTGGACTTTTTTTTTGGGTTGGCAACAAAAGCTGGCACCAACACGGAAACAAAGCGGCAAGTCCATGTCTGTTGCCGGTTCCGTGCCTAAACCAACCTCAGAAGCCTGGACGCTCCATGGTTGCCACGATGACGAACCCCCTCAGGGTTGGACTGCGTCAGGAGCGTGTGATCGCGCCGCAGTGTCTGGTGATCTTCGGCGCCAGCGGTGATCTAACCCACCGCAAGCTGGTGCCAGCCCTGTTTGAGCTGTTCAAGCAACGGCGTCTGCCCAGTGAGTTCGCCCTTCTGGGCTGTGCGCGACGGCCGTGGAGTGACGAAGACTTCCGCGGAAAGATGGCGGAGGCACTCGCCAGCACGATTCAGGACGATCCCCAGGCCTGGGAGCAGTTCGTCGGGAAACTCTTCTACGAGCCGGTCGACCTTCAACAACCTGAGGATGTGGTGCGGCTGGGCACACGGCTGGAAACAATCGATCAACAGTGCGCCACCCGCGGCAACCGCACCTTCTATCTCTCCGTCTCCCCCAAGTTCTACGGCAGCGGCTGCCGTTCACTCGCCGACGCTGGCCTGTTGAAGGACCCAAAACGCAGCCGGGTGGTGATCGAAAAGCCGTTCGGTCGCGACTACGGCAGTGCCCAGGCCCTCAATCAGGTGGTCCAGGCCTGCGGTCAGGAGAATCAGGTCTTTCGCATCGACCATTACCTGGGCAAGGAAACGGTCCAGAACATCATGGTTCTGCGCTTTGCCAACACGATCTTCGAGCCGATCTGGAATCGCAATTACATCTCCAGTGTTCAGATCACTGCCGCTGAAACCGTGGGTGTGGAGGAACGCGCCGGGTATTACGAGTCGGCCGGTGCCCTGCGGGACATGGTGCAGAACCACCTGACCCAGATGCTGGCGATCACCGCCATGGAACCGCCAGGACGCTTTGATCCGGAAGCGATCCGCAACGAAAAAGCCAAGGTGCTCCAGGCTGCTCGCCTGGCCGATGAGCTCGAACCCTGGAACTGCTGCATCCGTGGCCAATACGGACCCGGTGGTTCCGCGGAATCGCCCCTTGCCGGTTATCGCCATGAACCCGGTGTGAATCCCAACAGCACCACCGAGACCTACGTGGCGATGAAGCTGTTCATCGACAACTGGCGCTGGCAAGGGGTTCCGTTCTATGTGCGCACTGGCAAACGGCTGGCCAAGCGAACAAGTGAAGTGGTGCTCACCTTCCGTGAAGCACCGGTGCATCTCTTTGATGCAGCCACCGGAGGCCCCACCGCCAATCAGCTGATCCTGCGCATCCAGCCGGATGAGGGGGCTGAATTCCGCTTCGAGGTGAAATCACCCGGTTCTGGCATGCGCAGCCGGCCCATAGACATGGAGTTCTCCTACGATGAATCCTTCGGGGAGCCGTCCGATGAGGGCTATGTGCGGCTCCTGGCTGACGCCATGCTCAGCGACCCCACCCTGTTCACCCGCAGTGATGAGGTGGAGGCGGCGTGGCGGCTCTACACCCCGCTGCTGGAACTGATTGAAGACAGCCCCTGGCAGCTGCCGGTTCATCCCTATGAATCCCGCACCTGGGGGCCTGCCGCCGCGGATGCCCTGCTGGCAAAAGACGGACTGCTCTGGCGACGCCCCTGACAGCGCGCGTTCACAGCCCTGTTTCTCAGCTCTCCAAGTCTCGTTCATCCGTCACCATGTCCCCTCAGCTCACCCTGCAAACCCCGCTGGAACTGGCACCTGCGGAGGTTCCCCACTACCTCGAACAGCTCTGGTCCCCCGAGCAACAGGGCAGCACGGGCACCGGGGCCAACACCTTCTGCCTGCTGATCTGGCAACCCGCCTGGGCGGAGCAGCAATTGATCCGCAGTGGTCGCCTGCCTGGGCCCGTCACCGGACAGCAATCCGCCCCCTTGATCGCTGCGGGCCGCCAAGCGGTGCTGGATGCCGACCTTCCCCTGAGCACGCCGCCGCTTGATGGGGCCGTGGTGAAGGCGGTGGCTGATTTTGAGGGGCAGGTGAGCGCAGAAGACCTGCGTGGCCAGTACATCGATCCGGCCCTGAGTGCGCTGATGCCCCGGCGCCTGATCACCCTGGCACCAACCATCGATGCGGCGCAACCCCTCGAAACACTCGTGGCCGCCTACTGCCCGCTGCCTGAGGAGGGGGGGGGGACCGCAGCCTGCGGCGATGTTGTAGTTCTGCGAGGCGGCCATGGTGCCCTGCGTGAGGGCCTTTCGATTCTCGACCCCCTGCTGCCGGACTCGATGCCGGCCTGGGTCTGGTGGAACGGCTGCATCGACGAAGCGCCAGAGCTGATGCAACGGCTCAACAGCGCACCACGGCGCCTAATCATCGACACCGCTTTGGGGGATCCGCGTCAGTGCCTTGAGCTGCTGAGCAGCCGCGTGGTGAGCGGCCAGGCAGTGAACGATCTCAACTGGCTGCGCCTTCGCAGCTGGCGCGAGACCCTCGCCATGGTGTTCGACCCGCCGCAACGGCGTGATGCTTTAAGCCACATCACCCGTCTCGACATCGATGTTGAGGGCCATCACCCCGCCCAAGGACTGCTGCTAGCCGCATGGATCGCCGATCGACTGGGCTGGACGCTGGTCTCGACCGACACGATCGAGGACGGCACCACCGCCCAGTTCAAGCGTTCCGATGGAACGGAGGTAACCTTCCAACTGATGGCTGTGCCGACGGGGCAGCCCAACGTGCATGCCGGCCAGATGGTGGGGCTTCGACTCATTGCCGAGCCGGAAAACAAGCAAGGCGTGTGCGTGATTCTCTGCGCTGAATCTGGGGGCTGCATGCGTTTGGAGGGGGGAGGCATGGCCAACCTCGATCTGCATGAGGAAGTGGTTCCCGTTCAGCACGACACCCCTGAAATGGATGTAGCCCGCTTGCTGGGCGGCGGTCACGACAGCACCAACCCATTGCTGGCAGCTGCGGCTCCGCTGGCTGCCAGGCTGCTGAGCTGATCCGCGTCTGAGCCATGGCCGCTGTCATCGCTGCACCAGCCAGTGGCAGCGGCAAAACCCTGTTGAGCCTGGCGCTGTTGAGCTGGGCCCAACAGAACGGCCGCTGGATTCAAGCCTTCAAGGTGGGGCCGGACTATCTCGATGCCCAGCTGCTCAGCCAGGCCTCGGGTCAGACCTGTCGCAACCTCGATCTAAATCTCTGCGGGGAAGCCTGGGTTCGGCGCGCATTTCACGGTTATGGAGGTGCCTCCGAGCTGACCCTCGTGGAGGGGGTGATGGGGCTCTTCGATGGCATCGGCAGCAGTACAACCGGAAGCACCGCCGACGTGGCCCGCCTGCTGGACCTGCCGGTGGTGCTGGTGCTGGATGCCGGTGGTCAGGCTGCCTCCCTCGGCGCCATCGTGCACGGATTCCGCGATCACGATCCCCACTTGCACATCGCCGGTGTGGTGCTCAACAAAGTCAGCAGCCCCAGGCACCGGGAACTGCTGGCCGAGGTGCTGGATCGCATGGGGGTGCCATTGCTGGGCTGCCTGCCGCGCAGCGAAGCCCTGGCCCTGCCGGGCCGTCATCTCGGCTTGGCCCCGGCCCATGAATTGGAAGCGCCCGAACAGCGACGCCAGGCCTGGGCCGCTCTGGCCAGCCAGCACCTGAACCTGGAACGCCTGGAACCCCTGCTGCAGGCACCCCGCCCCGGGCCGCAGCCCCTGGCCAACATCCCCGTAGAACAGGGACAGCCCCTGCCGGTGGCACTAGCCAGTGATGCCGCCTTTCACTTCCGCTACCAGGAAACCAATGAACTGCTGGAGCACATGGGCATGCCCGTGCTCCGCTGGAGCCCCCTGGCCGATGAGGCCATCCCTTCAGAAGCCAAGGGACTGATCCTGCCGGGCGGCTTCCCCGAACAGCACGCCGCCCAGCTCAGCGGCTGTGAGCAAAGCCTGAGCTCGCTACGGGCCTTCGTGCAGCAGCGACCGATCTACGCCGAATGCGGCGGGATGCTTGTGCTCGGAAACCAGCTAACCGACCTCGATGGCAGCAGCCACCGCATGGCGGGTCTACTGCCCTTCACGGCCCAGCGCGGACCGCTGCAGGTGGGCTATCGCCGCCTGCTGGCACGGCGGGACAGCCCTGTTGTGAAGAGCGGTCAGCAGCTGGTGGGCCACGAATTTCACCGCTGGGAACTGCACACCAACCGGCCGTCCTCCGACAGGACAGTGCTGTGGGACATTGAGGGATGGAAAGTCCATCGACATTCGGAAGGATGGGTCGATCAGACAGTTCACGCGAGCTGGGTTCACCTGCACTGGGCAAGCTCTACGACGATCTGCTCCCGATGGCGCGCCGCGCTCGAAGCCGGGGAGAAGCGATCGGCAAGCGCTTCGTCAGCCGCCAGCAACCCCCGCGAATCCAACCGTTCGCCGAACGCTGGCGCTGGGTAATCGAAGGCCGCGTTCAGCGGGTAGGGTTCCGTGCCAGCTGCAATCGGCGCGCCCTGGATCTCGGCATCAGCGGTTGGGTGCGCAACCTCAGTGATGGCCGTGTGGAAGTTCAAGCCGAAGGGGCACCGCTGGCCTTGTCTGAACTGCGGGCCTGGTGTGAAGTCGGGCCGCCGGGTGCAAGGGTGCTTCGGGTGACACCCAGCCAGCTCCCGGTTACGGGCGACGACTGGTTCGAAGTGCGCTACTGAGACACTCAGGCGAAAAGATTGGGAAGGAGGGTTCCACGCTCCACCTATCTCGCTACGGCTGAAGCAGGACCTTCGCGCCAGTCGCATGCTCCGCTTTGGATTTGTCCTATTGATCACCGCGCTGCCCCTGCTCGGCATGGAGGCAATGAGCACTCGACGGGAAACCACCAAGCAAGTGTTCGATTCCGCGGCAGAGGCCCTCAACGCCTGTCAGAGCTGGCGGCACAGAGAAGGACAGTTTTCAGCCCTGATTCCCGCCGCTGCTCCGGTGTCAACGCAGGCGCGGCCTGTGCAGACCGACATCCGCAGCTGCGAGGCCGATCTGGACCATGCGCTGGTGCTGGGCCGCAGTTACAGCGTTGTGCCCGGCGTGCACTACAACAAAACGCTGCGGTCGCTGCACCGCCCGATCCGTCGCACCTTTCCTTACCTGCTGCCGGATGGCAAAACTGACGGTTGAAGCCTCTGGCATTCCTTGAGCAACTTCCTCGACACCAAAGACAAAGCCTTCTGGAGAGCCCTTCTCGGCGTTGTGAGTTTGGGGGTGAGCATTGGTCTGGCCGCCTTGATCCTGAAGCTGTGAAGCTGGCTGCTGACTCTTCAACCAACACTGTCCATCCTGAGCGGGTCACCTCCGGAACAATGCATTTCTCGCCAGCTCTGGTTGTTGCGCCATGGAGCAACTGAGTGGGCACTGAACGGGCGGCACACCGGCAGCACAGACCTACCGCTCTTACCTGATAATGAAGCCGAAGCCAGAGCCCTGAAGCCAATCCTCGGTCAACAGCAATTCGCAGCGATGTTCAGCTCCCCCTTTCAACGGGCCAGACGAACCTGCGAGTTGGCTGGCCTTGGCCACGAGATGCAGATCTGCAACGACATCGTCGAGTGGAACTATGGCGACTACGAAGGGATCACAACCACCACGATCCGCCAAACCGTGCCGAACTGGACCGTATGGAGCCATGGCTGTCCTGGAGGTGAGGACGCTGAGCAAGTTGAGGCTCGCTGCGCAAGAGCTATCTGCACAGCGCTTGACGCTCCAGGTCCAGGGGACATTGCCCTTTTCGCCCATGGCCACATCTTGAGAGCACTCGCAGGAGCTTGGCTGGGCTTGGGAGCAGCTGGCGACCAGCTCTTACCTCTCGCAACAGCCTCCGTAAGCATCCTGGGATGGGAACGAGAGATTCGAGCCATTTAGCGCTGAAATGCCCCAACAAATCCACCGGCCTAAATGGCGGAACCCCGGATCTGGACCGAACTGCTGACCTACGGGCTTGGCGTGGCGCTGTCGCCCATCCACATCGTTCTGCTGCTGTTGCTGCTGCTGGGGGGGTCACCGCTGCGGCGCGGGGGATTGTTTGTAGGCGGCTGGCTGCTGACCAGCGCCCGCTTGGAGCGGCGCCGTGGATCGTTTCGCCGCAATGCCGCTTCCCTTGCTGTTGCTGATCAGCAGCGTCACTGAAGTGATCAGTCCCGACGATCTGTTGTTGTTCGCCAAAAGCGCCGCCGTAATCCTGACCGCGCAGTTGCCCCTGCAAGAGGAGATTGCCTGCCGCATCGGCTTAAGCTTCGCCGCCACTGCCCTGATGCTGGTTCCGTTTCTAGCGGTTTTGATCGGACGCCAAGGGGTTCTTCCGCTGCTGCAACGCGGCAAAACCGCCCTGCTGAGCCGGGGAGAACTGGTGGTGGGCAGCCTCAGTTTTGGGCTGGGGACTTACCTGGGCTTGCAGGGGGTCAGCGGCCTGATGGTCTCCTGATTCATGCGTGGTCCCGGGTGGTATCGAATTCGCGCTGCCAGGAGGTGCGCAGATCAGGCGACGTCTCCCCGCCAAGCAACCAAACCCCCGTGCGGGCTCGGGACACTGCGACATAACAGAGCTGCTGGCGGATGGCTGGGTCGGCCCGGAACACATCCGGCGCCACAAAGACATCCCCAAAACTGCTGCCCTGACTGCGGTGAACCGTGAGCACCGCCGCCGGCCCAAGGGAAGCGAAGGCATCACGAATCAGGAAGTACTGCCGCCAGATCGCGCGACCGTTTTTCTTGCCAGCATCACGGGCCTGCTTGCGCAGCCGCTGCATCACCGCATCAAGCTCCTGACGACCAGAGCTGCCAATCGGCGGCTGCAGGCGCAGGGTGAGCTCAAGATCCCCCGCATTCACCGATGCGGAGAGGGTCTCGATCACCGGCACAGGCCCATCGGCAGACGACAGGCCAAAATCCGCCAGGTCACAGGCCTCCGGCTTGACGTCCCGCACCGTCACTTCACGGTTGGAGCCCAGCACCATGTCGGGTTCTTCACCGGCCTCTTCTCCATCCCTTGAGGCCGGGGCCATCACCGCGGTTCGACTGATCAACACCTCACCGGGCAGCACCGGCATCTGATCCGCCATTTCCCCATGGATCGCGCGGCGCGCATGGGGCACCAAGCGATCCAGGGTGCGGTTCGTGTAGCAGAGGATGCGTGCGGCATCGGGGTTGTCTTGCACCGAGGCATCCCTCAAGGCACGCCGGGCCTGATCCAGCCATTCCCGTTGCACCAGGCTGCGCACCTGCCCCTGCGGGGAACGAATCGGCGGCAGCAGCGGTGGCATCTGGCAGGGCAGGCGCCCCTCCCGCAGACCCGCCGCCAGCCGCAGCACCGGGCCTTGATGCCGCACCACCTGGGTCAAGCTGGCAGAACAGGACCGTTGCATCGCAAACACGGGACTGTTCTGCTCACCAACCGGTGGCAACTGGGCCGGGTCGCCGACAAACACCAAACGTGTCTTGAACGGATGGGCACACTGGAGGGCGATGCCCAACAGGGTGCTGTCCACCATCGAAGCTTCGTCAATCAGCACAAGGCCCAAGTTCTCCAGGGCCATGGCCGTCTGCTCGGTGGGTTCACAGAGTTCAGCGTCGGCGGAGCGCTTGAGTTTCAGCCGCAACAAGCGATGGATGGTGGAGGGATACCAGGTGGGTTGGAGCCCCTCCAACTCCAAGGCCTGGCGCAAGACGCCCACCGCTTTGTGGGTTGGGGCAACGACGGTCCAACACAAACCGCTGGCTTCCACCTGACGCAGCAGGCGCATGGAGAGGAAGGTCTTGCCGCTGCCGGCAAAACCACTGAGCACGAAGGGAGTTCCATCCACGGGCTGTTTGAGCCAGGCCGCAAAGGCATCCGCCGCGGCCTGCTGATCAGCGGTGAGGTCCGCGGCGGCGGTCACCCCAGCCCAGCTCCAAGACCCGACAGCAGATGCAGCGGTGATCCCACAAACTCCACGCCAGGCAGAGCAATGGCGGGACCCATCAGGCTGCCCACCAGCACCTGCAGCCGGCTGTGGCCCAGGCTTTCCTTGAGGGGTTTCTCCAGAACATCCGGCCAGAGCGAATCAGGCAAGCCATTCACCCGTTCCGCCGTCAGCCCGGCATTACGCCGAATGCCACTGGCGTCGTACATGACAACAAACGCCACCATCGCCGCAAGGGCGAAGAGGGGGTGATCAAAACCCAGGGTCCAGCCCACACAGGCTGCCGTGCCTGTGACCAAGGCGGAGTGACTCGACGGCATACCGCCGGTTTCGATCAGCACCGACGGTCGCCAACGGCGATGCAGGAGCAACTCAAGGAACAGCTTCGAGAGCTGGGCACCGCCACAGGCCAGTAAGCCCCAGGTGAGTGAACTGTTGTCGAAAAACTCCCGCAGGACCGCATGGGAAGGCGTGGCGTCGATCATCGGTCGCGGCTGGTAATGAAGTCGGCCAACGCCAGCAGGGGCATGGCCTTCTCGGCCCAGGGTTGAAGGGACTCTTTCGCTTCGTTCACCAGCGCATCAGCCCGGCGGCGGGACTCGTCGAGCCCCAAGAGCTTGGGATAAGTGGTCTTATCAGCGATGAGGTCCTTGCCGGCGGTTTTACCGAGCACCTCGCTGCTGGCCGTGATGTCGAGGATGTCGTCGATGATCTGGAAGGCTAGGCCGATTCCTCTGGCATAGATGCGCAGGGCCTTGATCAGCGCCTCATCGGCGCCGCCGATCATCGCCCCGGTGATCACACAAGCGCTCAACAGGGCTCCGGTTTTATGGAGATGGATGTACTCGAGGGTTTCAAGATCCACCTCCTTGCCCTCGCTTTCTAGATCCACCACCTGGCCGCCCACAAGGCCAGGGGCCCCGGCCACCAACGACAGTTCTCCCACCACCTTGAGGAGGCGCTCAGCCGGCACATCCGGACTGCGCAGCGCGACCATTTCAAAGGCGCGGGTCAGCAGGGCATCACCCGCCAGGATGGCGACCGCTTCGCCGTACACCTTGTGGTTGGTGGGACGACCACGGCGCAGGTCGTCGTCATCCATGGCCGGCAGGTCGTCGTGAATCAACGACATGGTGTGGATCATTTCCAGCGCCACCGCTGTGGGCAGGGCCTGCGTCGCCTCCCCGCCTGCCAGCTCGCAGGCAGCAAGGCAGAGAATCGGGCGCAGACGCTTGCCACCGGCAAGAAGCGAATAGCGCATCGCTTCCCTGAGGGACTCCGGCCGCTCAGGACCAAGGGATCCATCGAGGGCCGCTTCCACCTGCTCTTTGGCCTTGCCGAGATAGGCCTTGAAATCGAACTCGGCGCTCATGGGTGGACCCTGGCTGGCGGGATTCTCTCAGGCCGAGCCATTAGCTGCCGAGGGGGACCCAATCCATCGGATGGGGTGTTCGCATCTCGCGTCCCTTGCCTGGCGCCGTGGTGATGGCCAAGTCGTAGGACACCGAATAGCGAGGGCCGCTTCCCTCGTAAGGGAGCACCCGATGGCGCAGGTCCGAGGGATCATCAGAAGACGGTGAGGCAGCGGCGCGAACACACCACCGGAGACAGCCGCGTCCCGGTCGGGCATCGCCATCACATGGCTGAAGTAATCATCGGGCGCCTCAAATTCCAGCTCCCCGCTCTCTTTGGCCGGATCCGTCAACACGTAAAACACTGCGCTCAACTGGGCATTGCGGTGGCTGTGGAGATCCACCGTTCCGCCATTCCTCGCACACACCACGGGCCAGGCTTTTTGGATATGGGCCACAAGACCGTGATCCGGGCCTAACAGCGAACGGAGATAGGCCGACACATGCTCGGCCTATCTCCGTTCAGCCACTGGAACGCATCCGTGCGATGCAACTGATCCAGGCCGGCATGGCCCAATAGATCCCCAGTGAGGTTGTTGCGATCGCTGAACTCGGGGTGCTGATACACCTGGGTATCGAACTGCTCAAGCTGCTGCTACTTGGCTGCGGCCGTGGCGGCATCCGGCCCGAGATCGACCTGTAGAGCAGGGATAGGGAACAGCCAGTGCAGCGCCATGGAACCGATCAGGGCACGAGATCGTCCAAATCATGGTCAAGGGTGTGGCGTCTGCACCAAGCCACAACGGTGTTCACCAGAAGCATCGTCACCGTCATCGGTCCCACACCGCCAGGGACAGGCGACAGCGCAGAAGTGATCGACTCGATTTCAGCCGCTCGAACATCACCGCACAATCCACCTTCCGGCTTGCGGTGGATGCCGACATCCACCACCGCCGCTCCCGGCCGCACGTGCTCGGCCCCGATGAACTCAGGACGGCCAGCTGCCACCACAAGAATGTCGGCTTCGCGGGTGTGGGCCACCAGATCGGCCGTGCGGGAGTGGGCAATGGTGACGGTGGCGTTGGCGGCCTGCAGCATCAAGGCCATCGGCTGCCCCACAAGAATGCTGCGGCCGATAACCACAGCGCGCTTGCCCGCTGGATCGATGCCATTGCTGCGCAGCATCGCCATCACCCCTGCGGGAGTGCAGCTGCGCGGGCCCGGTTCCCCCTTGAGCAGCCGTCCGAGATTGAGGGTGTGCAGACCATCGGCATCCTTTTCAGGATCGATGGCCATCAGCAGCGGCCCCTCATCGAGGCCGGCTGGAAGGGGAAGCTGCAGAAGGATCCCGTCCACTTCCGGGTTGGCATTCAACCGTTCGATCGTTTGAAGCACCTGCGCTGGAGGCGTGTCGGCGGGGAGGTGATCGCCAAAGCTGGCCACCCCGATCCGAGCACAGGCCTTTTCCTTGTTGGCGACGTAGACGGCGCTGGCGGGATCATCACCAACCCGCAGCACCGCCAAGCCCGGCGGTCGCCCCACCTCGGCCAGACACCGTTCGATCAGGATTTGAAGACGATGCTCCACATCCCTTGCCAGCACCTTGCCGTCCAAACGCAGGGCCATGGCATCCCCTTGCACACCTTCCAGCATGCCCTCTAGAGAGAGCTAGCGTTAGAACGCTACAAGGTCCCTTTTGGTTCGCGTTCCTCGGCTGAGCAGCCTTTGGCGGAACTGGGTGCGGCTCGAAGGCCCCGGGGGTCGCCTGCTGCGCTGGACGCGACTACAGACACTCGTTGTTTTGCTGCTGTGCCTTTCCGTGGCCGCAGCCTCAAGCCTGCCCTGGCTGATAAAGCCGAAAGTCCAACCCGGATCGCTGGCCCCGTTTGAAGCCATCGCTCCGAAAGATGCCCTGGTGCAGGACAGCACCGCCCTCGAGCAGCAGCGAGCCTCTCTGGTGTCGCGATCGGTGGTGCAGGTCATCGATCAGGAGCAGACCCAAGCACTTAAACAACGGCTCGAGCAACAACTGCTGCAGCTGCAGGAGGTCACCAACACCGGATCTGGCGCCCGAATCGGGCCGGTGAACCTTTCTGAGCCGGAGAAAAAATGGCTGGAACGACGCAGCGAACGGGAACATCTGGCATGGGATGAGTCGGTGCGCAGCACCGCTGATCGCATGCTCAGCCAAGGGCTGGTGAGCAATCTGGCCGTTGAGCAATTACTCCAGGCGGCCAACCTGCAACTCCAGGCGGTTGCCCTGCAGCCACCGGCAGCTTGGTCCCTTGCCGGCAAGGTGCTCACCAGCACCCTGCGCGGAAGCAGCAACCTGCGCACCGACCCAAACCTGAGCAAACAGCTGATCGAGGAACAGCTGACCAAACAGGCCATCCCCACCATCAAGGTGCGCAAGGGGGATCTCATCACCCGCAAGGGCGAGCCAATCAGCCCACAGGCCTACGACGTGCTGGATTATTTCGGCCGCGTGCGCCGCGAGCCCCAACCGTTGATCTGGTTCCAACGGTTTGTTGAAGCCGCTGCAGCCTGCGCAGTGATGCTGTTGGTGATGCGGCGCGAACGGCCTGGCCTGGAAGTGCGCCATGCCCTGCTGGCGGTGGGTCTGCTGCTGCTGGTGCAGGGAGCGAAACTCTGGTTCAAGGGAACCGTGAGCCCTCTGGCCATCCTTGTGCCGCCCAGCCTGCTGCTGGCGGAGGGACTGGGCACCGGTTGCGGCTTGGTCTGGATGGGTGTGGCCGCTCTGCTCTGGCCAGAACCCGTGCAGGGACTTGGGGATGGCCGCCTGCTGGTGGCGGCAAGCGTGGCCGCCACTGGGGCCTTGATCGCGGGCCGTCAACGCAGCCGCGGGCAGCTGCTGCAACTGACGGTGCTGCTGCCGATCGGCGCGCTTGTGGGCCAGTGGCTGCTGCTGCAACTGCAACCTTTCACCGGCCTGCGGCTCTGGGGAAGCCTGAATCCAAGCCTGGATGAACTGGCCACCGATGCCTTGCTGCTGGGGATTGTGCTGATGTTCAGCCTGCTGCTGATCCCGATGCTGGAAGGGTCCTTCGGCCTACTCACCCGGGCACGGCTGCTGGAGCTGGCGGATCAGGAACGGCCTCTGTTGCGCCGCCTTTCCTGCGAAGCCCCGGGAACCTTTGAGCACACCCTGATGATCTGCGGCCTCGCGGAGGAGGGGGCGCGGGCGATTGGCGCGGATGTGGATCTGATCCGGACCGGGTCGCTCTATCACGATGTGGGCAAACTGCATGCGCCGGACTGGTTCATCGAGAACCAGAAGGACGGCCCCAATCCCCACGACGCGCTGGATGACCCCCAGGCAAGTGCAGCGGTGCTTCAAGCCCATGTGGATGAGGGGCTGAAGCTGGCGCGGCGTCACCGCCTACCCCGGCCCATCGCCGATTTCATCCCTGAGCACCAAGGCACCTTGAAAATGGGCTACTTCCTGCACAAGGCCCAGGAGCGCGGCGGAGTGGTTGAGGAGCACCGCTTCCGTTATAGGGGCCCGGAACCCCGTACCAAAGAAACAGCGATCTTGATGCTGGCGGATGGCTGTGAGGCGGCGTTGCGATCCCTCCCTCCCGACACCTCCGATGCCCAGGCAGTGGACACGGTGCGGCGGATCGTGGAAGCGCGGCAGCGGGATGGACAACTGCGCAAAAGCAACCTCAACCGCAGCGAAGTGGAACTGGTGATTCGTGCCTTCGTGCAGGTGTGGCGGCGGATGCGCCACCGCCGCATTCCCTATCCGATCCCGGCCCGTCGCTGATGGCCTGAGGGCTCATCGCTTACAACGACCACAACGCCACACCACTGGTGAACATGCCCAGGGAAATCGCCTTGGTGTCGCCACTGCGCAGCGTCCGAGTTCATCACTCAATTGCAAAGGGAAGCTCCTGCGCGATCAGACGGACGCGTTGCTGGGTGAAGGGATGGCGAAAGCTCAGGGCCTGGGCATGCAGATGCATGCGACAGGAACGGCCGGCATCCCCGTAGATCGGATCTCCCACGATGGGGTGGCCCCGTTCGGCCAGATGGGCCCGCAGCTGATGGGAGCGCCCCGTGAGCGGACGCAACCAGAGCCGCGTGCGGTGGGAACCAGCGGCGCGGGCTCGCCAAATCGTCAGCGCCAGACGCCCCTCCGGGTGGCTGCCGTAGCGCGGCGGTTGGCGCGAGAGACGCGCCAACGAGCTGGCGATGCTGCCGCTGCCTTGGAGCTCCCCCTCCACCTCCGCCTGATAGAGCTTGTTGATTCGTCGTTCAGCAAACAGGGCACTGAGCCGCCGCAGGGGGTCAGCGCTTCGGGCCAAGAGCAGCACCCCCGAGGTGTCGCGGTCCAGGCGGTGAACCAGGCGCAGGCCTTGATCCTGCTGCTGCAAGCGGGTGATCACGGAATCGCTTTGCTCCGGCCCCAGGCCAGGTTGGCTCAGCAGGCCGGCAGGCTTATCGACCGCTATCAGCCATGGGTCCCGCATCAGCAGCTTCAAGGGGAGAGCCGCTTGGCGCAGTGTTTTTCAAACAAGGCCACCACCTGCTCCTCTGGAAGGGCCTGAATCAGCCGGGCTTCGGCCTCAACGTGATGCTGACTGGAGTGATACAACTGCAACTCGTGAAAAGGATTGGGGTCCTGCTGGCGGGCCAGCTCAACCTCACGGCTGAGCAAGGCCGCCGGCATCAGATTGCCGCCGTTGCACAACTGCATCACATGAGCTGATTCATGGGCCAGTACCACCCAAACCACCGCTGGATCGTCGGGCAGGTTGTTGCCGCACATCAACAGGGCCTGCTTGCCCTCATGAAATGCACCCAGCAAGCCCAAAGGGCAGTCGATCGCTACCAGGGCATTCACCCCCGCCCGCTGCAGCAAGCGCAGGTAACTGGCAATGCGATCCCACGTTGACGCCTGAACAGCACTGCCCGTCAGCTGTACAACCAGCAGTGCAAACAGCGCAGCCCTGAAACCGCGACCCATCAAGCAAGGGACCACACAACAATCTCATTGGTCTCAAGATCGGCTCAGCCCGAATCGAAACCCACCAAAGTTCTACAGATTCTTAATCGCCCAGAAGCTCTTCCACTGAGGAGACATTCCCAGCGAACGACTGCTGCCGACAGTTGCGGGTGTTGAGCTTGAGCGCTGTGTAAAGGCGCGGGGCGCAATTCGGCGTGACAAGCCCGCACATAGTCCATGACCTCGTCCTACGGGCCTTCGATCGCCGTGCCATTGGGACCCAGCTGATGGCTCAAGCTCGTGGCAGCGATCACCCGCTCACAGGCGGCGATGTAAGGCGAAAGACTGACACCGACACCGATCGGCACCACGCAGAGGTCAACACTGACCCACATCAGCCCGCTGTCGCACTGGATCGGCTCAAGCAACTCACTGGATAGTCGATGGTGCGCCAACTGCCGCTGTCAGTTCGCACTTCAACCGCAATACCCTGCTGACCCATGGAACATCGGGACCCTTGTCCCGTGCACCAATCGCTGGCATCAGCGAGGGCCAGTTCCAACGTGTCGTAAGGGGCGTCGAGCACCGGATGCGGTTGACCGTCGAGGCCAACCAACCGGTAGCGGGAGCGATGCTTGGCCATCGCGTTCCAATCCCGGAAGTGTCACCATCCTCCCATAATCGCGGCCCGGCGTCATTCACACACTGGAGCCAGCAACAGGACGAAATGGGCATGAGTGAACCGCTTCAGCAGGCCTACAACGCCCTGATGGTGAAGGCTCCGGGGGCAGCGTTTCAAAAAGCACGGGCCCTTTATCTCAACAAATATCCACTTCCCCAGACCGACAGCAGCGGGCCACTGCGGCTCTACGTCTGCGAGGAGCAACTGGAGGAGTCGATTCAGCCCGCCAACGACGGCGATTCGAATCACCGCCTTGCGATTCTCCGCTCACGGCCGATGCAGTTAGCCGTGTTGCACTGGCAACAGCCCCATCCGCCCGAGCCGGAGCAACTGCGCCGCTACCTGCAGGACACCTGGTCTCTCAACCTGGAAGATCTGGAGATCGAGGCCCTCAGCACCCCCTGGTTCCGTGAGGGAGGTCATCAGAGCCGCTTTGCAGCACCCACGGGGTTGAGCTGGGAACAACAAAGCCTATTAACCCTTAGGGAAGAAAAGTAAAAGCAATTCTGCAGTTCGCGCCAAGCCGCTGCAAGGTACCGCTAGCGAACAAATAGAGCTCTCTCAGCCAATGCTCATTAAGTACGCCGAACGCTACGTGCTGCGGTCCTGTTCAGCCGGCGGCTATCTCGGCGTCAATGCCGTGGATCAACGCATCGAAGGCCAATCTTCCCCTGACAGCGCCTGGATCTTTCACACCCACGAAGGTGCCGTGAACCACGCCCGTTGGATTGGCGAAGTGCACGGGGAAACACCGGACGTGGTGAAGCTGGATCAATGAAATGAGAGGCGGCGGGGATCAGCCGTGGATGAAATTGCGCAGGCGCCGCGCTTCTGCAGCCTGATCCTGCTGAAGCTCAACTGCCGTTCGCACGTGGTGCTCACGCTGCTGCGCCGCGAAGACATCCGCCTCACTCAAGGCAATGCCATGCTCAGCGGCGAGCCCGAGAAACCGCTCAAGGTCCATGGGCTGCGCCAGGGTCTTGGCCAGATCGGGGTCGCTGTCGCGAAGGGTTAGAAACCGATCAAGATCTTTAAGAGACATCCCGGCACAACTTGTTGCGGACCCCATTCAAGTCAGCATCGGTCCAAGTGGGGGAGGTTGGATACTGTTGAAACTGATCAACTGCGGCAGCCTGGCGCTGGTGAGTGTTCTGGTGGTGCCCCTGCTGCAGGGATTGCGTCAGCACAACCAACGCATTCAGGCGCAATAGAAACGGATAGATCAGCTGGAGGAACGCGCGCCGAAGCGTGCCCACAGCGACTTGCTCAGCCAACAGATGGGTGTGATCCAGGAACGCATGGATGCCTTCGCAGCCATGCGTTCCTGGATCACACCCCCTTCATCCCTTCACCGCATCCCCACTGGCATTGGGCAGGATGAAACTCTGCAACAGCACAAACAAGACCAGCACCGGCAGGATTGAGACCACCGAGCCGGCGGCAACGATGCGCCAATCCAGCGAAAAGCTGCTGGAGAGTTGCTGCAGGCCCAAAGGCAAGGTGTAGAGGGATGGGTCGTCAAGGATCACCAGCGGCCAAAGGAAATCACTCCAGGTGCCGATGAAGACGAACATCGCCAGGGTGATCAGATCGGCTTTGGCGGCGGGGATCATCACGTTCCACCATTCCCCCAGGCGGCTGCAACCATCTATCCGTGCCGCCTCCTCCAGCTCCTTGGGAACGCCGAGGAAGCTCTGGCGCAGTAGATAGAGACCAAAGGCGGTGGCTGCCTGGGGAATCACCAGGGCCAGCAGGGTGTTGCGCAGTCCCAGCTGCACCATCAGCAGATACAGCGGAATCATCACCACCTGAAACGGGATCAGGATCGTGGCCACCACCAAGCCCAGCACCAGGCCTCGTCCGGCGAAGCGCAACCGGGCCAGGGGGTAGGCGGCCAGGGAGCAGAAAAGCAGGTTGGCCAGCACCGCCAAGCCACTCACCACGGTGCTGTTGAACAGATAAGTGGTGAGGGGATTGTCTCGAAACAGCCGGACGTAGGCATCGAAGCTCGGCTGGGCGGGCAGCAACGCCGGCGGACTGCTGAAGATGTCTTCCGCCGGACTCTTAAGCGAGGTGCTCACCAACCAGAGCAACGGCGTGAGCACCAGCAGCGCCAGAAGAATCAGCAACACCAGCTGGACAGCCCGGGCGGTGGAAGTGCGCATGGCGTCGGCTCTAGAGCGTCGGTCGGGTCTCCAGAACAACAGGATCCTTCTGGGGATGCAATGACTGGCGCTCCTCTCCGGCCACCAGGCGATTGAGGGCATTAATGAAGGCCATCGCCGCCGCCACCACCACATCGGTGTCGGCAGCGTGGCCGGAATAGAGGGCACCGTTGCGGCGCAGGCGAATGGTCACCTCGCCCATGGCATCGATGCCCTCGGTGACCGACTTGACCGAGAACTCGATCAATTCATTGGGCACACCCGCCAGATCATTCAAGGCACGGCAGACGGCATCCACCGGACCGGTGCCCACCGCCGAACCTGTGGTCTCACTACCCTCTTCATCTAGAAGGGTGACGGTGGCAGTGGGGCGCAGGCTGCTGCCACAGCTGACCTGCACGAGCTTGAGCTGGAAGCGGGATTCCGGCTGCTGCACCTGTTCGCTGACGATCGCCTCGAGATCACGGTCGGTGATCTCGCGCTTGCGATCAGCGAGTTCCTTGAAGCGGGCAAAGGCTTCATCGAGGTCCTCGCGGGTGAGGTCGTAGCCAAGCTCCTCCAGACGGGCGCGCACGGCACTGCGGCCGCTCAGCTTGCCGAGGGAGATGCGGTTGTCGGACAACCCGACGGTCTTGGCATCAATGATTTCGTAGGTGAGCCGGTTCTTGAGAACGCCGTCCTGGTGGATGCCGGATTCATGGGCGAAGGCATTGGCACCAACGATCGCCTTGTTGGGCTGCACCACCATTCCGGTGAGATTGGACACCAACCGTGAGGTCTTGATGATCTCTTCGGTGCGCACGGCCGTAAGCGGCGTGGGGCTGTCTTCATCCCGGCCAAAGAACGGGTTGTAATGACGCCGCCGCACGTGCAACGCCATCACCAACTCCTCGAGGGAGGCATTGCCGGCCCGTTCGCCAATGCCATTGATGGTGCATTCGAGCTGACGGGCGCCGTTCTTGACGGCCTCGAGAAAATTGGCCACGGCCAGGCCGAGATCGTTGTGGCCGTGCACGGAGATCACGGCCTCGCCGATGTTGGGCACGTGCTGATTGATCCCTGCGATCAGGGCCCCGAACTCCGACGGGGTGGTGTAACCGACGGTGTCGGGAATGTTGATCGTGGTGGCACCCGCAGCAATCGCCGCCTCAATCACCTCGTAGAGAAACTCCGGGTCGCTGCGGCCGGCGTCCTCACAGGAGAACTCAACGTCCTCGACTAGAGAACGGGCATAGCTCACCATCTCGGGAACGATGCCGAGCACATCGGCACGGCTCTTCCGCAGCTTGTGCTCGAGGTGGATGTCGCTGGTGGCGATGAAGGTGTGAATGCGACGGCGCGGTGCTGGCGCCACGGCATCAGCACAGGCCTTGATGTCGGCCCGCGAGGCACGGGCCAGGCCGCAGATGATCGGGCCGTTATCGCCACCCACCTGCTGGGCAATCCGCTGCACAGCGGCGAAATCACCGGGGCTAGCAAAGGGAAATCCCGCCTCGATCACATCCACACCGAGCCGCGCCAGCTGCTGGGCAATGGCCAGCTTTTCCTCCAGGTTGAGGCTCGCCCCGGGCGACTGCTCACCATCCCGCAGGGTGGTGTCAAAAATCAGGACGCGACCGGGGTCCTTGGCCATGGAAGAGGCTCCAGCGGAGGTCTTAGTCGGAGTGACTATGAGTTAATCCATCTTAGTTCAGCTCCCAAGGGGGAAACGGATTAAGGTCAGCAACCGTTTGGGCTTGTTCGTGACCAAAGGCGCTGTCGCCCTGGTGTTGCATGCCCATCTGCCCTACGTGCGATCGGCACAACCTGGCTCCCTGGAGGAGGACTGGTTTTTCCAGGCCCTGATCGAGTGTTACTTGCCGCTGTTGGAAACGCTGGAGCTGGCCAACGCCGACCCCCACCAGCAGCCCAAACTCACCATCGGCTTGTCGCCGACGCTGCTGTCGCTGCTGAGCGATCAAGACCTGAAGCAGCGCTTTCCCCAGTGGTTGCACGAACGGCTGGTTCTCCTCCCGAAGGCCGACCCATCACTGCGTGCAGGCGCCGAGCACCTGGCGGCCACAATCGAGCGGCATCGGCTGGCGTGGCGGTCCTGCGACGGCGATTTGATCCAGCGCTTCGCCGCCCTGCAGCGCGATGGGGTGGTGGACCTGCTCACCTGCGGCGCCACCCACGGCTATCTGCCCCTGCTGCGCCATCACCCGGAAGCGGTGCGCGGCCAACTGCGCACAGCGGTGCGGGAACACCAACGCCTGGTGGGGGAGCGCCCCCTAGGGATCTGGCTGCCGGAATGCGCCTATTACGAAGGCCTGGACCGCTGGATGCGCGATGCCGGGCTTCGCTACGCCGTGCTGGACGGGCATGGGCTGCTGCATGGCCGGCCCCGGCCCCGCTACGGCGTGTATGCGCCGATCTGCAGCCGCAACGGGGTGGCTCTCTTCGGGCGTGACAGTGACGCCACCCTGCCGGTGTGGTCGGCCAAGGACGGCTACCCCGGCGATCCCCACTACCGGGAGTTCCATCGCGATCTGGGCTGGGACCTGCCAATCGAAGAGCTCAAACCCCTTGGCCTCGACCAACCGCGCCCGCTCGGCCTGAAACTGCATCGGGTGACCGATCACAGCGCACCGTTGGACCGGAAACAGCCCTATGAACCGTGGGTGGCTGCTGAACGGGTGAAAGAGCATGCCGCCGATTACCTACAGGGCCGCCGCCGGCAGTTGGATCAGCTCGGGAATGCCATGGAAGTTTCCCCACTCTTGGTGGCACCTTTCGATGCAGAACTGTTTGGCCACTGGTGGTTTGAAGGGCCGGCTTTTCTCAGCCAGCTGTTCCAGCAGGCACCTCAGGAGGGGGTGGCCTTCACCCGGCTGCGCGATGTGCTGAACAGCGTTGGCCAACTTCAGCTCTGCGATCCCTCCCCCTCCAGCTGGGGGCAAGGGGGCTATCACGACTACTGGCTGAACGACAGCAACGCCTGGATCATCCCCGAGTGGGAAAAGGCCAGCGCCGCGATGGTGCAGCGCTGCAGCCGCGGGGTGGGCAGCGAGCAGGCGATGCAGTGGCTGCAGCAAGCGGCACGGGAACTGTTGCTCGCGCAGTCGTCCGACTGGAGCTTCATCCTTAGAGCCGGCACCACCACCGAACTGGCCCGAGAACGGGTGCAACGCCATCTGGGCCGCTTCTGGCACCTGATGCAGGCAATCGACGGCACCACCGAACTGCCGGAGGGCTGGCTCGAGGAGGTGCAGACGGACGATCGCCTGTTCCCGCTGATTCAACCGTTGGACTGGGCCCCGGTGAATCCTTCTGAACCCAGCACCTAAAAAGAGCCCCAGCAATCTGGGGCTCTTCACTGTTCACATCACGGATCGGGGATCGACCGTTGAACAATCAGAACTCGAAGGTCACACCGCCGCTCGCACGGCAGGTGGATCTCAAAACCGCGGAGCTTGATCCTTCGCCGCCCCCAGCACCAGCCCTCGCCGCAATTCCCACGGGGATAAAGCAAACAACCGCAGCATCACCCCCATCAGCCGAGGCAGCGGCAGGGTGTTGGTGAGGAAGCCAAACCACTCCTCTCGAGGCAATGAAAAGAACGTGGCGAAGTGGGTGCGCAACAACGCTTCGTTGAAGCCCATCAACCGGTCCAGGCCGAACTGATAGAGCTGATGGCGCAGCACCAGTTCCAATGGCCAGAGCGCCTGCCAGCCCCGTTGCGCCAACGCTGCTGAACCAAGGCTTGGATTAGCGATGGCTTCGGCGATGGCGAGGGCCAAATCAGGCCCCCGCCGCAGCAGCGATCCCACCATGTAGCCCGAGGCTGGATGCACCATGCTCGCCGCTCCACCGAAAGCCAGCACCGGCTGACTGCGATCGGGCAACGGCAGGTTCATCGGGAAGAGGCAGAACTCTTCATGGATCACCTCAGTAATTTCCACACCCCGCTGATCCAAGCGCTGCTGCAGCCGTTGCTTGAGCACGTCGTAGGGAACCCCTGGCGCCAAGGCGAGCGAAGTTTCCTCCACGAAGAACAGCCCATCGCCCAAATCCATCGCATACAAAAACGTGGGCGGTTCGCTGCTCTGCTCCTCGCTGAGGTGATCGCAGCGGTAGTCCATCAGCACAAACCGGCCCGGCTCAATTGGCGGTTTGGAGAAACGTGCCACCACGCCGTAAGCCGCCTGGCCCGCCACCGGCCCCTGATCGGGGCGGCGAATGTGGGGCGTGCGCGAACCTGAGGCATCAATCACCAAGCGCGCCTGCAAGGTTGTTCCCGATGCACAGCTGACGCTGGTGATTGCATCCTTCACATCCACCGTTTCGGCGGTGTCTTGATGCCAGGCCACACGATCAGCCCCCTCCAGCCAATGGCGCTGCAGAGCAGCACGATCGAACAAGCCGTAGTCGATCCCATAGGCATGGCTCTGATCCTGAGCCGTTGATCCGCCTTCGCCGAAATAACTGACGGTGTCGCTCCAGCGGTGCTCCAGCAGCTGCTCAAGCCCCACGGCTTTGAGTTCATCGACCCAGATGCCGTAGGTGTTCGGCCAGGGATCGTCGACCGGATCGGGAGCGATGCCTGCAACAGCCACACCGCGTTGGTTCAATTCTGATGCGATGCAGAGGGCAGCAGGACCACCCCCCAACACCAGCACATCCACCGGCTCAACCAAGGTCAGCTGTCCTGTGCGCTGCTTTCAGTGTCACTCGAATCGGGGTCGTTTGACGTGTCGTCGTCAGCAGAGTCGTCGTCTGCTGAAGGCGGCACCAACACCACCTTCAGCAGACGGTCGCCCTTGTCGAGCTTCTGCAGACGCACCCCTGTGGCCGCACGGGACTGCTGCGGAATGGCATCGGCGCTGGTGCGCACGATCACCCCCTTCTCGCTCACCAGCAGCAACTCCTCACCGGCACCGAGCACACTCAGCCCCACCAGCTCATCGGCGTCGGTGCGGAACTTCATCGCGCGAAGGCCCATGCCGGCCCGCTTCTGCAAGCGGAATTGCGTCACCGGAACCCGTTTGCCCAGACCCGAGGCCGACGCCACGAGCACCCAGGGACCCTCACTGGCGGCATCCTCTTCATCGTCGGCGCTGGCGGCCACCTGATCGGCGAGTTCCACGGGCAGAACATCCATGCTCACCAGGGCATCACCATCGCGCAGGTTCATCGAACGCACGCCGCGGGCAGTGCGGCCCAAGGGCCGCAACTCCTCATCACTGAGGCGGAAGTGGATGGTCATCCCGGCTTTGGAGCCGATCAAGACGCTGTCGCCAGGCACCGCCAGGCGCACCCAGGTGAGGGCATCACCTTCCTCCAGGTTGATGGCGATCAGGCCATTGGAGCGGATGTTGCTGAAGGCCGAAAGGCGGGTGCGCTTGATGAAGCCACCTCGGGTGAGCATCACCAGGTCGGTGTCGTCGCTGAACTCCGACACCGGAATCAATGTGGTGATCGCCTCTTCCCGAGGGATCGGCAGCAGCTGCACCACCGGCGTTCCCTTGGCCGCACGGCTGCACTGGGGCACGCGGTAGGCGGGCAGTGCATACGACACACCGCGGTCGCTGAACAGCACCAAGGTGTCGTGGTCGTTGCAGCTGATGAACAGCTTCACCGCATCTTCACCCTGGCTGCGGGTGCCGGCCTTACCGCGGGTGCCGCGGCTGGTGGCTTCAAACTCGCTCACCGGCATCCGCTTGAGATAACCGGTCTCAGTAAGCAGCACCACCGAACGCTCATTGGCGATCAGGTCGATGTCGGATAGGCCGCCGCCGAGGTCGAGGATTTCGGTGCGACGCGGCGTCTGGTAGCGCTCCTGCAGTTGACCGAGCTCGTCCTGGATGATTCCGAACACACGCTCACGACGGCCAAGGATGTCCTTGTAGTCAGCGATCTTGGTGACCAGATCCTCGTGCTCGAGCCGGATCTTGTCGGCCTCTAGAGCCGTCAGACGGCGCAGCTGCATCTGCAGGATGGCATCGGCCTGGATGTCGGAGAGGCCATGGAGCTCCTGAAGCTGTTGACGTGCCGTGGCCGTATCGGGAGCAGCCCGGATCAAGGCGATGATCGGATCCAGCTGATCGAGCGCCAGCAGCAGGCCCAGCAGGATGTGGTCGCGCTCTTCGGCCTTGCGAAGCAAATAGCGGGTGCGGCGCTCAATCGTCTCGACCCGGAAGTCGAGGAACACCTCGAGCATCTTGCGCAGGGTGAGCAGGATTGGCTCGCCGTTCACCAGCGCCAACATGTAGGCGCTGAAGTTGCTCTGCAGCGGGGTGAGCTTGAACAGGTTGTTCAGCACCACCTGCGGGTAGGCGTCACGGCGCAGTTCCACCACAATCCGCATGCCATCGCGGTCGCTTTCGTCGCGAATGTCGGAAATACCCTCTAATTTCTTATCGTTAACTAGCTCTGCGATTCGCTCAATCAGAGCCGCTTTATTGGTCTGATACGGCAACTCCGTGATGATCACGGCATCGCGATCGGGGCGTCCCGGCACCTCGAGCGTTTCAATGTTGGCCACTCCGCGCATCGTCACCGAGCCGCGGCCGCCCAGGTAGGTCTCGCGTATGCCTTCCCGCCCAAGGATCTGACCACCGGTGGGGAAATCTGGACCAGGGATCAGCTGGATTAACTCCTGATCGGTGATCTCAGGGTTCGCGATCAACGCGAGTAAGCCATCAATTAGCTCATTGAGGTTGTGGGGAGGAATATTGGTCGCCATCCCCACGGCGATGCCCGCTGAACCATTCAGAAGCAGCTGCGGGATCCGCGCAGGAAGCACGGTTGGCTCCTGCTGCGAGCCATCGAAGTTGTCGGCAAAATCAACCGTCTCAGCCTCGATGTCTTCCAGCAGGCTGTCGGTGGTCAGCGCCCGCAACCGCGATTCGGTGTATCGCATAGCCGCCGGTGGATCATTATCCACCGAGCCGAAATTGCCGTGCCCATCGATCAGGGGCATCGACATGGAGAAGTCCTGAGCCATGCGCACCAGGGCGTCGTACACAGCGGTGTCGCCGTGGGGGTGATATTTGCCGAGCACTTCGCCCACCACACGGGCGCACTTGCGGTAAGGCCTGTCGCTGGTGAGGCCCAACTCGTACATCGCGTACAGGATTCGGCGATGCACCGGCTTGAGGCCGTCGCGGGCATCGGGCAGCGCCCGACCCACGATCACACTCATCGCGTACTCCAAATAGGAGCGCGACATCTCGTTGCGTAGGTCTGTCTGAATGATCCGATCGTCGGAACCGCCGGGACCGCCGCCGCCAGGCCCCACAGAATCCGTCATACGTGCATCAGACGTCCATTAACAGTCTATCTCGGACGGTAGAAGCAACAGAAAAGTCCGGATAAAATCCCGATGCTTTCCACTGACGTGATGGGTCCTGTCGACGAGCCACGCCCTGAAGCCGAAATCCCAGGCAGCGAAACCACGCCAACACCGGAACCCACTCCGGAGCCTGAACCGACTCCGACTCCGACACCCACTCCCACCCCAACACCGGAACCCACTCCGGAGCCTGAACCGACTCCGACACCCACTCCCACCCCAACACCCGCGCCCACGTCCGACCCGGTAATAGCCTCCACAGTGTCGATCCTTGCTCAGGACAGCACCGATCAGGACGGTGGCGAATGGGAGCTGCTGGTGGGCAAGGTGAAAGACTGGCTCGAGCAGAACGCTCTGGCTGAGCTTTGGACCAAGGCCCAGCTGCCGCTGCGGGTGGTTGGCGGCCTGATCGTCTTCAGCCTGGTGTCGACGATATATTCCGGTGTTCTCAATACCATCAACAGCATCCCTCTCGTTCCAGGCCTGCTAGAGCTGGCCGGAGTGATCTGGTTGGTGAACTTCGCTCTGCGCAACCTAATTCGCAACAGCGATCGGGACAACTTCATCAAAGGCGTTCACTCCACCTGGAGCCGTGTGACAGGCCGATCAAGCTGAGGCGATCATCCCGATTGGTAGCTTGATCTGACTTTATTGAAGTCGCGCGGTGGACATTCAGCTCGGACGCTCAAAGACCGTTCGCCGGGCCTACGGAATCGATGAAATCGCTCTGGTGCCTGGGGGTCGCACGGTGGACCCCGAGGTCACCGATACCCGTTGGACCCTGGGGGGCATCGAGCGCGAGATCCCCATCATTGCCAGCGCCATGGATGGCGTGGTGGACGTGGGCATGGCCGTTCGCCTGTCCCAACTGGGCGCCCTCGGCGTGCTCAATCTTGAGGGTGTTCAGACCCGCTACGAAGACCCCAATCAGGTTCTGGATCGAATCGCCGCCGTTGGCAAGGACGAATTCGTCCCGCTGATGCAGCAGATCTACAGCCAGCCGGTTCAAGAGACGCTGATCCGCAAACGGATCCAAGACATAAAGGCCCAGGGAGGCATCGCTGCCGTCAGCGGCACACCGGTGGCCGCCATGCGTTTCGGTAAGGCCATTGCCGAAGCCGGAGCCGATCTTTTCTTCGTGCAGGCCACCGTGGTCTCAACAAACCACACCGGACCTGAAGGCCAAGAAACCCTGGATCTGGAAGCCCTTTGCCGCGACATGGGCGTTCCCGTGGTGATCGGCAACTGCGTCACCTATGACGTTGCCATGCAGCTGATGCGGGCAGGCGCAGCCGGCGTAATGGTGGGCATTGGACCCGGTGCTGCCTGCACCTCCCGTGGGGTTCTCGGCGTGGGCATTCCCCAGGCCACGGCGGTTGCCGACTGCGCCGCCGCCAGGGCCGATTACGAAAAGGAAAGCGGTCGCTACGTTCCGATCGTTGCCGACGGTGGCATCGTCACCGGCGGTGACATCTGCAAATGCATCGCCTGCGGCGCCGACGCCGTGATGATCGGCTCCCCCATCGCCCGTGCTGAAGAGGCTCCAGGCCGGGGCTTCCACTGGGGCATGGCCACCCCAAGCCCGGTGCTGCCCCGCGGAACCCGCATCAATGTGGGCAATATCGGCAGCATCGAACACATCCTCCGAGGCCCGGCCAAATTGGACGACGGCACCCACAACCTGCTGGGCTGCCTAAAGACTTCCATGGGCACCCTGGGAGCCCAAACCATTAAGGAGATGCAGCAGGTGGAGGTGGTCGTAGCACCCTCCCTGTTGACGGAAGGCAAGGTCTACCAAAAGGCCCAGCACCTTGGAATGGGCAAGTAAGGCAGGGCTAAATTGGAAGTGTGCGGGCTTCGGCCCACACACTCCTCACACCCCCCGGCCCGGCGCAATCGGGCTTTCACTCTTTGTAGAGAGCGACTGTCACAGTTCCCTTCTCGGCAGGGAAGTGCTGTGTTTTCGCTTGAAACCGTTGCTAAATTCCTCTTAAATTCCCCTGCTCATATGTCCAGCGCTGCTGCTGTCACCGACGCATCCTTCGAGCAGGACGTGCTCCAAAGCGACGTGCCCGTCCTCGTGGACTTCTGGGCACCCTGGTGTGGACCTTGCCGCATGGTGGCTCCGATCGTTGAGGAAATTGCCAAGGAATTTGAAGGTCAAATCAAGGTGTTCAAGCTCAACACCGATGAAAATCCCAACGTCGCCAGCCAGTACGGCATCCGCAGCATCCCGACCCTGATGGTGTTCAAGGGCGGGCAGAAGGTGGACACGGTTGTGGGCGCTGTTCCCAAGGCAACCCTCTCAGGCACCATCTCCAAGTACCTCTGAATTCGTCTCCAGAACGGATCAACCGGTTGAGTCTGAACCTCGGGTTAATCGACTACGGCATGGGCAATCTCCACTCTGTGGAGAAGTGCCTGGAGCGACTTGGTCAAGGCTGCTCATTGATTCAACATGCCGATGATCTGGAAGGCATTGATGCGCTGATCCTGCCTGGGGTCGGCGCCTTTGATCCGGCCATGACCAACCTCAGGGCCACGGGGCTGGTGCCCCATCTGCTGCGCTGGGGGCAAGAGGATCGCCCGTTGCTTGGCATTTGCCTTGGCCTGCAGCTGCTGTTTGAACAGAGCGATGAAGGCAACGATCCAGGCCTGGGGCTTCTGGCCGGACGGGTGGAACGCCTTCCCAGCAACAGCGGCGAGCGCATCCCCCACATGGGCTGGGCCCCGTTGAAGCATCACGGCAACTGTCCGCTGCTCAGCAGCAAATCACCCTCGGAATGGGTGTATTTCGTGCACAGCTACGCCGCCGTTCCCACCGATCCGAATGACCTCAAGGCCTCGGCTCCCTTCGGTGATCAGGAGGTCACTGCTGTTGTCTGGCGTGGCCGAGTCGGCGCCTGCCAGTTTCATCCGGAGAAGTCGTCCGATGCCGGAGAACAGATGCTCAAGCGCTGGTTGATCTGGCTGCGTAACGGAGCTGCCCCCTTCCCATGAGCGGGGGCGGGCAACTGCGTCTCAGTGGTGGTCGACGTCTGCTGAGCCCTAGGGGACGCACGGCTCGGCCCACTACCTCCAGGGTGCGTGAGGCTGTGATGAACATCCTCGCCCCGCACCTGCATGATTGCCGCTGGCTCGACCTCTGCAGCGGCAGCGGCGTGATGGGCTGTGAGGCACTGCAGCGGGGTGCGCGCTGTGTGGTGGCCGTTGATCAAGATCCTCAGTGCATCCGCATCAGCCGCTCCAACCTCAGTGCGGTGGCTGCAAGCCGTTCACCTAGCCCGGAGATCCACACCGAACGGCGAGAACTGATCGCATGGCTGCGCAAGGGTTGGAGCCAGGATCCCTTCGACATCGTCTATTTCGACCCCCCCTACGACCAGGGCCTCCACGAACCCTGCTTTCTCGCCCTCGCCCAGGGGAATTGGCTTCACCAGGACTCCCTGGTGGTGTGTGAACACCGCTCCAACATCAAACCCGTACTGGGCTCAGGTTGGACGGTTGTGGATCAGCGCCGCTACGGCATCAGCAGCGTGCTGATGCTCAGCCCCCCAGAGCGCTGCCACCACGGCGGTACTGGTTCCATGCCGCAACAAACAGACCCATCAGTGTGACGGGGATCAGACCAAGAACGATGCCGCAGAGCAGAGGTTCGATCATTGCGTCGCGTCAGCCATCAGAATTGAGCAGAATTCTCTCATTGGAACCCAAGGTCTGTGGTCCAGCCGTCACGAATTGCGGCCGAATCGGCATCAGCTGATGCAAATGATTCGAGCGATCGGGGTCGCGGCCTGATCGCGGCCCTGGTGGTGTCGGCTGCCACGGCTTGCATGGTTCTGGTGCTCTGGGTTCTGGGAAACGCCCAGCAGGACCCCTACATCAAGGCCAGCCTTGAATTAAAAGGGGCCGTTGACCACGGCGGCCAGCTGTTCCGGATCAACTGCGCTGGTTGTCATGGTCTTGCCGGCCAGGGGTTAGTGGGCCCTCAACTTCAGGGCGTCAGCAACCAGCTCAAAGACCCCGTTCTGGTGCACCAGATCATCAGCGGCGAGACTCCCCCCATGCCGAGCTTTGAGATGGAACCGCAATCGATGGCCGACCTGCTGGCCTACCTGCACACCCTCAGCTGAGCCGCTGCCTTGAATGCCGTCGTCGTGCTGGTGGAGCCGGCCGGCCCCCTGAACATCGGAAGCGTGGCCAGACTCTGCGCCAATTTCGGGGTGACCGAACTGCGGCTGGTGGCCCCCCGCTGTGACCATCTCAGCGAGGAAGCTTTGCTGATGGCCGTGCACGGCCAAGCGCTGCTTCAAGCCGCCGTGGTGGTTCCCGACCTGCTGACGGCCATCAACGACTGCCGCCGCACCGTGGGCAGTTGCGGACGCATCGACCATGGTGAGATTCCACTGCGAACACCCGAGCAGGCCTTGGGTTGGTTGCTGGGCAGAGATGGCAGCAGCTCCAGCGCTGACGCCCCCGTGGCCCTTGTGTTCGGACGGGAAGATCGTGGCCTCAGCAACAGTGAACTACGGCTCTGCCAACGGGTTCTCTGCCTGCAAAGCGGTGAGGCCTATCCCTCGCTGAATCTGTCCCACGCCGTAGCTGTGGTGCTGCATGAGTTGGCCCGACTCAACAGCGGCACAACCGAAACCCGCAGCATCGAGCCCCCATCGCCGGACCCGGCGGCCGCCAAAGCACTGTCAGCCTTTCTGGACGACGCAACCGACCTGCTGCTGGAAGCCGGTTTCCTCCTGGAGCACACCGCCGCCTCACGCATGGCAAAAGTGCGGGATCTGCTGCAACGCGCGACGGTGCGCGCCGAAGAAGTCGCTCTGCTGCGGGGGATGGTGCGCCAACTGCGCTGGGCCATCCGCGCCAACCGCCCCTAATCTCTGCCGAACATTCACGGCTGAAAGGTTGAGCAGCAGTCGTTCGTCACGTCGCTCCGCCGGTTGGGGAGGCACGGTCCAGCTCATCCTGCGGCTGGTATTGATGGGGGTGGGCCTGGGACTGCTCACCGGCACAGGCCTGCGGCTGCTGGCCCCGCGCGTGCAACAGCAGAAGATCTCACTACCCAGCTGGCTGGCCGATCAAGCCTTGATCACCACGCTGCTCGGCAACGCCGTGGAGCCGCCCAGCGCTGAGGACGCCTCAAAGCACAAGAAGGCTGCACCTGCCGTGACAAAGGGCCTCAAGCAGGCACGCTTTGCCCCCAGGCAGGAGATCAAGGTGCTGTCGCAGCGATGGGTGGAGCTTGCCGCGCAACAAACCGATCTACAGGCAAGTGCCTACATGTTGATTCTTGACGACGGACGCTTTGCAGCCATGCAGGCCGAGCGCCCGATGGCCGCGGCCAGCTCGATCAAGACGCCGATCCTGCTCGCGGTGCTGGAGCTGCTGGATCAGGGAACGCTTCAGTGGAACGAACCGCTCACGCTCACCGAGGAGCTGGTGGGGGGAGGGGCCGGCTGGATGGCCTCCAGGCCCCTGGGCAGCCGCTTCCCCACCCATGAGGTAGCGACGGAAATGATCCGGGTGAGCGACAACTCCGCCACCAACTTGATGATTGCTCGGGCGGGGGGAATGGACACGGTCAATGCCCGCTTCCAGGAGCTGGACCTACCCTCCACCGTGGTGAACAACTGGCTGCCGGATCTCGACGGCACCAACACCACCAGTGCCCTGGATCTCAGCCGGGCCATTGCCCTGGTGGATAGCGGTGAGCTGCTGGCCCCCCGCAGCCGGGATCTGTTTCGCGAGGTGATGGAAACATCGGTCACCAACACGCTGCTGCCAAGGGGCCTGATGCGCGGCCTCGGTGGCGCCCAGGGGGAACCGGACGCAAGCCTGGCCCGCAAGGGGTACCGCGTCTACAACAAAACCGGTGATATCGGCATCGCCTACGCCGATGCCGGGCTGATCGAACTCCCCGACGGACGACGCGCTGTGGCGGGATTTCTGGTGGAAGGCCCCTTCAATGACCCCCGATCCACCGAACTGATCCGTCAGCTCGCCGCCGCCATGGCACCGCACCTCAAACCCATCCCGGTTACTCCCAAGCCATGAAGCTCGCTCCGCTGTTGTCTGCTGCCTGGCTGGCTGTTGCAGCCATGCCCGGCGCTGCGGAAGTGATTGAGCGACAGCAGAGCGTTCGCCCCTTACCTGGAGCCCTCGACAGCGTGTTGATGGTGAACGACAACAACCCCGAACTGATCAAGGACGACGGCATCTTGATCTCGACCTTCCCCGATGGGGATGCGACATCGGTTCCGGTGGTGCTGAACGGTCGCTTTGACCTGTTCAGCCACCACGTGTACGCCGGTGATGCGGAGGGCAGTCCCAGCTCAACCCTTTGGCTGGCGGTGCTGGCGGCTCCGCTGGGGAACGCTCCTATAACCCTGCAGCTGCTCTCGGGCAGCACCTCGCTCTCACAGGCCACATCACCCGGCCAGACCCAGGCCCCCTTCTTGCCTTTGCCTAGCCTGATGCCAGAGACCACCGACGTGGTGGCGGCAGGACCCGGCAGCCGCGTTGCCGGAGATCTGTTGGTCGGTCGCAGCGCAGCGGAACTCGCCAAGCGCCGCTGGACCCTGGCTCCAGGCTCACCCACACAGCTGCTGCTGTTGCCCATACCCGTGGCCGGTCTCGACCCCCTGCTCAACGGCCGCAACCTGCAACTGCGCTTCAAAAGCTCCGGGACGGTGGCGATGGCCACCCTGGCCGCTCATGGCAACAACGGGAATCCTCCAAGCGAGCAGCACTGGCTGCAGCTGCTGAAGGACCAGCACATGAGCAGTAAGGAGCATCAACCCACCCCACGGGGCAGCAAGGGGAAGATCATTTATTCCCGGGTGAGCGGTGTTCAGATCGGCAGCAGCTGGCGGGCTCGCATCACCGACCCGGGCAGCTCGGTGCTGGCCGCACCCAAGACCCCCATCTCTTGGCCAATCAGCAGCCTGGAGCGCGGCACCCTCGCCACCAACCAGGTGCAAACGGCGGAGCTCAAAGGCTTTTATCCCGGCACCGCCTGGGCTGCCCATGGCAACTACGGGGTGGAATACGACCTCACCCTGCCGCTGAAGAACACCGGCTCAGCCGCAGTGACACTGCAGTTGTCGCTGGAGTCGCCCCTCAAAGGCAACAGCCAAGCCTCTTTCCTGCGCTTCCGCGATGACCTCAATGGCCCTGTGATGTTCCGCGGACCTGTGCAGACAACCGGTCTGGAGGATCCAGAGGGTGTTCCCAAGGGGCGCCAGACCCAGCACCTAGTGCTGCGCCAGGGGCAGCAGGGGCCGTCCTTGGGACAGCTGATGCTCAAGCCAGGGGAAGCCAAGCAGGTGCGCGTACGGCTGGTCTATCCGGCTGATGCCACACCACCCCAGGTCATCACCGTGCAGCCTGTGAAACAATCCTGAGCACGCCTAGAGAATTGCTCGTGACTGCACCCCGGAAGCGCAGGGTCTTTCCCTTCACTGCGGTGATCGGTCAAGAGGAGATGAAGCTGGCCCTGCTTCTCAACGTGATCGATCCGCGCATCGGCGGCGTGATGATCATGGGGGACCGCGGCACCGGCAAATCCACCACGATCCGTGCCCTGGCCGATCTGCTCCCGGACATCGACGTTGTGGCCGGCGATCCCTACAACAGCTCTGCCAGCGATCCCGACCTACAGAGCAGTGAGGTGCGCGAGCGGATGCAACAGGGTGAAAGCCTGAGCACCGAACCGCGGCAGGTGCCGATGGTGGACCTGCCCCTCGGTGCGACGGAAGACCGCCTCTGCGGCACCATCGATATCGAGAAAGCCTTGAGCGAAGGCGTGCGCGCCTTTGAGCCCGGTCTGCTGGCCAAGGCCAACCGTGGCCTGCTTTATGTGGATGAGGTGAACCTGCTCGACGACCACCTCGTCGACGTCCTCCTTGATTCAGCAGCCTCCGGCTGGAACACGGTGGAGCGGGAAGGCGTCTCCGTGCGCCACCCCGCTCGTTTTGTCTTGATTGGCTCCGGCAACCCCGAGGAAGGGGAACTCCGCCCCCAGCTGCTCGACCGTTTCGGCATGAGCGTTGAAGTGCGCACCGTGCGGAATCCAGAGCTGCGGGTGCAGGTGGTGGACCAGCGGACCGCCTTCGACAGCGATCCCGATGGCTTCAGCACCGCCGTGGAGGGAAATCAAAACGCCCTGCAACAACGGGTAGTGGAAGCCCAGCAACGCCTCGACCAGGTGACCATTGATGAGGATCTGCGCCTACGCATCTCCGCCGTCTGCGGCGAGCTCGATGTGGATGGTCTGCGGGGTGACATCGTCTCCAACCGTGCCGCCCGAGCCCTGGCTGCCTTCGAAGGGCGCACGGAAGTGACCGAGGATGATGTGGCCCGCGTGGCCTCCTGCTGCCTGCGCCACCGTTTGCGCAAGGACCCCCTGGAGCAGGTGGATTCCGGCGACCGGGTGGTGAAGGTGTTCTGCAAGGTGTTTGAGCGCAGCGAGAGCAGCGACCGCGCTGATTTCGAACTGGCCCTCGCCGCCTGATCCCCTCACAATCAGCCCATGCGGATCCTCGGCATCGACCCGGGCCTTGCCCGGGTGGGCTACGGGGTGATTGACATCAATGACGGATGCCAGCGCATGCTCGATTGCGGCATCATCCAAACCGATTCCGGTCGCTCGGATGGTGATCGCATGGTTGAGATCGCTGGCGACCTGCGCCAGCTGATTCGCATCTGGAGCCCGGAACTGGCGGCCGTGGAGAAGTTTTTCTTCTACCGATCGAGCAACACCATCAACGTTGTGCAAGCGCGCGGCGTGGTGGTGATGACCCTGGCCCGCTTCAAGATCCCGATGGTGGAGTTCCCTCCCATGCAGATCAAACTCGCCGTGGCGGGATTCGGCCATGCCGAGAAGGATGAAGTACTGGAGGCGGTGATGCGCGAGTTGAACCTTGATGAACCACCCCGACCGGATGATGCGGCCGATGCCCTGGCGGTGGCGCTGACGGCCTGGTTGCAGCGATGAGCAGCAAGCCAACCCTGCGCCGTCACTTCAAAGCCCAGCGTCATCTGGGAGAGGCTGCCACGCGATCCATCCAAGACGCCGTAGCGGACCTGATCGACCAATCCAACTGCGGCAACCGCCATGTGGGGATGTACTGGCCCCTGCCGGGGGAGGCGGATTTACGGCCGCTGCGGGATGCCCCCCATCCACCCTTGGCCTTGCCGGTGGCCGATGGCTGCGGAGGCCTCATCTACCGGAGCTGGGGTGAGGACCCGCTTCACCCCGATGGCTGCGGCATTCCTGCTCCTGCCACGGGAAATGCCCTTGGGCCGGATCAGCTGATGCTGCTGCTGGTGCCGGCGCTGGCCGTGGATGGCGCTGGCATCCGCCTGGGCTATGGCGGTGGGTATTACGACCGGCTCAGGGCTGATCCCGCCTGGGCAGCCGTGCCGGCCTGGGTGGTACTGCCCTCAACCTGCCTTGCGGCCGTACCGTTGCCCCGAGAGTCCTGGGATATTCCATTTACCGGCTGGATCACAGAGCAGGGTGCTGGTCGGCCCACCTGAGGGGCCGCATCATGGGCACCATTGATCGCCCTTCCATGCTGCGTCTGCTGGCTCCACTGGTTCTGCTCAGCTCGGTGCTGAACGGTGCGTTGCCAGCTCCCGTCAAGGCCCATCAGATCGAAAGCGCTCTGCACTATCTCGATGGCGATCTGCAACTGAGCAGCAACTTTTCCAACGGTGAACCCACCCAAGGAGCCGTTGTTCGCCTGCTAAATGCCGATGGCACTCCAGGGCAGGAACTGGGCCGAACCGATACCGAGGGACGCCTGAGTATCGATCTCAGCAGCGTGGGCAACGGCACCGTTGATCTCCAGGTGGACGGTGGTCCAGGCCACCGCGACTACCTCGAACTTCCCGTTCAAGACGGCGAAGTGAATCTGAATGAGGTGGTCATGTTCCCCTTCAGCTTGGTGATGGTGGGGCTGCTGGTTAGCGTGCGACGTCGAAACCACTGAGCCCCGCATGGCCACCAGCACCGGCAGTGATGCCCTCGACCGGATGGTGGAGCGCTTGGGCAGCACCACCGATCCAAAACGCCGCTACGAGTACGTGCTCTGGTTAGCCAAGAAGCTCGCTCCAATGCCGGTCGAGGAGCAGACCAACGACATCAAGGTGAAGGGATGTGTGTCGCAGGTGTTTGTGCGGGGTGCCCTCGATGAGGGGGTGATGCGCTGGCAGGGCGACTCGGATGCGCTGATCACCAAGGGACTGCTGGCGTTGTTAATCCAAGGGCTGGATGGATTGACGCCGGCCCAGGTGCAGGCGGTGGATCCGGCCTTCATTGCGGAAACAGGCCTGCAAGCCAGCCTGACGCCCTCCCGCGCCAATGGCTTCCTGAACATCCTCCTGGCCATGCAGGATCAGGCACGTCAGTTAGGGAACTGATCAGGAAGAGAACAGAAGCAAAGTCACGTCAGTACATAGAGTCGCTCGCAAACGTTCCAACACGGATCACAGGGGATGGCAGCAAAGGTCGGCGTGGGTCTGCTGGGGCTGGGCACGGTTGGCGGTGGGGTGGCTTCAATTCTCGAGACCCCCAGCGAACGCCACCCGCTAGTCGGTGAGCTTGAGCTGATCCGCGTTGCCGTCCGCGATCTGAACCGTCCCCGGCCCGTGGCCTTGGACGCAAGCCTGCTGACCACCGATCCATCGGCAGTCATCCAGGACCCTGCGGTGGACGTGGTGGTGGAAGTGATCGGTGGTCTGGAGCCGGCCCGCAGCCTGATTCTCCAAGCGATTGCAGCCGGCAAATCCGTGGTGACCGCCAACAAGGCCGTGATCGCGCGCCACGGTCAGGAAATTGCTGAGGCCGCTGCCTCCGCCGGGGTGTACGTGCTAATAGAGGCCGCCGTTGGTGGCGGCATTCCCATCATTGAGCCGTTGAAGCAGTCTCTGGGCGGCAACCGCATCAACCGCGTCAGCGGCATCATCAACGGCACCACCAACTACATCCTCACCCGCATGGCAGAGGAAGGGGCAGCCTATGAAGCGGTGCTCAAGGATGCCCAGGAGCTGGGCTTCGCCGAAGCCGATCCGGCAGCGGATGTGGACGGTCTTGATGCAGCCGACAAGATCGCGATCCTGGCCACCCTGGCCTTCGGCGGCAGCGTGGATCGCGCCGCGGTTCCCACCGACGGCATCAGCGGCCTGCAGGGTGTAGATGTGGATTACGCCAACCAACTGGGCTACGGCGTAAAGCTGCTGGCTGTAGCAGAGCGAATGGCCGACAGTGGCGAACCCCTGCCGCTCTCCCTGCGCGTGCAGCCAACCCTGGTTCCCAAGGACCACCCCCTGGCCGGAGTGAACGGAGTCAACAACGCCATCCTTGTGGAAGGAGACCCAATCGGCCGGGTGATGTTTTACGGCCCCGGCGCTGGTTCTGGACCAACGGCCTCTGCGGTGGTGGCCGACATCCTCAACATCGCCGGCATCCGCAAGGCCAGTGACGGTGCTGGGAAAGTGGACCCCCTCCTAGCAGCGAGCAGCTGGCGACCTTGCTCCCTCGTCGATTCAGGCGACATTCGCCAACGCCACTATGTGCGCTTCAAGACAAAAGACGCGCCTGGCGTGATTGGCAACGTGGGCGGCTGCTTCGGCCAACGCAATGTCTCCATCCAGTCGATCGTGCAATTCAATGCCAGCGACGCCGGTGCCGAGATCGTTGTGATCACCCATGAAGTGAGCCAAGGCCAGATGAATGAAGCACTCGAAGCGATCGAGGCCCTTCCAGAGGTTTCGGGCCTGGCCGCTCACCTTGGCTGCCTCTAAGGAGTCCGCCAGCCCTGGCGGCCGCACCCGAGCATGCGTCAGAGTGTCAAGATCTTTCACTGCACAGGTCTGAATTCTCAGATGTGTGCTCCAAACGGTTCATGCAGAACCTAACTCGATCGATACCGGGTCAAGGCTGTTCCCTAGAAGAGGGGTTCAGTCAGATGTCTGTTCACCAGGGAGACTGCGTCAACCTCGACAGTGACGACGACACATATCAGGTGATCGGTGTGGATGGCGACCACGACCGCTGCTGGGTGCGTCGCTGGCCTCTGCAGAGCAACGAGGGATCACCAGTGTTCGAAATCTCTCTAGAAAGGATTCGCCAGGTCGGTTGACTCCCTGTTGAATGGGCCGACATTTTGATGGTTAAGGCCCGTTGAAGCGCATCGATCGCCCCACGAGATGGACGTTCGGTGGCGCACTGATGGCCCTCTCCCTGGCCCTGACCCAGGTGGGGTGTCAGGCACCGCCCCCCACCAGCCGCATCACAGTGGCCTCAACGGGGCGGATCAGCTCCCTGGATCCAGCCCAGGCCAACACCCTCAGCGCCATACAGCTGATCAGTGCTCTGGGGGATCCGCTGTATCGCCTGAAGGGGGATGGCTCGCTGGAACCCAGGTTGGCGGCATCGGCCCCCGTTCTGAGTGATGCCGGTCGCACCGTCACGATTCACCTGCGCACCGATGTGCGTTTCCACGACGGAACGCCATTTAATGCGGCAGCTATGGCCTTCAGCCTGCGGCGCTTCCTCATCATCGGAACCCTCAGCTATGTGGTGGGTGATCGCATCGCTTCGGTGGAGGAAGCCGACAGCCACACCCTGCGGCTGCGCCTCAGTCGCCCCTCTACATCACTGCAGGGCCTGCTGACATCGATCAACCTGACCCCCGTTTCACCGACGGCCTACAGCAAGCACCAGGACCGCTTTCAACACGAACGCTTTGTTGGAACAGGCCCCTACAAGCTGACCCGCTTCAGCGAACATCAGCAACGCTTGGAGCCCTTCGCCCAGTACTGGGGTGAAGCACCGCGCAACGACGGCCTCGATCTGATCACGCTGAGCAACTCCACGGCGCTGTACGGGGCATTGCTCAGTGGCGAGGTGGATCTGCTGCTCTCCGCCTCGATCGACGAAGACCAGCGCCACACCCTGCATGAACGTGCGATCGCGGGGGATCTGCACGAGTCGGTGGGTCCAGCGATGGAGATCGGCTACATCACCCTGCTGAGCAACCAGGAGCCGTTCCAAGACCCCAACCTCAGGCGGGCCCTGGCCGTCAGTCTCAATCGAAAGGAAATCAGTGAAAGGGTGAGCTACGGGCTGCGCCGTCCGCTGCGGGCGCTGGTGCCTCCCAGCCTTGCCGGCGGCGCGATTACCCCATGGCCTGAACACAACCCCGAGCAGGCCCGCGAGCTGCTCCAGGCAGCGGGCTACTGCAACGGCAGCCCCTTGCGCTTTCCGCTCACCTTCCGCTCCAACGTGCCCGCCGACAAACTGCTGGCCCTCACCTGGCAGGCCCAGGTGCAACGGGACCTCTCCGACTGCCTGGTGTTGGATCTGAATGCCGTCGAGTCCACAACCATCTACCGCCAGCTGGGCGAGGGTGCCTTCCAAGCCGTGATGCTGGATTGGCGAGGGAGCTACCCCGATCCGGAGGCCTATCTGACGCCGCTATTGAGCTGCACCTCAGTGGAGGGCGACACCTGCGTTGATGGAGAAGCAGCGATCAGCGGCAGCTTCTGGAGTGCCCCCGGATTGCAGACCGCCCTGCTGAAATCCGACACGCTGACTGGAGCCGCTCGCCGTACCGCCCTGGATCGTGTGGACCATCTCTCTGCCGACGCTGCCGCCTACATCCCCGTCTGGCTGGATTCACCTCGAGCCTGGGCCCAGCTGAACCTCAACCCTCCACAATTTGATGGCAGTGGTCAGTTGATGCTCTCTGAACTGGAGCGCCGCCACGAAGGAGCGACGAACAACTGATGGGACGCGCCCGAGACCTCGCGCACTACAGCGCCACCCGCCTCGCCCTGGCGCCATTGATGTTGTGGCTGATTGCCAGCCTGGTATTCCTATTGCTGCGCGTTGCCCCAGGGGATCCGGTGGATGCAGTGCTCGGCAGCCGGGCCCCAGCTGCCGTCAAAGCCGACATGCGCGCTCGGCTAGGCCTGGATCAGTCGTTGCTCGATCAGTACCTCGGATATCTCAACGGCTTGATCCACGGCGATCTGGGGCAAGCCCTGATCAACCAGGAGCCGGTTCGAACCATCATCGGCAAAACCCTGCCTGCCAGCCTGGAGCTGAGCGTCATCGCCCTAGTTGTCGCCGCTGTAGTGGGACTGAGCATTGGCTTCAGCGGAATCGCACGGCCCGAGGGAAAGATTGACCTCGGAGGTCGCCTCTACGGATTGGGGACCTACGCCCTGCCGCCCTTCTGGGTGGCCATGCTGGTGCAGCTGGTGTTCGCCGTCATCCTGGGCTGGTTACCTGTGGGCGGGCGATTCCCCCCCAGCCTTCTCCCCCCCGAGGGAAGCGGATTTTTCCTTCTGGACAGCGCTCTTCAGAACAACTGGGCCGCCTTCCGAGGCACCGTGCGTCACCTGATCCTGCCCGCAGGAACCCTTGCCCTACTGCTGAGTGGCACCTTCACGACAGCTCTGCGACTGAACCTGCGACGCACCTTGCGCGGCGACTACGTGGAAGCGGCACGCAGCCGCGGCCTGAGTGAGCGCCAAGTGATCCTTCGCCACGGACTGCCCAATGCCTTGCTGCCGGTGCTCACCATCGCTGGCATCACCGTGGCCTCCTTGATCGGTGGGGCCCTGCTGATCGAGGTCACCTTTTCCTGGCCAGGCATCGCCCTGCGGCTACAGGAAGCCATCAACCAAAGGGACTACCCCGTCGTTCAGGGGATCGTGGTGGTGATCGCCGCCTTGGTGGTGCTGGTGAGTGTTGCCGTTGACTTGCTGGTGGCCGCCCTCGATCCGCGGGTGCGCTACTGATCAAGTAGTTGCAAGGCATGGCGACGGCCCAAGCGATGCCAACGCGTCTTGGAACTGGCTTCCATCAGGTGAACAGCATCGTTGCGGGGTGACTCGGAGCTCAGGGAGTCGAGGAAACGGATGACTTCATGGGCAATCACCCGTTGAACGCTGAGGGGATTGACTCCCACCAACTCTTCGGCGAGCTGGAAGACGTCGTCCCCCTCTGACGCCTTGCCTTGGCCATCCACACGAATCGGCGAGAAGTGACTGGCCCCCTCGACCACCACCACCCGGCTGGAAGCATGCTTCGACAATCCAGCCAAAAGAGGCAGCTGCTCGTCCAAAGGAGGGGTGATCAGATCGAGCGTCCCACCCACCATGAGGATGGGAATCGGCAACGCCTTGTTGAAGGGGTGCGGCCAGATCAAACCGCCAAAGCTATTGAGACCCACCACCGCCCGGGGCTGCGATGCCATCGCGTTGCCCTCGAGCCCTCGGCCTGCCGCCAGTTCGCACTGGAGTAATTCCGAGAGGTTGGTGAGGGGCAAGCCCACCAAGGCACCTTCACAGCGCTTCCCCATCCCGGGCACCAGCTCCGCGCCACCGGCCAAGAGGCCCGTCAAGGCACCCAGGGAATGCCCCATTAGCACCACTTCGGTCCCAGGGATGTTCAGATCACCCCTTCGTTGCGCGTCCAGCACCGCCGCAAGATCAGCCAACCGATCACGGAGTGCCGCTGCGCCGTCAAACGACTTACGCCCATCGAGCAATGCCTGGACGGCGGCGGCGTCACTGCCGGGATGCTCTAGCAACGCCACAGGCCAGCCCGCCTGCATCAGCGAACGCGCCAGCCAATGGAAGTGGTTGGGTTCCCCGCCCAACCCCGGCATCATCAAGATCCAGGTCCGATCCTCGCGGGGCGACTGGGGGATCCAACGTTCCACCGGCAATGGACGTGAACGATGGTCCACCGCAAGCGTTGACCGACGGGGCGATTCTGCCGAGATAAAACTCTCTGTCCCATTGAGGGGCTGCAGGCCGGCCTCTTTTTGAGCCAAAGCCCGCATCAAGGTCTGGTGTCGCTGCAGATCCAGCCGCCAGCGGGTAGCGGCAGCCACCAGCGCATCCAAATCAAGACGCAGCTGCTGGGTGGGCAACTCTTCCAACACATCCAGCGTCGAAACGGTTTCCTGCCGTTCGAGCAGCTCCTCCAGAGTTGAGAGCACCAGCGCACGATCGATGCGCTGTCCGTCCTCCACTCGAATCAATTCCCCCAACGCGTTCAGAAGCGGACCAGCACCCCAGCTGCTCAGCAGCTGACGCCCGAAGCTGCGCCGGGAGAGAATCGGTGCCTTCAGCAGACGAATCAGCCCCTGCCGACTCTCAGGCGCGAGAAGACCCATCCAGGTGGACAGCTCCGATCGCGAGAGATGCCCTGGATCAGCCGTCTGCGAGCGCACAAAGGCACCGAGCTCTTCTACCGAAACCGGAAGAACCACTCCGTCGATCTTGACCTCGACACGTTCTATGGAGCCAACAGGCCACGGTGTACAGGTGCTGAGCAGCAGACTGCCCATCAAGCCCATCGCTATTGATCGTCCTGTTAAGCGTCCGCGCAGCAACGCCTGACCCTCTGCGGTGGTGGGACCAGTTTCCATCACCCCTCAAAAATGTCACCCGACTGAGGTTCCTGGCTTCCATCGGTGCCGGAGGAGTGATGTTCATGACGCCGCTGATCTTTCACGCGATCGACTTCTCAGCACGTGAAGTGGGAAGCGGCCTGGCCGTCTCTGCCCTGATCGGCACGGTGGTGCGTTTGCTGAGCGGTGCAATGCTCGATCGCGGCATCCGCTGCTCCTGGCCGGTGAGAGGCACAACCCTGTTAGCCATTGCAGCTGATCTGATCCTGCTGCAGGCCGACAACTACAACAGTTACCTCCTCGGACAACTGCTGCTGGGCTGCGCGGCGGGTCTGTACTGGCCTGCCATCGAATTAGCAGTCCCCCTGAGTTGCGGCAACCTTCCCTCCGGGAGAGGCTACGCCCTAGTGCGCAGTGCCGATGCCCTCGGCATCGGCATCGGCACGCTGATCGGAACCGCTGCCGCCACCCTGGGAATGCTGAGGACGGTGTACATCGTTGAAACGATGTGCATGGGCGCTGTATTAATGCTGATAAGCCTTGTTCCTCTCCAGGACGGTCCGCCCTATCGCAACCTCAGCGGCAACAGCCCAGCGCCGGTTGGTCATCAGCCACCGCCAAAGGACCCGCTGCCTTGGTTGCTTCCACTGCTGCCGGTGCTGCTGATAAGTGTAGTAGCCACTGGGATCCTGGCCCTTCAGCAAAGTGCGCTTCCCCTCGATCTGGTGCGCGGCGGGCTGGTGCGACCGGCCCTGAGCGAAAGCCACAGCAGTGCCCTGATCGCCCTTCAGTTGACCTTGTTGGTGAGCCTTCAGTGGCCTGTGGGCCGTTGGCTGGCGGAGCGAAGCGTGGCCTTCGGCCTCGGCCTGAGCCTGGTGGGATTCAGTCTGGGCTGCAGCCTCATTGCCATTTCCTCGCTTTTCGAAAACGGAACGATCCTGGTGCTGGCTGCCCTGCTGCCGATGGCCTTCGCCCAGGCCGCGTTCCTGCCCACGGCCACAGAAGCCGTCATTGAAGAGACACCACCAGAACACCGGGGGTTGGCGATGGCGCTGTTTTCCCAGTGCTTCGCCATCAGCGCCATCGTGGCCCCCCTCGCTGGAGGAGCATTGCTCGACCTTCAAAACAATGGCCTTCTGCTCTGGTTGTTGATGGGTGGGGCCTGCCTGGTCGTGCTCCCCACCCTGCGCAAGCTCAAGCCGCGCTACGGGGTAATAGAAACAGGCAAGGATGTCGCCCCGCCGGAACGTCAACGCTTTGATGCTCTGGCGGGCGATTCAGGTCAACAACATCGATAAGACTGACGACAGACGATAAAGACCATCCGAGGGCCAAGAGAAAGCCATCTCTCAGTTAGATCCTGAAGATAAATACTGAAGAAGAGCTCCTTCACTTTTTTCGTACCAATCAATCTCACCAGGGAACAGAGATTCACTCTCTATGGATGTTCCAAGGAATGATCAGTAGCCACTAGATTTGCTCATACTGGCAATTGGAAGTGAACACTTTCACCTTTAAAGACAAGTGATGATTGCGGCGGAACGGAAGGAGCAGCAGAACGTACCGATTTAGCACTTTGTCGCCAGGAGAAGCTTGACAGAGCAATAATCACAAGACAAAATACCCACAAAGTAAAGACTACACTGAGTGGGTAAACTTTATTTACGCCCCCTACTGGGGACAATGAACAAGACAAGTTTTTTGGCTTTTTAGATTATACAATTACTGCGGCTTGACTATTGGATAGGTAAGATATAGATTGGCAGTGATTAATGTTTTTGAAAAATATGGTAGGTTTTGGAAATAAATATATTAAAAAATGCGATGAAAAATCGCAGGCCTGCCTTGGCGGAGACGGAGAGGCTTCTTACAAAAAAGCACTTGACTACCATTCAAAAGGAAGTCTTAAAAGTGCTGAAAAAGAGTATAGAAAGGCAATAGAGTTAGGTTCGCTGGAGCCTGGTGCTTATTCAAACCTAGGGCTAATTTATAAAAATAGCGGCAGAATAAATGAAGCAATTTTGCTATTTAAGAAAGCAATCGCAATAAGCCCTAAACACCCAAATTCTTATACTAACTTGGGATTAATATACAAGAATTTAGGAGATTTTGAGCAAGCTCTTTGCCTTACTCTTGAGTCTTACAAGCTTAAACCCTTAGACCCAATAATCCTGATGAACCTGGGTGGTATCTATCAAGATTTAGGCAGGCTTGAACAAGCTTTAGAATTTACACTGAAATCCTTAAAGCTGAAGCAGGATAATTCAATTGCTCTTGGTAACTTAGGCAGTATTTTTAAACAGCTTGGTCGTGTTGACGAAGCACTTAGTTCAACTCTTAAATCACTGGAATTAGAACCTAAAAACCACAATACTCTTTTAAATTTGGGCGTAATTTATACAGGACTTGACAAACTTGACCAAGCTCTTAAATGCACTATCCAATCCTTAGAGATAAAGCCGGATAATCCGGATGCGCTGATGAATCTGGCTGTAATTTATAGAAAACTCGGATCTCCAGAGCGCGCTCTCCCCCCTATTCTTAAATATTCAGAATTAAAACCTAACAACGATCTTGCCTTATTGACTCGTGCAAGCATTTATATAGACCTAGGAGACCTTAATGATGCATTATTTTATGCCTTAAAATCATTTGAGTTAAATCCAAAAAATTATACTACTTGCTTGGTCCTAGGCAATATTCATAGAGATCTTGGCAGCCTTGATGAAGCTATTTTTTTCACTCTTAAGTCTCTGGAATTAAATTCTGATAATTCAAATGCTCATATGAATTTGGCCTTAATTTATAAAGCTATCGGTAGTTTTGATCAAGCTTTGGCTTCAATTCTTAGCTCGTTAGATATAAATCCTAGGAATTCTAATGCTTACACAAGCCTAGGCAGTATTTATTCATACTTAAAAGATTACGATAAAGCAGTTAATGCTTACAAAAAAGCATTTGAATACAATCCGAGCATTGAGAATGAATGCCGGGCAAGATTGGGTTTTCCATATATTGTCAATCATGTCGATGAAGTATCTATTTTGCGATCAGAATATATGGACAATGCGAGATCAATATTTGACTCAAAGAAAGAAAAGTCTGTAGACAATTTTTTAAACCTAGGTTTGTTTATGTTGCCATATCAAAATAGCAAAAATGACAAACAGTTCTTGGAAGATCTAGGTAAATTAGTTTCCCCTTGGCTGCAAGTATCAGAAAGTCTAGAATCAGAGGAGACTGAAATAAGCCAGCACCAAAAATCCCAATTTTTTGCTGCTGGTGCTCAAAGGGTGGGCTTTTACTTTGACAATACACATAGTGGTCATGTTGTCTTCAGGCATTATTTTAATATCGTCAAAAGTTGTCATGAAAGTGGTTTAGAAGTCGTCATTATCAAGGGTCCAAATGCAGCTAATCAGGATTGCACTGAACTTGAAAAATATTCCACATGTGTCACTCAAATATCGTCAAACTTGGTGAATTCAGTTAAAATTCTAAAAAACTTAAGTCTTCAAGTTCTGGTTTATACGGAAATCTTTTCTTCGCCTGTGCCTTACTGCCTGGCGCATAATAGAATTGCAGCGACTCAGGTTGTTTTGCCTGGAAATCTTATCACTACAGGCATTCCAACTGTAGACTATTTTATATCAAGCGAATATATGGAAACAACAAATTCGTATAAGCTATACAGTGAAAAACTGATTCAGCTAAAGGGTATGCCTCACGGCATTACTGATATATCATTGGCGACTTGTATTGGCAATCGCAGTAATTTTAACTTGCCTGAAGGTGCGCAGATATTTGGACTGTTGCACAATCCTATAAAATTTCACCCAGATTGGGATCAACTATTAGAAGAAATAGCACAACAAGATAGCAATTCAATTTTCCTTCTTACAGGCAAGAATACTAAGCCTCATGGCCTTCTTCTTGAAAGATGGAAAAAGGATGCCCCAACTTTTTTATCGCAATGCAAATCATTTGTGCATATGGATATTGTTGATTATTTCAACCTCCTTTCATGCGTCGATGTAGTTCTTGATCCAATCCATGTGGGATGTGGCACTACTTCTATTGATGCTTTAAGTATGGGAATTCCGATTATATCGAAGCCAGAAGATGTGCCTCGTACTCAGATTGTGCAAGGACTTTACGAGCTTATGGACATAAAAGAAGCTCCTATCGCTCGCTCAGATTCAGAATATGTTTATTTGTGCAATAAAATATCAAGAACCCGCGCAGAATATCGAGACCTTAGTCAAAAAATAAAGTCAAGATTTGCTAGAGTCACGAATGAAAATAAAAAATCAACAGTTCAATTCGTCAAAGCGATAAAGAGCTGGATGGCATAAACATATAAATCATTTAGCTCATATAATTGATTATAGCCGAAAATGAATAGTCTTGAACGCTGCCAATTTCTGCACTTTGGCTTTAAATCTATAGCTTCAACGAGGGTGTTACTGTTGTTCGGTATCTTAACCAGGGAACAAGATGCTCACTCTCTATGGACGTTCCAAGGAATGATCAGCAGCCAAACTGTGTTAACCACAGCACCGTAAAAGCAAGATCAGATCGCTCAATGAAATGGTTTACGGCTATGCTGCTCGCCGTAATGCTGACGCCGCTTGCCAGAGCCGCTCAGCATGATGAATGGTCATTGATGGCTCACGTAGAGCGCAAGAAGGCGGCTTACCTGGTTCTGAGGACAATCACCCAGGAGATCGAACTAATTCCAGTGAAATCCCTGCATCAGTGCGAGAAAATTGGAAATGAGATCATGAAGGGTGGAAAGTTGAGCAAGTTCCTCAAGGGATACAAGTGCATTCCAGGTTTGCTCTAGGCGAACCAACTAGAGCAAAATGATATTTCCCCAATCAGGCACTCTTGAAAAATCAAAGAGCTCTAGAGGGAATGTCTAGGCAATCAAATGCTTTGACTAAACGTTAAACAGAAACTCCATCACATCTCCTTCATCCACCACATAATCCTTGCCTTCACTACGTAGCCATCCTTTGTTGCGGGCTTCCGCCAGTGAGCCTGCTTCCAGCAGCTTTTCCCAACCGATGGTCTGAGCACGGATGAAGCCTCGTTCGAAATCGGTGTGGATCACACCTGCAGCCTGCGGAGCCGTCATCCCAGCCTTGAAGGTCCAGGCCCTTGTTTCTTTTTCACCGGTAGTGAAGTAGGTGCGCAGACCAAGCAGACGATAGGTAGCCCGAATCAGGCTTTGCAGACCACCTTCCGTCACACCGAGACCTTCCAGATAGTCCTCGGTTTCCTCATCTCCCAGCTCCACCAGCTCCGCTTCCACCTGGGCAGAGATCCGCACCGTTTCGGCACCTTCTTTGGCGGCCAGTTCAACCACCTCGGTGCAGAAGGCATTGCCCTCAGCCAGGTCGTCCTCACTCACATTGGTGGCGTAGATGATCGGCTTGGCGGTTAAAAGCCCCAAGGGCTTGATCATCGCCGCTTCTTCATCGTTCAAATCGACACTGCGGGCCGCACCACCGTTCTCGAGCACCGCCTGAATACGCTCAAGAGCAGCGTCTTCCACCTGCGCTTCTTTGCTGGTCCGCATCTGCTTCTTGAGACGCTCCCGGCGCTTCTCAATCTGAGCCAGATCAGACAAACCCAGCTCCAGATTGATCACCTCCGCATCCCGCGACGGAGCCACTGACCCTGAAACATGGATGACGTCATCGTCCTCGAAGCAGCGGATTACGTGAACGATCGCGTCCACCTCACGGATGTTGGCCAGAAACTTGTTGCCTAGACCTTCGCCCTGGCTCGCGCCTTTCACCAGACCAGCAATGTCGACAAACTCCATCCGAGTCGGAATGGTGTCCTGGCTTTTGCTTAGTTCTGTGAGCCGGACCAGTCGCTCATCGGGCACCGCCACGCTGCCGACGTTGGGCTCGATGGTGCAGAACGGAAAATTGGCAGCATGCGCCTGAGCGTTGGCTACCAACGCATTGAACAAAGTTGACTTGCCCACGTTGGGCAATCCGACAATTCCGGCTTTTAGCATCGGCGGAATCTACCGGCCTACGGCAAGACTGTTGTGAAGTTTTGTGGGCCCATGCGGCAGTCCTTGCGCTCCCCTTCATCCCCATCGCCTGATGCAGAACTGGCCTCAGTGGCGAAAGCACGATCCAAACGGCCCAAAGCCGCGATCGTGGGATTGCTGGTGCTGGCCCTTTGCGGGGGTGGGCTACTGCTGCGTTTCGGGCCCTGGAGCAACCGTCAACGGGATCTGAAGCCCTTCACCACCACCGCTCAACGCGGCGTGCTGTCTGGGGTGATCACCGCCAGCGGCGAACTGCAGGCCCAGCAGAAGGTGAACGTGAGTCCGCGCAAGCAGGGTCTGCTGGCGGAGCTGAAGGTGGATGAAGGGGATGTAGTGGATAAAGAGCAGGTGCTGGCGGTGATGAATCGTGGCGATCTCGATGATCGGCTTCAGGAGAAGCAGGCTCTGCTGCGCCAGGCCGAAGCCGATTACCAAAACAAGAGGGAGGACTTCGAGCGTCGCGACCAGCTGTATTCCAGCGGCGCGATCAGCGCTGATGACTTCAGTGATGCGCGCTACGAATTGCTGGCCCGACAGGCGGGACTGGTTGCAGCCCGAGAACGGGTGGAGCAACTGGAACAGGAGAGCCGCGAAAAAACAATCCGTGCCCCCTTCTCAGGAACGATCACAGCTCGCTACGCCGAACCGGGGTCGTTTGTGACCCCCACCACCGCTGCCTCGGCCACAGCCGGTGCCACCAGCGCCTCGATCGTTGAGCTCTCGCAAGGCTTGGAGGTGAGAGCCCGCGTTCCGGAAAGCGACATCGGCCGAATCGTGACCGGCCAGAACGCCCAAATCCGGGTGGATGCCTTCCCCGATCAGCGATTCCAGGCAACGGTAAATGAAATTGCCCCCCGCGCTGCGAAAGAGAACAACGTCACCTCCTTCGAGGTGAGGCTGAACTTCGTCAACCCGCAGAAAGAACTGAAGATCGGCATGACCGCCGACATCAATTTCCAGACCGGGCGCAGTGCACCAAAAATCCTGGTGCCCACGGTGGCGATCGTGATGGAGGACGGCAAGCCTGGCGTGTTGCTGGTGGATGAGAAGCAAAAGCCACGTTTCCAGCCGGTGGAACTGGGCAACAGCAGCGGCGACCAGACTGCGATCCTGAACGGTCTCGAATCAGGCACTCGCGTGTTCATCGATCTGCCCCCCTGGGCTGATCGCCGCGATTGATCCACCCACGTCTCCACCGAAGTCATGCCCGAGGCCACCGCCAAGCCCCTCCTGCTGCTTGTGGATGGCCATTCCCTGGCATTCCGCAGCTTCTACGCCTTCAGCAAAGGAGGAGAAGGGGGTCTGGCGACCAAAGACGGTCGACCCACCAGCGTGACCTACGGCTTTCTCAAAGCCCTGCTGGAGAACAGCAAATCCCTGAAGCCCGAAGGTGTTGCCATCGCCTTCGACACGGCCGAACCCACCTTTCGCCACAAGGCTGACGCCAACTACAAAGCCCATCGGGAGGTGGCACCTGAGGTGTTCTTCCAGGACCTCGAACAGCTGCAGCAGATCCTCCAAACGCACCTGCAGCTCCCCCTCTGCATGGCACCGGGCTACGAAGCCGACGATGTGCTGGGAACCCTTGCAAACCGAGCGGCCGACTCGGGATGGGGCGTCCGGATCCTCTCGGGAGACCGCGACCTGTTCCAGCTAGTGGATGACAGCCGCGACATCGCGGTGCTCTACATGGGCGGCGGGCCCTACGCCAAAAGCAGTGGTCCAATGCTGATCCGAGAAGAGGGGGTGCTCGGCAAGCTCGGCGTAATGCCCGACAAGGTGGTGGACCTCAAGGCCCTCACCGGTGACAGCTCCGACAACATCCCCGGCGTACGTGGTGTTGGCCCGAAAACAGCCATCAACCTGCTGAAGGAAAACAGCGACCTCGATGCTGTGTACGCCACCCTCGAGCAGGTGGAAGCAGAAGGGCCGAAAGCCAGTAAGGGAGCCATCAAAGGTGCATTAAAAGGAAAGCTGCGCGCCGACCGCGACAACGCCTACCTCTCCCTCAAGCTGGCCGAGATTCTCGTGGATGTTCCCCTGCCCAAGGAACCCAGCCTGCCGTTGTCGTCGGTGGATGCTGATGGCCTGAGCAGCTGCCTGGAAGACCTCGAGCTCAACAGCCTGCTGCGCCAGGTGGGGGGCTTTGTGGCGGCCTTTTCGGAAGGGGGCTATGGGGCCAATGCGGAGGCCGCTGCCGCCAAGACCATCCGCCGCTCAGCCAGCTCGGAACAGCCAGCTGCCGAGGCCGAAACCGAGCCGGCATCCAATGACGACGTGGGGCTGCCGGCCCTGAAACCGCAGCTGATCCAGACCGAAACGGCCCTGGACGCATTGGTGCACAAGCTGATGACCTGCACCGACAGCGACATGCCTGTCGCCTTCGACACCGAGACCACCGACCTCAACCCGTTTCGCGCTGAACTGGTGGGAATCGGCCTCTGCTGGGGAGAAGCCCTGGATGCGCTCTCCTACATCCCCCTGGGGCACAAAGGCAGCGAAGACAGCAGCCCGGAGCAGCTTCCGTTGGCAACCGTGCTCACCGCCCTAGCTCCATGGCTGGCCAGTAGCAACCACCCCAAGACCCTGCAGAACGCCAAATATGACCGCTTGATCCTGTTGCGGCATGGCATTGCCCTGGAGGGCGTGGTGATCGACACGCTGCTGGCCGATTACCTGCGCGATGCCGCAGCAAAACATGGCCTGGAGCTGATGGCCGAACGTGAATTCGGCTTCCAGCCCACCGCTTTCACCGATCTGGTGGGCAAGAAGCAAACCTTCGCCGATGTGCCGCTGGAACCCGCCAGCCTGTACTGCGGCATGGACGTGCACGTCACCCGCCGGCTTGCCCTGCTGCTGCGCCGTCAACTGAAGACCATGGGCCCCCAACTGCTGCCGCTGCTGGAGCAGGTGGAGCAGCCGCTGGAACCGGTGCTAGCCCGGATGGAATCCACCGGCATCCGCATTGATGTGCCCTATCTCCAGAGCCTTTCGGAGGAGATGGGCACCACCCTTCAGCGACTGGAATCCGACGCCAAAGCAGCCGCCGGAGTGGAGTTCAACCTGGCCTCGCCCAAGCAGCTCGGAGAGCTGCTGTTCGACACCCTTGGCCTGGATCGCAAGAAATCCCGCCGCACCAAAACCGGTTTCAGCACCGATGCCACCGTGCTGGAGAAACTCGGCAACGACCACCCGGTAGTGCCACTGGTGCTGGAGCACCGGGTGCTCAGCAAGCTCAAGAGCACCTACATCGACGCCTTGCCGCAGCTGGTGGAGGCGGAAACCGGGCGGGTGCACACCGATTTCAACCAAGCAGTGACGGCCACTGGGCGCCTGAGCAGCAGCAACCCCAACCTGCAGAACATTCCCGTGCGCACTAAGTACAGCCGGCGCATCCGCAAGGCCTTCTTGCCCCAGGAGGGCTGGACCCTGCTCAGCGCCGACTACTCCCAGATCGAACTGCGAATCCTCACCCACCTCTCGAGCGAAGAGGTGCTGCAGGAGGCCTACCGCAGCGGCGATGACGTGCACGCACTGACCGCCAGGCTGCTGCTGGACAAAGACGAGGTCAGCCCGGACGAACGCCGGCTCGGCAAAACCATCAACTTCGGTGTGATCTACGGCATGGGAGCCCAACGCTTCGCCCGGGAAACCGGCGTAAGCCAGGGCGAAGCCAAGGAGTTCCTGGCCAAGTACAAGCAGCGCTACCCGAAGGTGTTCGCCTTCCTCGAACTGCAGGAGCGGCTCGCCCTCAGCCGCGGCTACGTGGAAACCATTCTCGGCCGCCGGCGACCGTTCCACTTCGATCGCAACGGCCTGGGTCGGCTGCTGGGCAAAGACCCCTTGGAGATCGACCTGGATGTGGCCCGCCGCGGTGGCATGGAGGCACAGCAACTGCGGGCCGCTGCCAACGCCCCGATTCAGGGGTCGAGTGCCGACATCATCAAAGTGGCGATGGTGCAGCTGCAAGACGCCCTGCAGCGTCAGGGCCTACCGACCCAACTGCTGCTGCAAGTGCACGACGAACTGGTACTCGAGGTGGCACCGGACGCCCTGGAGGTCACGCGAGAGCTTGTGGTGCAGACCATGGAACAGGCCGTTGAGCTGAGTGTTCCCCTGGTGGTGGAGACCGGCGTCGGCGCGAACTGGATGGAGGCGAAATAAGCTCAGCCGAACAGGCCGTAGCCTCAGCCGCAGCTTCTGAATGGCTGTGTCCCTGCGGCTCACCAATACCCTCACCCGCCGCACCGAGCCGTTCGCACCGCTGACACCGGGCAAAGCCAGCATTTATTGCTGCGGCGTGACGGTTTATGACCTCTGCCACCTAGGGCATGCCCGCAGCTACATCAACTGGGATGTGCTACGGCGATATCTGATCTGGCGCGGTCTCGAGGTGACCTTCGTTCAGAACTTCACCGACATCGACGACAAGATCCTCAAACGGGCCGGCGAGGAGAACTCCTCGATGACAGAGGTCAGCGAGCGAAACATTGCCTCCTTCCACCAGGACATGGACGATCTGGGGATCCTGCGGCCCGACCGGATGCCCCGCGCCACCCAATGCCTGGATGGGATCCGCGCGTTGATCGGCGAACTGGAAGCCAAGGGTGCGGCCTACAGCGCTGAGGGGGATGTGTATTTCGCGGTGATGAAACATGCCGGTTACGGGAAGCTCAGTGGCCGCGATCTGAGCGAACAGCAGGACAACGCCGCCGGGCGCGTGGCTGATGCCGAAGAGGCCCGCAAGCAGCACCCCTTCGATTTCGCGCTCTGGAAAGGGGCCAAAGCCGGAGAACCCAGCTTCCCCTCCCCCTGGGGTGAGGGACGCCCCGGCTGGCACATCGAATGCTCAGCCATGGTGCGGGCGGAACTCGGCGACACGATCGACATCCACCTGGGTGGGGCCGACCTGGTGTTCCCCCACCACGAAAACGAAATCGCCCAATCCGAAGCCGCCACCGGTCAGGACCTGGCCAGGGTGTGGATGCACAACGGCATGGTCAATGTCGGCGGGCAAAAGATGAGCAAGTCGCTCGGCAACTTCACCACCATCCGTGCGCTGCTGGAAAGCGGCGTCTCAGCAATGACCCTGCGCCTGTTTGTGCTGCAGGCCCATTACCGCAAACCGCTTGATTTCACCGCCGATGCCCTTGAAGCCGCAGCCACCGGCTGGAAGGGTCTGAATGCAGCCCTGAACCTTGGCGATCGCCACGGCGACAGCCTCGGCTGGAGCTCGGCCGCACCTCTCACAGAGGGGGCAATAACGGCCGATGGAGGTCTAGCCGACACCGCTCTGGTGGAGCTCGAGCAACGCTTCATCAGCGCCATGGACGATGACCTCAACAGCTCGGGCGGACTGGCTGTGCTGTTCGATCTGGCCAAGCCCCTGCGGGCCCTCGCCAACCGGTTGGAACGGGGGGAAGACGCCGCCCTGCCTGAGCCGGAATTAAGTGACCTTGAGGGGCGCTGGCAGCTGCTGCGACACCTGGCGGCGGTGCTGGGACTGCGCTCGGAAGCCGAAGCGGCCTCCAGCCTTGACGACGGCGCCATCGATGCGGCCATAGCGGCTCGCAAGGCAGCGAAAGCCGCGAAGGATTACGCGGAAGCCGACCGGATCCGGGATGAGCTCGCCGCCCAAGGGGTGGAGCTAATCGACAAACCTGGCGGAGTGACGGAGTGGATCCGCGCCTGATCCCGGCAGACTGAACCCCAATGCTTTCGCTCCCCATGCTCTGGCTGAAGAAGCTGAACTTCATGGAAACCGCCAAGCTCGAGATGGAGCTGATGAAGGCCCTCGATGCCGGCGAGGATCTCGAGGCAAAGCTCGCGGCTCAGAAGCAGTTGGCGGAGTCCACGGCCGATGCGGAGCAATCCTGGAAAGCGGAGGTCTGGGACAAGATGCTGCAGAGGATTCGCAAGATGGAATCCATGCTCAATTCTTCTGATCAGCCTTAGGCACGGCCAAGGCAATTCCTTCAGCTGGGGATCAGATCAATCACGCTGACTACCAGACCAACAGCGATCACAGGCGGAGAAATCCAGCGCAGCATCACCAGCAGAAAGCGCTGCAGCCAGACAGGGCTCCCCGAGTGGCTGAGCTCCTCCTGGAAGCGAGATGGAAGCACCCAACCAATCAACAAGGCCAGGAGCAAGCCCCCCAGAATCAGCAATAGGCCCCCAAATATGGAATCCATCCAGCCAAGAACCTCCATGGAGGTGGCAGCCGGGAGACCCGCCACAAAGATCAACGCCGTGGACACCCAAACGGCCCGGGACCGGCTCCACCCCAGTCGATCGATCAAACACGCCACCGGCACCTCCAGCAGCGACACCGCTGAGGTAATCGCAGCAATTAAGGCCAGCGCAAAAAAGAGCACCGCCACCAGCTGGCCTGAGGGGCCAAGTGAGCCAAGGCCCGTGGGCAGGGCGATGAAGATCGTGCCCAGGGTGGAGTCACTGATCACATCCTGGAGGCCAAAGCTCATCACCACGGGGAAGGTGACCATGCCGGCCAGCAATCCCACAGCGGTGTCCATCCCCACCACTGCTACGGCTTCCCTCGGCAAATGTGCGCGCCGGCTCAGGTAAGCCGAATAGGCCAGGATGCAGCCGATGCCCGTGCCAATCGAAAAGAAGGCCTGGGTGAAGGCATTGCGAATCGTGGTGGGGTCGTGAAGCTGGCTGTTGTCCCAGCGGAGCAGGAACGTGCGATAGCCCTCAGAGGCTCCATCAAGACCAGCGGCCCAAACCGCGAGGCCAATCAGCAGCACAAACAACAACGGCAGCCCCCAACGGGACAACCGCTCAATGCCTCCACGCACGCCGGCGGCCACCACAGCAGCAGTCACCACAAGGCTGAGCAGCTGGCCGATCAAGGCGGAGCGGCCGCCACTGAGGCCGGCGAAAAAGGCTTCCGCCGAGGTGATATCCGCCGGAAGTCCCTGGGTGAGGGTCTGCACCAGCGTCGCCCCGGTCCACCCCATCAAAACGGCATAGAAGGCCAGGATTCCACTGGCCGCTAAGACGAAAAGCCAGCCCATGGGCTGCCAACGGCGACCGGCTGCCGCCACTGGCGCGAGCAGGGGGCTCTGGCCGGTGCTGCGCCCCAGCACCATTTCGGCCACCAGCACCGGCAGGCAGACCAACAGCACAATGACCACGTAGAGCAGCAGGAAAGCGCCGCCACCTCCCTGGGAGGCGCGGTATGCAAAGCCCCAGAGATTGCCCAAACCCACGGCACTGCCCGCAGCCGCCAGGACAAAACCCAGTCCCGATCGCCACTGTTCCTTCGCCATGCGCTCTCCACAAGCTGTCCGCCAGCTTGCCAGCGTTCAACGGTCCTGGTGGGAGACTTGTTGCAACTGCCGGAACAGCATGAAAGCCATCAGCGTGCTGGGATCCACAGGTTCCATCGGCACCCAGACCCTTCAGATCGCTGAGGAGTTTCCGGAGCAGTTCCGCGTTGTGGCCCTCACGGCCGGCCGCAACCTGAAGCTATTGGTTGAACAAGTCCAGAGGCATCGCCCTGAGGTGGTTGCCCTGGCGGATGCGGATCTCCTACCCGAACTTCAGGACCGTCTGAAGAACGCTGGCGTTTCAGGCACCGAAGCACCCCAGCTGGTGGGAGGTGCTGACGGCCTCAACGTTGCTGCGGCATGGGACAGCGCCGACCTGGTGGTGACGGGCATTGTTGGTTGCGCCGGACTGTTGCCCACCCTGGCGGCGATCCGCGCCGGCAAAGATCTGGCCCTGGCCAACAAGGAAACGCTGATTGCGGCCGGCCCCGTGGTGCTGCCGGAGCTGAAGAAGAGCGGCAGCCGACTGCTGCCGGCGGATTCAGAACACTCGGCGATTTTCCAGTGCCTGCAGGGAACCCCCTGGGCTGAAAACGCACGCCTGTCCACCGGCGTGCCCACTCCGGGTCTGCGCCGGATTCAGCTCACAGCTTCTGGCGGCGCATTCCGAGACTGGACAGCCGCCGACCTTGAAAAGGCAACCGTGGCCGATGCCACCAGTCATCCCAACTGGAGCATGGGCCGCAAGATCACCGTGGATTCCGCCTCGTTGATGAACAAAGGACTGGAGGTGATCGAAGCCCACTACCTGTTCGGCCTGGATTACGACCACATCGAGATCGTGATCCATCCCCAGAGCATCATCCATTCGATGATCGAGCTTGCGGATTCGTCTGTGCTGGCCCAGCTGGGCTGGCCCGACATGAAGCTGCCCATCCTCTACTGCCTCAGCTGGCCGTCACGCCTGGAGACGCCATGGCGGCGACTGGATCTCACGGAAGTTGGTCAGCTCACCTTCCGGGCCCCCGATCCCGCCAAATACCCCTGCATGGAGTTGGCCTACGCCGCTGGACGGGCCGGCGGCACCATGCCTGCGGTGATGAATGCTGCTAACGAAGAAGCCGTGGCGCAGTTCCTCGAGGAGAAGATTCACTTCCTCGACATCCCCACAGTGATCGAGGCCGCCTGCGAGCGACATAAACCCGATCTGATGACCCAGCCCCAATTGGACGACGTGCTGCGGGTGGATCAGTGGGCGCGAACCGCCGTGCGGGAACAGGTGAACCGCGGTATCACCCGTTTGCCCATGGGAGCGCTCGCCGCTTAGGCATGCAACGGATCAGCCATCACCTCCTGCTCTGCGCAACCGCCACCCAAGCCAAATGCTGCGATTCAGCGCTTGGGGCACAAACCTGGAATGAACTGAAGAGCGTTGTTCGTGAACTGAATCTCGAAAACACGGAACGCCCAGAGGGGATTGTTCTGCGCAGCAAAGCGGATTGCCTCAGAGTGTGCGAACGAGGGCCCATTCTTTTGGTCTGGCCAGACGGGATTTGGTACGCCGATGTTTCACCCGACCGGATCAAAAGAATCGTTGAACAGCACATCATTTGCCAACAACCTGTCGAAGAATGGATTTTAAAAAGAACACCTTTCGAGAAAATCAACGATCTCCCTGCAGGCAAGATTTAATGCAAAATAAACCCAGAAATGCAACGCCGAAAAGCTCAATCCATTTGTTAGAAATGGCACTTCCAGCAAAGGGTCTTGAAATTCAGCCTGAATTCTGAACAACAAAATCAGAACAATTACCTTTAGCCCCGCGTGGCTCAAGAGCTTCCACGGGCCGCAACCCGAACAATTATGATGGAATTCTTAAGCGCCAACCTTTAGCGCTTGTCTTGAGGCTTCAATTTGGCATTTGCAACATCGATCCGACCAGCAAATACAGCCCCTGAAGACAGCGCTGATTCAATCACCTATCCCAGCAAAGCTGAGCTGCTCAGCGCATTGCCAGCAGAGCTCTCCAAGCTGAGCCCGGCGAAGTCATGGTCGAGTCTGGCCATGTCTGTTGGCCTTTCCCTGCTGGCCGTTGGCACTGGAACCCGACTTCCGCTCTCTGGAGCCGCCGCACCCCTCTGGCTCCTCTACGGCGTGATCACCGGCACCATCGCGATGGGCTGCTGGGTAATCGCCCATGAATGCGGACATCACGCTTTTCACCCCAACCGCCGGATTGAAGGTGTTGTGGGTTTTGTGCTTCACAGCATTTTGCTTGTGCCTTATTACAGCTGGGCCCATAGCCATGCAGTGCATCACGCCCACTGCAACCACCTGGAGCAAGGAGAAACCCACGTCCCGCCACGGTCAACATCGCCGATGGGACGAACCACCGAGCGGCTGAAGAGGGAAATGAATCCCACCCTCTTCGGGATCATTTCTCTCTTCAATCACCTCGTGATTGGCTGGCAGCTCTATCTCTTTCTGGGCGCCACTGGTGGCGAAGATTACGACTCCCCCACCTCGCATTTTTGGAATCGCAAGCGGAATTTCAACGGCAAACGCCGCCTTTTCCCCAATTCATTCGGCAAGTGGATGGTGCGATCCAATCTCGGATTGCTCGCCATGGTTGCCCTATTGATCATCGCCTCAGTGCAGTTTTCCCTGCTCCGGGTGCTGTGCATCTACGGCCTGCCTTACCTGGTGATCAACATGTGGCTGACGACCTACACCTGGTTGCAGCACACGAATGCAGACATCCCTCACTTCTCCAACGAGACCTGGACTTGGTCAAAGGGAGCACTGCAAACGGTTGATCGTCCTTACGGACCAATCCTCAACCTGCTACACCATGGAATCGGCTCAACCCATGTGTGCCATCACGTCAATTCATCGATTCCGCATTACAACGCCTGGCGAGGAACTCAAGTTCTGAGGCAGAGGTTCCCTGAGCTGGTGCGCTACGACTCAACCCCGATCCACAAAGCACTGTGGAGGATTGCAACACGCTGCGGTGGCGCTGTTTACCAGAACCCAACCGATCAAGCGTTCTATTACTGAAGAGCAGAAGGCCTGGATCCAGATGGGATCACGGCTTAGCCGGCAACAACATCTCTGAGCCAGGCCGCCGCCAGCTGATCCCCCCAGCAGCCGTCACGGCCATGAAAGCCGTTATGCCCTCCCCGAGGCGTGAACAACGTGCGAATCGCAGCCTCCGGCGGCAGCACCTCAGCGAGATCCATCGCGGATGACGCTGGAACCCAGGGGTCATCCAGGGCCTGCAGCAGCAAAGTGGGAGGCATCGCTTTGCAGGCAGGCACGAGATGCTGCAGGGGTGAGGCTTCGCGGTAGTAAGCCTCCACATCCGCAAACCCCCAGCGGGGAGCCGTCACGGCACTATCGAAATCACGGATCGAACGAGGGGGCGTTGCTTGCAAGTTGACCTCCTCGTCGTGGCTCACCCCAAAGGGATCCGCCAAGGTCTGACGCACCAACCGCTTGAGCAGCCAGCGTTGGTAGACCCGATTGCGCGGTCGCTCGATCGAGGAGCTGCAAGCGGCCAGATCCAGGGGACTGCTTGCACAAAAGACGCCATCAAGCACACCGGGCGAGGCCAGTGCAGCATTGAGCAGCATCGTGCCGCCCAGGGAGATGCCCGCTCCTAGCAGCGGTCGCCCCGCCGCCAACATTCGCGCCCGGGCAATCACCGGCAGCAGATCGCTGTTGCAACGCGCTGCGTAGGTGCCACCCGCCAAATGCCGGCCTGGATCCGCACCGCGCAGATTCAGCCGCAAAACGGCGAAACCCGCAGCTTGCAGCGCTACCCCCATCCGCCTCAGGCCTTCCCGAGAACTGGATCCCCCCAGGCCATGGAGCAGGAGAACAAAACCTCTGGGTTCCCCTTTCGGCTGATCGAGCAGGGCAAGCAGAGACCCTGCAGCCGCAGCCCCACTAGGCAGAGCTGGCACGGGGATTTCGATCGGTACCCCTTGATCGTGGGGAAGATCCACCTCGCGCAGGGTGTCGCGGAGGGTTTGCAGGTCACCACCGACCCAGGGCCAGCGCTGCTCAAACGACGGAACCCCCAGCCGCTCGCGCAGCTGGGGGTTATCCACGCCGCGCCCCATCACTTCTTGCCTAGGCCCAGATCCTTCAGTTCCACCAGAAGATCGCCGAGCACTTTCTTGGCATCACCGAACAACATCGAAGTATTGGCTAACTCGAAGAGATCGTTCTTGATGCCGGAGTAACCAGCGCTCATGCCTCGTTTCACCACAAACACCGTGCGGGCATCCTGCACATCCAGAACCGGCATGCCGTAGAGCGGCGAATTGGGGTCGCTCTTGGCCTGGGGATTGACCACATCATTGGCACCCAGCACCAAGACCACATCGGTAGCGGGGAACTCTGGGTTGATTTGATCCATCTCCTGAAGCTGCTCGTAGGGCACATCCGCCTCAGCCAGAAGCACGTTCATATGCCCCGGCATGCGGCCGGCCACCGGGTGAATAGCGTAAGCAACATCTATGCCTGCGCTTTCGAGCACGCGAGTCACTTCCCTGAGCGTGTGTTGAGCCTGAGCCACGGCCAAGCCATAGCCCGGAACAATCACCACCCGTTCAGCAGCCTCAAGGGTGAGGGCGCATTCCTCAACACTGCAACTGGTGATGTTTGTGTATTCACCACCGCCGCCACCGGTGGCCGCCGTGGCCCCAAGGGCGCCACCAAACAGCACAGACACCAAGGAACGGTTCATGCCATTGCACATCACCTGGGTGAGGATCAGGCCCGCAGCACCAACCATGGCACCGGCCACGATCAACAACTGGCTACCCACCACGAAACCGGCAGCAGCCGCAGCCACACCGGAATAGCTGTTGAGCAGGGAAATCACCACGGGCATGTCGGCGCCACCGATCGGCAGCGTCACCCCGATACCCAGCAGTCCAGAGGCCACCACCACCAGCCAGAGGCCGGTGCTCGAATCAGCGTTGCGCAGCATCTCAACGGCACCCACCAGGGATGCCACTGCCAGCGCGATGTTCACTGCATGGCGCGCCCTGCTCTGCATCCAGTCCGGCGTGGACAGCCAACCCTGCAGCTTGGCCATGGCAACGATCGAACCAGTGAAGGTGATCGCACCCACGAACACGGAGACAACGATCGACACCACTGCCACGGGGCCTGCCGCATCAAGGACCGCCGGGTAAAGCGCCGCAGCCAAGGCCACCAGCAGCGACGACATGCCACCGCAGCCGTTAAAGAGGGCAACCGTCTCAGGCATCGACGTCATCGGCACCCGTTGGGCGGTGATGGCACCGAGCACACCCCCCACCAACGTTCCGGCAATGATCCAGGTCCAGGCGGCGATGCTGATGCCGCTGGTGCCGAGGTAATTGAGCAACAGACCAAACACCGCAAGGCCCATGGCCAGAGCGGCCAGCTGGTTTGCACCCCGGGCAGAACGCACCTTGGAGAGACCCTTGATGCCAAGTGCCAGCAACAGAACCGCAACCAGCTCGATCGCGTATTTGAGAAGGTCAGTCATCAGCGGTTCTCCTTACGAGCAGGCTTGCGGCTGAACATGGCCAGCATCCGATCGGTCACGAGGAAGCCCCCGATCACGTTGAACAGGGCAAAGCCCAGCGAGACGGAACCAAGCAACAACACCACAGTGTTATCGCCAGCCTTGATGATGGCGGTGAGCGCTGCCAACACGGTGATGCCCGAGATGGCATTGGCACCACTCATCAAGGGAGTGTGCAGGGTGGGGGGGACCTTGCCGATCAACTCCAGCCCAAGCAGGCTGCCAAGCAGGAGAACCCAGAGGAATTCAACAAACATCAGTTGGAACCTGGGGTAAGAACATCGCCACGACGAATGCTGCCGTCCTGGGCAATCAGACAACCGGCAATTAGTTCATCCTCGGGATCGAGGCTGAGGACGCCGTCATTCAAGGTGGGCTCCAGCAGAGCCACAAGGTTGCGGGCGTAAAGCGCACTGGCGTGATTGGGCACACTGCAGGGCAGATCATTACCACCGATCAGCTTCACACCCTTGCGATCCACGGTCTGGCCAGGAACGGTGTCGGCACAGTTGCCGCCCTGGGCTACGGCCAGGTCAACCACCACCGCACCGGGGCGCATCCGATCAAGCATGTCTTCGCTGATCAGACGCGGAGCGCGACGGCCCGGCACCTGGGCGGTGCAGATGGCCACGTCGGCCTCGGCCAGCTGATCCGACAGCTGCTGACGCTGGGCTGCAAGGAAGGCGTCGGAAGCCTGTTTGGCATAGCCACCGGATTCCGCAGGCTTCTCCTCCATCTCTGGGGGCTCGATGAAACGAGCTCCAAGGGATTCGACCTGTTCTTTCACCGCAGGCCTGATGTCACTGACATACACCACTGCACCCAGACGTCGCGCTGTGGCCACAGCCTGCAGCCCTGCCACACCCGCTCCGAGAATCACCACCTTGGCTGGCTGAACGGTGCCCGCTGCCGTCATCAGCATCGGGAAGTAACGGTCCAGCGCGGCGGAGGCCAGCAGCACCGACTTATAGCCAGCGATGTTGGCCTGGGAGGACAGCGCATCGGCAGACTGCGCCCGGCTAATCCGGGGCAAAAGCTCGAGCGCCATGGCGGAGAGGCCGCTGCGCTTCAGGGCGGCCGTCAGCTCTTCGTTGGCGTAGGGGGAGAGCAGACCAACCACCAGCGCTCCCTGGCGCAGGCGGGCCAAAGTGGCTGCGCTCGGTGCTTGAACACAGAGCAACACGTCGGCCTGGAACCAGGCCGACGTGTCTCCCAACTCCATGAGCTCCGCGCCTTGCGCGGCGTAAGCCTCATCGAGGTGTCCGGAGGGGGTACCGGCTCCGCGTTCGACTACGACGCTGCAGCCCAAGGAAATAAATTTCTTGACCGTGTCCGGTGTTGCCGCGACACGGGTTTCTCCCGGAATCGACTCCACCGGTATAAGAAGTCTGGGCAAGGCGAACACAACCACCGACCCGGCACAGGGTAGAAGGTCGCCTTCTCGAGATCGGGGAAACTTCCTGAAGAACGCACAGAGCTTCTGTCGTTCTTGCTACGTGAAGTGCACCCTCTGTGCTTCCCATGGGTCTCAGCGCAATCGAGTGTCCCGACGGTCTCTGCCACAGCCACCACGGTGGACATGCCGTCGAACGGGAAACCATGCAGTCCACCCTCCAGTTGCACGGCAAAGGCTGGTGTGAACGGCTGGCGGAGCGGATCTATGAAATCTCCGTCGACACTTTTTCGCAAAGCGTGATGCCGAGCCTGCACACAGCCGGCTGGCAGCGCCGACATCTCGACTGGGAGTTCAAGCTCAACGACGGCGAAAGCGAACCCGATCGCACCCTGGTGGACGGGATGATCAACGCCACGGAAAGCTTCTTGCGCAGCAGCGAAGTGCACCGCCTGTTCATCCAGGAACTCGTGCAGGGCACCTTCGCGGAAGCGGAAAACGATGACCTACGCATTAAGGCTGTGCGCACCCTGGTGGAAACCGAAATCGTGGCGATGCTTGAGGAACGGAAAGAAGAGCTGCTGGATCGGCTCGCTCAACAGCTGCTGGATTCAGCCAAGGGGGATTTCACTGCCGCCCGCACCGCCTCAGAAGAGGCCTTAATGGAAGTGGAGCACCTCGTAGTCAACCACGCCGAAGCGCTCTGAAGCAGGGGCGTTTATTCAAGACATGCTGCCGGCTCAAACGATCGGCAGCACTTCCTGTTCGAGGCCCACGGCCCAGTTCACCTCGCCGCGGCGGTGCAGGACGCGTGCCCGAAGAATCAACGGATCGATGTCGCAATCGAGTTCCCAGCAGCCATCGAGTTGGTCGCGCTGCTGGTCGAGGGGGCTGCTGAAAAAACGACGTTGGGCCATGGCGATGGGCGGGACCCGATCCCGATGGAGCTGATGGCCGGACAGTAGAGATGCCACAGCACAAAAGAATGGTTAAAAAGACTCATCTTACCGAGAGGTGATATCTCAGCTGTCAGCTTCAATCTCCCGGGAACCCACAATACCGAGCTAAGCCGCTCCCCCGTCCAACCCCGGCAGTGGCAGCAACAGCTGATCCAGCTGCTGCGTCGCAGGCTCGAGCTTGAGGGCAGCAGCCGCGACCTGTTGGTGTTTGCAGGCCCAGGGGCAGGCAAAACCCTCGGGGCCTTGCTGGGATTCCGCGCCATGCGAGATCAAGGCCGGCTGGACCATTTCGTGGTCTTTTGCCACCGAACCTCAATCCTCAATCAATGGAAATCCGCAGCGGCGCGTCTTGGCTTGCGGCTGGAGGAGTGGCCCTGCCCGCCGGAGCAAAGCCAAGACGCCGATGGCTTGTTGGTGACCTATCAGGGTGCCGGTCGCCAGCGCGAGGCTCTGGGAGCACGGCTCGCGCGATGGGGCCTGAGCGCCTGCATGGCGATCGCCGATGAGGCCCACCATCTCGGCGTCAATCCCAACGAGCCGGACGCCACCGCATGGGGGCAGACTTTTCTGGAGATGACCAGCAGCCTGCGGCTGCGCCTGGGGCTCACAGGGACCCCCTTTCGTGCCGACAACCTGGCGTTCTGCGCAGCCCGGCGCATCCGCGTACGGCTGGATGGCGGTGGGTGGGTTGAGCAAATCCGTCCGGACCTCTGCGTTGAACCCAGGGACTTGATCGCCGCAGGGGATGTGCGCCCCCTGGAGTTTCGCTTTCAGGACGGCTGGGTGGAACACAGCCGCGAAGGACAACCCGACCGTGACGTTTCCCCCCTATCGGCTGAACAACGGGAAAGCTGGCGCGCGCGCAACCTGCGTCGCGCCATCCGTCTGGCCGACAGCAGCAGCATTGGCCAGCAGGTTCTGCTGCGCGCCCAGCAGAAGCTGAATCAGTTGCACGAGCGGCAGCCGCAGGCTGCTGGCCTTGTGATCGCCCGCGATATCAGCCACGCCGAGGCCATCAGCCGAGTGTTGATTGACGACGGCAACCGGGTGGAGTTGATCCATTCCCAGAGCCCCCAAGCAACGGAGCGCTTGAACGCCTTCCAAAGCGGTAACGCCGATTGGCTAGTGAGCATCGACATGTGCGCGGAAGGCTTTGATGCGCCACGTCTACGGGTGGTGGCCTACCTGACCACCGTGGTGACCCGAAGCCGCTTTGTGCAGGGCATCACCCGGGCCGTGCGGATGACGCCCGAACTGGCCGCCCGCGAAGCCATTCCCAGGGAAGCCTCCTTCGTCTTTGCTCCAGCGGACCCACTACTGATGGACTACGCCCGCTCATGGTCGGTGGCCGAGCCCTACGTGCTTCGCCCTCATGAGCAGGCGGCCAAGGACGAGCAGCTGGAGGTCGGAGCCTGGCGCGGACCAAGCCTTCCCCTGGAAGCCGTGGAGGACGGAGCCGGCGCTGTCATCCGGCTAAAAACGCCCGAATTGCCCGCTTTTTTGCAGCGCTGAGCACAGCATTAGCCAGAGGAAAATGCGAATATCTGCAAATGGACGGTCGAATGGGGCCCCCAATCCGTCAACCTGATCAACGTCGAGGAGATAGTCATGGACGCTGCAATGGAACGTCGGATCGTCGTTGCAACGGGCTGGGCATCCACTCGCATTGCAGTCCTGGACAAGGAAGAGCGCTATGAAGACAGTTACGCGATAACGCAAGAATTCTGCGAATGGATCACATGCATCGGTGAAAACGTTGAGATGCTTGAGGCCAATGTTTTGGCGGTTCCGCGCAACCCAAGCAAACGACGCCCGATTCACGACCCCACCTCCAACGACTCACAAGTCGAAATCTGAATATTTTCTTAAACTCTTCTAAATCCCATTCGTTCATCCTCAAGCATTTCCTCACGCAGGCTTCTGACAGGGCTTTAGATTTAACTCATAGTCAGTTCGCTTAAGCGGTGGGTCAAGCCGGTCAGGATCACATCGAAAATCTGGTCATCGTTGGCTCAGGGCCAGCCGGTTACACAGCTGCCATCTATGCAGCAAGGGCCAACCTGCAACCGCTTCTGGTCACTGGATTTCAACGCGGCGGAATCCCTGGCGGCCAGTTGATGACCACTACCCATGTTGAGAATTTCCCGGGCTTCCCTGACGGTGTGCTCGGCCCCGATCTGATGGACTTAATGAAGGCCCAGGCGGTGCGGTGGGGCACCCACCTGCTGGAAGCGGATGCCGACAGCATTGATCTCAGCGCCAAGCCCTATCGCCTTGAGGTCGAAGGACAGACCATCCGCACCCACGCCCTGGTGGTTGCCACCGGCGCCAGTGCCAACCGTCTCCAACTGCCCTCGGAGGAAACCTTCTGGAGCAAAGGTATTAGCGCCTGCGCGATCTGTGACGGCGCCACACCTCAGTTCCGCAATGAGGAACTCGCCGTGGTGGGCGGCGGTGACTCCGCCTGTGAAGAGGCGGTGTATCTGACCAAATACGGAAGCCATGTGCATCTGGTGGTGCGCTCCGACAAACTCCGCGCCAGTGCCGCCATGGCTGATCGGGTGTTTGCCAACGACGCGATCACGGTGCACTGGAACAGTGAGATCGATGACGTGAGCGGGGACGACTGGATGCAGTCGATGACCCTGCGCAATCGCGTTGAGGGCAGCTCAACCACCCTCTCCGTCAAAGGCCTCTTCTATGCCATCGGACACACCCCAAACACCGATCTGCTTCATGGGCAATTGGATCTGGACCGGAAGGGTTATCTGACAACGGAGCCGGGACGGCCGGAGACGTCAATGGAAGGCGTCTTCGCAGCCGGGGATGTGGCCGATGCCGAATGGCGACAGGGCATCACCGCAGCTGGCAGTGGATGCAAGGCGGCCTTGGCAGCGGAGCGCTGGCTGAGTCACCACAACCTGGCCACTCGGGTGCAGCGTGAGCAGGTGGAGCCGGCGGTGGCAGAACGTCCTGTGAATGTGGATGTGACCACAGAAGCCACCTACGACCCCCAAGGGCTGTGGCAGAAAGGAAGCTTTGCCCTACGCAAGCTCTACCACGACAGCGCCAAGCCTCTGCTGGTGATTTACACCTCACCCAGCTGCGGGCCTTGCCACGTGCTGAAGCCCCAGTTGCAGCGGGTGATTCAAGAACTTGCTGGATCCGCCCAGGCCGTTGTCATCGACATCGAGGCCGATCAGGAGATCGCCGAACAGGCCGGAGTGAATGGCACACCCACCGTGCAGCTGTTCCACAACAAGGCGATGGTCAAGCAGTGGCGCGGCGTAAAACAGCGCAGTGAATTCAAAGCTGCAATTGAAGCTTGTCTTCAGACACCCGCCTGAGGGCAGCGGCCCTCAGCGACGGCGCGGTCCGCCGGGACGGTTGCCGCCGGGACGACCGCCAGGAGCACCGGCATTGCGCTCTCGGTAGGTGATTCGGCCGCGGGTGAGGTCGTAGGGGCTGATCTCCACCAGCACCTTGTCACCAGCAAGCAATTTGATCCGGAACTTGGTGAGCTTTCCAGCGGCTCTGCAGAGGCATTGGTGACCAGCAGGCTGCTCGAGGGTGACCAGATAGAACCCGTTGCCCTGTTCCTTCTCGATCACACCCGAGGTTTCGATCATGCGCTGGTCGCCAGTTCTGTCTTGCTGAAGTCAGTTTAGAAGGCCACTTGCACCCCGCAGAGAGAACACAGCCCTTAGGCTCCAACGCCGACACACATCCGCCGTCCGTGATTCTCCCCCCGTTGAGCCTGGATCTCGGCCTGCTGCTGATCTCCATTGGCGTGGTCAACCTGTGGAGGATGCGCGAAAACGCAAGCTGACTTGACGACGTTGCTGCTGAACAAGCCCTTCGGGGTTTTAAGTCAATTCACGCCGGAAGAAGGAAGCCGCTGGCGTTGCCTGAGCGACTTTGTTGATGTGCCCGAGGTGTATGCCGCAGGACGCCTCGACGCCGACAGCGAGGGGCTGCTGATCCTCACCAACAATGGCCGACTGCAACAGCGCCTCACTGACCCTCGCTTTGGGCACTGGCGCAGCTACTGGGCGCAGGTGGAAGGAACCCCCAACACCGATCAACTGCAACAGCTTCGCGATGGGGTTGTGGTTCAGGGGCGCCGCACCTTGCCTGCGAAAGTGCACTGGCTTCAGGGTCAGGAGCAACTGCAGTTGCCCGACAGAACCCCTCCAATTCGTTACCGCGCTGCGATTCCCACAAGTTGGCTGCAGCTGTCCCTCACCGAGGGGCGCAACCGGCAAGTGCGCCGGATGACAGCTGCTGTTGGCCTGCCAACGTTGCGTTTGGTGCGCTGCTGTATCGACTTAATGGACAACGGTCCAGCGCTGGACCTCGCGGGCCTTCAACCCGGTACTTGGCGTGCGGTGACGGCTGTCGAACAGGAACGGCTGAACCGCCTGATCAGCAGCAGCTCGAGCGCTGGGCCTCGGCGGGGAGGACGCCGACGAGGGTGACCGCCCGGAATTCAATGTCTTCCACCACACGCCAGGGCTGCTCACTCCGATCGGCGTAGCGAACTTGCTCAAAGCCAAGAGCTTCAAAGGCCTTCAGGAACGCCTGCTCTTGCCAGGCGCCGCTGATGCAACCGCTCCAGAGATCAGGGTCCTGCTGCAACCGCAGGGGCACCACCTGATCGCAAACGATGTCGCTGATGGCGACGCGACCACCGGGGAGCAGGACCCGCCGAATGTTGGCCAGAAGCCTGTCCCGTGCCGACGGGTTCACCAGGTTGAGCACACAGTTGCTCAGCACCACATCGATCGAACCATCAGCGATCAGGGGTTCACCTGTTGCCGTGGGGGCATCCAGGGCTTCGATGGCTCCATCAACAAAACGGACGTTGTCGAACCCCACGGCTGAGGCAACAACCGGGATCGCTTCACGCGACAGGGCCAGCATGTCGGCGTTGCGATCCACTCCGGTCACATGACCAGATGCCCCGACGATTTGGCTACAGATGAAGGCGTTTTTGCCGCTGCCGCTGCCCAGGTCGAGCACGCGGTCCCCCTGCTTGACCCAACGGGTGGGATCACCACAGCCGTAATCACGGTCAATGACAGCTTCCGGAATCACCCTGAGCAGGGCAGGGTCGAAGCCGACCGGGGTGCAAAGGCAGGGTTCCTGCTCTTGGGCAGCAGCTCCATAGCGGGCTTCAACCGCCTGAGTTTGATCCAGAGACTGCGGCACTGGGGACGAACAACACGACTCCGCCATCAGCCGATTGCCTCCTGCAGCTCACGCACCACATTCCACTGGCCATACCAGTAGTTGGCCTCGGCCCGTCGGTCGGGATCAGCCATACCATCCACCGCATCGGGGCCCACCGACTTCCATAGCTCATGGCCGCAAACGCGGTTGAGGCCCTGTTCCGCCTCATCCGACAACAGCTGCAGACGCCGCTGCAGGTTTTTGAGCTGAGCGACAGCCATAAGGTAGGAATTAGTTAAGGCGATAGTACAAAAGAACCAAGAGGGATCAAGGTTCAGAAAGGCAGCTTTTTCTTCGCATCTTTGTCGAGATCGGCTTCCATTTCGCGCAGGCGCTTCAGGATCGTGTCGTAGTACTCGCCGATGTAGCCCTCCATGTCCGTGGCCTCCGAGGCCTCAAGACCGAAGGCGGCATAGCTGTTTTGCATAGGGGCATCCAGGGTCTGACCGCTGCCGGTGACCTCAGCGAAAGCCAACCTCTCTGCCACGTTGACGGCGGGTTCAAAGAAGGACGCCACCCCCTGCATCAGGTTGATCAAGAATGGCTGCACCCGGAACACACGAGCTGTCTTGCCACTGCAGCGTTCACAGAGCTGGACCAGTTCACCGGTGTTCCAGGCCTTGGGGCCTACAACGGGGTAGGTGCCGCGCACGGTTTCCTCCCGCTCGAGTGCCGCGACGGCAAAGCGGGCCATGTCCTGAGTGTTCATGTAGGCAATAGCCGTGGGGCTACCACTGACCCACACGGTCTGACTCTCCAGAACAGGAATGGCGAACTGACTGATCACCCCCTGCATGAAGGCGGCACCCTGCAGGATCGTGTAATCGAGATCCGAGGACTCCAGCAGCTTCTCCGTGCAGGCCTTGATGTCCATTAGGGGAACGTCGCGGTGCTGATGCGCGCCCAACAGTGAGAGAAAGACAAAACGCTTCACCCCTGCCCGTTCACAGGCAAGAAGCAGTTCGAGCTTTCCGTCCCAATCCGTTTCGTAGATGCTGCGGGGATCGTTGGGGCGACTGGTGGATGCATCAATCACGGCATCCATGCCCTCGAGGGCGTAATCGAGGCTGTCGGGCTCCAAGAGGTCGCCCCGGGTGAGCTCACAACCCCATTCCTGCAGGAAGGCAGCTTTACGGGGCGTCCGCACCATGCAGCGCACCTGGTGGCCGGCATCAAGAGCACGACGGGCGATCTGTCGTCCCAGGGTGCCGGTGCCACCCACCACAAGCACTTGCATCGGCGCCTTCCTTACGAAGGAGCGAGCCTAATGGCCCCCGCTTCGAAGCGACTGCTTCAGTCGTCGCCCTGCAGTTTCAGAAGCAGAGCACCACCAGCGAGGCCGACGGGAATCAAGACCCAGAAAATCGCAGCAGTTCCAAAAATCTCAGCAGCCATGGTCTGGGCAAAGCGATCGCCCGCCCATTTAAATCCCTTCCCCCCGCAGGCTGGTGCAGATCTGTAACAGCTGCGGTAATCCAGCATCGGTTCGCACCTGCCCTGCCATGACGCCGCTGGCACTGGCGCGATAGCCCGCGGCCTGGAGCGCCTGGACCAATGGCCCCAGAGCTGGCGGCCCACCGATGCCCAGCCGCCGAGCCAGCTCATCAGTGGGCCAGACCGTGGGGCGATCTCCGGGATCCGCCTGCAGGCGCTGCATCAGCCGAAACGTGGCGGGGCTGATCTGCTGACGCCCCAGCTGTTGAGCATCGGCAAGCAGATGCTGCAACAGCTTCTGCTCCTGCAAGGGACCGATCCACAACGGGCCGCTGATGCTCCACCGCCCCTGTCCAGCTACGCAGTCACAGGCCGGCCAGCCGCTGAGCTTGAGCAGAGGCTGCACCCGTTGAGCACCACAGCTTTCGCAACGGGCCACCAGCCCAAGCTTCTTTTCATCGCCCGCTGGGATCTGGCGCCGCAGGCGCAGGGCCAGACGAAAGGTGCGGCCTTCACTGAAGCTGAACAGCGGCTGCAGTCCGCGCCCCAGCATCCAGGCTTGCCGCGCCACCAGCCCGATCTGCTGACGCAGGGCCATTTCCCAGCTGGAAGGGTGGGCGCGAGCGGCGGCTCCAAGGCTGCGGATTGCACCCGGCCGGTCATGGCCAGTGGGGGACCGGCCATCCGTGGAGGCCAGAAACAACAGGCCGTCGAAGCGAAGGGCTTGGAGCGCCGGCTGAATCAGAGGCCCAGGAGAGCCGAAGGCATCAAGGTCGATGAAATCGAACCAGTGTCGCTGAACAATCGACCGGTGCAGCAGTAGGTCTGCGGCATCAGCTGTGAGCCGCGTTGAACACCCCAGCCCCTGCACATTGGCCTGGATCAGGGGCAGCCGATCTGGATCCCCATCGTTGATCCAGAGCTCTGTCTCAACGGCCTGGTTGCCCAGCGCCTCCAACCCCCAGCGCAGGGGCCGGATCCCGCAACCAGCCATCAGATCAAGCCAGCGCAGGGGCCGCGTGGCGTGAAGAATCTGGTGACGGGCCAACAACACTGACAGGTCCCGGGCCGGACGCGACTCAGGCCTGAAAAAGCCTGGACCAAGGCTGAGCTCAGCCAAACCTTCGCGATAGTGATGATCGGTTGAGGTCAGAAGGGTGCCGCCTGCTGCTGTCCAGACTGCCGAGTGGGGTGTCCAGAGCACCTGGCCGTGGAGGGGCTGGCCCTGCCACTGGCGGGTCAGCGGCCCTGAAGCGGGCCCTGCGCTGCTGCTGTTGCATGGTTTCGGCGCAGCCAGCGGACACTGGCGCCACTGCGCGCCACGTCTGGCTGATCAGGGCTGGCGGGTCTACAGCCTGGACCTGCTGGGATTCGGCCAATCCGCTCAGCCGGCGCGGCCGATGGACAACCGGCTCTGGGCCCTGCAGGTTTGTGCATTCCTCGATCAGGTGGTACAGGGGCCAGCGGTGGTGATCGGCAATTCCCTAGGGGGCTTAACAGCGCTCACCGCCGCGGTGTTGGCACCGAACCAGGTGCGGGCGGTGGTCGCCGCGCCCCTACCGGACCCTGCCCTGATTCAACCGCTGCCGAAACGACGGGCTCCCTGGCGGCGGCGTTGGCAGCGGCGCCTACTCGCACTGGTGCTGCACTTGCTTCCGCTTGAGCTTGTGGTGCCCTTGATCGCGCGCACTGGCTTACTCAAAACCGGGCTTCAGGGGGCCTATTGGCAATCGATCCAATCCGACCGAGAGCTGGCGCAGCTGATCGCCCGTCCTGCCCGACGCCCCACAGCCGCCCGGGCCCTGCGGGGCATGAGCCTGGGCATGGCCAACCGTCCCCGAGGCGCTACAGCCCCTGCACTGCTCGAACAACTGCGGGCACCCATGCTTCTGATCTGGGGCCGTCAGGATCGATTTGTACCCCTAGCCATCGGCGAATCCGTGGCCGCCAGTCACTCCGAACTCGAGCTGAAGGTGCTGGATCGCTGCGGTCATTGCCCCCACGACGAAGCGCCCGATCGATTCCTGGCTGTGTTGTTGCCCTGGCTGGACCGTAACTTGGGAGGAACAGACCGGCAGGGGACGACCAGCGGCGATGAAACACACCCTTTCGGTGGTGGTTGAGGACGAATCCGGCGCACTCAGCCGGATCGCAGGACTCTTCGCCCGACGCGGCTTCAACATCGACAGTCTGGCCGTCGGCCCAGCAGAGGCCGAAGGGCAGTCGCGCCTCACCATGGTGGTGGAGGGCGATGACCAGACGCTCCAGCAGATGACCAAACAGCTGGACAAACTGGTGAACGTACTTCAGGTTCTCGACCTAACCCAGCGCCCGGCCGTGGAACGGGAACTGATGCTGCTCAAAGTTTCAGCACCGGCGACATCCCGGGGCGCCGTGATCGAACTCGTTCAGGTGTTCAGGGCCAAGGTGGTGGACGTGGCCGATGAAGCCCTGACCCTGGAAGTGGTGGGGGATCCCGGGAAGCTGGTGGCCCTTGAACGGTTGATGGCCCCCTTCGGCATCCTGGAAATCGCCCGCACCGGCAAGGTGGCCCTTGAGCGAGCCTCAGGAGTGAACACGGAAATGCTCAAAGTGTCTCCAAGCCAGAACCGCGTGCCGGCCTGAGTTCACTCGCTTATTGCTGCACCGGTAATGCGATCCCCTTGCTGGATCGCATCCACCACTTCCATGCCATCCACAACACGTCCGAAGACGGCGTAACGACCGTCGAGTTCCGGCAAGGGACGCAATGCCACATAGAACTGGGCGCTGGCTGAGTCAGGAGCCTGAGAGCGGGCCATGGCCACCGCCCCACGCTCATGGGGCAACTCCAGAGCATCAAGTTCAGCAGGGTTGGTGCTTACCCTGCTGTAACGGGGTTGCGGCTCGGATCGGAACTTGATCTCAAGCGGGATCATCCGCGCCTGACCGTTATCTGGATCCACAAAACTGCCGGTGCCGAGCTGCCCCAGGGGAACCGATCGATCACTGGATTGCGGATCGCCCCCCTGCACCACGAAGGGGAAGGGCTCGCGAACAACGCGGTGGAACATCGTTCCGTCATAGGTGCCGCGCCGCACCAGATCAATGAAATTGCCGGAGGTGAGGGGAGCGGCATCGCCGTTCACTTCGATTGTGAACTCGCCCTGGCTCGTCTGCATGGTGACGGCGGCCAGCCCCTGCAGGCAGGCCGCCTGAGCATCGGCACAACCCGTCACCACCAAAGCTCGCGGGGATGGGCTGCAACTCACCAACAACGGGATGAGCAGCAGCAGAGTCCAGGAACGAAGACGACGCATCGGATCAAAGGCCCTCAAGGTTGACGCCCAGAAAGCGAGCCAGTTCAGCACCGTCCTTCTCCAGCTGCGCCAAAGGAAGCGGTTCACCAACGCGGGTGAGCGGCATGTCGCGGCGTCCCTGGATTCTCAGGGCGACACGGCGGCGCGCATTGAAGCCATCGCGCACGTCAACCTTCACCGCCTTGACGTCCTTGAGGGGGATTTCCACCAGAACGGGTTTGCGAAAACCACGGCGACTAATTGTCACCACGCCGGCATCCTTATCGAAACGATTGCTGCCGCCACCAACGTTCACAGCGATCACATACCAGAGGTAGGTGGCCAGCAAGGCCGCAGCAAGGCTGTACAAGCCCATCACCAGGCCCTGGGGGACAAACACCAGCGCAGCGGGGTGCCCCAGAGGGAGCAGATCGCGCCCGAGGTAACTCGACAGCGAAGCCAGGAGGAAGCCCACGCCCCCAATCGTGACGGCCGAGGCCACCAGAAAATTCGAGAAACGACGGGAGCCGAGCACAGGTTGCTCAAGCACTGCTGCGGACATGAACCAGCCAGAACGAAGCGCCATTGTGACCGCAGAAAGGCCCTGAGGACGGAATAGGAAAAAATCCCTAAGAAACAGAGCGATACAGCGGGTTTCAGCTCACGCAAATCAGCCCCGCAGGTCGCGTGAAGATTGTTAAGGTCGCGGCGTATCCCACAGCCTGCGGCTTTCCGCACCGTTCACCTCTCATGACGATCGCTGTAGGACGCGCGCCACAGCGGGGATGGTTTGACGTCCTCGATGACTGGCTCAAGCGCGACCGCTTCGTTTTTGTCGGCTGGTCCGGCATCCTTCTTCTCCCAACGGCCTA